>JBBCKI010000039.1:0-30896 GCA_037190965.1 Chthoniobacteraceae bacterium
GCCGCGCTTACGGCTTCAAAAATTTCGAAAATTACCGCCTCAGAGTCATTGCTCAATGCGGTTGAAATTCAAAACGGACTCAACCAACTCAAAATCAACCACTTAATCCCGCTTCAGTCCCCAAACTTTGGTGTAGACCCAAAAGTGCCCGAATGAGCAAACTTGAATTTCTGAAGAGGATGTAACCCCCTGAGGGGGAGTTACTTAAAATGGCGACCCTAACGGGATTCGAACCCGTGTCACCGCCGTGAAAGGGCGGTGTCCTAACCGCTGGACGATAGGGTCATCTGAAATGGGCCGGGAATATGAAAAGGATTCTCGATTTCAGCAAGAAGAAAGTTCGAAAAAGTTTCAACCCCCTCATTTTTCTTCAAATGGCTGGGAGAGAATCTGTTCGGCGGTGCGGCGGGCGGCCCCTTCGTGGACACGCAGGACTTCGGCTGCATGCCGCACCTGTGCTCGCCCTATGGCGGGATCGGCCAGCAGTTTGGTGACCGCTTCCGCAAGTTCCTCTTCATTCTGAACCTGAGTGGCTCCTTTCACCGCGAGAAACTGGTGGACCAGCGCGGCGAAATTCTCCATCGACGGGCCAAAAATCACGGGCCGTCCCGCGAGAATCGGCTCGGCGGGATTCTGGCCGCCTTGCGCGCAGAGACTCTTGCCGATGAAGCAGAGGGTGGCGACGGCGTACCAGTCGCGCAATTCGCCCGTCGTATTGACGAGGATGACGTCGGGCTTTGGTTGCAAGGGGTCGCGCGGAGTGGGGGAAAGCTCGCTTCGCAGAACGGTGCGCAGCCCCATTGCGCGTAACTCGGTTTGCATCTCGGGGGTCCGTTCGACGTGGCGGGGCACGACAAGAAGTCGCACCCCGGGCCAGCGCGCCCGTAGGGCGAGCAGCAAGCGGCCCAGAACGGCTTCTTCGCCCGGGAAGGTGCTTCCACCAAGGAGAACCGGCGTGGCGGCGTTTGGCGGCATTCCGGCCGTGTTGGCTTCGGCGGGGTCGAACTGAATGCCCAGCGGCTCCAGCAGCGCACGGAATTCCGGCGCGCGCGAGCCCTCCGGCACGGCAAAATCAAACTTCAGGCTCCCGGTGCAATGGAGCGCCTCGCGCCGGACGCCTAGGGCCTGCCAGCGGTCGATGTCGTCGGGCTCCTGCACGCAGACATTCTCCAGCATCGCGAAAAATGGGGACACCCAGCGCCGCCATTTAAGGAACCCGCGCTCGGACTTCGGCGAGAGCCTCGCGTTGACGATGGAGATGGGAATCGAACGCCGGTAACACTCCGTCACCATGTTCGGCCAAAGCTCCTTGTCTACCAGCACCAGCCGGGCGGGGCGTACGAGATGGAGAACCCGCCGGACGATACCGGCGAGGTCGAGCGGATAGTAGATGAGCTCTACCGGGGCCGGCAGCCGTGCAATCTGCTCGCGCGCGACGGCAAAGCCGGTGGAGGTGGTTGTTGAAAGAAGGATGCGCACTCCGTCCGGCCCGGGGTAAGTCTCCTGCAAAGTGCGGGCGAGTTTGATCGCCATCATCATCTCGCCCACGCTGACGGCGTGAATCCACGTCCAGCCCCCCTGTTCCAGGGCACGCCGATCGTTCGCGGCAAAGAGGCCGAAGCGTTGGCCAAACTTGTGCGCGTAGTTACCCCGTCGCAGAATTCGCACGGCAAACCCGGGCAGCATCGCCGTGAAGACAGCCGGAAACAGTCCCCGATAGAGGAACAGCGGCAGACGAGCCTCGCCGGGTAACGCGCGGAATTTTTCCATAGCCGGACCATAGAAGCGGGGAGGGGCCCCCGGGTCAATCCCTCCACGCCGGTTGGGGCCGTCCAGGCCCTATCCCTCCGGAACTGAGGCCGACGGTGCCGATGAAGCCAGCCGGAACGTGGCGACCTCCGTTGCGCCATAGCGGCGTTCGCGGATCAGCTCCCAGCAGGCCGGATAGCCGAGCTTTGCACCGGGTAGCTTTTCAAGAATGAACCACCCGTCCGGGGCCAGGGCGCGCGCGAGCAGCGGATCCCCGAGAAGCTCCGCGCTGAAATCGCGTTCGCCCGCCCTCTTGGCATAAGGCGGATCGGCAATGATGATGTCGTAGCCTCCCGGCACGGCCAGGCGATGAAGAAACGAGAAAATATCGAGCGTATGCACCACGGCACCCCGCAGGCGCGTTTTCTCTAAATTGCGGTGGATCGTCTCCACCGCGCGCGATTCCTTTTCCACGAGTGTCGCGGAGGCCGCGCCACGGCTCAACGCCTCGATGCCCAGCCCTCCGGAGCCAGCGAAAAGATCGAGAACTCGCGCTCCGACGACGGCTTCGCCGAGACTGTCAAAAATGGCCCCCTTCACGCGGTCCATCGTGGGCCGCAGATCGGTCTTCGGGGCGAGTAGCGGAATTCCTCCCGCGGTTCCTGAAACAACGCGCATGGTGCTATCGAATGGTAAAGTCTGCCGAAGTGAGGCGATGGCCGGAACCCCGGAGCGTCAAGGCTCCAATTCCATTTCCGGTTCGGTAGAGGGCTCTGTCTCCGTCTTGTTTTCTTCCTGCCGGTCCGACGCCTGCGGGGTTGAGGAGTCTGATTTTTTTGAGCCTTTTCGGTCGTCGGAGGCTTTCTTTTTCTTCTTCTCGCTACTGTTCTTTTTATTGCCGCCTGCCAGATCTCGGAACGCCCTCAGGAGATCGGTCGCCTGCCGTTCGATCTTCTCGCCCATCAGCACCCGCACCAGATCGGTTTCCGGCCGTTGGAGCGTCCCCGTGATCGTGAAAGGAAGGCTTTTCCGGTCGTCTCCCTCCAGTGGCTTAAAGTTTGAGAGCACCCACTTTGGGATTTGGCGGGAGATTTTCTGGTTGATCGCCAAACCCGCGTCGAGACTGAGCTTGCCGTCAAATCGCACATCGCCCGTCGCGTTCAGGTTCAGATTTGTCGATTCCAGGGTGAGGCTGTCGACATAAACCCGCCCGTTGCCAATGCGGACATCGAGTTGAGCCTTGTGTAACTCGAGCTGGGATAACTCGTCGATCTGGAGCGTCTGGCCGAGCATCTGTAGCAGCGGATACTGCTCCATTTTCCCCTGCGAAAGCTTTGCCTGGCCTCTTCCCTCGATGGACTTTTTCTGCCCGCTCTTGCCTTGCATGCTTACGGAACCGTGGAGTTTTCCCTCCGCCTTCTGAAGCCCCTCGTCAGAGCCTGCTTCGGTGATCAGCCGGTTGAGATCCACATCGCTGAACTGCACCTGCAGCGCGAACGGCGCGCCATCTTCCTCCGGTTGGAGCGCGAAATCGCCGCGTACCGCGCCCCCTGCGAGCCGGGCGTCCACCTGCGGGAGCGTCAGACGTCCCTCTTCAAATACAAACGGCGTGGTGATTTCTTCAATGATGATGGAGTCGCGCAGCGTCAGCTTGCGAATGGTGGCATCCCCGCGCGCTTCCCCTTTGGCCGCGGTCGGGATATTCACCGATACTCCCTCAAACACGGCAATGGGGCGCCCTTCGCGGTCCAGGAAATGAAACGAGGCGTCATGAATCCGGGCAAAGGCCACGCGGAATTCCACCTTTTTTTTCTTTCTTTCCTCTTTTTTTTCCTCCCGCTTTTCGTCTTTGGCAATGCCGTCCTGGGTGTCTGCCTCTTCTTGCTGTTTCTTGTCTTTGGTCTTCGGCGTCGAAGGCTCAGGCGTGGCGCCCTCCAGCGGCGCCTGCTCGATCTTCGGCAGACGCCATTTCCCCTTGCGGGTCTGGAGCCAGACAACCTTCGGCGAGGAGATCAGCAATTCGCGCACGACCAATCGCCGCGAAAAGAGAGGCCCCCATTCCACCCGTGCGGAAATCTTGGGTGCATGGAAAAAAGGCTCCTCCCCGGAGGGCACCGTCACGCCATCCAGCTTCAGGCCGCTCCAGAAGGAGAACCGCACCCGGGTGAGCTTTACGGGCATCCGGAGTTCGCGGCTCACGGCGGTTTCCAAGCGGGTCTGGACGTTCTCTGACTCGACGTAAAGATTGACAAGCAGAAGAGCCAGCAGAAGCACCCCTGCGAGCGCGGCAAGTGCGAGGAGAAACCCCTTGGCAAGTTTGTTCACGATGGCAAAGTAGCGGCGGTTGGCTGAAAAGAAAGGCCGAAGTCATATGCGCAAGACCGCCATCATTTTGAACCCCGCCGCCCGGAGCGAGCGGGCCAGTCATCTTTGCGCGGAAATCGATGCCCTGGCCGCCACGTCCGCCAAAATTTTTCGCACGACCCGGCGGGGGCAGGCCCGTGCCCTGGCCGAGCAGGCCTTGAACGAGGGGTTTGAACAGATCGTCGCCGCCGGAGGCGACGGCACGATCAACGAGATCGTCAACGGCATCGCGGGATCGGACGCCACGCTCGGTCTTTTGCCGATGGGCACCATGAACGTTTTCGCCACGGAATTGGGGCTTTCCCGCAATCTTCGGGAGTGCTGGGAGGTAATTCGCGCGGGTACGGAGCGGGAGATCGATCTCCCGCTAGCCAACGGCCACGCTTTCGTGCAACTGGCTGGGGTGGGGCTCGACGCCCAGGTCGTTCAGGAAACCAGTTGGACTTCCAAGAAAACTTTCGGGCCGCTCAGCTATCTTATTTCCGCCGCCCAGATTGCCGCCCGCAAGCCCCCACGGCTCATCGTGGAGCCCACCGACGCGCCTTCGAGCGAAGGCTCCTTCGTCCTCATTGGCAACGGACGGCTCTATGGTGGGCCGTTCCCGGTGTTTACCGACGCACGGATCGACGACGGCCTGCTCGATGTCGTGGTCTTCAAGAACCTCGGTTATCTCGACATCGCGCGCTACCTGCACGGCATCGCCTTCGGCAGTCACCTCCGACTGCGTGATGTCGACTACTTCCGCACCGAGCGTCTCACCGTCTCCTGCGAAGATGCCGCCGTTCCCGTTGAGGTGGATGGCGAGGTCATGGGCTCCGTGCCGGTGAATTTTTATTTTCATCCCAAACGGCTCCGGGTACTTGCGCCGAAGAAGATTCTAAGACCCTGAAATTTTTTATGACTCAGCCTGCCTCTCCCGCGCCGGACCTCGACCCGACGTTGCTCGCTACCCTGGAGGCGATTCTCGGGCGACCCACCGCACCGTTCCATGAAGACGCCGTGGCGGCGGAGATCGAGCGGCTCCTCGCCCCGTTGCCTCATGTCAGCGTTGATCGCGACGCGTTCGGCAACCTGATTGCCCGTTATCAGCGCGGCAACCACGAGCCCCGTTTTGCCTTTGCCGCGCACATGGACCACCCCGGTTGGGTCAAGACGGCGGATCAGTGGGAGTTTCTGGGAGGCGTTCCGAAGGAATACTTCGAAAACAGCCCGCCCCGACGCGAAATGGCGGAAAACGGGGGCGGATTTGCCATGTGGGATCTCCCTGCCTTCGAGATCCGGGAGGGGAGGGTTCATTCGCGGGCCTGCGACGATCTGGTCGGCTGCGCTTCCATCGTCGCCATGTTCCGGGAGTTGGAGCGATCCCGCGCGGAAGGGGCCTGCATCGGCCTATTTACCCGAGCAGAAGAGGTTGGGTTTGTCGGGGCGATGGAGCTGGCGAAATCGGGCCGTCTCCCGCGGGACCTCGTCATCCTCTCGCTGGAGACCAGTGCGGAGCGTCCTCCCGCGAAGATGGGCGAGGGGGTCATCGTTCGTGTGGGAGACAAAGCTTCGATTTTCGATCCCTCCATCACCGCCGAACTCGCGACTACCGCCGCGCAAACCGGGTTCCCCTTTCAGCGCTGCCTGATGACCGGTGGCACCTGTGAAGCCACGGCCTATGCGCTCTACGGCTACCGCTGTGGCGCGCTCTGCGTGGCACTGGGGAATTACCATAACTGCGGGCCGAATCGGCGGATCGAGGCGGAGTTTGTCTCCCTGGACGACGTGCGGGGCCTCGCTTCTCTTTGCATCGCACTGGCCGTCCGCCCGACCCTCGCGGGGGATGATCCGTTCGCTTCGCTTAAAACCCGGCTGGAGAAGAACCTTGCCGGGCACCAGCGATTTTTCCGGCCGCTGGCAACCTGACTGAGTTAAACGCCCCCGGGGAATCGTCCCGAGAACGAGCCTGCGCGCGCATCCTTTCGACGGAACCCGATTCTTATTCGACAACCTTTTGTCGAAGCATAGATTAAGAAAATGCAGTTTGGGCGCGAAACAGTCCCCTTTCCCAGCCGTTGGTCCAATGGGCGAATCCCCTTGGTCGTCGTGCTGATCATGATCAACATTGCGGTCTTCGGACTGCAATGGATGGCGGCCTATGCCGCGCCCGGGTTGGTGGACTCCCTCTTCGCCCTGAGCCGGGCCGGAATCAGCCATGGGTATTACTGGCAGTTCCTCACCTACATGTTTCTTCACGGAGGGGTGATCCACCTGCTGGTCAACTGCCTCGGTCTTTATTTCGCCGGGCGGGAGGTGGAGATCGTCTGCGGTCCCCGGCACCTGCTCGGCATGTACTTTTTGGGCGGCTTTGTCGGAGGGATTGCGCAGTTAATCGCAGGCTCACCCGCGACGGAACTGGTGGGCGCTTCGGGTGGGGTCTGTGCGGTTCTCCTTGCCTTCACCACCATCCTGCCGGAACTGGAGATTACCGCGCTCATTTTCTTTGTCATCCCGTTGCGGATGCGCGCCAAATGGCTGGGCCGGGCGGTCATCATCACTTCCATCCTTTTCGCGCTCGTCGGCTTCGGCAAGGACATCGGCCATGTCGCCCACCTCTGCGGGGCCCTCACCGGCTGGGTTTACGCCCGTCGGCTCGGGTATGGAGGGGCTTTCTGGCTGCAACGCCTCTTCCGCGACCGACGCCGATTGCAGGAGCGCCGGGACCGGATGAACCCGACGGAATTCATCAGCGAAGAGATCGACCCGATTCTCGATAAAATTTCCCGCGAAGGCATCCACAGCCTCACCCGCGCGGAACGCCGGGTGCTCGAGCTGGGCCGCGAGAAAATCGCGAACAAAACGGGGCGGACGCTCTATTGAGCCGCCACGTTCAATCAATACCTCAGCACCGCCGGGTCCACCTCCAGCGACCATGCCTCGATCCCTCCCGCCATGCTGCGGACGTTCGTAAAACCGAGTTGGGAGAGGTAGAGGGCGGCACGCGCGGAGCGCACTCCTGCGTGGCAGTAAATGACGATCGCCTCGTTCTTGTCCGTCAGTTGCTCCTCGGCGGCTCCCGCAAAAATGGAAAGAGGGATCAGCTCCGCACCTTCGATCCGGCAGAGCGCGAATTCTCTCTCCTCGCGGCAGTCGATCAGCCGAAGCTTTTCCCCGCGATCAAGCAGAGCCTTGGTTTCCGGCGCTGAAATTTCGACAACGGTCACCGGACGACCTCGACAGGCGTTTTCAACTCCACGTTGCGGAAGAAAGACTCCGCCATGAACTCCGGCATCCGGATGCAGCCGTGCGAGGCGGCATAACCGGGCAGGAACCCGGCGTGCAGCCCGATTCCACTGACGATCCGGATGAAGTAAGGCATCTTGGCACCGTCATATTTCGCGCCCTTGGGCATTTTGTCGACGCTCCGGTCGATATCTTTCTTGATGATCTCCCCCGTCACCGCGTCGACATAGTCGCCGTACTGCGAGGAAACGTGATCCTTGCTCTTCTGGATCACCTTGAACTTGCCGGTGGGGGTATCCCATCCCTCGCGTCCGGTGGAAATCGCCGAGACGCCGACAAGCTGGTTGCCTTTGTAAAAGTAGGCGCGCTGCTCGCTCAGGCGGATCAGGATAAAAGGGGAGCCCTGCACGCTGTCGCCGTCCCAGTAGGAAATATTGTCGAAGTTGGCGCGTTCCCGCTGGGGAACGGAGACAATCCCGCCGCCTTCGGTCAGGTAAAGAGTTCCGCGTTCGGTACGCGGATCGTTGGCGCAGCCTCCCAGCAAAAGCAGGGCTGCGAGAAAGGGAATAATCCTGAGAATCATAACGGTCGGTAGGGCAAAGGAAATCTCCGGCGTGCAATAAGCCCTTACGCGAGGGTAAGGTCAAGAACGAGGTCGCCTTTTACGGCTGGATTTGTCGTAAAACGGAAGAAGAACGAGGATTGATGCCCGCCCCTCCCTCTGCTATAGAGGATGGGTTCCTGCTATGCCCACCTACGAATATCAGTGTGAAAAGTGCGAGAAAACCTTCGAAGTCTTTCAGTCCATGAAAGACGAGCCGCTCTCGGCGTGCCGCGAGGAGGGGTGCGACGGGTCCGTCAAACGCCTGATCGGCACCGGCGCGGGGCTTATCTTCAAAGGCTCGGGTTTTTATATCACCGATTATCGCTCCAGTGGTTACAAAGAGGCGGCCAAAAAAGATTCTTCCAGCAGCAGCTCATCGAGTTCGACAAGCTCTGCAAGCTCATCGGCGGCTTCGCCGAAGTCGTAGCGCTTTCTCGCCTCTCTAGAAACGGATTTCTGCCCTCAACCTTTTTTTCGAATGTCTTCATTGCCTACCATTGCCTGTAAAGACTGCAACCACGTCAACGAGGGGCAGCGGATTTATTGCCACAACTGCGGCAACAAGCTCGACCGCACGCAGGTGCTTGAGAAGGCGCAAAAGGAAGATTCACCGGAGAAAAAGCAGAAGCGGGTCAAAAAAATGATGAACCCCGGTGCCGGGTTCGGGCTCGGTTGGGGTACAGTGAAAACCGCGGCTCGAACGCTGGTCTGGGCCGTGGTTGCCGCCGCCGTCATCAACATTGCCAGGCCGCCCGCCGGTGTTCCGCCGATGCCGAAGGATCGTCTGGCCGACGCTCCCCAGCTCGATATCACCCTTCAAGAGTTGACCCTGGCCTCTCCGGGACGCGAGGTGGCCCTTGAGGAGGCGGAGATCAATCTTTACCTGCAAAACACCGTGCGCTCCAAGAACAAGAAGGGGGAATCGGTGATCGCGTTTCAGCGAGCCTTTGTGAATCTCGATGAGGGACTCATTCGCATCACCTCGCAGACGGCGATTCAGAACTACCCGCTTTATGCCGGTGTCACTCATCGGTTGAAGATGGAAAACGGCGCCTTCTCCGCAACCCCCGAAGGTCTTCATTTCGGGCGCCTGAGGATTCCGATTCCCGAGTTTGCCGCTACCAATGCGGGGCCGATCGTGGGGGCTTTGTTTAAGCCTTTATGGGAATCGCTCAAGCGGGAAACGAGGATGATCCATGAGATCGGCACTGTGGAAGCGAAGAAGGGGCAGATCGTCCTGCACTCGCGGGACGCCCAAAAATCCGCTGGCTCACCCGCCACACTACCCGCCACCCCGCCCACCACGCCATGAAGCTTCGCCGGGTATTCCGACAGGTGTTATGGGCTGGCCTTACGCTCTCCCTGTTTGCCGGGTTGCCGTCCGCGCCGGCTCTGGACGCAGTTTCTTCGAAGTTCGCCCGCCGCAGCGTCAGCAGTTCCCGGCAGTTTATCATCTACTGTCCGGATGCCCGTTTGAGGCTTGCCGTCACGGGTTATGTGGAAACCGCCAAGGCCGCCGTTCTTGGCACCCTCGGGATGGGTGATCATTGGAAGATCCCCATCGTCATCAACATGGAGCGTCCCTCCACGACCCGCCCCGGCCAGCCCCTTAGCGAGATTCGCCTGGTTGACACCGAGGAAGGGCCGAAGGTGGAGATCGACGTCAGTCTTCGCGAAGAGCAGGTCAAGGAGGTCCATTTTCCTCAGCAAATCGTGCGCGCGGTGCTGCTCGAGGTTGCTTACCGCGACCGTCCGCCCGCCGGCGGGGAAAACTACGTGCTTCCTCCCGCCTGGCTCGTCGAGGGAATCGCGGAGCAACTCCAAGCCCGCAGTGGCGGCGTGGAACCGAACGCGGCGCTCTTCAAGACCCTCATTGACACCGGGCGCATCCCCAAGATCCGCGATTTTATGGAAAGCAGCGCGGAGTCGATGGATCCTACTTCGCGGACCGTCTTTGGCGCGTGTTCCTCCAGCCTGATCGAAATGCTCGTGGCACTTCCCGAGGGGCGGATCAGCCTGACGAGGGCGGTGCGGAATCTGCGCGATTCGGGCGGCGACTCCGTCAACCTGCTGTTGAAAAACTTCCCCAGCCTCGGGAAAAGCGAGGCGTCCCTGGAAAAATGGTGGACCCTCGGGCTTGCCCGCTTTTCGGCTTCGGATCGTTACCTTTCCCTGACCGTCGCTGAGACCAACGCGCGGCTGGAACCGCTGCTGGAACTCGAAATCATCACGGACGAGAAGAAGGGGACGAAGACCTCCTTCGCCCTGGACGATTATAAGAAGTTTATCAAAATCCCCACGGCAAAGCCGGCGCTTCTTATCCGGGCAGGCGCCCTGGCTGCGCTCAATCCCAAGGCGCACCCGTTGCTTCGCCCCGTGGTGGTCGAGTACCAGCGGATCGCCACCAGCCTGGCTCAGGGCAAAACCCGCAAGATCGAGGAATCGCTGCGCTCCATCGCGAACTACCGGGTGATGATCGTGGAGCGAACCGACAAGATTACCGATTACATGAACTGGTTCGAGGCGACCCAGATGTCCGAGCGAAGTGGCGCGTTCGACAGCTATCTCAGGACCGCGAAAGCCATCGAATCGGCCCCTCTTCCCAAGCGCGATGACCCGCTCTCGCGGTATGTCGATCAGGTGGAGCGGGAGTTCCAGTAAGGGGCAAACAGAGGGTTCGTGCTACGATGAGGCCACGGAGCGTAGCCGGATAGAAAACACTCTCCGGCGAGGTCGCCGAAAAAGGTCGCTATTTGCCTGCACAAAAACTTTGCGCATTCCGAAAAACGGTCCTAACTAAAGCGTATGCCCGAAGATAACGAGCCCGAGAAAGTGTGGGACGAGTACGATTGGGAGCGGTTTCTCCAGCAGCAGGACCGCAAGACGGAGCAGTACATGGAGTTGTTGGAGAAATACATCGACGATCCCGATCGCGACCAGATTATCGCCCGGGAGATGGGGTGGTCCCACTTCGTCTCGGATGACGAGGAGAACGAGGGCGGGGGCGAGAATGAATGGGCCGAAGGCCCTTTCGAGCTTTTCGACGACGATGAGGAGGACGAGGAAGAGGATGACGACGAGGAAGCCGAGAGCTTCGAGTTTCATCCGCTTTACCAGGCGAGCTTTGCGCTGACGGTCTGGATCGATCAGCTTTTTGATGAACTGGGGGAGGTGCAGAATCGTCCTTCCGCCGTCCGGCTCGCCACCAATAGCGCCATCGCAAGCGCGAAGCTGGCAGCCGCCCTGAGCGATGATGACATCGACGAGATCGGGATGACCATCGCCTATCTCAAGCGGGCGCTCAAGGCGATCACCATGGCCATCGAGGCGAGCACCCAGTTTGCCCGGGAGGCCCGGCTGCCTGCCGGACGCCGGAGGCAGCTTCACAACCGCCTTTTTCAGGTGAGGGACGGCATCATCGACCTGATGGGCCACTGCCGGGGGGAATGGCGTCGGAGGTACAACAGTTAGCGGATCGCAACGAGGCCAAAATAAGACGGCTTTTTTGTGAATTAAATCCGGCGAAGGCCGTCCAATCGAATGCGACAGGATGACATCGGCCAGACCGATCATGCCGACAGGCGTGACGAGGCGGACTTGATTGCCCGCTGCCAGGGGGGCGATCTGTCTGCGTTCAATGAACTGACTGTCCGCTACCGGAATCAAGTGTTTGCGATCACCTACAACGCCGTCAGAAACGAACAGGACGCCTGGGACCTCGCCCAGGAGACCTTCCTGAAGGCGTGGCGCAACATCGGCAAGTTTCGCGGCCAGGCATCCTTTTTCACGTGGATTTACCGGATTGCCGTGAACATTACGATCGACTCTCTCCGTCGCAAGCGGATCGAGAGCGGGGTCGAGTTTGACGAAACCGCTGCCTCCGGAGCTATCGAACCGGGTGCGGTTACCGTGCCCCGGAGCGAACCGCAGCCTCACCGGCAGCTTGAGAGCCGGGAGATCCAGGCCCGAATCGACGCGGCATTGGAAAAACTCTCGCCTGAACACCGGCTCGCGGTCATTTTGAGGGAAGTCGACGGCCTGAGTTACGAAGAAATCGCCGAGACGATGGAGAGTTCCGTGGGAACCGTCATGTCGAGACTGTTCTACGCCCGCAAAAAACTTCAGACTTTGTTGAAGGATATCTATGACACCATCTGAGGAAAACTTTACCGCCTGGGTTGACGGACGCCTTTCCAGGGAGGAAGCGGCCCGTTTTGAGGAGGCTCTTGGCGACGCGTTGCCCGAGGTAGGGAGGGACCGCGAGGAAGCGCGGAAACTCGGCAACCTCCTTCGCACCCAATGGAAGCCCGCCGAACTCACCAACGGCGATTTTTTCAACCATCAGCTTCTTGAACGGATCCAGGCCGAGGAGTCCCGCACCCGTCCCCCAAGTGAACCTGCCCGCCATGGGGTGTCCCTGTGGAGGCTCCTGTGGATCGGATCGGTCTGCTGTGGCATCGCGGTCATGGCGACCATGGCCGTCCAACCGGTGGAGCATGGTGGGGCTCGCGGGTACTATGCCCAGGTGCTCAACCCGAAGCCGGGCAATTCCAAGATTTCCGCGAAGCCTTTTTATTCAAGGAAGGCGAACGTCACCGTGCTCTGGCTTGATGGGCTCGACCGCGTCTCCGGGGAGGGGAGAAAATGATCAAAGCCTTGTGTCTTTTGCTGGCCGCCTTGTTTCTCGCCGTTCCCGCAAAGGCACAGGAAACCCGGACGCTCTGGGCCGGGCTGGTCTACGCTTCCAACGAGCCTGAACCCTCCGCTACGCCAGGTGCGCTGGCCGGGTTCGGCGAAAAGCTCAAAAGCGTCTTCGGGTACAACCAGTTGCAACTCGTCAGCGAGCGCCGCGAAGCACTCAGCGATTCCACGGAGCGAACCTTCCCCCTGGGGAAGAAGTTCCGCCTCTTCGCCACCCGCAAAAGCGTCAAAGATGGCAAGACCCTCTTCGATTTGCGGCTTTTTCAGGAAGACCGGCTTCTCGTCCAGACCCAGGCCAAGCTGGGCCGACAAAGCCCCCTCTTCCTGCGAGGTCCCTTGTGCGACAAGGGGCAGTTGATCATCGTCTTGCAGGTGGAGTAAATCTCCCGGGCCGCTGGCGGCGATGCGCAGCGCCGAGGCCTATCGACGGCCGTGGTTCGGTAAGTTTTCCTGGCCTCGACGCTCGCTCTCGGGCTTCCACGCCGCCTCGTTGGAAGAAAGAACCTCTGCCGCACCCGCCATCAGAGCCCAGGCTGTTTGCTCGGGGATGGCGGTAGTGGGAGAAAGGTTCGCTCCGCTGTCATAGGGACGGGTGATGGAGTTCGCATAGTTTAAAGCGTCCAAATCGACCCAGGCGCCATTCCTCTGGTCCCAGCTTTGGAAACCCGAAAAGTCGGGATGCGCCATCAAGGTGGAGATGGAGGAGAAATCATCATTGATCGCCAGATGATGGTCCGTCGCTAGTTTGAGGGCGACATTGTCTAGAGACATGCCTGAGTCGCTATACGACGATTCGGGCGATGATGTAGATTGGTCTGCAAGGCTTATTCTTGCGAAAGTAAAACAAATCAATCCGGCGGCAAATAAGGATTTGCGGAATAGCCAACGAGAGATCAACGCGTTGCTGTCATTCAATTTCCAGGACTTTCGGCTCTCTCTGTGGGGTGTCTTGTGCTGATTGTTGTTCATCGGAAACGGCTGAAAAGGAAGCCGTAGTGAGAAACAGTATCGAACGGAAACTACAAGAATTTCTGACCGGAGAGCGCATCTTCTCCAAAAATAATCGATAATCTTAAATGTTATTGAGACTTTGCTGCTGGAGATCTGCGTAATTATACGAAGATCGAGACACTTGCATTCGAAGGCAGATGACTAGTTAGAGGAAGGAATTTGTTCCCACGGCACGATCACCGGCGCATTGGAATGTCGGCTGCGAAAGGCACGGACGCCGTGGGCCTCTGCAAGAAGCTTTTCGGTGAGGACGATCTCGGGAGGTCCGGAGGCAAGCAGGCGGCCCTCTTTCACGAGAAGCAAACGATCACAGAATCTCGCCGCTAGCGTGAGATCGTGCAGGACAATGAGCACCGCCCGCCCCTCCCTGGCGCGAGCGGCGAGGAGCTCCATGAGCTGGAGTTGATGGAACGGATCGAGTCCTGCGCCGGGTTCATCGATCAGTAGCAGCGCCGGATCGCCTGCGAGAGCGCGCGCCAGAAGGACGCGGGCGCGTTCCCCGCCGGAAAGCTCCGTAATGACGCGATGCCGGAGGTGCAGGGCGTCCACCGTGATTAGCGCTCTCTCGATCCACGAAGCGTCCGCCGCTTCATCCGCGCCGCCGCCCCATGGCAATCTCCCCAGCCCCACGACGCGCTCCACGGTCAACGGCCAGTGGCACTCCGCGCTTTGCGGCAGGTAGCCAAGCGTGCGCGCCCGTTGCCGGGGGGCAATTTTTTCCAGCGGCTCTCCGTGGAGACGTACGCCGCCCGATGCCGCGGGAATCAATCCCGCAAGAGCTTTGAGCAAGGTCGATTTTCCCGAGCCGTTGGGCCCAATCAGCCCCACGACCTCGCCCTTGGCTACCGCGCAGTCGATTTCATGAACGACATTGCGTCCGCCCAAGGAAATGCAGAGTTGTCGTGTTTCCAGCATGAGTCAGAAAAAAGTCCGCCGGCTACGAATCAGGAGAACAAGAAAGAGCGGCGCTCCCGCCAGCGCCGTGACCACCCCGAGCTTCAGCTCCTGAGTCGTCGGGAGCAGCCGAACCAGAACATCCGCTCCCAACAAGAGCAGCGCGCCACCCAACGCGCTGAGCGGCAACAGCCGCGCCGGATCCCCTTTCGCGAAAGGCCGGAGGAGATGCGGCACGATCAACCCCACAAACCCGATCGCCCCGGTGACGGAAACCGCCGCGCCGACGGCCAGCGCCGTTCCCGCAATCACCTGAAGCCGCACCCGGCTGAGGGGGAAGCCGAGGCTTTGTGCCGTCTCTTCGCCAAGACTCAAGGCGCGCAAGGCGTTGCCGCAGCCAAGGAGAAGCACGCTTCCCACAACCATCAGTGGCGCGGCAAGGGCTACTTGTTCGCGGGTGCGGTCCGCAAGTGAACCGAGGAGCCAGAATATGATTTCCGTGGCGGCATAGGGATTAGGGGAGAGGTTGAGCACCAGCGACGTTAACGCCCCGCACGCGGCGGAAACCGCCACGCCTGCCAGGATCAGGCTTTGGATCGATCCGCCGCGCCCCGCAAAGAGCACCACCAGGAGGACCGCGCCCGCCGCGCCTGCCATCCCGGCGAGTGGCAATCCGAAGCTGAATGCACCGCTCAAGCCGGAATAAAAAGCGAGCACCGCTCCAAAGGCCGCTCCGCCGGAAACGCCCAGCAGCCCCGGTTCCACGAGCGGATTGCGCAGAAACCCTTGCATCGCCGCCCCGGCAAGGCCGAGGCTGCCGCCCACCAACAACGCCAGCAGCAGACGCGGCAGCCGGATTTCCCAAAGCACCATCGCCACGAGCGGACCGCCCTGTCCGAGCGCGGCCTCCCAAAGTGTTCGGAGCGGGATTGTGGTGCTTCCAATACAGAGGGACACCACGGCGCAGGCCGCCAGCACCCCTCCCAGAAGCACTCCCGTGCGCAGACTCCGCGTCATGGTTGGAGTTCCTCCGCGTTTAGGCGAAGCCGGTGCAAAGTTTCCACGAGGTCGAGATTTTCCGGATTGGGGCAGGCCAATTGCCGGAAGGGAATGGAAGCGATCTTGAGATTCAATGTCTCCAATCTCCTCAGCAGCGGGTGCCGTGGCGAGAACGCATTGAGCGTGGGGTGGGCTTCCTGGTAGGCAGTGAGAATCAGGAACTCCGGCTTGGCGAGAATGACCGTTTCCAGCGGTACGGAAGCGCTTCGGCTGCGTCCAAGCGTTTTCCCGAGATTCGTAAACCCTGCAGCCTCCAGAATCGCGTCGGCAAACGTCCCGCCACCGGGAGAGAAACCGTCCTGAAAATAGAAGAGCGCCGTGGGGCGGGGCTCTCCCGCCTTGGCGGCAACCCGGGCCAGACGCGCGTCCATCCGCCGGATGATCGCTTCTCCCTGCTCCTGCGTGCCGAGCCGCTCCGCCACTGCGCGGATCTGGGCGCGGAGCTGTTCGAAATCCTCCGGCACGCCAAGTTCCATCACAGGAATCTTGAGACGTCGGAGCATCGCGTTGGTGGCGGGCGTGCTATAGACGCCCACGAAGACGAGATCCGGCTTCAACGAGAGAAGCTCCTCCGCGCCGCCCCGCGTGGTGGGGATGCCTTGCGCTTCACGCCATTGGGGGGAGAGATCGGGGTCCGTCGCGAGCCAGCTCAAAGCTACCACCTCTTCCCGGGGCGCAAGCTGAAGGAGAAGCTGGTCGCCCGGCAGGCAGATCGAAACCAGCCGCCGCTTCGCCCCTGTGCCGGCAACGCCGGAAGCGGTAAGAAGCAGGAGCATGATTGCGGCCCCTAGCCATCTGCCTAGCCATTCCAAGGCTCTCCCGAGCTCTTGGAAATCTCGTTGGAAAAATGCTGCCACTAATTCCTTTTGCGCGGGAAGTGCGTCAAAGTCAAAAGCTGAGGGAAGCGCTGATCGAATCGGGTGGCTCTTCCCATCCTCAAAGGCAGGGGCGTCTGATGGCGGATAGCTACCGTCAAGCACCGGCAGGCTAAGAGATTCCGCTTCGCTAGAAACGATTTCGGTTTCTTTAAGGTGCCGGGAATCAACCTCTTGCAAAGTCATCCTGCACTCAAATCAAGGATTGCCCGACCCCTCCGTGAGACTTTTGCGGAATGGCCAGCAGGTTGATTCCAACGGGAAGGGGCACGAAATTCCGAGCAGGAAAATAACGACTTATGGCTAAGAAACTTTTCACGATACTCCCTTTGGCGGCGGCAATATTGGGAGTTCTTTCTCTCCCTGTCATGGCGCGGGGAGGTGGCGGAGGCGGTTTCAGAGGCGGGGGTGGCTTCCACGGCGGAGGCGGTTTCCACGGGTTTCACGGTGGAGGGCACTTCAGGGGGCATAATCACGACCACCACAATCATCGGCGCTTCAGGAATTTTAATAATATCTTTTTCGATGGGAGCGTCTACGGGGGATATCCGTACGCACCCTACGACAATTACGCGCCCTATTCCGAGGCTATGTATCCGGTCGCCCCGGCGACCCCCGTTCTCAAAGGTTACTCCACTTGTTATACTGCGGACGGTTGCTACAATTATCCTCCCTTTAACGCCGGGCTTAATCGGCCCATCCAGGTCAACAATTACTTCAACTGCGCCCCCAGGAGAACGTATTGCAGCCCGAAGCCCCGTCGCGTCGCCAAGAAGACTTATCACTCCTGCGAGCGGCCCCCGTCCATAGTGGGCGAGGGCTCTGTCAGTAAATACAAATAAGGGAGGCCCTGCCGGACGGCGAAGGAAAGAGTCCGGTTCGAGCGGAGGCGATCAACTCGCCCCCGCGCTCGACTTGAGCACTTCGATGAAGGCTTCCTGCGGAATGTTGACCTTGCCGATCGATTTCATCCGCTTTTTACCTTCCTTCTGTTTCTCAAGTAGCTTGCGCTTACGGCTGATATCACCGCCGTAACACTTCGCCGTCACGTCCTTGCGCGATGCCGAGACGTTCTCGCGGGCGACGATTTTTCCGCCAATCGCCGCCTGAATGGAGACTTGGTAGAGCTGTGTCGGGATCACCTCTTTGAGCTTCGAGGCAAGGACGCGTCCGCGCGATTCCGCCTTTTCGCGGTGTACGATACTGGAGAAGGCGTCCACCGGTTCGCCGTTGACGAGCATGTCCAGCTTCACCAGCTTGTCCGCGCGGTAGCCCGCCGGTTCGTAATCCATCGAGCCGTAGCCGCGCGTGATGCTCTTGATCTTGTCGTTGAAGTCCACCAGGATTTCGTTGAGCGGCAGCTCGCAGGAGAGCATGACGCGGCGACTGTCAAGCGATTCGGTGTGGTCGACAATCCCCCGCTTTTCAAGGATCAGCCCCATGATGTCGCCGATGTTTTCATTCGGCACCATGATGAAAGCCTTCACCACCGGTTCGCGGATTTCTTCGATGACGCTCGGGTCCGGCAATTGCGCCGGGTTGTCCACCATGAGGACTTCGCCGTTGGTCTTCTCGACCTCGTAAATCACGCTCGGGTAAGTCGAGATGATGTCCATGTCGTGTTCCCGGCGGAGCCGTTCCTGGATGATCTCCATGTGCAACAGCCCGAGGAATCCGCAGCGGAAGCCGAAGCCGAGGGCTACGGAGCTTTCCGGCTGGTAGACGAACGCCGCGTCGTTGATCTGGAGCTTGCCCATCGCCACCTTGAGGTGCTCAAAGTCGGCGGTATTGATCGGGTAAATCCCGCTGAAGACCATGGGATGGATCTCCTGGAAGCCCGGAAGCGGCTCGTCGGCGGGGTGATGCTGCTCGGTGAGGGTGTCGCCGATTTTGATTTCCGCCGTCGTCTTGATGTTGGCGATGAAGTAGCCCACATCACCCGCGTTGAGCTTCGGGCGCGTCTGCATCTTTGGGGTAAAGACGCCGACTTCCTTGATCTCGTAATTCTTGTTGCTGCTCATCAGCTTGACCCCAAGGCCGGGCTGGATGGAGCCCGAGGCGACGCGGAGGTAAGCGATGACGCCCCGGTAGGTGTCGAAAACGGAGTCGAAGACCAGCCCGCGCACCCGGTTGTCGCTCATCTGCGTGGGCGGCGGGATGCGATGAACGATCGCTTCGAGAATATCTTCGATGCCCAGGCCTGCCTTCGCGCTGGCGGGGATCGCCTCGTCGCCCGGCATCGCGAGAATGTCCTCAAGCTGCCGCTGGCAGGAGGGAATGTCGGCCGTCGGAAGGTCGATCTTGTTGATGACCGGGATGATGGTGAGCCCCTGCTTGTGCGCGAGGTGGACGTTCGCCACCGTCTGCGCCTCGACCCCTTGGGCGGCGTCGATGATGAGAAGCGCGCCTTCGCACGCCGCGAGGGATCGGCTCACCTCATAGGCGAAATCGACGTGTCCCGGTGTATCCATCAGGTTGAGGGTATATTCCTCCCCGTTTTTGGCCCGGTACTGCATGGAGACGGGGTGCGCCTTAATGGTAATGCCGCGTTCCCGTTCCAGATCCATCGAGTCCAGATGCTGATCCTGCGACTCGCGCTTGGAGACGGTGTGGGTCATCTCCAGAAGACGGTCGGAAAGCGTGGTTTTCCCGTGGTCAATGTGGGCAATGATGCAGAAATTGCGTGTTTTCTCGATGGACATGCGAACCTAACAGTATGCGAGCGCGCGGGAGGCGCGTCAACGGTTCTCTGAATCCGGTTTTTATCAGAAGCCGTAAGGTGCGGCAGCACCGGTAGCCCGCTCGCGCCGTGAGCGCGGGTATCGACTTCTTGGCTTCATGAGGGCCGCATCCCAATCCCGACCCGTCCTGCGGGGGCGGGCGCCATTTCCCGTCAATTTTTGAGTCGATATTGATCAATATCGCCTGAAAAACTGCCAAAAAATGGCATCAAAAATCCTTTGTGGCTGTCATGCGCCTCTCGTAACGACATTACCTAGGAGGCGAATTTACCGTAAATTTCCTTTCAGAGCTCCGTTTCCCCGCGCAAACTCTCCTCAAATCTATGCGACGAGCGGTTTACCCAGGCAGTTTTGACCCTGTGACCAACGGGCACCTCGATGTGATCGAGCGGGCGGCCCGTATTTTCGACGAGGTGATCGTCGCCGTGGCGGTTAACAGTGAGAAAACCGGCCTTTTCAGCTTTGAGGAGCGCGTGGAGCTTTTGCGGGGCGCTCTTGCCGGAACTCCGAACGTGAGCGTCACCCGGTTCGAGGGGTTGCTCGTCGATTTTGCCCGTTCCCAAGGGGCGCAGGCGGTCATCCGGGGGTTGCGCGCCATCTCGGACTTCGAGTTTGAATTTCAGATGGCACTCATGAATCGGAAGTTGGAGCCGGAAATTGAAACCCTCTTCTTGATGCCCAAAGAGGAGTACACCTACCTGAGTTCTCGCATCGTCAAGGAAATTGCCCGCCTGGGTGGCAATATCAGCGCTTTTGTGCCAGATTCAGTAGCAGCCGCTTTACGGGAAAAATATTCCCGGTAACGATGTTCTTTTCGATACGATCTCAGTCCTTTTAACCCGCGCCGATCATGAAAATTCATCTCAACCAGATTCCACCCGGGCAGACCCTTCACGTTGAAGGAGAAGAAAAAGGCGATATTCTCGACATCGAAGACGAGTTGGTAAGGCCGCTCGATCCGGTTCGCTACTCGCTGGATGTGGGCCTCTCCGATGGCGGGCTTTTTGCCACCGGTTCTCTGGAGGCCGATCTGGAGATGGAGTGCGTCGTCTGCCTGGAAAAATTCAAATACACCGTCAGCATTCCCGATTTCGCCGTTCAGGTGGAGCTTGGGGGGAGTGACACGGTGGACTTGACTGAGGAGGTTCGTGAAGATATTCTCCTCGCCCTGCCGCCCCATCCGCACTGCGATTGGGATGGCGGGAAGGCCTGTGCCGGCGTGCGAAAAACAACGGAAACGATAAAGACCGAGACCTCCGAAGCGGAACCGAGCGGGAAAAACCCGTGGGCCACGCTCGACGCGCTGACGAAGCCGAAAGACAGTTAGACGATCCAGAGTGAAACATCGGCGCCCCAACAGGCCGCCAAAAGAGACAGAAAAGAGATAATTTTATGGGAGTTCCAAAACGCAAAACGTCGAAAATGCGCCTGCGCACTCGTAAGGCCGCCAATCGCTGGCATGCCCCGCAGCTCGTGAAGTGCGGACAGTGCGGCAGTAGCATTCGCTCGCACACCGCCTGCCCTTCTTGCGGCTACTACAAAGGCCGTCAGGTGCTCACCATCCAGGCTGCCTAGCCTAACCGAGATTTTTGGGATCAGCCGTCTCGCGAGAGCGTGAGACGGCTGATTTTTTCCCGATTTTCCCGTTTTATAACCGTCGCATGAAAATCGCGCTGGACGCCATGGGCCACGATGAAGGGCCAAAGAACCTCATCGAAGGTGCCGCCATGGCCCTGAGCGAATTTCCGCAGATTTCGCGTCTTTTTCTGACGGGGGACACCCCTCGGCTTGAGGCCGAACTAAAACGGATCGGCTGCAATGATGGCCGGATCCAGATTGTCCACAGCACTCAGGTCGTGGAGATGGGCGATAGCGCCATCGACGCGGTACGCCGCAAGAAGGACTCCTCGATCAGCCGGGCCGTCGATCTGGTCAAGAGCGGGGAGGCCGAAGCCGTCGTGAGCGCCGGCCATACCGGGGCCGCCGTCGCCGCCACCACCATCAAGCTCCGCACCCTGCCGGGCATCGAGCGCCCCGGGATCGCGGCAACCATGCCGACGGAGACGAATCTCTTCGTTCTCATCGACGCCGGGGCCAACACCGACCCGACACCCATCCAGATGATGCAGAACGCCATCATGGGTTCGGTCTACTCCCGGCATGTCCTCGGATATGCCAAGCCGCAGGTCGGCCTCATGTCGATCGGCACGGAGGACGAAAAAGGGAACGATTTCACGCGCGAATCCTTCGATCTGCTCAAGAACAGCCGGTTGAACTTCCGCGGAAACGTGGAGGGCCATGACCTTTTCGAGCACCCGGTGGAAGTCGTCGTTGCCGACGGGTTTACCGGAAACGTCGTCCTCAAGACCTCCGAAGCGATCGCTCATGCCGTCTTTCGCTGGCTCAAGCACGAGATTTACAAGACCCCGATCCGCAAGCTCGGGGGGATGCTCGCCAAAGGCGCATTCCAGAATATCCGCAGAAAGACCAGTGCCGACGAGTACGGTGGCTCGCAGTTGCTCGGCATCAACGGGGTCTGCATCATCGGCCACGGGGGAAGTTCTCCCACTGCCGTCAAAAACGCGATCCGCATGGCGACCCAGTCGATCGCACAGCAAGTCAATCCCCACATTGTGGAGGAAATCAAACGCTACAATGAACAAACCGCAGCCTCTCAATCCGCGTCTGCATAAGCCGAAGCGGACGGTCTCCATCATCGGCACCGGCAGTTATGTGCCGGAACGGGTTCTCACCAATCTGGAACTCGAAAAGATGGTGGACACCTCGGACGAGTGGATCGTTACCCGTACCGGCATCAAAGAGCGCCGCATTGCGGCTCCGGAGGAATGCACCAGCGACATGGCCGCCAAGGCCGCGCAGGCCGCGATGGAGCAGGCGGGCATCACCCCCGATGAGATTGACCTCATCATCGTCGCCACCGTCACGCCTGACATGGCATTCCCCTCCACGGCTTGTTTCGTGCAGAAGCATATCGGCGCACGCCGTGCCGCCTGTTTCGACGTCTCCGCCGCCTGCGCGGGGTTCCTGTACGCGCTGGAGATCGCCCAACAGTTCATCACCAGCCACACCTACAACACCATCCTGGTAATCGGTGCGGAAAAGCTGAGCGGGATCGTCGATTGGACCGACCGAAACACCTGTGTCCTCTTTGGAGATGGCGCGGGAGCCGCCATTCTTCGCAATCGCGCCAACTCGCACGGCGTCATCTCCACCCACATGGGGGCTGATGGCGAATACACCGACATCCTCACCATCCCGGGCGGGGGGTGCAAATTCCCGATCACCGCCGAAAACGTTGATCAACGGCTCAACACCATCAAGATGTCGGGTAAGGAGGTCTACAAGCAGGCCGTCAATGCCATGCTGAACGCCGCCAACACCGCGCTGGAGCAGGCCGGGCTGCGTGCCGAAGATCTCGCCTGCGTCATCCCGCACCAGGCCAACATGCGGATCATCGAGGCTATCGCCCAGCGGATGAACGTGCCGATGGATCGTTTCCTCATCAATCTCGACCGGTACGGCAATACCAGCGCGGCGGCGGTCGCCATCGCGCTCGACGAAGCCGCCCGCACCGGCCGGATGAAAGAGGGCGATTACATTCTGCTGGTGGTTTTCGGCGGCGGGCTCACCTGGGCCAGCTCCGTCATCCAGTGGTAGAAGACCGGAAAGTTCGGGGAAGCCGATAACCGGGTGCCATACCCATGATCATTGATACCCACGCCCATCTCGATTTCCCGGAATTCGCCGGGGACATTGACGGCGTGGTGCGTCGAGCCGCGGAGGCAGGGGTGACGCGGATCGTCAGCATCGGCACCGATGTCGAATCGAGCCGTCGTGCGGTGGAACTTGCCGACGCATTTCCCGGGGTCTACGCCGTTGTCGGGATTCATCCCAATGACGCTTTCGAAACGCACCGCGACAATCCGGGAGTGATCGACTCTCTTCGCGACCTCGCCCGTCATCCGAAAGTCGTCGCAATCGGCGAAACCGGGCTCGACTACTATCGGCTGCCCAGTAGCCGGATTGATCCCGGCCCCCTCAAGGCGTACGGGTTCGAAACGACCGGCGATGTTGATGCCGCGATTCAGGACGGCGCGGTAAAAGCAGCGCAGGCGATTCTTTTCGAGCAGCAGCTCGATCTTGCGGCGGAACTCGGGCTTAACGTCGTCATCCATCAGCGCGGCGACTGCCGCGAAGATACCCTGGCTATTCTTAACCCATTCCGCGACAGGCTCCGTGCCGTATTCCATTGTTTCCCGGGAACTCCCGAAGAAGCCGACGTGATTCTTGGTCTCGGGTACCTGATTTCATTCACCGGGATTGTCACCTTCAAGAATGGCCAGAACGTTCAGGCGACCGCCGCCGCAGTGCCGGACGGCTCATTCATGGTGGAGACCGATTGCCCGTTTCTTGCTCCAGCGCCGCATCGCGGCAAGCGTTGTGAACCCGCCTACACGCGACTGGTCGCGGAGCGAATTGCCGCGTTGCGGGGGCAGACGCTGGAAGCCGTGGCGGAAAGTACCACGGCGGTCGCGGAGTCATTCTTCCGGTTTTAACCTGAAAACGGCAAAGATCGGGGTGATCTGGCGTAATCTGCTGGCCGCGAAGTCGTAGGTCGCCTGCGGGGGCTTGGCACAGGCCCACGCGAGCGGCAATTGCCGTGCGATATAGGGGGCAACACCCATGAATCTCGCCCCTTTTTTTGCCACGGTCCGGTCCTTTGGTCCCCTGATCCTTCGCATCGGGCTGGCCATTGTCATCTTCCCTCATGGCGCGCAGAAAGTGCTCGGCCTTTTTGGCGGCAGTGGCTTTGCGGGAACGATGGAGTTTTTCACTCAGACGCTCCACATTCCCTATGCCCTCGCTTTGGTGGCGATCCTGACGGAATTTTTTGCTCCGATTGCGCTATTCCTCGGGTTCTTCACCCGCCTGGCCGCCTTGGGCATTGTCATCCACTTCATCACCGCCGCGATCCTCGGCGGGCATATCGCGAACGGATTCTTTATCAATTGGGCGGGCAATCAGAAAGGGGAGGGGATCGAGTACCATATCCTGATGGTTGCCTCGGCCCTCGCGTTGATGTTCATGGGCGCTGGAAGATGGGCGCTCGACAATTGGATGGCTCGCAATACGCGGAATGATGGAAAGCTCCCCAGCGGGCGTCTGCCGTGATGTAAAACAGTTGTCAAAACCTCTTGGGATCCTTATGGATTCAAGCCCGTGAAGTTTTTTGCTGGATGCTCATTGCCATGGTTGCTCTTGGGATCGGGAAGGTGGCAACAATGGCGCAGGAATCGAGTAGATCTTCGGTTGCGATGGTCAACTAGCCTTGACCGGGTGGTAAGAAAAACCCCCAGAGCGAGTAGCCCTGGGGGTTGACGATTTGGGATCTGCCGGGAAGCGGGCTTGGTCTAAGCTCGCCGTTCCTTCACGCTGGCGATCAGATCGGCGACCACCTCCGCGCGCGGTTTCGCGCCGAGGTTTCCTTTGCCGTGAACGCGCACGCTCACCGCGCGGGCTTCCAGGTCGCGGCGGCCGATGACCAGCATCGTGTGGACCTTCTCCTGCTCGGCGCGGAGCACCTTGCCGTTGATCTTGTCGGTGGACGGGTCGAGTTCCGCCCGAATTCCCGCCGCGCGGAGTTCCGTCTGAATCTCGCGGGCATACTCCAGCAGCGGCTCTTCGTCGCCGATCGGGAGCACGCGGACCTGCACCGGCGAAAGCCAGAGCGGGAAGTTCCCGGCGTAATGCTCGATCAGGAACCCGATGAAGCGCTCATGCGTGCCGAGCGGCGCGCGGTGAATGCAAAGCGGGGTTTTCGCGGCGTTGTCGCGGTCTTTGTAAACGAGACCGAAACGGCTCGGCACGGCAAAGTCAACCTGGTTGGTCGCGATGGTGAACTCGCGGCCAATGGCACTCCAGACCTGCACGTCGATCTTCGGCCCGTAGAACGCGCCCTCATTGGGGACTTCGACAAAGTTGATGCCCGACTTGATGAGGACGTTGCGCACCATGTCTTCGGTCTTCTTCCAAAGCTCGGGCTCGTTGACAAACTTCTGGCCGAGCTTGGCCGGGTCGTGCGTGGAGAAACGCATGAGGTACTTCTCGATCCCGAAGATCTTGAAGTATTTCAGATACATCTGGTTAACGGCATTGAACTCCGCCTCGAACTGCTCCTCGGTGCAGTAGATATGAGCGTCGTTCATCTGCATGCTGCGCACGCGCATCAGGCCGAAGAGTTCGCCCGACTGCTCGTAGCGATAGCAGGTGCCATACTCCGCGAGCCGTAACGGGAGATCGCGGTAGGACCGCGGCACCGCTCCGAAAATTTTGTGGTGATGCGGGCAGTTCATCGCCTTCAGGTAATAGCGATCGTGCGGACGGTTTTGCAGCAGCTTCTCGAACTCCGAGAGAAGCGTGTCCGCCTGTTCGTCGCTGATCTGCCCTTGCCGGATATCGGGTGCGAGTTCACGGATGCGTTCGCGCTCCTCCTGCTGGAGACTCTTGCCGTGTTCCTCGGGGAGGAGCATCGGCGGGAACATCGAGTCCGCATAATACGGGAGATGCCCGCTGGTGAGGTACATGTTCTCGCGCGCAAGGTGCGGCGTGCGCACGCGGTCGTACCCCGCGGCGAATTCCGTTTCCTTTGCGAGGGTTTCGAGTTCCTCGATGAGCACCGTGCCGCGCGGCATCCAGAGCGGAAGGCCGGGGCCGACATCGTCGTCGAAGGTGAAGAGCTCCAGCTCGCGGCCCAGCTTGCGGTGGTCGCGCTTTTTGGCTTCCTCCAGCATCGTAAAGTAGGCCTCCATCTCCGTCTTGTTCTTGAAGGCGGTGCCGTAGATGCGCTGGAGCTGCGGGTTTCGTTCGTCGCCCTTATAATAGGCGCTGGCGACGTGGGTCAGCTTGAACGCGCCGATATTCCCGGTCCGCATCACGTGAGGCCCGGCGCAGAGGTCGATGAAGTCGCCGTTCTTGAAGAACGAAATCTCTTCGCCCTCCGGGATGCCCTCGATGATGTCGAGCTTGAAGCGGCTTGGCTCCGGGCGATCCCCTAGCGCGGCGAGGCGGCCCTTACGGGCGTAGTCGAGCGCTTCGTCGCGGCTGACGGCGACCCGCTCGAACGTCTGGTTCTCCTTGATGATCTTCTTCATCTCCGCCTCGATGGCGGCGAAGTCCTCCGGCGAAATCCGGTGCTTCAGGTCGAGATCGTAGTAAAACCCGTTCTCCACGGGAGGCCCGGCTGCGAATTGCGCCTCCGGCCAGATGCGGAGGATGGCCGTCGCCAGCACGTGCGCGCAGGAGTGGCGCAGACGTTCGATGTCGGACATCTGCTGGCGTTGTTCCAAGGTTTTACGGTCAGAGGCTTCGGCCATGGGAAAAGGGATCTAAAGGTTTCAAAAAAGGGGGGCGAGCATAAAGGGCCGCCGGAGTTCTCTCAACTCCTCATTTAAGGGCGGCGAGCCCCTTGATATCGATCCGTTTAAGCCACGTCCGCAGTTCCTTGGGATCGACGTTCGTGAGTTCGATCTGCACGAAATAGCGGTTGCCCACAAAGACCGAGAGCGAGCCGGTCTTCGCCGCCTTGTTGTAGTGCTCGATGGCGCGCATCCCGTCGATCTCGACCCGCTTGTCGTACCCTTCTTCAGTTTCGCTGCTTCCCTCCCATTGCATCTTCTTTTCCACATCGAAGAGATCGACGTTGTTGGTGGAGTCGATGATGGTGATCGAACCGGAGGGAGAGTTTTCCTCATTTCCCTGGTAGTAGCTCCGCTGCGCGCTGCTCAGGCGAATGTCGTCGGAATCGGTCGTGGAGCTTTGCGGCTTTTCGGCGGCCCAGCCCTCCGGCGGCTCTGGCAGGAATGCCCGGAGCTTTTCGTGGCTTACCAGTGGAGCGATTGGCTGCGGGGTGGCAAGCGTCGGCGTCTCCTGGGCATAGGCCGTGGAGAAGCCCGCCCAGCAAACGGCGGCGATCAGCCAGAAAAGAAAAACTCTCATGGGTAAATTTGTGAACCGGTCCCGTGTAAAGTCAACCTCGAGCCTCCGGGGGATATGACCCTTTGGGAACTTTCGGAACTTTGGGAATCTTTTCCAGCGCGCGCGCCGCGCGGTTCCTCCAGCGCAGGTTGGTGACGTAGGGATCGAGCCGAGCGAGGAGAAAATACGCCGCCTTCTCCAAAAACCGCCGCCACCACCCGCGCGAGGCCTTCCATTGCGCGGGATCGACCTCACGGCTGTAGGCGAGGTCATTCTCGAAGAGGGCGCCGGCCTGCGCGGCGACGCTGGGATCGGAAATCCTCAACGAAAGCTCATAATTGAGCTTGAGGCTGCGCGCGTCGAGATTCGCCGAACCGGCGTAGACCACGCTATCGATCACGAAGAGCTTCGCGTGGAGGATTTGCGGTTCGTATTCGTAAACCTTCACCCCCGCATGCATCAGCTTGGCGTAAAGACTCCGGCTGGCAAGCTGGGCGGTTACGACGTCGGATTTCCCCGCAAGGATAAGGCTCACCTCGCCGCCGCGCCGCGCGGCGCGCATCAGCGCCCTGCGGAGCCGCCAGGTGGGCAGGAAGTACGCGCAAACGATCTGCACCCGCCGCGCCCGGGAGAGATCGCGGATCAACGCGCGCTTCAAGGCGCGGTGTCCCCGGCCCGGGCCGGAGAGCAGGAGAGTCCATTCATCGCCCTGGATCTCCGTATCGAGCGTCTTGCGCAGTGTTGGAAACGCGGGGAGGCGAGTGTCGGCGCTCGCAAAAAGCTGGGTAAAGCTGGAGGCCAGCGCGGAGACCACCGGCCCCCGCAGTTTCAACCCGAGATCGCGCCATCCCGAGTTCACGCCGTCGCCATAATAGACATCCGCGATGTTGAACCCTCCGATAAAAGCGGTCTCCTCATCGATGACCAGCAGCTTGCGGTGGTTCCGGCAGCCGTACCGTTCCTGGGCATGAAATGCGTTGAACCAGCGGAACTCTCCTCCTGCATGGATCAGTGGCGTCCAGAACTGGGTGGGCAGGGTGATGGAGCCAAGCGCGTCGATGAGCACCTGCACACGCGCTCCCCGTTGCCGTGCCTGGACCAGCGCCTCCAGGAAACGGTGCCCGACGGTGTCGTCGTCGAAGATATACATCTCCAACAGGACGAGACGCCGAGCCGCGTCGATGGCATCGAGCATCGTCTCCAGCCCCATCGCCCCGTTGGACAGCCAATGGAAAGCGCCGGAATCAGCAGAATCAAACGCCAACGGAGTTTCTGGCCGGTGTGGAGTCACCGAAGAAAGATAGTGATTTACCGTGTTCTTGGAAACAGGTTCCTGCAAAAGTTATGAAACTCAACAAGGCCCTTCTTTGTCCGGTTTGGTTCGACGAAGACGCATTACGGCCTAGACTTGTATGTCTCGTTGGTTAACAAGGTCTTGTGAAAAATGAAAAATGAAGACCAATCGGACCATGGAAGAGATTAGAAGTTATCGTGAAAATTATTTTCATTTCGCTTTCAGATGGCCGTTCAGGCTTAGTCTGATTGTGGCTGCATTTTCATTCGCGGAAGTCCGCGCGGCGGAACTGGTCTACATCGGGCGAGCTGGATTGTTTTCAGATGAATTCGTCGCATCCGATCGTTTCTATCAAGATCAGTCAAGTGGGGTATACGGAATCATTGGAGAGCGCTATTTGCTGGGGGGCTCCCAACGTTATGAGGGGACGAGTCCTCTCGGGATGGCTGCCTGGGTGACCGAAGTCACCACAGCGGCTACTACACGTATCGGGCTTTATGAAGGCGCTGAATTTAGTAGCACCAGTGGCTGGCAGTATAGTAAAATCGATAATGTGTTTGGGGAGAGCTATCTTTGGGGTAGATCGACACGCTATGTTAATTCGGTTAGCGCGGGAGAGGCGATGTGGTCTGCCAATGCTGCTACCGGTATAACGAGTCGTATAGGTCTTTATTCCACAGATTTTACTCGCGCATCCGATGGGATGCAAAATGGAAATGTGAAACTCCTCACGGGTAGTGAATATTTAGGTGGTTATTCCTCCCGGTATAACGGATCGGCTAATGCGGGTGAAGCGGCGTGGGTGGCAAACGCAGCGACGGGGGTCACCCATCGAGTGGGGCTCTATTCTGAACCAGAATTCTTCCGGGATGATAACTTTCAGCATAGTTCCGTCGTCGATCTTTCTGAAAGCGGGTTCTCGATCGGACACTCTATCCGATTCATTGCCGGGGTATACAGTGCAGGTCAAGCGGCATGGGTGGCTGATAAAAATGGTATTACGATTCGAGCGGGGTTTTATGGTGGATCTGAATTTAGAAAGTTGTCGGGGGAAGAGGTTAGCTTTGTTACGAAGCTTAATGAGGATGGATATGCGATTGGCTATTCGAATCGTTACCAGGGCGATGATGACGCAGGGCGGGTTGCTTGGGTGGCAGGCGGGGTAAACGTTCCTACGAGGGAGATTGGTCTCACTGGAAATGCTTATGTGTTGGATGGTAATGGATATCGCTACAGTGAGGCCTCATACCTTTCGGAGAGTGGCTATGTCGCCGGTTGCTCAAAACGATTCTATAACGGTGATGACGCAGGGCGGGCCGAGTGGGTCGGCAATGCGTCGGGTGGTGCGGTGAGTCGAATCGGCTTGTACTCTGATCCAGAGTTTACGAGATCAGATTCGGATTATCAGTTTAGTCAAACGACCTTGTTTACTGAAAGCGGATTTCTTGTGGGTACTTCCAAGCGGTTCGAAAATGGCGCTCACGTAGGGGAAGCCGCTTGGGTTGCGAGCGCCGTTTCAGGTGAAACTCATCGAATCGGCCTCTATCCTGCCCCCGACGCGGCGAGCGCAGGGGTGTCTTTTGGTAGTAGCTTTGCAGATAAGATTACGGAAAGTGGTTTTGTTATCGGGCGAACTGAACGCTCTGGTGTCATGGGTGATGCCGGGCAAGCGACATGGACGGCGAAAGCGAATACAGGGGAGACAACGCGCATTGGCCTCTTTACGGGAGACGAGTTTACCAGTCACAATAGTGGGTATCAAAATACAGTCGTTCGGGGAATGACGGAAAGTGGTTTTGCTTTCGGTTATTCCAAACGTTTCAATGCTGATCAAGACGCAGGAGAGGCGACCTGGTTGGCGGATTTATCCACCGGAGTAAATCATCGGATTGGACTTTTTTCTGAAGCGGAGTTTGTAAGGGCCTCTGATAATTATCAATCTAGTTCTGTTGAAGTTGCCGTCGAGGGCGGTTATGTTGTCGGTTATTCCGCGCGCTATGCTTCGTCTTCAAGTGCGGGTAACGCGGTATGGGTGGCCAACGCTTCAACTGGCGAGACATTTCGGGTGGGGTTTTATGAAGGAACGGAGTTCACCAGTTCGAGTAATCACTTTCAAGCCAGTGATATTTGGGGACTGACGCAGAGTGGATTTGTCATCGGTTCTTCTGCTCAGTTCAACGGAGATGCTTACATCGGGAGCGCGATGTGGGTTGCAGCAAGCAATGGAACCACAACCCAGGTTGGCCTCTCGGACAGTGCCCATACCGATGCAGAGGGTGGTCAACGTGGCTATTTTACGGGAATGTCCGAAGGATATGTTTACGGCCTTACGACGCGTTATTTGGGCTCGAGCTATGGGGGAGTGGAGGGAGGACAGACGGCGT
>JBBCKI010000040.1:0-4248 GCA_037190965.1 Chthoniobacteraceae bacterium
CAAAATCGACAAGGTTGCCTGCCTTGTATTGAGCAAAGGATTCCTTGAAAGAATCAGGGATGGATGAATCCGTCTCTACCGGACCGTGCCACTCAAAAAGCGTTTTCTGCAACGGCTGAAGCTTTTCATCGATGAGCTTCACGATTGTTTCGGATTCGCCTTCTGAATGACGTATGAAATCGGAAGCAATTCCTTCTCCGTTCGCGAGAAGTATGTAAAGCGCATGGCGGTGCAGGCGAAAATCCCAATTTGAGCATTCCGGATTCTCGTAGACGTGTTTAACGAAGAGATGCTCCATTTCAGCAATGGATTCCATCCATTCCTTAAGACGAGACATCAAAATAGACTGAGTATCTTCACCCTCCCGAAGCCAGCAAGAGCGATCTTGAGGGGCGGTTTCACGAAGGCGTAGCGAATGAACCATGACTTGAACCAATATCCTCCTCTTTAATTCGCAACTCAAGGCGGAAGTGCGCATATCGTGCGCATATTTTCAGAGGGGAATGGTTTTTTCTTGACGGGTGTAAAATTGGCCCCATGAGGGCGGGGTATGGCAGTCATTTCTAGAACTGGTTGGGGTGTAGACAAGAACGGGAACATGGTCCTCATGGAGCAGCCTAGGATTTCGGCAAATCCTAATGCTGATCCGGCGCAGCGCAATCGCAAACGACGGATGGACGGCTCCTTGGAGTCGTGGAGTGATGAAGTGACCGGGAAAGTGATGCGCACCCCCGCCCCCAACAATCTCGCCCGTCGTGGGCCGACCTCGGACGCGGACTGGAAAGACAAATTCCGCTCCTCGACGCCTGCCGCTGCGCCCGCGCCCCGGCCCGTGACGCCCTTCGACCGGACCACCGCGCGCGAGGCAGCGGCGCTCACCCCTGCGGCCCCGATCGCGGGCGTGTCTGGAGCGTTGGCGGCTCGAATGATTGACTTCCTCCATACCGGCCGCCGTCCCGGGGACCCAGCCCCTGCTGCTGCCCCCTCAGCGTTCGACCGGGCCCAGAAGACGCCCACGGGGCTTCAGACGACGGAGCAGAGCGCTAGCGGCGCCCGGAGCGTCGCGTACACGCCGTCCGCCCAAGAAGCCCTGTACTCGCGGTTTGGCGCGGCGTATGCCAACGGCACCCCTGAGCAACGCGCGGCATTCCTGCGCGCGAACCCGGCGACGCGCTCCCGAGGGACGGTAGTGCGGACGGCGCTGGAGCGCGCAGGGGCGGTACCGGTGGTGGGGACGGCGGCGCAGCCTAACCAGGCGGTGCTGACCTCCCTGCCACCGGGGACGGCCCACGCAGCGCAGCGGAGCGCGCAGGTGGCCAATGCATCAGGATTGCGGCCGGTGGCTGGGAGTATGCCTGTGCAGAAGGCACCGGCCACGTCCGGGCCATCGTCGGCGCCTCCCCGTGCCGTGGCTGCCCCGGCTCCCGCTCCGGCGACCGGCGCGGCGATCCCGGCTTCTCTGGCGCGCCCGGTGCGGGGGGATGCGATGTCTTCGACGCTGATCCACCGAGCGATGGGTGGAACTACCCCCGCTCCGGCGACGCCGGACCGGATGACGGCGTTTCTCCAGCCGCCGAAGCCGCCAGCTCCTGTGTTTCCGCAGGCGTTGATGCGCCCGGGGCAACAGGGGCAGATGCGGACGGCTTCGGCGACGCCTGCGGCTCCGGTGGCTACGCCGATGGTGCCGCCTAGCCAGCCGAGCCCCACGCCGAAGGCTACGAGCACGGCAGAGCACTACCGGAGTATGCCGTTTCTAGGCGCGATGCAGCCCGCCGTGAATAAGGCGGTAGGGGCCGTGGCGGGCGCGGTGTTTGGGCACAAGCCGATCAATAGCCAGAAACCGGCGTGGCAGGGGATTCCGCAGAAGAATCAGCCGCCTCGGGTGGCGGGGCTGTGATTCGCCCGGCTCAGAAGATGCCGGTGGGGTAATTGGGGCGAGAAACCGCTACCCAGAGTAAGGCTGCAATGTCGATCGTTGGGTTGGTTTAAGGTTCGAGAACTCTTTGATGCATGTTTTTAACTCGTCCAGCTCACTGAAGAATCTCCACTTTTTCATCTCATCGATTGTTGCCAATCGACTCCAAGAGGGGGTGAATGTATCCTCGGTCAGGAGTTGCACTACAAAAACTCCATCGGAAATGAGCCCTATTACGATCCCAATTTCTCCTAACGTAGCCGGGTGCTCTGAGAAATAGAAAACGTCGTCCAATGGTGTTTGAGTTCGATTTTTGTTGGTTACGGTATTGCTCATTGTGGTTTCAAGGTTGGTTTTTCTTTTTCCTGACAGGAGGGGTTGCGGTGTAGGTGAGAGCTTTTTTCATCTCGGCGAAGCGGGACTTGGCCTGCTTCCGGGGGACGACTGGCTCAGGCTTCGGGGGGAGAGTTGGTGTTGTGCTTGAGGGTAAGAGTTTGGGAAGGTACTCGAGAGCGGCGGGGTCTCGCTTTTCAAAGTAGGAGGGAGCATACTGTTTGAGCCAAACGGTTTCGAGAAATTCAATGTAAAGAGCGAGAACGGCATTTTCATACTGACGTACGTTGTCGCGCTCCGTCCCATCAAGAAACCGATGGACGTAAGTTTTCCATTTATCGGCCAGATGGGGGTGATAAGTTGAAAGCCAGCTTGAAAAAGTTCTACCGACGCTCACGTCAGGTCTGATCTCTTTGCCGTCGGGCGCTCTGTCGGGAAGGATGTGCCCCGCTTGTTCAAAGCGACCATAGACCCAGATGGCAAAGCCACTGATGACGGAGAAATATCCTTGGGCAACGCGATCCCAGTTGGCATTGAATCTCTGAATGAAGGCGGGCGTGCCTTGTACCAAGGAGAAAGTCCCCGTCTTTCTGATTTTGGGCAGAACTTCACTGGTGACCCATTTCCGAAAGACCTTGGCTTCCGGTTTGCGGCTTTTGAAGATGAGCGCATAGAGGCCCGATTCACTGATGGCGCTCATTGTTTGCTCTCCTCCAGGGGTCCGCATAATAAGCGGACCCTTTTCATCGTCGTCCAAAGAGCGAAGCGCAGACGTGACATCCGCTATTTCTAAGATTCGGCATACATCAGCGGCGACGAACCACGGATTGCCATCCTTGATGACCGTGCGGATTCTTTCGCAGTTCTGGTACTCGAATGTTGTGAGAGGGAGTTGGTATTGCATGACTCGATTCCTTCGACCTGCGGCAAATGAAAACCGGCCAGTCTTGAAATCCCTAAGGGAAGGGGCCGCCCCTCGCGGTTGCGGCAGACTGGCCGGTAGAAAGAAAAACCGAGCATTCCCTTACCCGGATTTCAACCCGGTCGGCATTTCTGCCGATATTCGTACGTAAAATGGCGAATGCGAAAGGGCTTGTCAAATGGAAAAACGCATTACCTTGGGGTTCCGAAGTCCGACAAGCACAAGATGTTGTGGATTTTCGGATGACGGCTTTCTCCTTGACCTCCGCAAAACCGGCGTCATGCGCGCGGGTATGCGACCCCATGACGAAGACGAATCCCTGCTTGAAAGCGCCGTAGACTCCCAGCCGCTTGCGGCGGAGGGGCGGGCTTCTCGCAATCTACAGAGCCCGGACTTCCAGCTTTCTGCACCGGACCCTGTGCCGATGCCTGCCGCCTCGGTGCCGGAGGTGGCACCCGTGCCGCAGGCCATGGCGGCTTCGATGGCAGCTCCTGAGCGGGTGGATGTGCCGGAAGCGGACCACGGGCCGGTGCTGGGGACGCCTCCGCAGGTGGCGGCGGAACTGGCGCAACGGCGGCGGGTGGTGTAAATCCCTATATGGCGGCAACGATTCCGGCGCTGCAAATGCCGTTCACGTTGCTTGTTTTTCGAGTTGGGGGCGCTTCATCAAATCCGTCTTGGCAAATTTTATTTGGCTCTTGGGTGACATCGAGCAGCACCGCACTCATCGATCCTCCTGATACTCGTCGCGGATTGGGTCAACCATGGGCAACTCCCATCCCAGGACTCTACGTCCGTACGGGAGCCCAAGTCCTCGCTGCAAGTGTCAATGGTGCGTCTTCGTTCTTTTATCGTTCAGGACAATCCGCCATCACGGGAACCGTGGCCGAAACTGCAAACATTGGGACAACGCTAAAGCTCTTCGGAAACGAAGTCACAAGCCACTGCTCTTCGAGCCACGCCAGCCACATGATGGTATTCAATACGGCGCTGACGCTCTCACAAATTCAAGGCTGGAGGGACAAGTTCAGCCAGCTTTATGGGGGATTATGACGCACCGCTTTTTCCAAACTTCGCG
>JBBCKI010000041.1:0-32154 GCA_037190965.1 Chthoniobacteraceae bacterium
CGTAAAATGCTCGATTTTTGGGAATGATAAATCATTGCCCTCCTTCGAAACAGGCCGTGTAGGGCAAATATGAGCGTCGGAGTTTTTCAGAATCGAGCATACTTGGAGTTTTCACACAGTCTCAGAGTTTGGGAACGAGGAGAAAGACGGAACTCCCGGCGTTCCTTAGCGGGTAATCCCGCGTTCCGTGGTCGTCACGAAATCGAGCAACTGGCAGACTTCCGGCAATGGCTGGAGTTTCTCGCGGATCTGCTCGGCGGCCTGCTTCACGTTGAGGTCCGACCGATAGAGGATGCGGTACGCCTCCTTGATTTCGCGCACGGTTTCCGCAGTGAAGGCGTGGCGTTCCATCCCGACTTTGTTGATCCCGCGAATTTCGGCAGGGTTGCCGTCGGCGATCATGAAAGGAGGGACGTCCTGCACGATTTTCGTGCATCCCCCCAAAATCGAAAACCGGCCGATGCGGCAGAACTGATGCACCGCCGTCAGCCCGCCGATGATGGCGTGGTCGCCGACCTGCACGTGCCCGGCCAGCGTGCCGTTGTTGGAAAAAATCACGTCGTCGCCGACAATACAGTCGTGGGCAATGTGCGAGTAGGCGAGGAAATTGCCCCGGTTGCCCACACGGGTGGCGTCGCCCGGCGAGGTGGCCCGGTGGACGGTCACGAATTCGCGAAAGGTGTTTCCTTCTCCGATTTCCAGCCAGGTCGGCTCGCCCCGGTACTTGAGGTCCTGCGTCTGCTGGCCGATGGAGGCGTAGGCGTAAAAACGGTTGTTCGCGCCGATGCGCGCCGGGCCGCAAAGGGTGACGTGGTGCTGAAGCCAGCAACCGTCGCCGAGGACGACACCCGGCCCGATAATGCTGTAAGGGCCGACGACAACGTCCGCGCCGAGTTCTGCGGCGGGATCGACAATGGCGGTGGGGTGGATCTGGGTCACGGGGGGAGAGGTTAGGATGCGATGAAACCAAACATCATCTCCGCCTCGGAGACAACCTCTCCGTTGACCACGCAGCGACCGCTCGCCTTGGCGATGTTCCGCTTGGTCTTGGTCACCTCCACGTGAATGAAGAGCGTATCGCCCGGGAGCACCGGTTTGCGGAATTTGACCGAGTCCGCGCTCATGAAGTAGCCGATCTTCGCCGTGCTTCCGCCCTGCTGGCGGATGAAGGCAATGCTGGCTACCTGCGCCATCGCTTCGAGCTGAAGCACGCCGGGCATCACCGGATGGCCGGGGAAGTGCCCCTGGAAAAACGGTTCGTTGATGGTGACCGACTTCACGCCGGTGCATTTGTTGTCGCCTTCGAACTCCACCACCCGGTCCACCATCAGGAACGGGTAACGGTGCGGGAGCAACTGCATGACGTTGTTGATGTCGAGGATCGAGCCGCCCTTCGGCGTAATGGCGGGGGGCACCATGGCGAGCAGTTGCGCCTGCTTTTTGGTAAGGATCTTGGCCAGCTCGGTGTTCGGGCCGTGGCCCGGCCTGACCGCGATGACGTGCCCCTTGATCGGGCGGCCAAACAGGGCAAGGTCTCCCACGATGTCGAGAATCTTATGCCGCGCGAATTCCTCCTTGAAGCGCACCGGCTCCTTGCTCAGGACGGAGTCGCCACGCACCACCACGGCGTTCTCCAGGCTGCCGCCCTTGATGAGCCCCTTGTCGAGCAGCGGCTTCACGTCTTCGTAAAAGACGAACGTGCGGGCCGGGGCGATCTCCTTCTCATAGATCTCCTGCGTGATTTCGGTGCTGTAAAACTGGGTGAACCGGCCTTCCGGGCCGACGTTGGTGCAGGAAACGCGGAATTTGTCGTCCGGCACGATCATCATCAGCGAGCCGTTCTTGGTTTCGAGGTGGATCGGCTCGTTGACCTGGAAATAGGCCCTCGGAGCGCCTTGCGCGACGACTCCCGCCTGTTTGATGAGACTGACGAACGGAGCCGCGCTCCCGTCGCCGATGGGCGGCTCGTTGGCGTTCATCTCGATGAGCGCGTTATCGACGCCCAACCCCGCCAGCGCGGAGAGGACGTGTTCCACCGTCTGCACTTTGACGTTCCCTTCGCCCAGCGTCGTCGCCCGCTCCACGGTTTTTACGTTGGAGCAATGCGCGTCGATGGTCGGCTCGTCCGGCAGGTCCGTCCGCTTGAACTTCCGTCCGAACCCGACGGGGGCGGGATGCAGGGTAAGGGTGACCTTTTCGCCGGTATGCAGCGAAGAGCCCGCGAGCGAGGCGGAGGAGGCTAGGGTGTGCTGGACGTCGGACATGAGTCGGCGGTTTTAGCAACCAACCCCCATGCAAGGAAGAATTTATTTCTTCTCGTTCTCTTCGGGCCGATCAAGCGCCTCACCCATCATTTCCTCATATTCCTCGAAATGATCCGGCCTCAACGGTTCGGAAACCCGGTATTCCTCCCCCAGCCATTGCCCGAGATCGACCATCTTGCACCGCTTGGAGCAAAACGGCCCAAGAGGATCGGCAAAGAAGTCGTTCTCTCGCCCGCAGATGGGGCATTTAATCAACGTGGCCATGGGAGAAATTTAACGGTTGGGCGCCCGGCTTGCAACCGCGGGAGAGTGTCTCGCGCCAAGAACGCGAAGCCTGCCAAGGTGGAAAAGCCCTGAAATCTTGGCAAACTTGGCGGCCTTGGCGCGAACAAAAGTCTTTTGCCCTGCTACCAATATTGACGCCCCCTCCAAGACTAACTTACGGTACGGCATGCTCCAGGAAATCGAACAGCTTCTCGTCCTCCAGGATCGCGACCGCAGGATACGCACCCTCAAATCGGAATTGAAGAATGCGCCTCTGGAGCGCAAGGAACTGGAGGCCAAGCTGGCAGCCGCCAACACGGGAGCCGAGCAGGCCAAGCAGCGCGTGCGCGAGCTCGAGGTGCAGAAGAACAAGCTGGCGGTCGAGGCGCAGGCCAAGCGCGACCAGATCGCGAAGTTCAAGACGCAGCAGATGCAGACTCGCAAGAACGAGGAGTATCAGGCGTTGACGAACGAAATCGCCCATTTCGAAAAAGAGGTTCAGAAGATCGAGGACGCCGAGCTGGAGGTGATGGAGCAGATCGACCTGAATACTCCCATCCTTGCCGAAGCGGAGAAAAACGCCACCGAGGCGCGCAGCCGGGTGGCGGCCCAGATCGCCGACCTGGAAGCCAAAACGCAGACACTCGCCAAGAACCTTGCCGAGGTGGAGGGCAACCGTGCCTCGCTGACCACGGGGCTGGATGAAGATTTGCTCCACGTTTACAACCGGCTTTTTACCACGAAGGGCGGCGACGCCGTGGTTCCCTTGGAGCACGAGGTCTGCATGGGGTGCCACATGAAGCTGACCACCCAGACGGCGGTTCGCGTCAAGGGGGGCAAAGAGATCACTCACTGCGAACAGTGCGGGCGAATTCTTTATCTTCCTTGGTAGGTTGTGTTTACGAATTTGCCGAGGAGCGGCTAAAAGGCGCTTTTTGGCCAAAAATCCAGCTCCTCAGGGGTCCGAATCTCGATTCGGTCCCCTTCGATCGCCGCATTTTTGACTCAAAGATCGCTCTTTTATCCATCTCTCTCAATTCGTAAACACAACCTGGAGCGGTAGAAGGGGGGAATGCCGGGAGACCGCGCAGCGAGCCGCCGCCGATACTCGGAGTGACGCCAAAATGGCGTCTCGCCAACTTGGCCACTGGGGAACTGCGTGTGAATCGAATCGCCGGCATAGAAACCGAGTACGGTTGCCTTGTCTCTGAAGAGGCCGGGGCCGGAACCCTCGACTCGTGGCCGGTGCGGATCAAAAACCAGCTCTTCAGGAAGATGCGCGTGGGGGCCATCGACCTTCACTACCGCGACTACGAGGAGCCGCCGGGCAATGGCGGGTTTCTCCTCAATGGCGGGCGGCTTTATGTCGATATGGGGCACCTGGAATATGCCTCGCCGGAGTGCCGCAGCCTGCGCGACATGGTGGCTTTCGATCTCGCGGGTGACGTTCTTGTCCAGAAGGCCGTGGAGGGATTGAGGGCGGAGGGGCGGGTCGCCTTCATCAAAAACAATGTCGATCATCAGACCGGGGCGACATTCGGCTGCCATGAGAACTACCTGATGCGCCGGGAGGTGCAGTTCACCCCGGAGGCGCTCGGGACGCTCCTCTCGTTTCTTGCAACCCGCCAGATTTTCACGGGGGCGGGGCGTGTCGGGCAGACCAACCCGCTCTCCTTCGAATATGAAGCGCCGCTTGCCCCCGCGGTCGATTTTCAGCTTTCGCAACGGGCCGACCACATCGTCAACGACATCTACCAGTGGGTGCAGTTCAACCGGGCCATCATCAACGCGCGAGACGAGCCGCTTGCCGATCATCGTCGTTACCGCCGTTTGCATCTTTTGATCGGCGATTCCAATATGAGCCCCTTTGCCACGGCGCTCAAAGTCGGCACCACTTCCCTTATTCTTACGCTGCTGGAACAGGAGATTCACCCTCCCAATGTGATCCTGCGCGATGCGGTGGCCGCCACCCGGGAGATTTCCCGGGAGGGGACGGGGCGGGGCGCGGTGAAGCTGGAGGACGGCCGCACCCGCGACGCCCTGGATATCCAGTACGAGTTTCTGGCTATCGCCCGACGCCAGTTCGCCCGGAGCGACGAGGAGACCGATTGGATTCTGGAAAGTTGGCAGTTCACGCTGGACGCCCTCGCTTCGAAGCCGGAGTTGTTGATTGGCGGGGTGGACTGGATCTCCAAACGCTGGCTGTTGGAGATGTTTCGGACGTCGGAAAAACTTTCCTGGCAGGACCCATGGCTGCAAAGTCTGGACCTGGAGTATCACAACATTAACCGCGAGCGAGGGCTCTTCTTTTCATTGAAGCCTTCCAAGCGGATCGGGGAATGGAATGCGAGCGTCCAGATGCCGGAAGCGCTCTCCCTGCCGCCGGAGGATACCCGGGCTTATGGGCGCGGGCAGGCTGTGGCTCATTTCCTCGAAAATCCGAAGCAAACCTATCTGATCAATTGGGACTCGCTAAGCTTGGAGGGCGAATCGCCCCTCCAGATGTCCGACCCCTTCGAAACTTACGAGGATCAGGTGGGGAGGTTTCTCGGGGGTTAGGTTGTGACTGAAAAAAGTGAGTCTTCGGCTGCAAGAATTGCGGCGTCGCGGAGCTCCGCCCTCCGTTGGCGGGTATTGTCTTTTGCCCTGCGCGCGCCTGCCGCGCGGTAGTCGGGAGGGCGGAGCTCCGCGACGCCGCCTAGGCCAAAGGCCCTCTATTTTCTCAACAACTCGTGCCTGTGGTGGCCGAAACAGCGCAACGGTCGTTGTACAAAAACTATCATTGAGGCCTCCGATTTTTCTGGTAATCCCAGCGGACCTCTGCTAGAACCCGATCCTCAGTTCGAGTTTCATTCATGAAAATCGTTTCAACCTTCGGGTTCAAACCTATCCTCTCGTCCCTTCGGCGAGGGTGTGCCTCATTTCTTTCTTTCGAACCAACCCGGTTAGACGGTCGCCTTATTACGGAGTAGTTCCCCCCGAACACACTCCTCCCTATGGATAGTCCCGGCGTTACTGGGTTTGTCATTCGCGACTGCGCTCTTTGGGCCGAAGAGATCAAAAAATGGATCGATTGGCCGGCCGGCACGCTGAACGGCGTGAGCGATTTCGTTAACTACTTCCCGATCCTGTTGAGCTTGATCTGGTCGGTCTCTGCCCTTGTTTCTCTCTGGATTGAGGGGCGGGAGAAAGCCCGGCGGCGGCGTGCGAAGATTTCGCTTCCTTCTTATTCCGTTCTGATTCCTTTTTATGGCGATGCCGACGCGGCGGTGAGAACGGCGCTGAGCGTACAGGATATTTCTCCCCCTCCCGACGAAATCGTTCTGGTGAACGACGGCAGCCCTGAGGGAAGTGTGCCGCTCGATTATTCCCTGCTGCCTCCGGGGGCGCGGGTGTTGGTTTTGCCCCGCAACGTAGGAAAGGCGGAGGCGCTCAACCGGGGCCTCAAGAGCATCGACTCGGACATCATCGTCTGCATGGATGCCGACACGCAGGCGCAATCCAAAGATTGGAGCGCGATGCTGGCCCGGTTTGCCGATACCCCCGATCTGGGGGCGATTACCGGCAAAATATGGCCGGAGCGCGTCCGTAATCTGACCCAGCTCCTCCAGGCAATCGACTATCTGGCGGTCATCTGCATGGTGAAATGCGCCGAATCGCTCTGGGGTGGTTTGATGACCGTTTCCGGCGCGTGGGTTGCCTATCGCCGCCGCGCGATGGTCGATTGCAACGGTTGGTGCCCGAAGACCAGCACAGAGGATATCGATCTGAGCTGGCGGCTTCAGGCGGCAGGGTGGAAAATCGGCTACGACGCGGCCTGGACGGCGCAGGTCGAGATGGCTCCCACCTGGCGGAGCCTCTGGTTGCAACGCAGGCGCTGGAGCAGCGGCCTGGGGAGGGCTCTCCGAGATCAATCGGGAGGGGTTTTCCTTTATACCTCGCGGCACGTGCCGATCGCCTTCATGGCTTTTCTCAGCAGTCTCTGGATCTGGCTCTGCATCATCACGGCATCCGTTGGAGCCTTCATTTCCTGGAAGGGACTCGGGCACGAAACAATGCTCTCCAGTATCATCAGTTGGCAGGCCAGCAACTGGTCGCTTTACGGGATGATTTTTGTCCTGCAAATCGGCGTCGCCATCCTGGTGGATCGCGGCACCTGGAGGCGCTATCCGCTGCTCATTCTCTTTTCTCCGCTCTACCCGCTTTATTTCTGGCTCATCCTCGTCACCAGCTTTTTGGCCGGCTTCCCCAAAGGGATGTTGCGCCTGGATGGGGGACGATGGGAGCCGACCGCAGAGATCGAATAGTTTTTTTCCTGTCATTTATGAATGTTCTCGAACACGAAGAAGTACAGCCTCATCCCGAGCATCCTGTTGTGCTTCCGCAAGACACCTTTTTGGAGAATGAGCGCAAGCTGGAGATTGCCGGGGCGCTCTGGCAGATTTTCCGTCTTGTGCTCCTGGCGTGGAGTCTTCTCTGCTTTTACTGCTGCGTGCGGCTTTGTCTGAACTTCTCCAATGTCGAGTTCATCTCGGTCGCATCCAACTTTATCATCGGCCTTTTGGCCTGGATCCTTGCCTGCAAAATCGGGCGGCCGATGGAGTGGCCCACCGACGATGATATTAATGCCGGGTAAGCCGGTCTTAATTTTCCAAAGAGAGAAGTCTTAACGACGCGTGAATATCTTGAGCGGCGGTGTGCGGCGGGAAGTCCGAGCCTTTAGAGTCTTTAAGGTTTTTCGGGCTTTTCTTTTGGCGGCAATTTTACCAACTGCTTTGCAGGCAACGACACCGGAGGGAGCAGAGCCTGCCAAGCTCGCACGGCTCCCCGGGGTCGGGGTGCCGCAGGGGATCGTGGTGCGGACGACCGAGAACGTTACCAAAGGCGGGTGGGTCTACATTTTGAACCGGTGCGAAGCCCTCGGCATCACCCGGATCGACATCCTTGTCAAACAGGATGAGGATCATTTCCATAGCGAACGCACCGGGGAGACCTTGCAGTCGGGCGATTTGCTCGTGCCGCTTCCAGGGGAGGAATGCGCCAAAGGATGGGAAGATCCAAGCTGGCTGCACGACATGCTGGCAAAGGCGAAGGAAAAGGGAATCGAGGTCTGGGCCTGGTGGCCGTGTTTTCACGACGCATCCGCCGCGAAGCGTTTTCCGGAGGCCGCTTACAGCAGCAGCCGGGGAGAGCAATTTGTCGACCCCGGTGTGCCGGAAGTCCGCGAACGTCAGGAGACATTGATCGCCAAGCTGCTCGATACTTATGCCTTCAGCGGCATTTCCCTCGACTGGCTTCGCTACGAGGGATGGTATGCCGGAAGCACGGGCCCGCTCGGGAAGAAATTTGAACGGCAATTCCGGTTCCGGTGGGAGCCGGGCGTTCTGGATAATGAATACTCCAAGGCGCGCTGGTACGAGGCGCGCGCCCGTTTGCTGGCAGAATGGGTAGGACATCTTGTGAGCGAAATGCGGCCCGTGCGCCCCGGGGTTCGGTGGGGGGCGTTTTTGCTGCCGTGGCATTTCAGCGAGGCGAGCCAATCCTATCCCATGCTGGGCGCGGCGGGTCTCGATTACCTCCAGCCGATGTGTTATTGGCCCGACTGGAAGAAGCAGCCCGAGTGGGTCGGCGACCGCGCCCTTTCGCTCCACGGGGAGCTTGCTGCCGGTACCGCACAATGGGCCACCCTTGGGATCGACGCTCCTGAGGAGGAGATCCGCCGGGCGATCGCAAGCATCGCCCCCGGCTCGGTGGCCGGCCTCTCGTGGTTCACTTTCGGCAGTTGGGAAGAGAAATGCTTCCGCAAGATTCGTGAGCTAACGGCAAAGGAGAAATCCGCCCGTCGCTTTTTCGGTTACGATGAACCGGGGAAGCCGGTTTTTGCGGAAACGCAGGAGGAGTCCGCAGCCCCTTCATTCGCGAGGACGGACCCCGACCGGATCAAACCGCAGGAATTCGCGGACGAAAGTTCCGTCTGGGCTGTCGTGGCGCTTGCGGAGCTTTACAAGCGGGGCGCGCTGGATCCTGCGGAACGCGGGATCGTCCCGGTGCTTGCCCTGCATTCGTTTGGCGAAGGGGAGCCCGGCTCCCAGAGTTTCTTCTATAAGTGCAGCACCGGGTATCTTGATTCGCTGCTCAAGTTCATTGCCGATAGCGGCTTCTCCGTCTGCCCGCTCTCGCGCCTTCAAAGTCACCTGATTACCCGCGACCCGTCATTCCTGCCACCCAAGCCTCTGGTGATCACGATCGATGATGGCTCGCAGAGCGTCTACAAACACTTTTACCCTCGCGCCAGGGAACAGAAGATGCCGTTCACGCTGGCGCTCGTGACAAGCTGGCTGGCAGAGGGGGACGTCAGCAATCATGCCACCGACGAGCGTGGCGTGAAGGATCCTTCCATGACCTGGGGCGAAGCCCGGGAGATTTACCAGAGCGGGCTTGCGGAAGTCATTTCCCACTCCGATGCCATGCACTATCAGACGGCCGAGACTCCCACCTCTGTCATTGAGCGTCCTGCGGAGGTCACTCGGCAATACCTCAAGGAATATGGCCGGGCGGAGACGACCGATGAATATGCCCGCCGCATCCGGGTGGATATGATCGCCAGTCGGGCCAAGCTCGTCTCTCACGGCTTCCGGGCTCCTTCCATCTTTTGCTGGCCCTATGGAGAGGCCGATTCCATGGCGATCACCATCGGCAGGCAGGCGGGATTCTCTCATTTTCTCCTGTTTAGCACTCCGGCCGTCATGGCGACCCCCGGCAGTTCAAAAAACGGAATTCCCCGCATCGCGGTGCTTCGCTCCGATGAGTTCGTTCCCCTGGTATTTCCCAAGGAGCCTGCCGAGCAGCAGGCGTGGTGGCTTGCGTTCCTGAAAGTGGCCAGCGATTCCTGCAGCCCGGCGCTGATTTCGGCCACCCTGCGGCAGTTGACGCGGGATTGCCAGCAGTACCCCGAAGCGGAGATTGCCCGCGCCGCGCGGGATTATCTGAGAGGCGATGCCGCGCGCGCGTCCGCCCGCTTGCTGGCCCTTCACGATGCTTATTCGTACGATCCCGAGATCACCGGAGCCATCGACGCGACGCTCAAGCAGTTCAATCCTCCGCCGGAGTAGGACCGTCGACTGACCTTGGAGGCAAGGTAGCCCGCTCTCGCCGAGAGCGCGGGCATCGGTAAAGAGCCGCATTTGACGCCCATCCCCGCAGGACGGGCTGCTGGTAGTGGGTTGGCCCGAATGAAACCAACGGGAGTCAAACCCCGCGCTCGACGGCGCGAGCGGGCTACCGATGCTGCCGCAGCATCTTCGTTTTGTAACTTCCCCTCATGCACCTCGTGTGCTTCTCCTTTGATCTGTTGCTGGGATCCTTGGACTTCACTGAAACAGCGAAGGACTCGAGAGCGGTGATTTCAAGGCGCTTACGATTTAACCCGAACACTCCGAAGTTGATCGCGGCGACCTTGCGCAATTTCCAGGGCATCAACGGCTTCGTCGAAACGGGTCGTATCAAAGAATACGACCGCGCTTCTCCTTAACCGTTTCTGCTTCAGGCTCTTGCGCAGTTCCGCTCGCTCCAGCATAGGAGTTCGGGTTAAAAGAGAAATTCAATGTTGTTCCAAATCATGAAGAGGAACGCGATCCAGAGGGTTAGCACCAACCCGGCATAGATCGAGTCTCGTGCAAACGGGTTACCCTTTGCAATCGAATGGATCGGTATAGAAGCCAAGGTGCAGGAGATGGCAACCGAGAAGGAAATAATCGTATTTGATAGCGGGAGCATTATCGGAGAGAGATTGCCGATTGAACCGCCTCCTCCTGAAGGAGCCGCGAGTTTCAAACATGTGTGGATCGCGCTTGCGATTCCCGCAAGTATTAACGCTACTCTTACGCTCCATGGACTGCGGCTTGCTAGGCATCCAATCAACAGTGGCAGGATCACCGGAATTGCGCAGAGAATCCAGAAGATGAAGATGACGATTCCCATGCCTGTTTTCCTTCTATTTGCGGGGAATTGGCCAAGCAATCTCAAAGTCCAATCTTTTGGTGGCGCGTGGGATGCGCCTCAAACCATAAAAGCCACGTCGGAGTCTTGCATTGGCCCGCCCGGGCCTGTTATGCAGAACCTCTTTCGTGAAAATCATCGCTTCGCCATCTTCCGCGTCGAAGATTTCCCGCCTTTCGCGTCGGCCCCTGATTTTGGTACCGACGATGGGAGCGCTGCATGAGGGACATCTTGCCTTGGTCCGCAAGGCGCGGGCATTGGCAGGTCGCGAAGGGACGGTGGCCGTCAGTATTTTCGTCAACCCGACGCAGTTCGGGCCGAAGGAGGATTTCTCCCGGTATCCCCGGCCTATCAAGCAGGATGCCGCGTTGTGTCGCGAGGCTGGGGTGGATCTCCTTTTTGTCCCCACGGCGGCGGCGATGTATGCGCCCGATTTTTCCACCTGGGTCGATGAGAGTTTTCTCTCCGGCGTGCTCTGCGGGGCATCGAGACCGGGGCACTTCCGGGGCGTTTGCACGGTTGTCTCGAAGCTCTTCAATATTCTCGGCCCGGACATCGCGGTTTTTGGCAGGAAGGACGCCCAGCAGTTGGCGATTGTCCGGCGGATGGTGCGGGACTTGAACTTTCCGGTCAAAATTGTGGGGCTGGATACCGTTCGTGAAGCCGATGGGCTCGCGCTGAGTTCCCGCAATCGCTACCTCTCGCCGGAGGAGCGGGCGCAGGCACCCGTGCTGCGCCAGGCGCTTTTGGCGGCGAAGCGGGAATGGGCGGGGGGATGTACCCCCGCGAAGCTGCGGCGCGGCATTGTGGCGCGAATCGAAAAGGCCCCCCTGGCAAAAATTGATTACGTGGAGGTGAGCGACGCCGAAACGCTCGGCGCTCCCGGCCTTGGAAGCCAGCGGGTTCTTGTTGCCCTGGCGGTGTTTTTCGGGAAGACCCGATTGATCGACAATTTGGAAATTCGACGATGAAGACATACGATTTTGTAGTGCTGGGGAGCGGCATTGCCGGGCTCAGTTTTGCCTTGAAGGCCGCGCGGCACGGGTCCGTGGCGATCATCACCAAACGCGCCCGGGCGGAGTCGAACACCGCTTACGCGCAGGGGGGCGTGGCGTGCGTGACCAGCGGCGAGGATTCTTTCGACCTGCATGTGAAGGACACGCTCGTCGCCGGAGCGGGACTTTGTGACGAACGCGTCGTGCGAACCATCGTCACCGAAGGGCCGGAGCGAATCCGCGAGTTGATGGAGATCGGCGTGCAGTTCGACCGGCACGAGGAAAATGGCGTGGATGGGGATTCCAGCGGGAAACGGGTGCTCGATCTTGCCCAGGAAGGAGGGCACTCCAAACGCCGCATTCTTCATGCCCGTGACGCCACGGGGCGGGAGATCGAGCAGGCGCTCCTGCGGGCCGTGGCGCGGAACCCCGCCATCGAAGTGCTGGAAAACCACATGGCGGTCGATCTCATCACGACCGGCAAGCTCGGGTTCTCCACCGAGGACCGCTGCGTCGGCGTCTACGTGCTCAACGAGGCCACCGGCGAGGTGGAGACGTTTCGTACCGATCGGTTGATCCTGGCCACCGGCGGGTGCGGCAAAGTTTATCTTTACACCACCAACCCGAGCGTCGCCACGGGAGACGGCGTGGCGATGGCATGGCGGGCGGGGGCGAATATCGCCAACATGGAGTTCATCCAGTTCCACCCGACCTGTCTCTTCCATCCGGCGGCGCGGTCGTTCCTGATCACCGAAGCCGTGCGTGGCGAGGGGGGGCGGCTCATCGACGCGAAGGGAGAGGAGTTCATGGGGAAATATCATCCCCTCGGCGCGCTGGCCCCTCGCGACATCGTGGCGCGGGCCATTGACGCGGAGATGAAGCGGACGGGCGCGCCCTGCGTCTACCTCGACATCACTCACAAACCGGTGGAATTCCTCAAGGAGCGCTTCCCTACCATTTACGAACGCTGCCACTCCTTGGGGATCGACATCGCCACCCAGCCGATTCCCGTGGTCCCTGCCGCCCACTACCAATGCGGCGGCGTAATGACCGACGAGAACGGCGCGACCAGCCTCCGTGGCCTCTATGCCATCGGCGAAGTCGCCTGTACGGGTCTGCACGGGGCAAACCGGCTCGCCAGCAATTCGCTGTTGGAGGCGATGGTCGTGGCTCACCGCGCCATCGATCACGTTCTCCTGAATCTGCCGCCGCACAACGGCTCCGCCCGGCTCGACCTCCAGCTGCCCGAGTGGACGAGCGGGGACGCTCATGACGTCGACGAAATGGTGGTCATCTATCACAACTGGGACGAAATCCGCCGATTGATGTGGGATTACGTGGGAATCGTCCGCACCGATAAACGCCTCAAACGCGCCAGCACCCGGCTCAAGAACCTTCTACGCGAGATCCAGGAGTTTTACTGGAACTTCAAGGTGAATACCGATCTGCTGGAGCTTCGCAATCTTGCCACCGTCGCCGCGCTCATCGTGGATTGCGCCCTGCTCCGCAAGGAGAGCCGGGGCCTTCACTACACCCTCGATTATCCCGAGGCGGATGATCGGCACTGGAAAAAGAACACGGTCCTGCGGCGGTTCTAGGTCGTGTCGTCACTCCCTAGGGCCAGGGCGGATGGTATAAATAGTGTTCATTTCAGGGGTGAGGGCCCTTGAAATTGACGCTTCTCTGTAGTCAAGGGTGGCTAAATGACAGAAACCGGACTTAATCCGGAATGGGCGGATTTTAAAAGGCTTTACCACCCCTTTTTTCCTGGCTATAACGGGGGCTGAATCATTCCCCAAATGAGTTCCAGAACCTCCCCCACAGCCTCTTCTCGTTTTGTTTCGTCTGGGGCCTCGCCCGAACCTTCTTTGGAACTTTTCCCCTCGGTTTTCAGCTCGATTTCGAGGCCAATTTTGAAAGGCTGCGTGGCCCTGGCCTCCTCGCTCTTTATTCTTTCAGCCGCTCCTTCGTCCAATGCTCAATCCGTTTACCAGAGCAGTGCGGATTTTGCCAAATATGCCGAAAAGCTCCGGGAGAGCGCGCTCTCCAAGATGGAGCCCCGGGTGCAAATCCCAACTTCCGGGCGTGCGACGTTCAACAGGGGCCGTTATCCTTGGAAAACGAATATCATCACGACGGTTTTCTGGGTAGGCGAACGTCCGACCGCCCGAAATCCCACTCCAAACCACGCCAGTTCCTGGGATCCCAAGTGGATGAACAGCTTTGGAGGGTACGATGATCCGGACCCGAATCGTCGTCGCGGCTTCGTTCCCGCCGCCTTTATCCCGCAGCAGAACCCGTTTTATTGCGCGCTCCCTTATAATGACGTGACGCGAGGCACGACCAAGCCGGAATCCCGTTTCGTCATTCCATGGTTTAACCAGACCTTCGAGCGACCGGGAAAATCGGTTTGCCGGGGCCGCTGGATCGCCATTCGTAAGGGAAATCGCGTGGCGTATGCCCAATGGGAGGATTGCGGGCCGTTCCGCACCGATCACTGGCAGTATGTTTTCGGAAAAGAAGCGCCCAAGCCGAATATCAACGGCGGCGCGGCCCTCGACGTCTCACCCGCCGTGCGCGATTACCTGGGGATGAGATCCAAGGATGTGTGCGACTGGAAGTTCGTGGAGTTCCACGAAGTCCCCGTCGGCCCATGGTCGCGATATGGCGAGAACAACGATTTCGTTCTCAATGCTCGTCGTGGGACCGAGCGAGTGGTATATCGGCGGTAAGAGCCGGGCCTATTTTCGTTTCAGCGACCCGACCCCTTCCGCTCTCGTTCCCAATCTCCAGATTGGGAACGTCCTTGTCTTCGAATCTCTGATTCGTTCGTTTGATCTGGCCCAGCAGCGCCAGAGTTTCTGAAGCCGACGAGGCGAGTCCTTTTTACGAACGCTTCGACTGCCACTAACGGTTGGAAAACTGGAGTTTCGGGGACAGTGGCATTCCCAATCTGGAGATTGGGAACGAGGGGAGAATCATCAGGATAGCTGGAGAGGGGTGTGAAACCCATTTTCAGGCAGTCACATCAATGTTTGGAGCATCGCAGTCCAACGCCAAGTTGGTGTCTTCGCCACCGCACTCCAAGGTGCTGCCGCGCATGCAAGACACGTGACGAAACGCGGCAGCGTCTTGGAGTGCTGCGGTTTTCCGCAGCTTTGGAGGCGGAATCTCATCGCTCCGCAAGACCTCGGAAGCCAATTCAGCAACGCTGAGACATTGATTTTTTAATCAATTTATTGAGTAGCACGTTGGCAACGATGTTTTCGCCCGCGCAGGTACAACCCGGCGAGACCCACCGCGAGTAAGCCGACTGCGCCTGGTTCCGGGATCGCTTTGGCAAAGATCTCGGCGCGGTAGGTGGCGATATTCGCAGCAAGTGTGAACTGATCGGCTCCGGGGCTGCCGGAGACTGCCAGCATGATGCCGGAAAGTTCATAGATCCCCCCATTCAAAGAAAACACTCCGCCGCCGGAGTCTCCGGCAACGGCCTGGGCGAGGGAGGGGGGATTCGTGGCGGTGCTGTTGAAATGAGTGGCGAACACCATGGTGTCGCCATAAGTAGTAATTTTCATCAGCCGTTGAGGTTGGCTATTGAGGTCGAGCATGGCCCCATTGGCAACATTTTGCCCCCAGCGCTTGGTCCGCGAATTGTCGATATTGGTGCTGAATCCCACCATGCTGAGCGTCTGGACGTTGGAAGGAAGCGACGTTCCCAGTTGCAGGGTGACGAGGCCTGACGGGTTGCTATTGACGTTGATCTGGAACATGGCCAGATCGGCATATGTCGAGAGGGTTCCCCAATTTGGATAGTTCACCCCAGTATTGGTGAGTTGGACGTATGACCCCGCGACGACATTATAGGCGGAGCCGAACTGCACCGTATTTGGGAGGGAGTTGGAATTAATGTGGGCGGCGGTAATCACCCAATACGTTCCATTGTTATTGATGTCGCCTAGATAAACCGCCGAGCCGTCTCCAAATTGGCCCACGTTGTTCCAGGGAAAAGTTCCCGGATTGGAGGTATAGGTAGGGTCCGCGCCTGCCGCGACAATAACCGCCTGGCCTGGGGCGACGCTCAAGAGATTCAATGCACCCGCCAAGCCAAGTGATAGTGCTAGAAGCGAGCTGGAACGAAGGGATGTGTCGTGTGAACGCCGAAAGCGATCGGCAACGAAACGAAGGTGCGAACGGAGGAGCCGCATGGTGCTGCCGATTGTTGCGTGAATTGAAGCGATTGTCAGTAAAAATAGCGGGCTGCTGGTTGCTGGAAGGGCTAACAGCCCACCAGCGACTTCAGCGCCTCCGCATCCTGCAGAAAGGCTTCAGGCGCGTCATCTCTGACAAACTCAAGCATCGCGTCGCGGTCTCCGGGGATCCGGCTAATCGCTTCGAAATAACGTTTCCATGCGTCACGTCCTTCCGCGAGGGGGCCGCGTTCGCTCGAACGCGGCCAGTAAAAGACGTGGACATGGGTGAGTTGTGGCGCAAGCGCTTCGATTTCCCCAAGGCCGGTTTCCACCGATTGCTCCACGCGAGGCTGCCAGTAGGTTTTAAGGTTGGGATGCCCGACGTTGCTCCAAAGGGCGAGGGTCTCGGGGGCGTTGTCGGCGAGGGTGTTTGCGTGAAATTCCAGCGAAACGGTGATGCCGCTTACGGCGGCAAGCCCGGTGATTCGCCGGAGATCGTCGGTCACCTCGCGGCGGTAGGTTTCGTCAGCCTCAGCGGAGCCGTGCTTGCCCGCCCAGACGCGAATCGTCGGCGCGCCGAGCGTTTGGGCGGTTTCGAGCACCGAGTCAAAGCTTAACCCAGCGGCTTCGCTTTCTCCCGCGCGGTAGTAGGAGCCGTAAGCGGAGACCCGCAGCCCGTGGTCCTGCGTCAGGCGGCGCACTTCCAAGGCTCGGGCGGAATCGCCGTGCGGCACGTGGATATCGCCGCCCCATTCGATGCAGGAGAGCCCGGCCCCGGAAACCAGAGAGACGATTTCCTGCGGGGAGAGCTTGCGAAAAGTGATGGAAACGAGTCCTGGAGAGATCATGGGGCCGAGTTATAGATCGGCCCCTTCTGTCAAATCAACTCAGTGTTCCGTCCGAAGCGTAATATCCTCGGTGCCAAACGGAATGCCGATCGGGCCGGCCGGTTTGAGCCGTTTTCTGCTGGGACCGGGCTTTTCGCGTTCCACCGGCTCGACGTCGAGGGTGACGGCCTCTTCGCCCCTCCATACGGTAACAGGGACGGAGTCTCCGGCTGTCAGGAAAAATGAGGCGTTGATGACATCCTCGGGCGTTTTCACGGCAACTTCGCCGATCTTGAGGATCAAATCGCCGGGCAGGATCCCTGCTTCGAGAGCGGGGGCTTCTTCCATCACGCCGGTTACCCGGGCGGTGGAACCTTGTTGGGCTTCTCCGGCTTCGGCGCGCTCCACCATTACTCCCAGCCAGCCCGGGCGGATCGCCCCGAAGCGGACGTAGTCGCGGTGAAGTTTCGCGACGGCTTCAATAGGAAGGGCGAAGCAGGAAGCGCCTCCATCAAGGCCGCTGATGACGACTCCCACCACCTCGCCGCGCATGTTGAGCAGTGGCGCGCCGCCTTCGCCGCGTTGGACCGGGACATTGGCGCGAATGTGCGTGGTGGCAAAAAAGCGATTGAGGTACTTGAGATTGAATCCGGCCACCATTCCGAAGTTGGGCGTCAGCGGCATATCCATCGGGTAGGCGATGGACATCACGGGGGCGGCGATCGAAAGATCGCTCGATTTTCCCATCGGAAGATACGGCAGAGCCTGGGCCGTTTTTTCGATCCGCAAAATGGCGATCCCGCTGCGGCAATCGGCCAGGAGACGCCGGGCGGGGTATTTTGCCTCCCCGCTGGAGACGATGATGTCGGTGCTTTCGCCCCCCACCGAAAAGGAAGTAACCAGGGTGCCGCTCGGGTCGATGAAAAAGCCGGTGCCGCAAAGCTCTCCGTTCTTGTCCGAGGCCTCGATCTTGACCACGGCCCCCCGGGTGTTCGCAAAAACGGTGCGCACTTCCTCGGAGAGCGCGTCGGCGACACTCGTGGTGTGGGGAGTGGGTGCTTCAGTCTCCGCCTCCGCTTTGCGCACGGCGGCGAGGCTGAAAACCAGGCCCGCTCCGGTCAATGCAGCCAGGTAGGCGGCAAAGCTAAAAACTAAACGGCGGCTCATAACTTGCTGGCCGCGTGTCCAGGATGTAGCGCGGATGCTGTCGCGCCTGGCCCGGCTGCTGACCGGGCTGGGTTACCCTGGGCGCTTCGTTGGGGAAAAGATCCGGAAAGCGGACCTCGGAATCGAGAGTGAACCGGGCGGGGACGTGGGCAGCCATGCGGACAGGGATCTCCACCGCCACCGGGGCCTGATTGGCCTGATGAGCTTGCGCCGTTAGAACCTGGGGCTGGGACAGATCCATGGCGATGGCCGGGAGCGACCCGCCGGGGTGCTGGAGCATGTTGGCCGTGAACATCACCGCGATGACAAGGACCGCCGCGCTCGCGCCGCCGTAGGCGAACTGGGCCGGAGCGATCCGGGATGTGATCTCGCGGGTCAGGTCGCTGAATCGCGCCTGCATCCTCTCCAAGGCAATCCGCCATGCCGGGCGGCGCAACATCTCCGCTCGCTGTCGCTGCTGGAACTCCCGCAAAAAGTTTTCGAAATACTCAGGCGGCGGCTGTTCGTGGCGCTTCATGCGGAGCAGCTTCGAGATCGGGCTTAGGTCTTCTTCGGGCATGGCTGTGACTCTTGGCTGTTTTGGGCTCTTGATAAAATTAAAGTTAAGATTTGGAGGTCTTAGCGGTGGAACTCCTCCAGGAAATTCTGCAATTGGCGGTGGGCGTAAAAAAGGCGTGACCGGACTGTGCCTTCAGAGATGCCGAGAATCTTGGCGATTTCCGCATGGGGCATCCCTTGAATGTCAAACATGGTGACCACAGCTCTATGATCATGAGACAGTTTCATCATGGCCTCGTTCAATCTCCGCTGGAGTTCCGCGAGGTCGGCTTCCCTCACCGGGTCGCTGCCGGTGGTCAGTTCGATGAATTCCTTGTTGTTCTGAACGCCGGATTCGGTGTCATCCAGGCTCATGTGATAACGCCTGCCGCGCTTCTTGAGGAAGTTGATCGACATGTTCACGGCGATCGAGTGGATCCAGGTGTAGAAGCTCGATTTGCCGCGAAACCCCGCGATGGAGCGGTATGCCTTGGCGAAGACATCCTGAAGCAGGTCGTTGGTGTCCTCGTGGTTGGAGGTCATGTTGTAGACCAGCCCGTAGAGGCGCGGGGAATACTTCACCACCAGGGCGTCGAAAGCCGCCGGATCGCCCGCTTGAGCGCGGGCGACCAGTTCGGCGTCTTCGTTGTGAGGGATCTCCTCGGCCATGGTTGCCGAGGTTGCTATCAGTTTATCCCTCAACCCGGCAACAAGATTGCCAGCGGGGTTTGAAGCGAATGGTTGCACCAGGGGGAAGTGGGGTTAATTCCTGCGCTGCGAAATCATCAGGAGGTAGAGGAGGTTCCCGATCGCCGCGACAAAGGCCGCCACGTAGGTCAGCGCGGCTGCGTTGAGCACTCGGTTGACGCCCGTGGCTTCGGCTCCCGGCTGGATGATGCCCATCTGGCCCAGAATGATTTTGGCCCGGCGGGAGGCGTCAAACTCCACCGGCAGGGTGATCAGCGAGAAGAGGGTGATGACGATGTAGCAGAGAATGCCGATCTTGATGAGCCCGAAGAGCCCGAAAATGAACCCGCCGAAAATGACAAAGGGCAGAATCTGCGAGGCAAACTGGGTGACCGGCACAATGGCCATGCGCGCCTTCAGCGGGGCGTAGGCACGGGCATGCTGGATGGCGTGTCCCGTCTCGTGCGCGGCCACCCCGAGGGCGGCGACGGAGGGGTTGTGATAGACGTCCGTGGAAAGGCAGAGCCGTTTGTGCACCGGGTCGTAATGATCTCCCAGCATGCCGTTGATTTCCGCCACCTGCACGTCATGGATGCCCGCGGCGTCCAGAATATGTCTGGCGGTTTCGGCCCCCGTCATGTTGGAGGTGGCGCGGACCTGGCTGTAGCGGGAAAACGCGCTCTTCACCCGGAACTGAGCCCAGAGACCGAGCAGCATCGGGACGATGATCAGGAGGATGTAGAAAGAGAAATTTTGCATCGGATACAAAGGTCGGATGATTGTCAGACAACAAAGGGGCCCCTGGCGTTCAACCAAGGGGTTAAAATACCCCCGGGTTTTCAGGGTGGCAAGCGTTCCGGGCGTTGCCGTTTGGCGCAAAACGTGAATACTCGGGGTTCATGCATACCTGGCTGCTCGATGGTTTCGTCATTTTCGCGTACTTCCTGGCAGTGATCGGGATTGGCCTCTACAAAGGCCGTGGGAGCAAAGACATGGAGGCCTTTGCGGTGGGGGATCGCAACATCCCGTGGTGGGCGGTGCTCGCCTCCATCATCGCGGCGGAGACCAGCGCCGCCACCTTTCTTGGCGCTCCGGGGGAGGGGTACAACCACCGCAACTTTCTCTACGCGCAGATGGCGCTCGGCACCGTGCTGGCGCGCGTGTTCATTGCCTATATTTTCATCAAGCCGTACTACGATTATCGGGTCATCTCCATTTACGAGTTCCTGAGGATCCGGTTTGGGGAAACCACGAAAAACTGGGCTTCCGCGGTGTTCCTCGTCACGCGCGCGCTGGCAAGCGGCACCCGGCTCTATGTGGCGGCGATCATCCTGGTGATCGGCTACGAGATGTACACCGGGGAAACGCTGACGATGACCCAGCAACTGCTCACCTACGTCGCCGCGCTCGCTTTTCTGACGATCGCCACGGCCATTTACACCACCCTGGGCGGGATCAAGGCGGTGGTCTGGACCGATGTTATCCAGGCGTCGGTGATGTTCGGTGGGTTGGGCTTCGCCATCTGGTCGTTGCTCGGGCACACCCCCGGAGGATGGCGCGGCGTACAGGGGCTGCTCACCGACTCCAAGGACCTGATCTTTTTCGATACGGGCGTCGATTCCAATCTCTCCTTCATGCAGAACGTGCGGGCGAATCTGGAGTCCAACTACACGATCTGGGCGGCGATTCTCGGCGGGGGATTCCTGACCATGGCCACGCACGGCACCGATCAGGACATGGTGCAGCGAATGCTGACGGCGAAAAATTATCACAGGAGCCGTCTGGCGGTGATCCTTTCGGGCCTTGCGGATATTCCCCTGGTCCTATGTTTCCTGCTGGTCGGGATTCTTCTCTGGGTCCACTACGGGGTCGCGGGAAAGGCAAATCCGTTCGCCTACTACATCATGAACGAAATGCCGCCCGGCCTTCGGGGGTTGCTGGTGGCGGGGGTCTTCGCGACGGCGATGGGTTCTCTCTCCACCGCGCTCAATGCGCTGGCCACGAGCTTCACGGAGGATTGGTACAAGCCTTATATCAGGCCCGATGCGACCCCTTGGCAGGTGGTGACCGCCGCGCGCTGGAGCACGGTGGTGTTCTCCATTCTTCTGATCGTGATCGGGGCGCTCACGGCCTATGCCGTGTTGATCCTCAAATCGCAGATCATCCCGATTGTCCTCGGGATCTTCGGTTACACCTATGGCTCGCTGCTCGGGGTCTTTCTGGTGGGGATGTTGACGCGGACGCGTGGGAACGACATTGGGAACCCGGTGGCAATGATCATCGGTTTTCTTGTCGTCGCCCTCTACAGCGGGTTGCACAACGATATCTGGAGGTTGCTCCTGGCCAATCAGGAGGCGGTGCTATGGTCGCCGGGCTGGCTCCCCACCGTGGGATTCCCGTGGCGAATCACCATCGGCACGATCATCACTTTCGCCATCGCGCTCCTTTTCCGCACCCCGGAATCGCGGGTACGCGCGGCGAGCGAGCATGTGCGCTCGCAAAAGGCGGATGGCACTCTCGACGCGTGAGTTTTCTCACCTTCAGAAGAGGAATGGGACAACCCCCGATGGGGAGGGGAAAAACAGGGTCGGAGAAGCAAGATATTATTTTCCGCATCCATAAATAAAGTTGCCCGCGAACCCGGCTTTTTTCTTGTCCGGTTTTTGGCCGCTGACTAATCTCACGCCGCTCGGCGGGCGAGGGTTGAATCGCCTGTGAATAACTTGTGAACAAGAACGAAAAACAGATCCAAAAGACGCAGAACCTTCTTTTCGAAGGCTTCGGAGTCGCCTGTGGCGTGGAAACCCTTTCGGGAAGCCTGTTCCACGCTTTCGGTCTTTGTAACCTGTTCATTTACAGAGGGTTCAAGAAATGTTTCTCAAGCCTGCCGGGGTGGGGAATAAGCGCGGCGTCACACCGTTGTCACGCGGATTTCACCAGGGTGTCACAAAGGGAGCACGGGTCCCGCCAAACGGGAGGGTATCTCTAACGACTGTGGATAAATCACTTATGCAAGAAAACTTCGCTTTGATCTGGAAGCACATCGCGGACGCAATCCGACCCGAAGTGAGCGCCGATACTTTCCAGCGTTGGTTCAAGGCGATTCAGATGCTTCACGCCGACGAGGCGGAGATCACCTTGCGCGTCCCCAATAACATCTATCAGCTTTGGATCGAGACCAACTACATGGGGCTGCTTCAGTCCGCGATCCTGATGGTCCTGGGCAGCCCGCGTAAGATCAACTTTACCGTTGGCGACGGGGCGGAAAAAAACGCCACTGCCGATGACGAATCCGACGCGGACTCTTCGCGCTCCGCCGCCAGCCTCGACGCCGCTCAGCATGAAGAGGGTGGTGCCGAATCGCAGGGGGAGCTGGAGATCGATTCTTTCGGAGGGGCAGCCGTTTCCGCAGTGGGGGGACGGGGCGGAGTGGTTCGTGCTTCCCGGGCCGGAGCCAATGCTTCCAGAGCGGCGGGTTCCGACTCCGGCGAGCCAAAAGCAACGCCTGCCTCCGGGTTGAACCCGCGTAATACCTTCGATTCCTTTGTGGTCGGTGCCAACAATCAGTTTGCCCATGCCGCCGCGTTGGCCGTGGCAAAGGCTCCCGCCAAAACCTATAACCCGCTCTTTGTTTATGGTGGGGTCGGGCTGGGCAAGACCCACCTGATGCACGCCATCGGCCACCATGTTTCGACCAGCAAGAAGGGGTCGAAAATTCTCTACATTTCCAGCGAGCGCTTCACCAACGAGTTCATCGACGCCATCCAGAACGGCAAGCTCGTCAGGTTCCGCAACCGCTACCGCCAGGCCGACATTCTGCTCATCGACGACATCCAGTTCCTGGCGGGCAAGGAGCGTTCGCAGGAGGAGTTTTTCCACACCTTCAACGCCCTCTTCGACGGGCATAAGCAGATCATCCTCTCCAGCGACCGGCCGCCGAGCGAAATCCAGAACCTGGAGCAGCGTCTTGTCTCGCGGTTTGAATGGGGGCTTACGGCCGAGCTTCAGCCGCCCGATATCGAAACACGCGTCGCCATTCTTCGCAAGAAGGCACAGTCGCTCCACATCAAGGTCGACAGCTCCATCCTGGAATTTCTCTCGCAGCGCATCCGCACCAACGTCCGCCGCCTGGAAGGGGCGTTGATGCGCGTTGCCTCCTTTGCTTCGCTGAGCGGCAAGGAGCTGACTCCCGAAGCCGTGGAGCATCTCCTCAAGGATATCCTTCAGGAGGAGGCGCGCCGCACCGTCACGATTGACCAGATCCAGCGCAAGGTGGCCGAGCACTTCGACATCCGGCTTGCCGACATGACCAGCAAGCGCCGCCCGGCCAACATTGCGCTTCCTCGGCAAGTGGCGATGTATCTCGCCCGCGAACTCACAAAGACCTCCCTGAGCGAAATCGGCGACGCCTTCGGGGGCCGCGACCATGGCACCGTCCTACACGCGCACCGGCTGGTGAAAGGAAAAATCGGCGAAGACGAGAAGCTGCGGCAGGTGGTTTCGTTCCTCGACAATCAGCTCAATCGCTGACGAGGCGACCGCGAATCCAAAAAAATTGACTTGAACCGCCGCAAAACAGGGTGCGACTTCTTGACACAAGGGCAGCCATCGCGATGATCCACAAGATTACGCCGTGGCTCCCGAGCCCGCGAACCTGATCCCATCACTTTTATGAAGTTCAGCCTCACCAAAGAGAAGCTCCTCGAAGGTCTGCAAACCGTGCAGAACGTGGTCAGCACCCGCACCACACTACCGATTCTTTCGAACGTGCTGTTGCAGGCAGCCGATGGTCTGCTCCGGTTTACTACCACCGATCTCGATGTGGGGATTCGCGCCGCCGTGGAGGCCGACGTCGAGCGCCCGGGCGCGACCACGCTGCCTGCCCGCCGCCTCGCGACGATCGTGCGTGAACTTCCCGCTGGGGAGATCACCGTCGAGGTCGATTCCAAGAACATCGCTTCCATCAAGTGCGGTTCCAGTTTCTTCAAGATGTACGGCCTGCCGGAAGAGGAGTTTCCGCCGCTGCCGAAGTTCGAGAACGCCAAGACCTTCACCATCCGCCAGAAGGATCTCCGCGACGGACTTAAGAAAACCGCCTACGCCATCTCCAACGACGAGACGCGTTACGTCCTCAATGGTATTCTCTGCTCCTTCAAGGAAAACAAGCTCACGCTCGTCGCCACGGACGGCCGCCGCCTCGCCCTGGTGGATATCGAGCTCGAATTCCCACGCAGCCACGAGACCGACATCATCGTGCCGACCAAGACGGTCGTTGAACTGCAACGCCTTCTCTCCGACGACGGCGAGATCAAGGTGAGCGTCGGCGAAAACCAGGTCGCCTTCGAAGCCAACGGCACGCTGCTGGTTTCCAAGCTGGTCGAAGGGAACTACCCGAACTACCGGCAGGTCATCCCCGGCGAAACCAAGGAACGCGTCACGCTGGAGCGCGAAATTTTCTACAACGCCGTCCACCGCGTTTCGCTTCTCGCGAGTGAGAAGAGCAATTCCGTGAAGCTGGTCTTCTCCAAGAACAATCTGGAGATCGCCGCCAACACCCCGGAAGTCGGCGAAGCCCGCGAGACGCTGCCCATTCAATACAAGGGCCGCGAGTTCTCGATCGCCTTCAACCCGGAGTTCCTCATGGCTCCGCTCAAGAACCTTTCCGAAGACGAGGTCTATCTCGACCTTATCGACGAAATGAGCCCCGGGCTTATCAAGATCCAGGGAGCGTTCCTGTACGTCTTGATGCCGATGCGCATCAGCTAAGAATAGTGGAGAAGCAAGCAGCCGCGGGCCCTTTCGCCGCGGCTTGTTAAAGGAATGAAAGAGTACAAGGTTCTCACGCAGAAGGATAAGTGGTTCAGCAGCAAGTTTGACCCGGAGAAGCTGGAGCAAGCCCTGAACGCTTATGCCGCACAAGGGTGGAAGGTCACTGCTGCAACCACAGCGCAGATTCCGGGGGTGCTTTCAGCTTCGCGGGAAGAAATGATCGTCATCCTCGAACGCGATAAGTAGGCGCGACAAGTAGATGTATATTTCCGAGTACAGGGGCGTTTACTTCATTGAGGGCGCTCCCCCGGAGGCGGCGTTCATCGAAAGCTTCACCAGCGAACTGAATGGGTTCTTCTCCCAGAACCACTTGAAGTCACTGGATCACGTCAAAGAGAAGATGCGCGACTACGTCCTGTCCAAAGGCGGGAATTGCGTCATCGATTTCAAATACGGCCAACGCTCCACTTTCTGGAAGAGCTTGTTAGGGATGGATAATGTGATGTGGTACGGCTCCGGGAGCGTCGCGAGGATCGATCCGGCGGTTTTGGTGAAATACAAAAAGGCTTGAGCGCCCTCGCGGCCTTGAGAAGGGCATAAGGACGCCTTCAAGGTAGTCCGCTCTCGCCGAGAGCGCGGGAGATGACAAGGAGGCGCGTTTTGCCTCCATCCCCGCAAGACGAGCCTATGTTGCCGGGGTGCGACCTTAGGGAAGCCTCGGGAGCCGATACCCGCGCTCGGCGGCGCGAGCGTGCTACCGGTGCTCCCGCACCGGCTACTACAGGCCATGTCTTCTTCATCGAAAGATTGCCGATACGCTTGGATTTCACCGAATTCTGACGAAAGAGGCTCGTCAGACGGCCAGATTTTGCTGGGGCGCGAATACCACAAGCAAAATCAACATAGTAAAGCCACACCATGAATAAACTGACATTGAGCCTTTTAACGGCATTGACGGTTGCAACCCCCGCCTTCGCTGGCGTCACTGTGGTGTCGAAGGAATACAAACAGCCGATTGTTCTCCCGCCCCCTTGCTTCAGGGACCAGGAGCTTCAACTGGATCTCTTCTACTCGTATAACGATGCCAGGCCGGGCAGCAATCGATACTTCCGCGACGGCAGTGGAGGCGGCGTTGGCATAAACTACTTCTTTTGTCGGTATTTCGGTTTCAGTGTGGAGGGCAACTGGTGGAACGGCACCGAAACCCGCTCCTCAAGAACGGAGCGCGTGAGGAGCGGCACGGAACGGTTTTGGGACGACGAAAAATGCGAATGGCGCGAGAGGACAAAGTTCAAGAACCGGGAACGGAGATCCTCCCATCGCGCGGTTGCTCACCAGGTGACGGGCAACTTCATCATTCGCTATCCTCTTGAGCTCTGTAACATTTGCTTTGCTCCTTACATCTTTGGGGGCGGCGGCGGTCTCTTCGACGGAAGCAAGGTCGGGTTCGCCGACGTGGGCGCCGGCGTGGAGTGGCGTGCGACGGAGCACTTCGGTGTATTCGCCGACTGGCGCTGGAACTTCACCGGGAAATCCAAGAACGACATCGACACCACACGCGCCGGTGTCCGGTTCGTATTCTAGAGCGTTTTCAGCTTATTCTGTCGCATGCTTTGCGGTGGCGCAGGCTGTTGCGCGGCCCTTCGAGCTTGGGCAGTATTGAAAATACAGCCGCTACGCTCGAAAAACCGCGCAACAACCTACGGCACTCGCAAAATCATTGCGACATTCTAAACCGAAAAAGCTCTGAAATTCTTACGTTGGGTATTGTTTGAGCGAATGTAGCTGGGGTTCCGGAGAACCCCGGCTTTCCTTTTGCGGTAAAGCATCAGGATATTTCGCGGTTTATGGAAACAGCCCTCGCAGCTTCTTCGCTTCCACGACCTTGTTGATCCCTAGTGTCAGGGCCGCCGTGCGGTGGTCGAGGTTACGCAGGCGCGCTTCCTTCATCACCTGATCGAATGATTGGCCCAGCACGCGGTAGAGTTTGTCGAAGATCTCGGGTTCGCTCCAGAAGAAGGTTTGCAGGTTCTGCACCCATTCGAAGTAGCTCACGATAACACCTCCGGAGTTGCAGAGAATATCGGGAATGACGAAGATGTCGCCTCGCTGCCGGAGAATGGCGTCGGCCTCGAAAGTGGTCGGCCCGTTGGCGGCTTCCGCGAGAATGCGGCATTGCAGGCGACCCGCATTTTTTTCCGTGATGACCCGGTCGAGAGCCGCCGGGATCAACGCTTCGCACGGCTGTACCAATAATTCCTCGTTGCTGATGGCGTCGCCGCCGCAGAATCCTTGAAGCGTCGTGGACTTTTCGAAATGGGCATGGAGAGCGGCGATGTCGAGTCCCTTCTCGTCGATGACGCCCCCGGTGTGATCGCTGACGCCGATGATCTTGAAGCCATTCTTCGCCATCGCGTAGGCGGCGAAGCTGCCGACGTTGCCGAAACCCTGGATGATGATCCGGCTGTCGCTGGGGAGCTTCAGGAGATCGATGGCGCGCGTGGTCAGAAACGCGACGCCGCGTCCCGTTGCTTCGCGGCGGCCCAGCGAGCCGCCAATGGCCACCGGCTTCCCCGTCACGATCCCCGGCACGGTATGGCCGACCTGGGTGGAGTAGGTATCCATCATCCATGCCATGGTCTGCTCGTTGGTGCCCATATCGGGAGCCATCACATCGGTATGCGGCCCGATGAACGGGATCATCTCCGCCGTGTAACGCCGTGTGAGATTCTCCAGCTCCTTCGGGCTCATCCGATGGGGATCGCAGGCGATGCCGCCCTTCGCCCCGCCGTAGGGCAGGCCGACCAGCGCGCACTTCCAGCTCATCCACATCGCCAGCGCCGCCACTTCCCCCAGATCGACCGAGGGGTGGAATCGCAGCCCTCCCTTGGTGGGGCCAAGCGTCAGGTGGTGCTGGACGCGGTGCCCTTCGAAGACGACGACTTCACCATTGTCGAGTTCCACCGGGACGGTGACCGTGATCATCCGTTTCGGCAGCTTCACCCGGTCGCGGTATTGAGCCGGGATATTAAGAAAATCAGCGGCCGCATCGAACTGCTGGCACGCCATCTTGAAGGTGGGACTGCTCAGGAGCGATTTCATGAGATGCCCGCGATCTTCTCCCAAATGTTTGAAGATCGCAAGTCACCTGTCGGTCATCTTGAAATCGCGCTCATGAGGAATCTCAGCGTCACCGGCTCCATCCTCACAAGATCGCGATCCATCGGCTGCGGGCCGCAACTGTTCCCGCCGAGGCCGCATTGACGGGCATCGAGGTGGAGGACGGTGGCGTTGGATTCCGGAAGCCTGTGAACGTGTGAGGCTTGCACCAACTCCATCTGCCGGTAAGGCAGTGCGGAGAAGATGAATTGCTTCTCGATGGCCTCAATGCGAAGGCCATGGCCTTCCGCCCATAGCTCGACCCATTGCACGTCGGTGCGGCTGCCGCAATCGGTCGGTTTGGCGTAGGGAACGAAGAGATCTTTCACGGTGCTCTCGTGCCGCTCGACGCCTGCGCCGCTCCGGCGGTCGACATAGTTTTCGTAAGGGCCGCAACCGTAGTAGACGACCTGGTCGAATGCCTTCGGAAGCAGGCATTCGAGCCCGAGCCGTGGGAGATAAGGCGCGGCGGCCCCGTGGGGGCGAATCGCGATGGAGACTTCCAACGTCCCTTCCTCTCCGAGGGTGTAGGATGATTCCACCCTGAACGCCGCCGCCTCTTCGGGAAGCGGCTGGGGTGTCAGGGCAATATGCCCTGTCTTGAAACCCGCCAGAGCGGCTCCCTCTGTCGCCTTCCATTCCACGATGCTCCGGAACACTGCCAAGCCGTCTTCGCCTTGCTGAAAGGCGGTTTCAAGGACGGTCGGTTGAAGCTGATGAAGCCCGTGTGCGAACCAGCTCTCCGCCGCCCAGCGGTCGTTATCGACCGGCGCGCGAAATGCGGAAAATCTCGGCCCGGTTTCAAGAAGGCTGCGGCCTTTGACAGTCCACCGCTCCAGCATGCCGCTATTGCGGCCCCAGAAGAACTCGACGTTGCCGGAACGCACCTTCCAGCCTGCCGAGGTTTCGGAAACAGCCAGGTCGTGCGCGGGCTTGACGCGCGGTTGTTGCTTCTCCCAGCCATCGTAAGGGAAACGCAACGCGACGGGAAGGGTTTCCCAGGCAACCTCGTGTCCTGCCTCGGCCCATCGTGTTGATTCCATCAATGTTGCCGCAAGGCGTAGTCGTGCCTCACGCCGGCAGGTGAGCAGGGCGCGATCGACAGGCCATTCCACGGCGCGGCTTTCCCCCGGAGCAATATCCAGAGATTCCCAAACACCGCTGGCGATGGTTCCCTCTTCGCCCTTCAATTCCCAGCTGATGCGGAATCGCGACAGGTTCGTGAATGCGAACCGGTTTTCGATCCTGACGGTGCGGGGGCGCGCGGTATCCCATGCAAAACGGACATTCTGGTAGACTTTCTTCAGTTCCCAATAAGCCGGTTTCGGCTCGCGGTTGAAGAAGAGAAGGCCGTCGGTGATGAAGAGGCCGTCGTTGGGCTGGTCGCCGAAATCGCCGCCGTAGGCGGGGTATTCCTGACCATTCGCCAGATCCCGGGCGGGCAGCGCGTGGTCCATCCATTCCCAGATACAGCCCCCAAGCAGGAACGGACTAGCCTCGATGGCGGCCCAGTAGTCGGTAAGATTCCCGACGGCATTGCCCATCGAATGGCCGTATTCGCAGAGGTAAAATGGCTTTGACCGGGGAGCCGCGCCCTCGCGCTCCACGTGGGCGACCGAAGGATACATGATGCTATCCAGGTCGGCGATGGAGTTGTTGCGCTCGTAATGAATCGGCCGGGGATCAATGGCCCGGATAGCTCCGGCGGCGTGGTGGAAGTTTTCGCCCGGGCCTGCTTCGTTGCCGAGCGACCAGATCACCACGCATGGGTGGTTCTTGTCCCGGTGTACCATCGCGACAGCGCGCTCGACGTGAGCGGCCCGCCAGGAGGGGAAATGAGAGATCGATTCCTCTCCGTAGCCGCAGCCGTGGCTTTCCACGTTGGCTTCATCCAATACATAGAGGCCGTACTCGTTGCAAAGGTCGTACCATTCCGGCACGTCAGGATAATGGGCGGTCCGGACGTGGTTGACGTTGGCCCGCTTCATGAGAAGGATGTCTTCGATCATCCCTTCCCGGGTGACGGTGTGGCCGGTGCGGTATTCGTGTTCGTGGCGGTTGACTCCCTTGAGTTTCACCGGGGCGTTATTGATCAGGAAGACCCCGTCGCGAATTTCCACCCGGCGGAATCCCGTTTTCGCGGAAACGCAGTCGAGAACGTTGCCTGTGCTGTCGCAGAGGGTAAGCACCGCCGTATAAAGCTCCGGTGATTCGGCGCTCCAGAGCCGGGGCGTCCGGACCTCGATGGCTAGTGAGGCCACGCCATCCCCGGCGGGGGTTTCGCCGCTGGCAATGACCGCCTGGTTTGCATCGTAGAGCGCGGCTTTCAGGACGAGGTCGTGAGCGGCCCCGTTCAGTTCCGTCTCCACGCGAAGCACGGCACTGGAAAGCGAGGCGTCGAGTTCGGGCTTGAGGAAGAAATCGCGAATCCCTTCCGGGGCATACGCCACGAGCGCGACATCGCGGTAAATGCCGCTGAGCCGCCAGAAATCCTGATCCTCCAGATAGCTGGCATCGCTGTAGCGGTAGACTTCCACGGCGACTTCATTCTCGCCGGGAACCAGCCAGCGGGTGATGTCAAAGGCGGCCGTCGTCCGGCTGTCTTTGCTGAACCCTGCATAGTGTCCGTTGATCCAGAGATAGAAAAACGAATCGACCCCCTCGAATACCAGATGGATTGCGCGCCCGGCCCAAGCCTCCGGCACGCTGAACCGCCGCCGGTAAGCGCCGACCGGGTTGCGGTCGCGGAAGTTGGTGTAGTGCTCGGGCGGCTCGTCCATGACATACGGTGGACGTTTCGCAAAGGGGTAGGTGACGTTGGTGTAGATCGCCGTGTCGTACCCTTGGACCTGCCAGTTGGAGGGGACGACGATCTCATTCCATCCCGCGTCATCGAACCCTTTTTGGTGGAACTCGCGAATGCGCTGCTCGGGGTGGTTCACCCAATGGAATTTCCATGGCCCGTTGAGCGAGAGGACAAAGGGCGATTCCTCGCGGCGTAGTGACAATGCCTGCCCGGCGTTTTGGAAAGGAACGGAAGTGGCGCGCGGCGTTTCCTTGCCAAGGGAAAGCTGTGTTTCATCCTGCCACTCTGTGCCGTCGGGTTGAAGAGGAAGGGGGCGGGGAGTGGTGGTCGTGGTTGTGGTCTTGGCGGTGGAATCCGGAGGAAGGGCTGGCATGGATCGATTCCTATCTCACTCTTGAACCAGCGTCACTGGATTAACTCTGGATTATGCTGCACTTATTCCCGTAAGGTCGGCTGATCTCAAGAATTTGTGCAGCTCTCCGGACTTCAATTTCATCTGATCACCGACACCCGGCGCACGACGGCCGCAGGCGTGATGTTCCCGGAGCATCGCCACGGTTTTTATGAACTCGGCGTCGTCAGAACCGGGGAGGCGCGGTGGCATTTGAGCGGGCGTGGAGACGTGGCGCTTCGGGCTGGGGAAGCCATGCTGGTCGCTCCCCAGCAGCTTCACTTCGAAGAAGCGAGGGTGGACACTGGATTCGCGTGGATTGGCTTTCACGCGGAAGAGGGAATGCTCGAGGGAGTGCCGCTGCATCGCAGGATCGTCTTCGAACCGTGGTGGGGAGAGCTTTTGGAAGTCATCGCCCGGTTGCGGGATGAGGACGCTCTTCATCCGCCTTTTCATCAGGAGAGAATCCTTCTGTTGCTTGCGGAATTGGTGATCCTGCTCAAGCGGGCGGTTGCGCCTGCGGCCCATAGGGAGAAGCAGGAAAGGTTGGAGAGAGTGGCGAGAATCGACACCGGGGATCGGATCGAGGAGGCGCGGGCTTATCTGGAGCGCAACGCCGCCAAACCGCTGACCATGATGCAGGTCGCCCGATGGCATGGCTGGAGCCTCAATCATTTCGAGGCGTTGTTTTGCGCCCGATTCGGGATGCCTCCCAAGCAATTTCAGCAGAAATGCCGCCTCTTTAAGATCGAGCAACGGATGCGGACCGGGGAACGGAGCGCGAAGATCCTGGCGCAGGAGCACGGGTTTCAGGACAGCGGTTACTTCTGCCGGTGGTTCAAGAAGCAAACCGGGATGACGCCTTCGGAATACTTCGAGCGGTGTGCGGGAAGACAGGGCAGGTAGCCCGCTCGCGCCGTCGAGCGCGGTATCGATGGAGAGTCGCGTTGTGCGTTCATCCCCCGCAGGACGGGCCCTTATGGAACTGGGTTATTACGTTCAAGAAAAGATCCTGCAAGCCCGAGTGGTTAAGAAGAAGAAATAGAGGGCCTTTGGCCATGAGCGGCGTCGCGGAGCTCCGCCCTCCCTCTACCGCGCGG
>JBBCKI010000042.1:0-65366 GCA_037190965.1 Chthoniobacteraceae bacterium
CGTAAAATGCTCGATTTTTGGGAATGATAAATCATTGCCCTCCTTCGAAACAGGCCGTGTAGGGCAAATATGAGCGTCGGAGTTTTTCAGAATCGAGCATACTTGGAGTTTTCACACAGTCTCAGAGTTTGGGAACGAGGAAAAACAGAAATTCAAATTCGCGCAGGGAAGGGACACTCTTTGTCCCACTCCATGCCCTAGAATCGGCGACTCAGAGATGAGAAAGGCCGGTCACGCGGAGCGGGCGCACGAGGGCAGCAAACATGGGGACCAGGGATTGGCGCGCAGAGTGGCGCGGGGCCGGTCTTTCTCGATTGCTTCAGGCTCGGATTTTCTGTTATCGGTCCGGCCCATGGAACGCATTATTTGTTTTGGGGACTCGATCACCGCTGGGAGACCGTTTCCCGAGGGACGGCGCTGGACGGCGCTCGTGCAGAGCGAGCTCGATAAAATCGCCCCCGACCGGTTCGAGGTCTACAACCGGGGCGTCGGCGGCAACACCACGCAGGAAGGGTTGGCGCGCTTCGACGGCGAAATTGCTCCCCTTCTACCCGGTTGGGTGCTGATTGAATTTGGGTTCAACGACGCCAGCGTACCCCCCGGGCGTCGCATTCCCCGTTGCAATCTCACCGCATTCACGGAAAACCTGGGCGAGATCGTCCGGCTGATCAAAGCCGCCAAAGGGAAGCCGGTGCTGCTTGCCAATCACCCCATTCAAAAAGAAAGGCCCGGCCCTCAGGGCAACGGCCGCCCCTATTTCCAGAACTTCAAGCCCTACCAACCGGCCATTCGGGAGGCGGCGGAGAAACTCAGGGTGCCTTTGATCGATCTCGAAAAAGAGATGAAAAACATTCGCCTGGACGATCTCCTTGCCGAAGACGGCCTTCATCTCTCCCTCGGCGGCAATCGCCCCTATGCAGCGTCGGTTCTCAAAGGATTGCGGCCGTTGCTCCGGCTGAAATAGAGCCGTCAGCACCCCCACGTTTTCGCCAGAAAGGCCGCCACGGCATCAATGTCCGGGGCGGGCTGGCGTTCCTGCGTGGAATCCGCAAGCTGCCGCATCTGGAAAAGCGTTTTGTCCCGCAGCACCCAGGCGTCGGGGAGGTACGGCCCGACGCGCGCGGGATCGCTCCAGGTGTGGATGGAAAGGAGCGGCTTGGCCAGCGCGGCAGCGATGTGCATCGGGCCGCTGTCGACGCTGACGACAAACCGCGACTGCCGGATCAGCCAGATCAATTCCGAAATCGTGGTTTGATTGAGGAGATCGATGACGTTGGGGAGTGCGGGGAGCGGAGGCTCCGTCGTCCGGCCCGCCAGGACCACCCGGAAGGGAAGAGCCCGGCAAAGAGCCTCGACATCCTCAAGGGAGAGCGACTTCCCTTTACCACGCGAAAAAGGGTGAAGCAGGAGAAAGGGTTCATCGGCGTTTCTGATGGCTTTGAATCCCGTCGGAGGTGTCCCGGCGGGGAGCTTCCACTCCAACGGCCCATCGGTTTCCAGGCCAAGCAGGGCGGCCATGCGCAAGTACCGGTCAACGGCGTGCTCCCGGCGATCGACCTGCGCGGCGCGGTCGTAGAAAAACCGGGCTCCTTCGCGAGCGTCGGAGAGCCCCAGAAAGCTCTGGCCTCGGCAGGCGCGCCCCGCAATGGCGCTGCGGAGCAGCCCCTGGAAGTCGAGGACGAGATCCGACCGGTAACGGGCCCGGAGCTTTCGCAGCCACCGGACCTGCTTGACCACCTTGGGCGCGCCGCCGAGGTCGCGGCGGGGAAAGGGGATCACCTCATTGATGTCGGGGTTCCCCTCCAGCAGCGGCGCCCACTCGGGATTGATGAGCCAGCGAAGCCGGGTGTCAGGCCACGCCCGCTTGATGAGCGCCGTGACGGGCAACGTGTGAACGATGTCTCCCAACGAGCTTGGTTTGACGACAAGAAGGGTGCGGATCGCCACAAAGCTTAATCCTAATTACCCAGCGCAAGACGATCGGCGAGGCGCTGGGGCAGCCCAGCCTCCACCACCTTGTCCTGCGCGGTGTAAATATCGTACTCGATGCGGCGCAGTTCCACGTAGTTCTTGTCGGCGTGGTAGATGCAGTAGGAGGCGTGCCAGTCGCCGTCGCGGGGCTGGCCGACGCTGCCGACGTTGATGAAATACTTCTTCCTCGGCTGGATATGCAGGATATCGAGCGGCACGGCGCGCACCGTCTCGTCGCGAACATAGGCGCGCGGCGCATGCGTATGCCCGTAGAAGCAAATGTTCGTGTACTGGTAGTTGAAGCTCGCGGCGGCGTCGAGCTGGTTGAAGACGTAGCCCCACTGGTGAGGTGTGTCGAGGGTGGCGTGGACGACCGAAAAATCGCGTACCTGCCGGACGAGCCGCAGGCTGCGAAGCCATTGCTTGTCGTCGTCGTCCAGGTGATCGCGGGTCCATTTGATGGCCACTTCCGCCAGGGGGTTGAAGTTCTCCAGCGCGTCGCCCAGATAGGCCTGCTCGTCGTGGTTGCCCTTTACGACGGGGCAACCGAGTTCGCGGACAATCTGCACACATTCGTGGGGGTTGGCGTTGTAGCCAACGATGTCTCCAATGCAAACATGATGGGTACAGCCGTGCTCCTTGGCATCGGCCAGCACGGCTTGCAACGCCTCAAGGTTGGCGTGAATATCTCCAAAAATCGCAAAACGCATGTCTCAGTCAGGGGTGGGCTGGGCGCGATTATTGGTTGTTCTCTGGTGGGATGTAAATCCTTTGCTCTTTGGGGATATTCAATTTTTCCTGCAGATCCCCGATTCGCGAAAGAAGGGTTGGGAGGCGCTCCTGTTCTCCCAGGTGGTAGAGCTTCACCAGCATTTCGTATGCCTCTTTTTCCCTTCCCTCAACATAAGAGAGCTCGTAGGCCGCAAAACGCTTTTCGTAAGCTGGCGCGTCGGGAAACTCGGCCGCCTTGGCGTAGGCTTCCGAGGCTCCGAGATGATCCTTCAATTTGTCGCGCAGGAGAAGGCCCATCCGGTCGTAGAGAACGTATTTGTCCGGGTTGTTACGGATGCCTCGTTCCAGATAAAGGCGGCCCAGTTCGAAATATTCCCGCTGCGCCTTGATGCGGAGCGCTTCCCGGGGCTGCTTGGGATTATCCCGCGCCCAGTTGCTGGCGTTCCAGGCCATATGCCAGGAGGCCATTTCCCAAAAAAGCGTCACGCGGGGCTGCAACGTCGTCACCCCGTCAAAGAGGACGACCATTCGGCCCCACTCCGTATTCTGCCAAGCGGTGTTGGCCTGAATCCAGAGAAGATCCGCCACGACGGAGCGGAACCCGCTCAACGCCGCGATGAAACCTCCCTGCCCGATCTGTTCGCGCAGCCCAAGATCCAGCTTTGCCCCGCGAAAAAACGCCGCGCGGTGCTCCTCGTTGAGCGAACGCTCAAAGGGAAGCCGGGCCGCCCCGAACGCAAGCAGGGCCACAAAGACGATGGCGATCCGTTTCAAAAGGGTTTTTCCTCCTACAGTTCTTTTTTGGCGAACACGAAGTAAGCAAGGAACAGGTAGACCAGCACGTAGACCACGCCGAGCCCGGCAGTCTTGAGAAAGAGCAGCGTGGCGATGGCATTCCCCGCGACAATATCATCCACGAGATTGAAGAGTTGCAAATCCGGGAAAAGCAGAGAAACCAAAGCGAGAAAAACCTTGGTCAACGGCGTGCCACCGTTGTCGGCCAGCCAGTAATCCCGGGCAACACTCTGGATGTTCCCGATGAAATAAACCGCCACCGAAGTGACGATGGTGAAGATCCACGACGAGGCGAACGTGGAAATCAACAGCGTGAGCGCCGCAAACAACGCCGCCTTCAGGTAAATGGCGATGATTGCGGGGAGCAGCGACCAGGTGAACGTGGAAGCCTTGACGCTCCGTACGATATCCGCGATCTGGTCGGCGGTAGCCCCCGCGCCGGCCTGCGTGGTGGCTTGAGAGATAACGAACTCCTGCCGCCCGTAAAGCACCGCCGCAAAGAGTCCCGCCATGATGAGCGTGGAGATCAGCAGCAATGTGAGCACCCCGAGCAGTTTGCCCACGAGGTACTCAAATCGGGGGACCGGCTTCGCAAGGATGGTGTAAAGCGTCCTGTCTTCGATGTCCTTCGGCAGCAGCATCGCGGTGGCGAGCACCGAGAGGAGCCAGGTGAAAATCGACATTGCGCCCAGCGAGATGTCCTTCAGCATCTGGAACTGCTCCTGAAAGGAGAAGTTGATCATGAAGACCGAGCTGCCGATCAGCACCAGCGCGAAGATCAGCAGAAAGTAAAACACCTTCAGGCGGACCAACTCCAACAACGTGTTGGAGGCGATGGCAAACACCCGGGAGATGGAAAACACCTTGTGGGGAGGGTGCGAAGCGGAAGTCAGGGAAGGGGCCTGGGTGCTCATTTGGTCACCTCCAGGAAGAAGCGTTCCAGAGTGGTTTGCGGCTTGGTCGTTTCCACCAGCCGTGCGCCGGAGCAGGCCACTTCGGCCTCGATCTTGGCCAGCAAGGCTGGAGAGGCATTTTCGAGAATCATCTGGGTTTGGTTTTCTACGGAAATCAACTCGTCGAGTTTCCCCTCACGCACGAGGCGGCCTTTGTGAAGAATGCCCACGCGGTCGCAGATCTCCTGCACCTGCCCGAGAAGGTGGGAGCAGAGGAGAATCGTGATGCCGCGCGATTTGAAGTCGAGGATCAGGTCGCGGATCTCGCGCGAGCCCGCGGGGTCGACGCCGGCTGTCGGCTCGTCGAGCACCAGCAGGCGTGGCTCCTGAATGAGCGCCTGCGCAAGCCCGATGCGCTGGAGCATCCCTTTGGAGTAACCGCCCAGCCGCCGATCCGCCGCGTTCTCAAGACCCACAAGCTTGAGCAGATCACGCGCGCGGTCCGCAAGCACCGTGCCACGCATTCCGCAGAGCTTGCCGTAGAACCGGAGCGTCTCCGCGCCGGTGAGGTACTTATAGAAATACGGGTTCTCCGGAAGGAAACCGACTTCCTCGCGGCTCTCGACCCGGGAGGAATCACGCCCGAAAATCTCCGTCGTTCCCGCCGTGGCTGGCACGAGGCCAAGGACAATCTTCATCGTCGTGCTTTTGCCGGAGCCGTTCGGCCCCAGAAGTCCGTAGACTTGCCCGGGCTCCACCGTCAGGGAGAGATCGTGGACAGCGATCACGCGCTCCCGTTTGAAAGGGATCGGAAAAACTTTGGTCAGATTGCGAATGGAAATCGCCGCGTTGCTCATTGAATCAATGGGACTTATGGGCTTTGGGAAGTTCGGGGGGGAGGAACCCCATTATGGACGAATTTCGAATCCGCGCAAGCCCTGGAGCATGCCCGGAGCCGCAGGGTCCTCCTGGGTTCCCTTGATAAACCCCGCGAGTTCGCTCTCTGCGATGGATTCGAGAAATCCTTCCACCTCATCGGGAGTCCCGCTGACAAGAAGCTCCACCCGCCCGTCAATAAGGTTCCGCACCCAGCCGGTCACCTCGTATTCCTTGGCAATCTGGCGAACGGTGTACCGGAATCCAACCCCCTGGACTCTCCCTTCGTAAAAGACGTGCTTGGCAATCATCGGCCTTATTTTTAAGCGAGATTCGGAGCGGCGCAAGAGGGGAAGCGGGCCCCATTAAGGTAGCCCGCTCTCGCCGAGAGCGCGGGAGATGACGACGAGGCGCCCTGGGCCATCCCCGCCGAATAGGCTCCTCTTTGCCGGGATGCAGCCTGAGAGGGAGGTGCGGAAGCCGATACCCGCGCTCGGCGGCGCGAGCGGACTACCGGCGCTGCCGCGCCAGTGCTGTAATCAATCACCGCCCCTGCAACGCGTCCTTCAGGACGTGGTAAATGAACAGCGTATTATACACCGCGTACCGCTTCCAAAGCCTCTTGGGCTCATTGACGAGACGGAAGATCCACTCCATCCCGAAACGCTGCATCCAGGCGGGAGCCTGCTTGACCATGCCGGAATGGAAGGGGAACGCCGCGCCAATGGCGAAATAGACCCCTGAGGGGAGTTTCTTCTTGTTGCGCGCAATCCAGAGCTCCTGCTTGGGGCAGCCAAGACCAACCCATATGTACTTCGCGCCGGAGGCAGCAATTTTGGCGATGATCCGGTCGTCCTCGTCAGCGGGCCAGGGCCCAAAGGGCGGCGAGTGAGCGCCGACAATCTGGATGCCGGGAAACCGCTCCTTTAATTTTTCCTGCAGTTTATCCAGCATCTCCTGGGAGCCGCCCATCAGGTAATGAGGGATGCCGGGCTGCTGGAGCGCGTGGAGCATGAGAGTCGGGCCGTAAACCCGGTCGGACAACCCCGCGCCCTTGGCGTTCATGACCCAGACGAGCGGCATTCCGTCCGGGGTAATCATGTCAAAATGCGTCAACGCTTCCCGGAATTCATCGTGGTGCTTGGAAAGGGTGACGAAGTGGGTGGCAGCAGCGCCAACCGCCCATACACCACCCTCCGGCGCCTCGGCCCAGGCACGGGTCAATTCGACCGCCGAGGCGTAGTTCGTAATGGAAAGGGGAACGCCCAGCACGGGGCAGGTCTGCGGTTTTTCGATCGAAGTTTGCAAGTGAAAATAAAGGTGGTACGATACCGCGTTTATGGCCGAAAACTCCCCCGACCACCTTAATGGTGGCCTCAACCAAGCGACGCGAGTCGTGCAAGGAAACCCGATTTCGCCGGGAGAAGCAAATTCGGAACGCTCTTTTTTGGAGGAGTTGACGGCATTTGGCGGATGGTGCGCCAGAAATCCGCTTTCAGCGCTTCTGTTGGTGACGTTGATCGGCATCTTCTGCGTCGCTTACGGCTGGTATCACCCGTTCATGATGGGCCACGAATCGACCGCGGTCTGGGCCTGGAGGGCCTGGAACCCCGACGGCGAACAATCCCACGGCCGCATTGTCCCCCTGATCGCCCTCGGCCTGATCTGGATGGCGAAAGAAGATATCAGGCGCGTGGCGGGAGCCGGATCCAATCGAGGGCTGCTCTGGATCTTTGCCGGGCTCGCTCTTTTTGTCCTGGCCGCCCGTTGCCTCCAGCCCCGCATGGCGATCGCCAGCCTTCCCTTTTTCATTTACGGCACGGTCGGTTTCCTCTGGGGAAGCAAGGCAGCCAGGGTGATCCTCTTCCCCTGTGTGTTTCTGGTTTTCATGATTCCGGTGGCGGCGCTGGAGCAGGCAACCTTCCGGCTGCAGTTCCTCATCACGGGGACGGTCAGCACGCTTTCGCACCTCTTCGGCATCGGGATTCAGGGGCTGGGCACCACGCTGACCGCCACCGATGGCGCGTTTCACTTTGAAGTTGCCGAAGGATGCAGCGGCATCCGCTCGTTGACGGCGATGACGATGCTGACGGCCGCCTACGTTCACCTCACGCAGGATAGGCTTTGGAAAAAATTGGTGATCTTCGCCTGCTCCGTGGTCTTCGCGGTGATCGGCAACGTGGGCCGGATTTTCACCGTCGTGCTCGTCGCGAAGTATTACGATCCGACCTTTGCGGCAGGCACGCTGCATGACTACTCGGGTTACGTCTTCTTCCCGATTGCCGTGATGGCCATGCTTTCGTTTGCCAAGCTGGTCAATCTCGGGAGCGAAGCCGGCAAGAGATTGCTGCCCAAAGAAGTACCCCAGGACGGAGAGAAAGCAGTTTCCCAATGATTACCAAACGTTTGATTGCCCTGCAGGCGGTGATTCTCCTCGGCTTTGGCACCATCCTCCTGTTGCCCACCGCACCAAGCCGGCCTGATCCGGGAGTGAGGATGGAACTGCCCGACTTCCTCGGTGAATGGTACGGGCAGGATGCAGAGGTGACGCAAAAAGAAATCCTGACCCTGGGCCACGAAACCCAGTTCGCGCGGAAGGTCTACACCAATGGTCGGGGGGATGCCGTGTTTGTCTCCATCGTTCTCGCGGGGAACGACATGAACACCAGCATTCACCGTCCGGAACGGTGCCTCCCCGCCCAGGGGTACACCATGATCGACTCGCGCCGCCTGAAGGTTGACCTTCCTACCGGCCCGCTCACGATCACCCGGCTGCATAACACACGCCCCCTGAACATCGAGTCGCGTCCCGGCCTGACGGAACAGAGTCTCAACTACTACTGGTTTGTCGGCTGCACGGAGACCACCGCCGATCACGTGGAGCGGAACCTGATGGATATCCGCGACCGCGTCCTGCACGGCTACACCCAGCCATGGGCCTATGTCACGGTGGTCAGCAGAATCAGCGAAAAGCTCCAGCGATACGGGAAAAACGAAGCGCAGACCGACGCCATGCTCGACACCTTCCTCAAGCAATTGATCCCGGTGTTGCAGACCCCCGTCGTCAAGAACCGCTAGCCGCTTTTTTGCGTCGAGCCCAGCCGTTTTCCTCGTTACCAATCTCCAGATTGGTAATGCCATTGTCCCCGAATCTCTGATTCGAAAGCCTTCTCATCCCGTGCAGGGTGCCGGTACGGACAAGGATTGCGAAACTGGAGTTTCGAAGACACGGGCATTTCCAAACGGAGTTTGGAAACGAGGAAAATATTACGAGCCTTTTCTGACTCGGATACCAGGTTTTAGGCACCCTCTCCGGGGGCCTTCCGGCTCCCCTTGCCCTGCCCTACAGAGGCACCCGCACGAAAGTGAGGCCCTCATGGCTTCCCCGATTGACACAGGAAGCGAGTTTCCCTATCCCTTGGGGTAGGCTTCCCTGACCACCACAGCATCTTGTGTTTCCAGAAGGAAAACTGCCGAGCAAGCTCCCTGAAAAACGGAGTTAAATGCCGGAAAACACAGTGTTTGCGGGTTGCGGCGGAGAGGCCGGAAACTTGACCTGATCTGCACTCCGGCGTTGACGCGGGCGACCCGCCGAAAGCACCTTGGAGCGGATGGGTCAATGCACCCAATTTTAGAGCCAACCCAATGACTATCCCCGCCTCCGAAACCCCGGTCAATCCTGTCGATCTCTTCGCCGACTCCCCTGCCTCGGAGGGAGAACGGGCTGTTTACACGATCGGCAACAAGACCTTCCGGTTGGACAAGGCCAAGGCCCGTGAGCGGCTGGCCGGCAAACGGGTCATCAACGGGCTGCGTAGCGCGGAGTTAAACGTCCTCCCGCTCAAGTATCACGAGGCGTACCGGATTTACAAACAGATGAAGGCGAACCACTGGGAGCCCGACGTCATCGACATGACCAAGGATTGCACCCAGTGGAACACCGGCGCGCTCAGCCCCAAGGAGCGGTGGATCATCGAAATGGGCGTCGGCTACTTCTCTTCGGCCGAAGGGATCGTGGGCGACAGCGTGCTGCACGTCATTGAGGAGAACCTCACCGCCGCCGAACTCAAACACGCGGCGCTGCGGCAGATCGCGGAGGAATCGATCCACATGGACTCGCTCCTTCACATCATCGGCAGCCTGAACATCGACCTCGACGAGGTCACCGCGAAGTTCCAGGACATCCCGAGCATCCAGAAGAAGAACGCCTTCATCACCCGTCAGATGCCGGAACTGAAGATGGGGATCGACCTCACGGTGACGGCCAACAAGCAGAAGTTTGCCAAGGCGATCTTCGGAATCACACAGGTGATGGAGGGGACGCAGTTCTACGCCCTCTTTGCCATGATCCTCTCGCTGCACCGGCAGAACAAGATGACCGGCATCGGCCAGATGTTCCAATACACGCTGCGCGACGAGTCCAATCACATCGCGCTGGGCCGCTACATTCTCTCGGAACTCTTCGCAGAGAACCCCGACATCCGCACACCCGAGTTCGAGCGTGAACTCATCGAATTCATGCGCGAAGGGGTGGCCCTGGAGAAGGAATTCGTCCGCGACTGCCTGCCGGAAGACGGCGTCGGCATGACGCAGAAAGACTTCCTCGAATACGTTGAATACAACGCCGACCGGCGGCTCACGAGCCTGGGCCTTCCCGCCCAGTCGAACGTGAAAGCCAACCCGTTCCTCTGGCTCGACGAAGTGATCTTCCTCAAAAAGGAAAAGAACTTCTTCGAAACGCGCGTCACAGAGTACCAGACCGGCGGCAGCATGAAGAACACGCGCGAAGACGACCTGATCTGATTTTTTCCGTTTATGGACACTTTTACGCTTACAAGCACAATCGAGGAGGCCGGGGAGCTTCCTCACGTCATCCGGCGCGACACGCCCGAAGCCAAACCGGGCAAGCCCCGTGTGGTTCCGTGGCTCGGCCACAAGATCGCCAACGCCGTCCGCGCGGCGGCCCTCGCCTCCGGCGCGGATTCCTCCATCGGGGATCAGGTGCAGGCCGAGATCGAGTTCCGCCTCAAGAAGGAACGGCCTCTCTTCATTCACATTGAGCAGTTGCAGGATCTTGTCGAAGAAACGCTGATCGAGATCGGCCACGGCAAGACCGCGCTCACCTACGCGAAATACCGCGCCAAGCGGGCCGCCCTGCGCGAGGTGGAGGAAGGCAAGTTCAGCGAAGCCGAGGAGCAGCTTGAGCTGGCCTCCCGCGAGCAACTGGCCGACATCCGCGCCCGTATCTCCTTCGCCGGGATCGGTCTCGCCCTGACGATGAGCGAGAACGACCTCATCGCCCGCCTGCTCCGCAGCATCTCGATGAACCTCACGCCCGAGGAACAGCGCGACACCATCATCCTCAACGCGAAGAACCTGCTCGATGTCGATGCCGACTCGCGGTTCTTCGCCGGGCGCATCCTGCTCACCTACATTTACGAAGAGGCGCTCCCGTGGCGCATCGCCGACGGCATCGGCGCGCTCAAGGAAGCCCACCGCCGGGCGTTCCTCGCCTACATCCCGCAGGGGATCTCGCTGGGCCGTCTCGACCCGCGTCTGGCCGAGTTCAACCTCGAAACGCTGGCCAACGCGCTCGACCCGTATGCCGACCTCCAGTTCGACTTCATCGGCATCCAGAATCTCTACGATCGCTACCTGATCCACACCCGCGAAGCAACCACCGGCAAGAAACGCCGTCTGGAAGCTCCGCAGATGTTCTGGCTCCGCGTCTCGATGGGCCTTTCCCTGCTGGAGAGCGACCGCGAAGGCCGGGCGCAGGAGTTCTACGGCATCTACAAGAGCCGCCGCGCCTGCTCCTCCACCCCGACGCTCTTCAACTCCGGCACCGCCATCCCGCAACTCTCCAGTTGCTACCTGCTCTATTGCGGCGACTCCATCGAGGAGATCACCGAGACCTGGACGCGCTTTTCGTTCCTCTCCAAATGGGCGGGCGGCCTCGGCTGCTCGTGGACGGCGGTGCGCGGCACCGGCGCGCACATTCACGGCACCAACGGCGAGTCTTCCGGCGTCATTCCGTTCCTCAAGGTCTCCAACGACATCGCCATCGCGGTCAACCAGGGCGGCAAACGCCCCGGCGCGCTTTGCAGCTATCTGGAGCTTTGGCATGCGGACATCGAGGACTTCCTCGACCTCCGCAAGGAAACCGGCGATGACCGCCGCCGCACGCACAACATGAACACGGCGCACTGGATTCCGGACCTGTTCATGAAACGCCTCAAGGCGATCTCCGAAGGGACGCTCCCCAAGGACGCCACCTGGACGCTTTTCCGCACCAACGACGTCGCCGATCTGCCGGAAATCTTCGGCCGCAAGTTCGAGGAGCGCTATGCGTTCTACGAAAAGCAGGTCGAAGAAGGCCACATCTGGGGACGCAAGGTCCGCATCCTGGCGCTCTGGAAGAAGATGCTGGAAATGCTCTTCGAGACGGGCCACCCGTGGCTCACCTGGAAGGACCCGGCCAACGTCCGCTCGCCGCAGGATCACTGCGGGGTCATCCACAACTCCAACCTCTGCACGGAGATCGAGTTGAACACCAGCATGGACGAAGTCGCGGTCTGCAACCTCGCCTCGGTGAACATCCCGAACCACCTGCGCGAAGACGGCTCCATCGACCACGAGAAGCTCCGCGGCACCGTCACAGTGCTGATGCGGATGCTCGACAACGTCATCGACATCAACTTCTACCCGGTGCAAGCCGCCGCGAACGCCAACCTGCGGCATCGCCCCGTCGGCATGGGCGTCATGGGGATGCAGGACGCGCTCTATGCTCGCGGCACGCCGTTTGACTCTCCCGAAGCGGTCGCCTTCAACGACGAAATCATGGAGGCCATCGCGTTCTACGCCTACAATGCCAGCAGCGATCTGGCGGCGGAGCGTGGCGCGTACTCCAGCTACAAGGGTTCCAAGTGGGATCGCAGTATCCTGCCGCTCGACTCCCTCGAACTGCTGGAACAGGAGCGCGGCATGCCGGTGCAGGTGGACCGCAACAGCCGTCTCCCGTGGGAAGAACTCCGGGCGAAGATCAAGAAGCAGGGGATGCGCAACTCCAACTGCCTCGCCATCGCGCCGACGGCCACCATCTCCAACATCATGGGCTGCACCCCGTGCGTGGAGCCGGTCTACAAGCACATCCACACCAAGTCGAACCTGAGCGGCGAGTTCGTTCGCACCAACGATCACCTCGTCAAAGAGTTGCAGCGCCTCGGGCTCTGGGACCACGAGATGCTGGCCGACCTCAAGTATTTCGACGGCTCCATCCAGCCGATCGACCGGATTCCCGACTCGGTCAAGCGCCTCTACAAGACGGCATTCGAGATCGAGCCGACCTGGATTCTGCAGTGCGCGGCGGTCCGCCAGAAGTGGATCGACCAGTCGCAGAGCACCAACCTCTGGCTTGCCGAGAACGACGCCCGCAAAGCGAGCTTCATGTATCGCGAAGCCTGGGAGCGCGGCCTCAAGACCACCTACTACCTCCGCACCACCAACAAATCCGCCATCGACTCCAGCCACCGCGAGCGCCGGAACGACACCGCAACCGTGCAGACCGACGAGCAGCTTGCCTGCTCGATCGAAGCGATGCGCAACGGCGGCGTGTGCGAAGCCTGCCAGTAAGACCCGCGGTTTTCTTAGATACTATTGATATGGGAGTTTATTCCGACCGCTGGATCCGCAAGATGGCGCGCGAATGCGGCATGATCGAGCCGTTTGCCGAAGAGCAGGTGCGCCAGACCGAAAGCGGCGCGCCGCTCATCAGCTACGGCCTGTCGAGCTACGGCTACGACCTGCGCGTTTCCAACGAGTTCAAAGTCTTCACGAACGTCTTCAACACCGTCGTCGATCCCAAGCGGTTCGACGCCCAGTCGTTCGTCGATATCGAAACCGACGTCTGCGTCGTCCCGCCCAACTCGTTTGCCCTCGCCCGGAGTGTGGAATACTTCCGCATCCCCCGCGAGACGCTCACGATCTGCGTCGGCAAATCGACCTACGCCCGTTGCGGGATCATCGTCAACGTCACCCCGTTCGAACCCGAATGGGAAGGCCACGTCACGCTGGAAATCTCCAACACCACCCCGCTCCCCGCGCGCATCTACGCAAACGAAGGACTGGCCCAAGTCGTCTTCCTCGCGGCGCATGAAGTCTGCGAAACCTCCTACGCCGACCGTGGCGGGAAGTATCAGGCTCAAACGGGGATTACGGTGCCGAGGATGTAGGTACGAGAATAAAATGGTGCGGCAGCACCGGTAGCCCGCTCGCGCCGTCGAGCGGGGGCATCGGCTCCCGTGGCTTCATGAGGGCCGCATCCCAATACCAACAGCCTGTCCTGCGGGGATGGGTGCCAAACGTCGACTCGTAAACCCATCCCGCGCTCTCGGCGAGAGCGGGCTACCTTGCCGTCCTCCGATTGGTGACTTTTTCGTCGTGCACCCCCGACAAGAACCGTGAGAGAATTCTTTCCTCACGCGCATTGCCATGGCTGATCTGACAGATCCTCGCGTCATCAAACTCAAAGGCCTCTTGTTTCTTGTCACCGGAGGGCTCTCCGCTTTTCTGCTGCTGGCTAAGAATCCCTCTCTCGAGAATCTCCTCCTCCTGACTATCGCCATCTGGAGTTTCTCGCGGTTCTATTATTTCGCGTTCTACGTCATCGAACGCTATATCGACCCGGGCTATCGGTTTGCAGGGCTTCTTTCGGCTATTCGGCATCTGCTCCGCGAAAAAAATAAGAGATAGCCGGCGAGTCGCCAAAGCTCATCCTACTGCCTCATACTTGGCTCGGCGTAGGAGCGATACCCCGCCGGGTCAATCTCCACCGCGCCGTACCCGGCGGCGGTGAGCCCCTGTTCGATCATCCCCGCGACCGCAGGCAGCGCGCCCATCTCATCCGGCGCAATCTGGACGCGGGCGCGCAGGCCGCCCTCCGGGTCGACGACATGCCGCACGCGAAAGATGCGGAACCCGAGTCCGCGCACAAACGCTTCGCTCCGTTCCACCATGGCCAGAGCCTCGGTGGTCACCGGGGTACCATGAGGAATACGGGAGCTCAGGCACGGCTGCGCGGGCGCATCGGCGGTCGGGAGGCCGAGGCTGCGCGAGATTTCACGGATCTCCGCCTTCGTCAACCCGGCCTGCTTGAGCGGGGCGAGCACGGCGAATTCCCTGGCGGCCTGCGAGCCGGGGCGCAGATGAGCCGGGTCGTCCGCGTTTTCGCCATAGGCGAGGGCGGCGAATCTGCGCTCCGCGGCCAGCCGCTCCATCTTCACGAAAAGCTCGGCCTTGCAGAAATAGCATCGGTTGAGCGGATTGCTCGCGTAGTCCGGGTTGGCCAGTTCCTCCGTGCGGATCACCTCCAACGGCGCGCCGATTTGCTCCGCCAGCGCCACGGCATCCGCCAGCGCCTGGCGCGGCAGACTGGCGCTATCGGCAATCACGCCCAGCATTTCGCTTCCCAGGACGCGATGGGCGAGGGCGAGAAGGCAGGCGCTATCGACACCGCCCGAATAGGCAATGAGCATCGGCGCGTTCTCCCGAAGCAGGGCTTCGAGCGCGGCCAATTTTTCGGAGACTGGAGAAACCATCATCAGATTTGCGACCGGCGGAAGAGTTCATCAAGCGGAAGCTGGAGGCCGATGTAGAACTCGCCAAACTCCGCGTACTCCGCGCTCACCGGGTCGAAGCGCATTTCGTAAACGATCCCCTTGATGTCGGAAGTGTTGTGAGCGAACAACGTCACACCCCACTCCGCGTCATCGAGCCCCGTGGAGCCGGTGATGAGCTGAAGAATCTTGCCGTGCCACCGGCGGCCCACCCGGCCATGGCCGGCCATGAGTTCCCGGCGCTCCTCGAACGACAGGGTGTACCAGTTCTGGCCCGGGTTCCGGCGTTTCGACATCGGGTAAAAACAAAGCACCGGCCAGCCGGGGAGGTTCGGGTAGAGTTTGTCCCGCCCATACTTCTCCATCCGGGCGCGGAAATCGCCCAACTTTTTCTCGAACTCCGGGGAACCGGGGGCAAGCCCTTGATCCTTCTCAAGCTCGGCGGCGAAAGCTTCGGCGGAAGGGGCGTATTCGCTCCGCTCCGTCATGGAAAAATAGCTGTAAACCGGGGTGAGCACGTCCGGCCCGAGCGCCTGGCTCAACCGCTTTTCAAATGCATTGGCGGTGTGCAGGTCGGGCGTCAGAAGCATGAACCCGAGATCCGCCTTGGAGGAAACCACGGCAAACGTAAGCAACTGCGTCTCCGGGGTCGCACGAATCTCCTGGGCAAGGGCCGTCAGGTTGGTCTTGGCGCGAAGCTGTTCATCCGCGCCGAGAAGGCTCCACTGCCCGTACTCGATTTTGTAGAAAAGGTGCAGGACGTGCCACCCCTCCAGGGGGAGCACGGCCGGAATTGCTTCGCTCATGGCCAATTAACATCGTAACGCCGACCCTCAAGTGCAAGACGTTTCCCCTTGCGCTTTTCCTCTGCCATCCGGACCATACTCCTCCGATGATGAACTGGTATTACATTGACGGCCCGCGCCGGGTCGGCCCCTTCGATGACCCGGAGTGGGCAGATCTGGTCCGCACCGGCAAGGTCGGCCCCGACACCCTGGTCTGGAACGAGGAGCTTTCCGGCTGGGTGGCGTATCGCGCCATCCCCCCCTCCATGCAGCCGGTTCTTGACGATGAGGAACTGCAAGAAGAAGAGGAGGCTGAAGAGGAAGCGACCTTGCACAACGGGGAGGCCCCCGAGGGTTTCGCGGCGCGCGTGTTGGAGCACGATTACCCCGTGCCGTTCCGCGCCTGCCTGAGCCGGGGGGTCCGGCTGTTCAAGGACCACTTCTGGCTGTTGCTCGGGTCGACCCTGCTCACCTATATTTTGATCTCCGTGGGAGGCAAACTCCCCGGGATATTGGGCCTCGCCATGCCGCTGGCGCTCACCGGGGTTCTGCAGGGCGGCCTCTATTCGGTTTACCTCCGGTTGTTGCGCAGGGAACCCGCCGTTCCCACCGATCTCTTTTCCGGTTTCGAACCGGGCATTTTCCGCAACCTCGTCATGAGGACGCTGATCGGGTATCTCCTTCTCTACGGCTGCCTCTCCGCTGGAGCGCTGGCCCTGGGCCTCGCAGGGTTCGAGGTCGTCCCGACGGAGAACCAGAACCCCGATCCGAATGCCATGGCCGAACGTCTCGCGGCGTTCTTTGCGGGGCTTGATTCGCTTTCTTTGCTGGCCGTGCTGCTGGCTCTTCTGGTCTGCATCACCCCGTTTATTTACCTCGGGTTCTGCTGGGTCTTCGCCATTCCGTTGATCTGGGACAAGCGGATGCCCTTCGCGATGGCCCTGCAATTGAGCCGCCGCAAGGTTCTCCAGCACCCGTGGCGCGTTTCCGGCTTTTTGATCCTGGCGGGAATCATCGCCGCGCTGCCGGGAATGGCCATCATGACGCTTGCCGCAGGGGCCAATCTCGTTGGCTCGTCGGGCGCCACGGCGGGAGCGCCGATGCTTGCGGCGGCATTCATCGCCATTAGCTTCGCCCTGCCGCTTTATTTTGGCGCATATCTCTCGCTTTACGAGACGGTCTTCAATGAGTCCCCGGCCTTGGAGGCTCATTCCGGCGAAGGGAAGGAGACAGCCATCAAAGAAGCGGGGCAGCCGGAATGAGCGAAGCGTCCGCCTCCCTTTCCCGCTGGAAACGCTATCGCCACAGGCTGGAGTGGCTGGTGTGCGCCGGGTTCGCCGCGGCGGTCCCCCGGCTCCCAAGATATTTTTGCGCCCGCCTGGCCCGGGGTCTCGGCTGGCTTGCCTGTCATCTCGACCGGCGCGGCCATGCGGTGGCTCTCGCCAATTTGCGGTGCGCTTTCGGCGACCGGTACAACGACGCGGAGCGGGAGGAAATCGTCCTCCGCTCCTACCAGAGCTTTGCCCGGACCATGCTCGACCTTTTCTGGGCCCCCGCCTTGAACGCGGAAAACTGGAAGGATTACATCGAAATCGAGGGCGACCCAAGCCCGCGAGATGGGAAGGGAGTCATCATGATGTGCGTCCATTGGGGAAACTTCGAGTGGGCCAGTCTTTCCATCGGTTTCCTCGGCATCCCCACCTCGATCGTGGCGGAAACTTTCAAAAACCCCCTGCTGAGCGACGTCTTCAACGGCAACCGCCAGGTCTCCGGGCATACGATCATCCCTCAGGAAAACTCGATGATCCGGCTCCTGAAAGTCGTCAAGCGGCAGGGAGCGGCGGGAATGCTCGTCGATTTGACGTTGCGGCCCGAGCAGGCGGCCATCGCCATTGAGACGTTTGGCAGGAAGATGTCGGCCACTCCCCTGCATGCCGTCCTAGCCGAGCGTGGGGGAGCGCTTCTGGTGCCTGTGCATGCCGAACCGCTCCCCAACGGGCGCTGCCGCGTCGTCGTCGATCCCCCTCTGACGGTTTCACCGGGAGCCACGACGCAACAGATCGCCCAGGCATGCTGGGATCACTTCGAGCAACGCATCCGCGAGCGACCGGAGCTTTGGATGTGGGCGTATAAACACTGGCGTTACCGTCCGCGGACCGCCGATCCGGAAGCCTATCCCTTTTACGCCAATGTCTCCTCGAAGTTTGACAAACTTCTTTCCGGAAAGCCAGTTTCTGCAAAAAAACGACCTCTTCGGACGCCGCAGGCGATGGAAAATGGCGCGGTGAATTGACAAACCGGGCCAAGTGCGCTTTTTCCAAGGAGTCATCATGAAACTTTCCCGTCTTTTCTCTGCTGCCGCCGGTGCGGCCCTTCTCACGATGCTGGCCGGTTGCGCCGGTTCCGGCCCCCTCCATCACGCAGACCCCAACCCTGTCGCCTACAAACCGCGCAATCCCGACAACGTGCGCGTGAAGGTCTCCCTCGCCAAGCAGCAGGTCTACGTCATGGAAGGGGATCGTCCCCTGCTCGTGGCCGCCACATGCGTCGGCACCCCGGCCAAACCGACTCCGAAAGGGACGTTCCGGGTTTACAAGAAAATCGCCGACAAACGTTCCTACTCTTACGGCTATTGGGCCAAGGGCAACGACGTTCGCCCCGGCGAAAGCGGCAGGGCACCCGGCTCGGGCTACCGTTATGTGGGCTACCCGATGCAATACTGGGTTGAATTCTCGCCCATGTACGGGTTCCACCAAGGCTACGTCTGGCCAATGGCGCGCACCCACGGTTGCCTGCGCCTCCACAAGAATGTGGCGCCGAAGTTCTTCGCTCTCGTGAAGATGGGCACCCCGGTCAGCATCGCCACCACTCAGCCGGAAGACGAGACCATCGGCCGGAGCGTTCCGCGTCCCAACGATTACAACGATCCCGATCCGGCTCCCGCCTACATGATCACCAGCCAGGTATTCTCCCAGCCGGCAGGGCCGCTGCTTGTGGAGCAATAGGAAGTCTTTTTTCATGTCAGAAACCAAACCCACTCCCGCCCCCGCTCCCAAGAGAGTCAACCTGCGCACGCCCGATGTGATGGCGACGGTGCAGGCCCAGGTTGAAGCGCATTACCGGAGCGAGGTCGTCGAGCGGCTTCGCTCCTCGGGAGGCACGATCTCGGCTGCCGGGCTGACCGTCCGGCTGGCGAAGCAATTTGGCTTCTGTTACGGCGTGGAACGCGCCATCGACCTCGCCTACGCGGCGGCCAAGGTTTTTAAGGATAAGCGTCTGTTTATCCTTGGCGAGATCATCCACAACCCGGAGGTCAATGACCAGATTCACGCCCTCGGCATTCGCAACCTGATCGGCGACGACAAGGAAGCCAACGTCGCCAGCCTTACCGCCGACGATGTCGTGATCGTCCCCGCCTTTGGCACCGATGTGACCACGCTGGCCCGAGTGAAGGAAGTCGGCTGTCAAATTGTCGACACCACCTGCGGCGACGTCATGAGCGTCTGGAAGCGCGTGCGCCAAAACGCCAACGACGACATCACCTCCATCATCCACGGCAAGGCGCAACACGAGGAGACCCAGGCCACCGCCAGCCGCGCGCTCATGAACGGCAAGGGCCATTACCTGATCGTCCTGACGCTGGAAGAGACCGACTACGTCTGCAACTACATCCGCAACGGTGGCGACCGGGAGACCTTTCTGGAAAAATTCCGGGGAGCTTACTCCGAAGGGTTCGACCCCGACAATGACTTGCGGCGGGTCGGCGTGGCCAACCAGACCACGATGCTCCGGGGAGAAACCGAGGAGGTGCAGCGGCGGATCGAAGCCGCCATCGCCGCGCGTGACGGCGCGGAGCGAGCCCGTGACAACTTCCGGTTCTTCGACACCATTTGCGGAGCCACCCAGGAGCGGCAGGATGCCCTGCGAGAAATGCTCCTGCAGCCGCTCGATCTTTTGCTGGTCGTCGGCGGCTACAACTCCTCGAACACCTCGCACCTCGCGGAGATGGGGGAAGAAAAACTGCCCACCTATTTCATCCGCAACGCCAGCCGGCTTGAATCCCGCAAGGCGATCCGCCATTTCAACCTGCATACTCGCCAGGAAGAAGTGACGGAAGATTGGCTCCCCCCCGTTCCCACGCTCATCGGCATCACCGCAGGGGCCTCCTGCCCCAACAACCTGATCGAGGAGACGGTGCTTCGCATTTTCGAGCTGCACGGGGTGAGCCGGGAAATGCTGCTCGGCGCTTAGGTCGCTCCTTTTGCCGCAATTTGCTGGCGGAGGTTCCCGCCTTCCTGCTTTTCTGGTCGGCCATGAAAATTCTTGTTATCGGCGGAGGCGGCAGAGAGCACGCCCTTGTTTGGAAATTGCGGCAGTCGCCCCGCGTCACGGAGATTTTCTGCGCCCCCGGCAACGCGGGCATCGGTCAATTGGCGACGAACGTTCCGATCCCCGTCACCGACATCGGCTCGCTCGTCAAATTCGCCGCCGCCGAGGGGATCGACCTCACCATCGTCGGCCCGGACGACGCGCTGGCCGCCGGGATTGCGGATCGTTTCCGGCAGGCGGGCCTCAGGATTTTCGGGCCTTCGCAAGCGGCCGCACGGCTGGAATCCTCGAAGGTCTTCGCCAAGGAATTCATGCAGCGCCATGGTCTCCCCACCGCCGCCAGCGGTCATTTTTCCGAGAGCGCCGACGCGCACCTCTTCTGCCAGAAAATGCGCTACCCGGTCGTCATCAAGGCGGACGGGCTTGCGCTCGGCAAAGGGGTCGTCATCGCAAAAACCCCGTCGGAAGCCGCAGGCGCGATTCACTCCATCATGGATCTCCGCCAATTCGGCGCCGCCGGCAGCCGCGTGGTGATCGAGGAGTTTCTGACCGGCCAGGAGTGCTCCGTCCATGCGCTGGTAGACGGGAAGAACTATCTGCTGTTCCCCGCCGCGCAGGATCACAAACAGATTTACGACGGCGACGAGGGCCCGAACACCGGCGGAATGGGAACCTTCTCCCCCCCCGCCAAGCTCGTCACCCCGGAGATCGAGGAACGCATCCGCCGCGAGGTGATGGAGCCGTTCATGGCGGGGTTGCAAAAAGACGGGATCGACTTCCGTGGGCTGCTCTTCCCGGGGCTGATGATAACCGCCGAGGGGCCAAAACTGTTGGAGTTCAACTGCCGGTTCGGCGATCCCGAGACCCAGGTGCTGCTCTCCCGGCTCAAGAGCGATCTCGTCGATCTGCTGGAAGCCACCGTGGACGGGCAGCTGGGCGAGGTGCAACCGGTATGGGATTCCCGCGCCGCCGTCTGCGTCGTGATGGCCTCGGGCGGCTACCCGGGCAACTACACCGGGGGCAAAGTGATCACCGGGATCGAGGAGGCCGAGGCCCTGGGCGATGTCACCGTGTTTCATGCCGGGACGAAGCTCGTGGATCATAAGCTGGTCACCGCCGGAGGGCGCGTGCTTGGCGTCACCGCGCTGGGAGCCGATCTCCAGGCCGCGAAGGAGAAAGCCTATGAAGCGGTGGAAAAAATTCGTTTCGAAGGGGCCACCTTCCGACGCGACATCTCGGCAAAGGGGTTGTAAGGTTCCCGCCATGAACACCGCCTCCCGAGCCGCCGCGCACGCGGGTCTTCTGCTGGGTCTTCTGTTGACCGGGCCTTTGGCCCACGGACAAACGCCGCCTCCCGGGCAACAGCCAGCAAACCCGGAGCCTGCTGTCAGCCAACCGGCAGCTCCTGCGGCACCAACGCCCGCGGCTTCCGGTGAGACGGCTCAGGCGACGCCGCCCGCCCCGACTCCCGTGGCGGTAGTTCCACCTCCGCGGCCAACTTCCGGCGAGACGGTCGGCGCTCTTTCGGATGGCGATATCCGGCAGGCCCTGGATCTGATCCGCACGAACTACGTCGATTCCGGCGCGTTCACGGAAGAGGCGCTCAACCGCGCCACGCTTCAGGGGTTGCTGGAACGGCTCGGCCCGGGCGCCATCATCGAATCGGGAGAGGCTTCCACGGAGCCAAATCGTTTTCTTGCCGAGATTCTCGATGACCGGATCGGGTACATCCGCCTCGGCTCGCTCTCCAAAGATACCCTTGCCGAGTTCGACGCCACCCTGGGCAATTTTGCGGAGAAGAACCTCGGCTCCCTGATTCTCGATCTCCGCGCCACTCCGGCCAGCAGCGATTACGAGTTGGCTGCGGAAGTCATCAAACGGCTTACCCCCAAGGGGAAAATGCTTTTCGCCGTTCGCCGCCCAAGCGCCAAGCAGGAGCGGATGTTTACCTCCAGTCAGGAACCGAGCTTTAACGGCGTGCTGGTGACCGTCGTCAACCGCAGCACCGCCGGAGCCGGCGAAGTCATCGCCGCAGTCCTCCGCACGCTCCGCAACGGCATGGTCGTTGGCCAGAATACCGCCGGTGAAGCGGCGGAATTCGCCGAACTTCCCCTCCGGGGAGGCAAGCGGGTGCGCGTCGCCGTGGGCGAGGTGAATCTCCCGGGCGAAATGTCGATTTTCCCGAGCGGGCTCAAGCCCGATCTCACGGTCGCGGTCCCCTCGAGAATCGAAGCCGAAGCATTGCGCCTCGGCTTGGAAAAAGGAGTCAGCGGGCTCGTCTTCGAAACCGAACGCGCCCGGCTCAACGAAGCCGCGCTCGTCGCCGGGGTAAACCCGGAACTCGACGAGGTGGAAACCTACCAGAAAACGGGCGGCTTCCGAAAGCGGCCGGTCTCCGATGCCACCCTGCAACGCGCCGTCGACCTGATCACGACCATCAACATCTTCGCGGGCAAACCGGGGCGGTAAGTTAAAGCGGTTTTTAACTCAAAAACGCTCTATCGCTTCAGGCGGTGACGTTTGAGTTCACGCTGAAAGTCACCCTGCGTCTCCTCGATCATCTGTTTGAGGATCTCGGCGGAAATGCAACTCCCGCCGAAGCTGAAGGCGGTTTGTTGCTCCAGAAGATCGCTCGTCGCCACGGTGATGTCGTGCACCTGCGCGTATTTGGCCACGAGGCGTTCGATGATGGCGTCCGCCGTCTGACCCTGCGCCGAGTAGAAAATCTGGATACCGCCCGGCTCGGAGCTGTCCGACGCCTTCCCACCCTGCCCATCGAAAACCACCACCACGCGGGTGCCGGTAAAATCCTGATAGTCGGTCAATGCCTTGATGAGGGCGTCCCGCGCCAGCACCATTCTTCTTGCGTGAAGGGCGCGCATCTCCGGCCACGCAAAGATGATGCTGTGTGCATCGACGATCAGGAATTTCGCCACGCGGCAACTTGCCTGAAAAAGCCGGGGAACTCAAGCGGCGGCCTCCGCCAAGTCGGATGACCCCCAGGTTCCGGGTTTTAATGGCGCATCGGGAAATCCCTTGCTCCCTCCCTTAAATGGGCTATAGCAATTCCCTATCCCACTTTGAGTGCCCCTTCTCTGCTCCGTCTGACCCGCCCGACCGTCCAGCGTGACGTCGTCATTCTCCTTCTCATCAGTTTCGCCGCCTTCTGGCTCAATTTGGGCAAACTGGGGCTGATCGATCCCGATGAGCCGTTTTATGCGCTCACTGCCCGGGAGATGGTCCAATCGGGCGACTGGTTGACTCCGCAGATCTTCGGCGCGCCGCAGTTTGAGAAACCGATCTTTTATTACTGGCTGGCGGCAGGCTCATTCAAACTTTTCGGCGAATCCGAGCTGACAGGGCGCCTCCCCACCGCCCTCGCGGCGACAGGGCTTGCGCTACTGACCTATGCGGTGGGCCGTCGCCTGTTCAATCAGCGCGCCGCGTTGATCGCGGGGGCTTTCATGGCCACCGGGATCGAGTTGCTGGTGATGGGCCGCCTGATGCTCACCGACATCCCGCTGGCGATCTTCGCCACGGCCTCCCTTTACTTCTACTGGCGCGCGCTGGAAGAGCCGCAACGGCGGGATCGCTGGATTTTCTGGCACATGGTCGCCACCGGGTTTGCCGTCCTGACGAAGGGGCCGATCGGTTCACTGATTCCTCTCTTCGGAACGCTTTCCTTCACGTTGCTGGGCGGCAAGCCGTTCCTGCTGCGGGGCCGGGGGTTTTGGGCCGGGTTGGCGGCTTACGCGGTGATCGTGCTCCCCTGGTACACGACGATGCTGGTCAAACATGGGTGGCCTTTCTTCAACGAGTTCTTCATCCGCGACAACTGGCTTCGGTTTGTCCGGGCGGAGCACCCGGCCAACAATCATTTCTGGTATTACCCCGGCATTCTGCTGCTCGGCTCCATCCCCTGGCTCCCCGGAGCGTTGCTGGCCGGGCGGGAACTCTTTCGGCGTCACCACGAGGACTCGGCGCTCCTCTTCATCCAGTGCTGGTTTTGGGCGAATCTTCTCTTTTTGACGGCGACGGCTTCCAAGCTCCCCTCGTATGCGTTTTATCTTTTCGTGCCGCTGGCGCTGGTGCTCGGCAAGGGGCTCGATGCGATCCTTGCAAACGGATTGCAGACACGCATGGAGAAATGGGTGCTCCCCGGAGCCGCCGCGTTGCAGGCGCTGGCAATGATCGCCGCCCCTTCCGTCAAGCTCGTCCAACCGTTCGCCGCGTCGGTTTACGTTTTTGCCGGATTCCTGACGGTGGCGCTGTTTTTCCTACTCCTGCGCTACTACCGGCTCTGGCTGGTCTCCACCACAATGGCGGGTCTGGCGTTTGTCGGCTACACGCTGGCGTTCCATGCCGAGGAGGTCGAATCGGTCTGCTCCATCAAACCGATCGCCCTCAAGATGATGGCGATTCAAGGCCCCGGAGAACCGTTGCTGGCAGGCAAGTTCGCGGTTCGGGGCATTGCCTTTTACACAAAACAATCGGTCGCGGTTATCGCCAACAACGCACACCCCTTCTGGGCCGCTCATCCCCTCAAAATCGTGGGCGGAAAAAGGGATCTCAGGACGTTCCTGAAAGAATACCCCACCGCGCTCTGCACCATGCGAAAGTCCGAGTGGATGAAGTACCGCAGCGAGAACGCCTTTGGAGCCGGTGAGGAAAACCGTTGGTACGGCGAGAACCTCCTGATTCGCGCCCGAAAGACGACATCGAAAAAAGGGTCGGCCTCGAACTGAGACTTTCCTCGTTACCAATCTCCAGATTGGTAATGCCATTGTCCCCGAATCTCTGATTCGGAAGCCTCGTCATCTCGTGCAGCATGCCGGAACGGACAGGGTTGCGAAACTGGAGTTTCGGAGACATGGGCGTTCCCCAACAGAGTTTGGGAACGAGGAAGAACTGAGCGTTGCCGTTCTATCTTTGGCGATTGAGGGCATCGACCTTTCGAGCCTTCAAATAACTCATCAGACAGGCGCTCATCACGGAGAGCAGCACGATTGCCGAACTGATGAGGGGGTAATGAGAAAAAGCCGGGGCCAGTAATCCAAATAACCCAACCGCGAAAATCGGAACCGCCGCGATCAGCAACGCCTTGCCGCCATAGGCATTGATCTCATACCAGGCTTCATCCGACTTGAAGGACTGAGGAAAGCGAACGCCGTAGAAGTGATTCATCGGAACCTTGCGGCGAATCAGCGGGATACTCAATCCTGCAAGGAGAAGAGCAACCCCGATATCGATGTAGGCAATGATCAAGAGAACGCATCATGCGAGGCTTCATTCGTCCCGTCAACCTGCCAGAGACCACTTGCAAAAGCTCTCGATCCCGCCGTTCTCTCCATTTACTCTCGACGGTATGACCGCTATTCAAATCGCCGCCATCTTCGGGTTCCTCGCCGTCGCTCTCGGAGCATTCGGAGCTCATGGACTCAAGGAAACGCTGGAAATGAATGGAACGATGGCGGCCTGGCAAACAGCCGCGCTCTATCACCTTGTTCATGCGGTGGTGCTGCTGGCCATTGCCATGCAGCTTTCTAGTTCAGGAGGCGGGACCCGGTCGCTGGTGTTTTGGCTTTTCGCGGCAGGGATCGTGATCTTCAGCGGCAGCCTCTACGTGCTGGCGGTTACGAATATGAAATGGCTGGGGAGAATCACCCCGATAGGCGGCTTGAGCCTGCTGGCGGGCTGGCTGATGCTGGCGATCCGGGGGCTGAAGTAAGCGCCGCGCTACCCTGATGTCGCACTTCTAATCCGCTGGATCTGGATCTGCACGCTTTGACGGCCGCGCCATTCATTGCGTTCGATGCGGAAAGCAACATCCCATGGGGGGCGAGGCAACTCGTCGATCATGGCGTTGAAAAAGATCGCTTCGTGCCGCGCGCCGTTCTGGGCCAGCGTGAGCCGAAGGTGCTTTTCCTTGAGCACCTGAGGGATACCCTGAGGCGCAACGCCACGTGCCAATAGCAGCGGTTGCTGGTTGCCCATGCCGAAGGGTTGCATTCGCTCGTGACAGTCGAGGAATGCAAAATCAACCTCGCCCAGTTCCACTTCGCCGTCGATTCGCACGGTGGGAAGGAGGTCTTCGTCGCTCAGCAGGGCGCGGGCGCGTTGAAGGAACGCCTCCTGGAAGGCCTCGAAGCATTCCCGGCGAAGGGTGATGCCCGCCGCCATCTCGTGCCCGCCGAATTTCTCCAACAAAGAGCTGCACCCTTCCAGCGCCTCCACCAGCGAAAGACCATCGATGCTCCGTCCGCTTCCCTTGCCCAACCCCTCTTCGTCGAAACCGACGACGAACGCGGGTCGATGAAACTTCTTGCTGAGCCGCGAAGCGACAATCCCCAATACCCCCGGATGCCAACCGGGCGCACCAACAACAATGGCAGCATGGAGCGCCGGGTCGGCCACCTGTTTTTCCGCCGCTTCGTGCGTCTCTTTTTCCACCCGCTGGCGGTCGCGATTGCGGGTGTCTAGCCGCGTGGCGAGCAGGCGGGCGCGCGCCGGATCTTCAGTTAGAAGAAGCTCCAGCGCCTCCTGCGCGCCGCCAAGGCGTCCGGCGGCATTGAGTCGCGGGCCAAGCTGGAAGCCGACGTCGGACGGCCTGAGCGGCGTGGAAACTCCGGCCACTTCCATGAGCGCACGCAGGCCCGGCCAGCGCGTTTCGGCGATCTGCACAAGCCCGCGCTGCACAAGGATTCGGTTTTCGCCGGTGAGCGGCACGAGATCGGCCACGGTTCCCAGTGCGACGAGGTCCAGATGAAGGCGGAGATCGAAATGCGCCACATCCAGCGGACGGGCTTTGAGCAGGGCATGGCAAAGCTTGAAGACCAGCCCGACGCTGCAAAGATTGCGATGCTCCTCCCAACTCCCCTCGCTTCCGCCGGGCCGCTTCGGATTGACCAACGCCGCACATGGCGGGAGTTGCTCTTTGCATTCGTGATGGTCCAGCACGATCACCTCGATCCCTTGGGCCACGAGGCTTTCGATCTCTTCCACGGAGGAAGTGCCGCAATCGACGGCAATGAGAAGTTCGGGCCGGTGGCTTTCCACGCAGCGAGCCACGCCTTCCTGCGAAAGGCCGTAACCTTCCTCCATCCGGTGCGGCAGGAAGCATTCCGGGGCAGCCCCGTAGGCCAGGAGCATCCGCGTGAGCAGCGCCAGCGAAGTGACCCCGTCGACGTCGTAATCGCCGTAAAGCACGATGCGGCGGTCGCCGTCGATGGCCGCAAAGATGCGTTCCACGGCAGTCTGCATCTGAGGGAGGACGTAAGGGTCGCTCAAGGTTTTCAGGCGCGGGCTCAAAAACCGCAACGCCTCGTCGAGATCGCTGAAACCACGCCGACACAAGATCTCAGCGAAGGAAGGGGTGCATTGAAGTTCGCCGGCCAAAGTGTGGATGGCATCAGCATCGGCGGGGAGAGGTAGGATCCAGCGGGCGGAAAGATTCACGGAGAAGCCGCAGGATGGCCGCATTTGATCATTTGGGGAAACCGAAAAGCAAACCTCTCTGAAATGGAGCGTTTTAGGTTTAACCCGAAAATCGGGATTGGAGCGGATGGGATTGTGCAAAATCTTGGAGCAGAAACGGTTGAGGAGAAGCGCCGCCCTATCTTTCGATAGGGCAAGTCTTCGACGAAGCCGTTTATGCCCAAGAGGTTGCTCAAGACCGCCGCGATCAATTTCGATTTTCGGGTTTAAAACCGGCCGGAACGATGTTTGATAGAGGGATATCGATGAACTCCGTCTTCGAGATTATCGGCCCGCCGATGGTCGGCCCTTCCAGCTCGCACACCGCCGGGGCAGTTCGCATCGGCCTTTTGGCCCACCGACTGCTTGGGAGCACGCCTGTCTCGGCAGAAATCGGCCTGCACGGTTCGTTCGCCGCCACCGGGAAGGGCCATGCCACGGATCGCGGGTTGGTCGCGGGGCTCTTTGGCTGGAATCCGGATGACGAACGGCTCAAGGAGGCGCTGGTTCTCGCGGAAAAGGAGGGGATGAAGGTGACTTTCGACACGGTCGATCTTGGCGAGGCCGCGCATCCCAATTCCGCCCGGCTCCGGATTGTCGACGGCGCCGGGAATGCGCTTTCCATGACTGCCTCGTCCATCGGCGGAGGGAGCGTGGAGGTCACGGAGATCGACGGATTTGCCATGCTGCTGACCGGCTCGCTTGATGCCTTGGTGATGTGGCATCAGGACCGGCCCGGGTTTCTCGCGCACGTCACGGCGGTCTTCGCGTGCGTGGAGGCGAATATCGCCACGATTCGCACGGCCCGCCGCCGCCGGGGGGCGGAAGCGTTGACGGTCATCGAACTCGACGCCCCGCCACAGCCCGAGGTGGTCGCCATTCTCTCCAAGATCGATCACGTCACGCAGACGCGGGTCCTCGCCCGGCTGGTATAACTCTCCCCCCTCTCTTTTCCACCGTGAGCCATCATTTTTCAAAAGCCGCCGAGTTACTCTCCTTGTGCGCCGAGCACGGGCAATCAATTGCCGACATCACCCTAAGCCGCGAGGTGGAAGAGACGCAGACGACCCGCGAGGTGATTCTGGAGAGGATGGTTCGCTATTACACGCTCATGCGCGATTCCGTCCGCAAGGGGCTGGAGATCGACTCTCTTTCGCCGAGCGGCCTCTCCGGCGGCGACGCCAAAAAGCTCCATGCCTATTCGCAGAGCGCAGCTCCGCTCTTTGGCAGCCAGTTTGCGAAAACCATTGCCTACGGCTTTGCGGTGCTGGAAACCAATGCCGCCTTCGGGCGGATCGTGGCGACGCCAACCGCCGGGTCCGCCGGGATCGTACCCGCGTGCCTTCTTTCATTGCAGGAAACGCACGGGCTAAGCGACGAAGCGGCGGCGCGCGCGCTGTTCACGGCGGCGGGCATTGGTCATATCATCGGCGCGAACGCCTGTTTCTCCGGCGCACAAGGGGGATGCCAGGCAGAGGTCGGCAGCGCGTCGAGCATGGCGGCGGCGGCCATCGTGGAAGCCCTTGGCGGCACCCCGCAGCAGGCGGTCAACGCGGCGGCTTTCGCGCTCATGAACACGCTGGGGCTGGTATGCGACCCGATCGGCGGCTATGTCGAGGTGCCATGCGTGAGCCGCAACGGGATGTTTGCCGTTCACTCTTTTCTTGCCGCAACGATGGCGCTGGCCGACGCGCGATGTGTCGTTCCCTTTGACGATGTGGTGATCGCCATGCGCGACATCGGTCGCCGGATGCCGCGGGCTCTCAAGGAGACGGCGGAGGCCGGTCTCGCCGCGACGCCCACCGGGCTTCGCTTTCGCCCCGCACCCTCCCACTCCAGCGCGCCGAAGCCGTAAGCCCCCAGCTTTCTCTACACCCTTTCATATTTCTCCGAACATGAGCCTAGAATCCCTCGCCTCCTTCCAGCTTAGTCACACCGGCCACGGCAGCCAACTCAAAGACCACATCTATGAACGCTCCCGCCGGCTTTTTGCGCAAGGCGACGCGCAACGCGACGCCGCCGTGGCCTCACCCGAGGCGGTTCGCCAGCGGCAGGAGGCGCTCCGGTCTTTCGTGATCGAAAGCTTGGGCGGCCTGCCTGCCTCGGACACCCCGCTCAACGCCTGCGTCCGGGGAATCGAGCAGGGCAATGGATTCACGATTGAAAAAGTCGTCTTCGAAGCCCGTCCCCACCAGTACGTCACCGCCAATCTTTACCTTCCCGCGAATCGCCCGGAGCGTTGCCCCGCCATTCTTTTTCTCTGCGGACATAGCGGAGAAGCCAAGGCATACTCCAACTATCAAGGCGTTTGCCAGACTCTCGTGCAAGCCGGTTTGATCGTGCTGGCGCAGGACCCCGTGGGGCAGGGAGAGCGGTCAAGTTACTACGACCCCGAGCGAAAGCAGGAGCGCGTCCGGCAATGCACGCTGGATCACGATTACGCGGGCGCACAATGCCGTTTTGTCGGCGACAACATCGCCCGGTATTTCCTGCACGACGCCATGCGCAGTATCGATTATTTGATCTCGCGCCCGGAGGTTGACCCCGAGCGGATTGGCGTGACGGGGAACTCGGGGGGCGGGACGCAGACGAGCCTCGTGATGATGGCCGACCCCCGGGTGGCGGCGGCCGCTCCCGGGACGTTCATCATGAGCCGTGACAGCTATCAGCGCACCGGTCAGCCGCAGGATGCCGAACAGATCTGGCCCGGGTTTACCGAAGCCGGATATGACCACGAAGACATCCTGATGGCGATGACTCCAAGACCGGTTTGCGTGCTCGCGGTGACGAGCGACTTTTTCCCGATCGAAGGGACGCGCCGCACCGTGGAACGTGCCCGTCGCGCCTGGGAAAACTTCGGCGTCGGCGGCAATCTTGAATTGGCGGAGGATCATTCCGTCCACGCCTACACCCCGACGCTGGCGAAAGCGGCGGCCCGCTTTTTTTCCCGGCACCTGCTGAAGCAGGAGATCGACCCCACTCCGTTTTCCACGGAGCAGTTTCCCCAGGTAAGGCTGCAATGCACCGACTCTGGCCAGGTGAAGACCGACTACCCTGACGCCGAGTTTGTCTTCGACTCGAACCTCCGGCGCGTGCGGGAGGCGGAGGAGGAACGGCTTCGTTTTTCTCCGGAGGCGCGTAAAACACGCGCCATCGAGTGGCTGCGCGGCGTCGTCTTCGCGCACCGGGAAGCGAGTCCGGTCAACCCCAGGCTGATTCACCAACGCCTGCTCTCCGAGGATCTGGAAGCCGACGTCGCCTTGTGGTATACGCAGCCGTACCTGGCAAACATCGGCATGCTTTTCCGGGGTACCGAGCCCGCTGCAAAGAAACGGGGGGTGACCATCGCCCTCTGGGATGGCGGCTCGCAGGAGATCATCCGCCACCGCGCCTGGTTAAGCCGGGAATGCGCCAAGGGGCGGGCGGTCCTGGTGCTCAACCTGAGCGGCATGGGCCCGCTTGTGCCCGATTCGAACCTACCCTCTACGAACCTCCATGGTTTTTACGGAACGTTCCATAAACTGGCCGACGATCTCACCTGGATCGGCGACAGCCTTGTCGCTTTGCGAACCTTCGAAGCCGTGAAGGCGGTCGAGGCGTTGGAGGCGCTGGCAACGCTCTGGCCCGATCTCGACCTCGGCGATCTCCGTTTCCATGCTCACGGAAGACACGGAGTGTACGCCCGACTGGCCTCAGCGGTGGAGCCGCGCCTGCGGAATTGCGAATGGAATGAAGGTTTCCTCTTCGCCGATCTCGTCACGACCCGGTATTACGACGCCCACGACATCAAGTCGCTGATCCTGCCGGGAGCGCTCCGCTACTTCGATCTGGACGAACTAGGGTAGAACCCCGCCCTGATTTTTTGCCGTTACGAAAGGACTTTGGTGTAAATAGTGCGCAACTGCTCGGCGACTTCAACCCAGGAGTTCGGCCGGGGAGCGGCGGGAATCCGGGGCGCGGCATCATAGAATTCACGCAGGCGGGGAACGATCTCCCGGACCGTGGAGGGAAGGGGACAGTAGCGGACGCTGTCGCCAAAGACGCTTCGCGACCACGGCAAATCGCTCAGCAGGAGAGGACACCCGCTCGCGGCGGCTTCTTCTGCGGAGAGGCTGCGCGATTCCCGATTGCTCAGAAGCACAAACCCGCGTGCCTCCCGGTAAATGGAGGCGAGACGCCTGCGGTCGGCAATCTCTCCTTCATAACGGATAATATCCTGGTGCTGGTTCGCCAGCCTGATGAACTCCTGGTAGTAGGAATCGTCCTCCGAGTAGGGCTTTCCGATGATCCAGAGCGGCGTCTTCGCTTCGACTGCGGCCCGGGAGAGTTCCACAATGCGCTTTAGCGGGTAAATGGTGGCCGTGCAAATCAGCCAGGGCCCACGCGCGGGGGAGGGCTCCGAAATCTCGAAAAAGAAATCCTCCACCCCGTTGGGAACCACGTGGATTTTTTCCTTGGGGGCTCCGAAGACGTACTCCATCAAATGAGCTTCCCAAGGCGTCAAGGCGATGCAGGCGTCAGCGGTCAGGTAGCTTCCGCTACAAATTGAATCCGAGTAAACACGGGGCAGCACCGCGCGGAGCACTTTGAACGCGATCCGATTGACCGTCTGGACGGCAGGAGGGCGCGCCCCTTTGGCGGACAGCAGATCGCTGAAGACAACCTTCATCCCCTTCTTTTTGGCGAGGGCGATATGGTTTGGAACCGGTGGCCCAAAGTTATGCAGAATATCCGCGCTTTGAAATCCGTCCCACCACCGCACGTAATCAACATCCATGCCGATCTGTTTGAGAGCGGCGATGGTTTGCTCGATCTGGATTTGCTGCCCACCATGAGCCAGCAAAAAGGGCACTGCGTTCAAAATGATCTTCATGCGAGCGGAGGATAGTACTAGGGCGGTTGAGAGGAAAATTCTCTATCTTAAAAGAAACCGCAACGGAGCGGGAGTTCTGGTGGGAATTCGGTTGAGGATCAATTGCTTGGTTTCGCCATCCAGTCCAAGCATGATGAAGAGGATGCCGCCCGGGATCCCGGTGCAAAGCGCGTAGAGCGGAAATCTCCACAACGCGGGCAGATTGCCAAAAAGCCAGGCGTTCAGGAGTGCAATGGGGACGAGAATCGCAACAATCCGCATCGGTCCTTTGCTCCAATCGAGCAGGATCCTCAAGGGCGTGAGTTCGAAAAACCGGCTGACTCTCCAGAGGCAGGCCGGAAAGCTGAAGAGGCAGCTTCCCACAAGGGAAGCTCCAATCATTGCGGTGATTCCTCCCAGGGGGAGAACCACGAGCGAGACACCGACGAAAAAAACGCCTTCGAAGAAATAAATATACCGCAATAACCCGAACTCTTTTGTAAGCAAAGAGAGGCCGCTGAGATTGCGCGTCATCAATAGCACGATGACCAGGATACCCAACAGCAGATCATTTTGCGGCGGCCACGCGACCTTCCCCTTCGTCCAGATCTCGATAAAGGATTGATTGCAGAGGGCGAGCATGACTCCCGCGATGGCGGCGAGCGATGTCGAGATAATCGTCAGGGAACGGAATCGCGAAAAGAACAGGGTATGCTCTTTACGAACCAGCATCTCCGAAAGCGCAGGTTCTGAAAAATCGCGGAATCGGGTCGTGACCTGGAGGATGAGATTATAGCTGCGCGCGCAGACCGCCCAAATGGCAGCAGCCTCCAATCCCAGGACGCGGGTAACGAGGATTACCTGGCTGGCATTTAGAAACTGATTCCCCAGCGTGAAGAGAAACACATCCTTTCCAAAGGAAAACAGCTCTCGGAACAGCGGCCAGGTTGGCCGGCCCCAATGCCCTTTTTTGGGGAGCACACCGTGCCGAATGCAGGAGACGAAAAGCAGGACTGTCCCTATCCCGACGGCAATGGCGGTGGACCAGAGAAGACTGAAGACCCCGGCACCCAAATGCAGGCTGATCCAAAGCACGACGATGGTGATCATCACCTGCAACGCGTCGTTGAAATTCTTCACGTCGATACGCTGATGGGCATGGAGCACGAGAGAAAGCGGGCGCGTCAAAAAACGGACACTCACCACGATGCTCTCTCCGATGACCAGCAGGGTGAATTGTCGCTGGAACTCCGGCTCGATCTCCAAAAGGCGGCCGACAAAGAAACTGCCCGAAATGCCAATCCCTGCAATTAAAAGGGCTTGGACGAAATTGACAATCCCTCCGGTCAAAACGGTGCTTCCATACAGATCGCCGACGCGATCATCCTTGTGATCGATCAACGTTCGCGCCATCGCGTTCGTCATCCCCATGTCAATGAGAACGATGTAGCCCACCAGTTGGGCCACCAGCGCCCAAAGACCGAATTCCGCCTTCGAGAGATAATGAAGGGCAAGCGCAACCGAGAAGAGCCCGTAGAAGATATTAAGCCCCAACAGGAAGTAGCCGGACAGGAGCGCTCGAATAAATCTTTTACTGCGGGATTCTGGCGTTATCGGTTGGGACACAAAAGAGAGAAACTAAACCTGAATTCCGATGTTCGAGCCAGCGGAATTATGCAAGAGCCTGGAGCAGAAACAGTTGAGGAGAAGCGCCTCAAGCGCCTCTATGGCGTGCGGGAACTTCACCGCCCTTTGAGGACCTCCCGGTAAATCTCCAAATGCCGCTCGGCAATGACCCTTGGGTGATAACGGCGACCAATCTCTGCCGCCGCTTCCGTCGGCTTGGGCGCCCCTTTCTCCAGCCATCCAATGATGCCTCTCTTGACTGAAGCGGTCTCCTCGACGGGATGCAACTCGGCCAATTCCACTCCGGTTGCAATATCCACGATGCCGCCGACCGCTCCTCCGAAAAACTTGAGATTCCGCGCCAGAGCTTCCGCCGCCACAAGGCCGAATGATTCTTCCGCGGAAAAATGGATCATCGCGTCGACGCGGTCGAAAAGCTCGATCAATTCCGCGCACGATTTGGTTCCCAGGTACGCCCCGTAGCCTTTTTCTTCGGCGACCTTGATTCTTGCAAAGAAGCTCTTTCCATACTCCGATTCGGCGGAACTCGGGCCGACAAAGGCGAATCGCACACGGTGTCCCTCGCAATGAAGCTCTTCCGCGATCGCCAGGATCTCCAACTGCTTCTTCAGCGGGGTGATGGTGCCGACGTTGACGATGGTTGGGATGTTCGAACGATCTCCCGTCGTCCGGGGTGCAAAAAAAGGGGCTCTCAACGCATTGGGCACCGCCCACATTTTTTTGGCATGAGGACGCACCAACGATTCAGTGTAACTGGAATTGCAGAAAACCCCGGACGTTCGAGGAAGTGCAAACTCTTCCAGACGCGCAGTGAGCCAATGAAAACTGAAAGGCCGCGCGCCATACAATTTCGCGAGTTTGGCCATGTTCCCATGGATGGTCAGGACGTTCGGGTAGCCCGACAAGACAGCCTCCATGGCGCAGTTTCTCTCGGTTCCCTGCCCGTGGACAATGTCGGGATCAATCTCCCGCAGCTTTTTTCTTACGGCACGGACCGTCCCGAGGTAGGCCGTCGTCATCCAGCCGATCTTTGGAACTTCAAGACTGTGATACCAAAGGTTCTTCCCGATTTTTTCAGGAGCATTGACCGGCTGGCGCAGGCAGGAAACCACGTGAACCTCGATCCCCTCCAGAAGTTCGAAACCCTGCAGCAGTGCCTCCGGAGCCGTCCCAAAAACAGGTTGCGGCGCGTCGTACCGTTTGGACATTTCTCGATTGTCCGTGGCGAGGAGAGCAATTTTCATTCTTTAGACTGAGGAATCAACGAAAGCGACCGAATCACGGAATTAACATAGCAAGTGAATTGCTCGCCGTTCCAAACATTGCCCTGCTCCCGGCTTCAGCATCCAGCAAAATTTGAACCTGAATTCCGATATTGGAGCGGATGAGCTTGTGCAAAATCTTGGTGCAGAAACGGTTGAGGAGAAGCGTAGCCGTATCTTCGATACGGTGAGCCTTCGACGAAGCCGTTTATGCCCAAGAGGTTGCGCAAGCTCGCCGCGAGCAACTTCGGAACCCAGGTTGAAGCCCGGTACTATTGCCGGAAAATCGTGGGGTTCAACACGAACTGCTCGCCATGATCCCGAAGCAGCGCGTTACCAGCGCCGTCCAGCCGGTCTGGTGACTTGCGCCAAGGCCGCGTCCGGTATCGGCGTGGAAATATTCGTTGAAGAGGATAAGATTGCGCCAATGCGGATCGCGCGCGTACTGCTCCGCCAAAGCGCTATCCGTGTAGATCGGGCGGCGGCCCTCCTTGTCGGGCTCGAAGAGGGAGGCAAGGCGGCGCGCCAGTTCGCGGGCCACTTGCTGGAGTGTCATGAATTTGCCGGAGCCGACGGGGCATTCCACCTTGAGGGTGTCGCCATAGAAGTGATGGTAGCGTTCCAACGCTTCGATCAACAGATAATTGATGGGATACCAGATCGGTCCGCGCCAGTTGGAGTTACCGCCAAAGAGACTTTCACGCGATTCGCCCGGCTCATAGCCGATGCAGTAGGGGGTGCCGTCGAGACGGATGGTGTACGGATGCCTCTCGTAAGCCTTCGAAAGCGACCGAATCCCGTAAGGGGAGAGAAACTCGTTTTCATCGAGCACGTACCGGAGCACCCTCAGGAGCCGGTCACGCGAGGGAATCGCCAGCATCCGTAGGGAATGCGGAGCGGGATGCCCAAGATCGCTGCCTTCCGTCTGGGCCAGGTAGGAAATATGCCCCGCCAGGTCGGGCCGATTTTCGATGAACCAGCGAGCCCGCTTTTTGAAGCCCGGGAAAAGGTTGATGGTCTGCTGATTGATCACTTCCACCGCCAGCAGCGGGATAATCCCCACCAGCGAACGCACCCGGAGCGGCACGGAGTGTCCATCCAGGGCGATGTGATCGTAGTAGAAGCCGTCCTCCTCATTCCAGAGCCCCACGCCGCCCAGGGCGTTCATGGCATCGACAATGCCGACGAAGTGCTCGAAGAACTTTGAAGCGATGTCCTCATAGGCGGGATTGGAGCGCGCCAGTTCCAGCGCCATGGAGAGCATCGTGCCGCAGTAAAAGGCCATCCACGCGGTGCCGTCCGCCTGCTCCAGGGTTGTTCCACCGGGCAGCGGTTTGGAGCGATCGAAGAGCCCGATATTGTCGAGCCCCAGAAAGCCGCCGGAGAAAATCTGTTTCCCTTCCACGTCCTTGCGGTTGACCCACCAGGTGAAGTTCAGAAGCAGCTTCTGGAAGCAACGCTCCAGAAAGAGCCGGTCCCGCTTTCCATCGCGCCCGGCGATCTTATAGACGCGCCAGCAGGCCCAGGCATGCACGGGCGGGTTCACATCGCAAAAATTCCATTCGTAGGCAGGGATCTGCCCATTGGGGTGCATGTACCACTCCCGCAAAAGAAGCTGAAGCTGGGCTTTGGCGAATTCCGCGTCGATCCGGGCAAACGGAATCATGTGAAAGGCGAGATCCCACGCGGCAAACCATGGGTACTCCCAGTCGTCAGGCATGGAGAGGACGTCGCGGCTGTAGAGTTGCGTCCAGTCCATGTTGCGGACGTGAGCGTGGCCGGGCGGCGGTGGCGGTGTGCCGGGATCGCCCTTGAGCCAGTCTTCCACGATGTAACAGTAGTACTGTTTGGACCAGAGAAGTCCCGCATACGCTTGCCGCGCGATGGCGCACTGCTCCGACGTCAGCGGCTCGGCGAGCTTACTCGCATAGTAGGCTTCGTTTTCTTCGATGCGGGTAGTGAAAAGGGTGTCGAACCGTGCAAAATAGTCGCTCCCGCACGCCTTGGCTTCCGGTTCGCCGAGAAGACGCAGGCGAAGGACCGTCTCGCCCCCGGGCGGAAGTGTCACGACCCGGTACGCGGCGGCTTTCGTGCCCCAGCCGCCGGGATTTACGGCGCTCTTCTTCCCATGCACGACATACTGGTGGAACGCGTCTTTCACATACGGATCCGTATTGGGCGCGCCGAAGAGGCTTTCGTTGTTGGTTTCGTTTTCGGTGAAAAGCCACGTTGCTTTGTCGGGCTTTCGGACCTCCCCGGACTCCTCGATCGCCAACCGGAAATGGCCCAGCGTCTCGTGGGTGGCAGTCAGTTCGGCGGGCCGGGCGGGGTCGATTTCCAGCCGCGGCTTCAGCGAGCACCCCTCATGACGGCAGCCCCAGCTCCAACTGTTTCGAAACCAGAGCGTCGGCAGAACGTGAAGGGTTGCCTCCTCCGGGCCGCGATTGGCGAGCGTCAGCCGGATGAGCGTGTCATCGGGGCTCTCCTTGGCATACTCCACCGTGACATCGAAATACCGGTTTTCCGCAAAGATACCGGTATCTTCCAGTTCGTACTCGCGCTCCTCCCGGGTGCGGCTGGCATTGATCGCCTTCAGGGCGTCATAGGGAAATTCGGCCTGCGGGTATTTATAAAGCGCTTTGGCGTAGGAATGCGTGGGCGAAGAAGCAAGGTAGTAGTAGCATTCCTTTACGTCCTCGCCGTGGTTCCCCTGCGGGTTGGAAAGCCCGAAAAGACGCTCCTTCAAAATCGGGTCGCGTCCGTTCCAGAGGGCTACCGCAAAACAGAGGCGGCATTCGCGATCCGTCCAGCCGAGCAGGCCATCCTCTCCCCAGCGGTAGGCGCGGCTGCAGGCGGCGTCGTGAGGAAAGTAGCCCCACGCATCGCCATTGGCGGAGTAATCCTCGCGCACCGTCCCCCATTGCCGCCCGGCAAGGTAGGGCCCCCAGCGCTGCCAGTTCTTCTCGCGTCCAGCGGCTTCGGCGAGGCGGCGGTGTTCGCTGGTGTGGGAGGCGGGTGTCGTCATTCCTTGGATTGTACTATCGGAAAGTCGAGGGGGACCTCTCTTGCGCAGTCGAGCAACGCCTCAGCGCCGAATTTTTTTTCGATGGCGGCTCGCTGAACCCCATCGTATCCGCGATCGTAATTCAGCCCGAACATGCTGACCATGCAGCTTGGAAAGTAGCGGATTCGGATTCCATGCCTCTCCTGCACCAGCGCACTGTAATTCCTCATCCAATGCCACTGGCGGCCAACACGGTTTTTTCTCGCCCACTCTTCTGGCAGGCCAAAAGAGCCCTTAAGCTCATAGTGACCATGATACACATCCCACCGCGCTCTGATGTTTCCCAACGGATAGCCGACGCCGGCTAAAACCGTTTCCAGTAAAACGAGCCCCCAGATTGGCGAAGTGATCGCCAGAAGAAACCAGAGGAACCTGACCCTCCTTTTCCTGAGAGTGGTTGCGGGAGTATTTTCCATGGCATCGAGGAGGTACGCCGAAGATGAATCGCACGATACATGATTTCTGCCGCCTAAGGAATCGCTGATTAAATGGAACATGACGAAAGCGCAGGCAGTTTGCGGCATAGCTCGCTTTAATCAGTGGCTCCTTAAGTCGAGCAACCACTCTTGCGCTTGCGGCGATGACCGAAGCGCCTTACCCTCCGCCCGTGGCCTCCGATCCTTATTTGTTCCGACATGCTTGCGGGTAAATCACGGGTTGAATCAGAGCGGCATGACTCAAGACGCCGGTCGGCGTCTCTTTTGCAACGTCTGGGCCAACAGGATCGCGTGCTGGTTTTTTCCCTGCTCGCCTTCTGGATGGCCGCGCTCGCGATTCACCGGTTCTACCTCTATAATTTGGGGCCGGACACCATCTCCTGCTTTTCAATTGCGAAGTTGACTCTCCAGGGTCACGGAGCCCTTGCGATCAATACCCATTGGGCTCCGCTTTTCTCCTGGTTGCTCGTCCCGCTCCTTGCGTTGGGAATTGCTCCCGAGGCGGCGGGGGCGCTGCTGTCGCTTCCCATCGGTGCCGTGGTCATCGTCGCAACATGGAAACTGGAAGGATTGCTGGGGCTTGATTTGAAATGGCGTCGCGTCTCCCTCCTTTGCACGCTCCCCCACCTTCTCTACTGGTCAATGGTCAACCGGGGGACCGATCTTCTCTCGTTGGCGTTGATGCTGGTTTTCCTCAATATTGTCCTGCGCCGGGACTTTGCGGGAAACCGCGCGTTGAGCGCGTGGGCGGGGGCTGTGGGTGGCGTAAGCTATCTCGCCAAGAGCTACTGCTTTCCGTTCTTTCTCGTCTCCTTTTCCCTGGTGGCGCTGTGGAATGGAATCGCAGGGAATCTAAAAAGACAGTTGGGCTGTTATCTTCTCGGCGTTCTCATCTTCTTTGCAATTTCGTTCCCGTGGGTGGCGGCGATCTCCCTCAAGCATCAGCAACTGACGATCGGAACGGCAGGAGCGTTTACCCTGCAATTTCAGGCCCCGAACCTGAAGCTGACACCGACGGAAGATCAGGGCTTTCTCGCCCCGCCCAATGACTACGCCGTCAGCTATTGGGAAGACCCCGCCCGGCTTGTGACAAGAGGCTGGAGCCCGTTCCGCTCCCGGTCCGACTTCACCCACTATCTTCAGGTGGTTTACAAAAACTTTTTCGAAGCCCTTGGAGTGGTCCATTATGCTTCCGCCTTGGCCGTCGGCCTGGCTGCGATGGCGGGGATGATCGAACTAAGCCGCTCCCGGGAAGGGCGATTAAAAAATTTGGCTCCCGCCCTCGGTCTGATCATCCTGCTCATGGTTTACACGGCGGGGTATGTGCTCATTTTCATCGAGGAGCGCTATCTCTGGCCCGTCGTGATCGCCGTCGTGCTTTTGGGCTCGCTGGCGATCCAACGGATCAGGGAACGTTCGCTCGTCACCCGGCAAGCTCTCGGCCTGTTTCTGCTTCTATGGGTGGGCTCATGCTTTGTCACGCCGGTGGCGCTTCTGGCGCGACTCGTCAATTTCGGCAAGGAGCCTTACAAGATCAGCCTCGGTCTCCCGGAGATCCGGGGAAGCCGGGTGGCCTCCAATGAATATCTGCCGGGTCTCAAGCTGGCCTACTACAAGGACGCCAAGTTCTACGGAATTCCCTCGCTGGAGATGGATTCTGCGGGAGTTGCCTCAAGCCTGAGGGAAAACAGAATCGACTATTTCTTCCTTTGGAACGAGGAGAAGGCTCCTTCTTATCTTGATGAATTCGAGCAGGTGGATGAAGGCCGGTTCCCCGGGATGCAGCTTTACCGGGTCCGGAAGTAACCGATTTAGGTGAGGGCGGCTTTGGAGGACAGGCGAGGTAGACCGCTCTCGCCGAGAGCGCGGGAGATGACCAGGAGGCACGCTTGACGCTCATCCGCCGGACGGATGCCGGTGGTCCTTGGGATTGGGATGTAACCTTCAGGGAGACTCAAAGACCTAGAGCGTTTTTGAGTTAAATGTTTACAATTATTTGCGAGCGCCGTGGGTTGGTGCGCGGCTTTTCAAGCGAAGCGGCTGTATTTCCAATACTGCCCGAGCTTGAAGGGCCGCGCAACGGCCCACGCCACCGCAAATAATTGTAAACAGGAAATTCAAAATCGCTCTAGCCCGCGCTCGGCGGCGCGAGCGGACTACCGGTGCTGCCGCACCGATCAGGAGGGATGCGCAAGTGCAGCATCCTTTTTTCAGGTTGAAATTTGTCAAAGGCCCGCTTTAATCAAAGAACTCCAATGCGTCCTTTGCTGACCAGCCGACTTACGTTGCTCCACGGGTTCCTGCTTTAGAAAGCAATTTCTAGAGGGCGGGAGCGCTCGCTGGAGCTTATTGTCGTAATTCGGCTGCGCCTGTTCCCGGTGGAAGCGGCTGCGCCGCCTTTCTTTTTTTTCAAACGATCCACCAGAAATATTTTTATGTCAGATAAAGTGATTATTTTCGATACGACGTTGCGCGACGGCGAGCAATGCCCCGGGGCGTCGATGAATTTGCGGGAAAAAATGGAAGTCGCCCGGCAACTGGCCCGGCTCAACGTCGACGTCATCGAAGCCGGTTTCCCGGTCATCAGCGACGGCGACTTCGAGGCGGTGAGCAAGATTGCCACCGAGATCAAGGGGCCCATCATCTGCGGGCTGGCCCGTTGCGTGGCGGGCGACATCGATGCCGCCGGGGCTGCCGTAAAACCGGCGGGCGACCGGGGCCGCATCCACGTTTTTTTGGCGACCTCCAAGTTGCACCGGGAGTTCAAACTCAAAAAGGCGAACGAAGAGATCATCCGTCTCGCCGTGGAGGGGGTCAAACGCGCCAAGGCGTTGTGTCGAGACGTTGAGTTTTCACCCGAGGACGCCTCGCGCACCGAGCCGGAGTTTCTGGCGCAGGTGGTGCAGGCGGCCATCGAGGCCGGGGCCACCACCGTGAACATCCCCGACACCGTTGGTTACGCCGTGCCGGAGCAGTACGCGGCGTTGATCCGCTACCTGCGCGGCAACGTCCGAAACATCGACGACGCCATCATCAGCGTCCATTGCCATAACGACCTGGGATTGGCGGTCGCCAACTCTCTGGCGGCCGTGGCGGCGGGAGCCCGGCAGGTGGAGGGGACGATCAACGGCATCGGCGAGCGCGCCGGGAACGCGGCGCTGGAGGAGGTCGCGATGGCCATTGCCACGCGCGGCGACTACTTCGGCGGCATCACCACGGGAATCAACACCAAGGAGATCGTCAAATCGTCACGTCTGGTCAGCCGGATGAGCGGGTTGATGGTGCAGCGTTCCAAGGCCATCGTCGGCGAGAATGCCTTTGCCCACAGTTCCGGCATTCACCAGGACGGCATCCTGAAGAAACGCGAGACCTACGAAATCATGGACCCGCGCGAAGTCGGCTGGGGCGATACCGAATTGCCGTTGACCAAGCACAGCGGCCGCCACGCCATGGCGATCCGGCTGGAGCATCTCGGCTACAAATTGAGCCCCGAGGAGATTGAAAGCGTCTTCGTCCGTTTCAAGGAGATCGGCGACAAGAAGAAGTTCGTTTACGACGATGATCTCTCCGTGCTGGTGGACGACTCCATGGTCAACGTGGAGGGATGGGTGCTCGATTACATCCATGTCGCCAGCGGCAGCTCCACCATCCCGACGGCCACCGTCCGCCTGAAACGAGGAGAGGAGACCTTGCAGGACTCCAGCCCCGGCAACGGAGCCGTGGACGCCGCCATGAAAGCCATCGACCGCATTCTCAACCAGCGCGGTCATTTGGTGGAATACAACGTACAGGCGGTGACGCAGGGGAAGGACTCTCTGGGCGAAGTGACTATCAAGACCGACTTCGGCGATGGCCGCCTCGTGACCGGCAAGGGCGCGAGCACCGACGTGATCGAAGCCAGCGCCCGCGCATACCTGAACGCAGTCAACCGGGTGATCGGCGAAAAAGCCAATTCTCGCCGGGCCGAAACGCTCGAAGTCACCACGCCCTGATTCCGGGTAAATTGCGGAATGCCGCTGATCGCGGCGGTGGTAACTTAAGGTAAGTTAACCCATGCGGGTTTTTGTTTCGCTCAACCCCGATCCCGCCACCAAGGCGTGGATCGGGGAAGCGCAACGGCGGGTCCGCGCCGGACTTGCCCGGTTTGAACGCGATATTCGGTGGGTTCGACCCGAAGACGTTCATCTAACGCTCGCCTTCCTCGGGGAGGTGGAAGACGCCGTTCCCTTGCAGGAAGCGCTGGCCGCATGCGATTTCAAGGCTTTTGAGGTGCAGATAGGCGGCTGGGGATGTTTTCCGAGTTCGCGGCACCCGAAGGTCTTGTGGCTTGGCATCGCCGATCCCAGCGACGCGCTGGAGGGATTGCAGGCGAGCGTGGCCTCGGCGCTCTCCATCCCCGTTGGGCCGGAGCGACCGGCTTTCCAGCCACACCTGACCCTGGCGCGCTTCCGACCGGGACGTTATCGTTACCGGATTGGCGCGGCCCTCAAGGCCATCGCCCCTCATGGTCATTCCTTTTCGTGGAGCATCCGCTCCTTCTGCCTGATGGAGAGCCGCCTCGGCGCCGCTCGAGCAGAGCATACGGTCATCCGCGAATTTTCGGCTTAGTCTGAAATCACATCAACCTGGGGGAGAACCGCCAGAAGCGAGTTAGTGCGGCAGCACTGGTAGCCCGCTCGCGCCGTCGAGCGCGGGTATCGACTCCTTGGCTTCATGGGGGCCGCATCCTAGTACCAGCAGCCCGTCCCGCGGGGATGAACGCCAAACTCGGCTCTTCACCCATCCCGCGCTCTCGGCGAGAGCGGGCTACCACTGCAAACCGCAAGGCCGCGGCGAGCTCAGGCTTACCCTCGGGGTTTTCCCGACCTTCGAGAACGCCTCACTTTCTCCTTCATCCCGGACGTTTCCTGCGGCATCCTTTGCGGCGCATGGCCACCGGCTATCTCGCACTGATCCTCCACGCCCACCTCCCGTTCGTACGGCATCCGGAGTACCCTGAATTTTTGGAAGAAGACTGGCTTTACGAAGCCATCACGGAAACCTACATCCCGCTCCTGCAGATGCTGGAGGGGCTAACGGCGGACAAGGTGCCGTTTGCGCTGACGATGTCGCTCACGCCGACGCTCTGCTCGATGCTGCGCGACCCGCTCCTGCAGGAGCGCTATGTCCGCTACCTCGATCGCGCCATTGCCCTTGCCAAACTGGAGGTGAACCGCACCGGTCATGACGCCCGGGTGCAAAACCTCGCCCGGTTTTATCTGGAGCGTTTCACCGCCTGCCGCTGCCTGTTTGAGGAAGAGTGGCAACGCGATCTCGTCGGGGCGTTCGCCCGGTTGCAGGAGCGCGGGGTGCTGGAGATCATCACCTGCGCGGCGACGCACGGGTTTCTCCCGCTCATGGAGAACTTCCCCGAAGCGGTGCGGGCGCAGATTTTCATCGCGCGTGATCACTACCGGGAGTGCTTCGGGCGCGACCCGCAGGGAATCTGGCTGCCGGAGTGCGGCTATGTATCGGGGATTGAAAAGGTGCTCGCCGAGGCGAATCTCCGGTGGTTCGTGATCGATTCGCATGGGCTGATGTTCGGCAACCCCCGGCCCCGTTACGCCATTTACGCCCCGTGCTACACGCCCGCGGGCCCGGCGGCGTTTGCCCGCGATCGCGAATCGAGCCGTCAGGTCTGGAGCGCGGAGGAAGGGTATCCCGGCGACCCGGCTTACCGTGATTTCTACCGCGATATTGGGTTCGACCTGAGCGATCACCAGCTCGAAGGGTTCGTATCCCCCGGTTGCCCCCGCAAGTTCAGCGGCATCAAGTACCACCGAATTACCGGGGCTACGGCCGACAAGGATATTTACAACCGCGCCTGGGCGCTGGGCGCGATCGATGCCCACGCCGCACATTTCGTGCAGGCGCGCGTGACGCAGATCAAGCAAATCACTGCCAACGCCAGCATCGCCCCAATCGTTGTCAGCCCCTTTGACGCGGAGCTTTTCGGCCACTGGTGGTTCGAGGGGCCGGAGTTCGTGAATCTCTTTATCCGCAAGGCGGCTTACGACCAGCAGACCTTCGAGATGACGACCCCGAGCCGTTTTCTCGCCCGCAACCCGACCCAGCAGCTTCTCGTCCCATCGGCGTCGAGCTGGGGGCACAAGGGGTACTGGGAAGTCTGGCTCGACGAGAGCAATTCCTGGATCTACCCGCACCTGCACATGGCGGCGCGACGAATGACGGAGCTGGCCAACACATTTGCGGAGGAGGTCCCTCCCCTGATCGACCGCGCCCTGCGTCAGCTCGCCCGCGAGTTGCTTCTCGCGCAGTCGAGCGACTGGGCCTTCCTGATGAAGACCGGCACCGCCCGGAACTACGCCACCAAACGGACCAAGGATCACATCCTCCGGTTCACCCGGCTTTACGACCAGATCAAGGGGAGGAACATCGACGAAAAGTTCCTCGCAAACTGCGAGTGGCGCGATAACCTCTTCCCAAATCTCGACTGGCGGCATTATGTGAATCGTGTGATTCCACCCGCCGATTGAGTCGTTTTTACGTATCCGCTCGCGATGAGTCCCAGAGGAAAGAAGTTTGGGGGTGTCAGAAACCGTCTGACCCCATGGTTTGCCGTCTGCCTTTTGCCGTTGCTCGCTTTGCGGGGATTCGCGGCGGAGATCAAAATCGAGTTTCTGCCTCCACCGATGGAGGGAACAATCTCGCTCGGGATCTATGACGCAACCGGCAAACTGGTCCGCACGCTTCATCGCGAGGCCGATACCGACGAGTTCACGGTCGCCCTCAACGGCCTCGTGACGCGATGGAATGGCAAGGACGACAAGGGGGACGCCTGCCCTCCCGGCAAATATCACGCGCGCGGTTATACCGTGGGAGATCTGAAGCTCGATGGCGTCGATTTCCATGGCAATGACTGGGTGACCGACGACGATTCGCCCCGGATTACGCGGATCACGCGGATTGCCGCGCAGGCTGACGGGGCGCTGCTGGTCGAAGCCACCGTTCCCGGCGAGACCGCGCCGAAAACCTTTGTTGCCATGCCTGTCCCGGAGGAACCGGAAGCGGTGCCGGACTGGAAGCTGACTCCGGCCCCGGAGGATGCTCGTTTTACTGAACCGGCGGTTTTCGTGCGCGATGGGGCGATTCACGGATTCGGGGGAAAACTCCCCGCTGACCTTCGCCCCATGGACGCGGTGGCCGGCGTAGAGGGAGCCCTTTGGGTAATCGACGGCGAGAGCGTGAAAGAGTTTTCAGCCTCAGGGGAACTACGCCGCACCCTGCCTCCCGCGCCGGATATCCCGCCTCCCACCAAACTGGCGTTTGCTCCTTCCACGGGGACCCTCTTCGTCCTGGGCGAGAACAGCGAACAACAGACACTCCGGGGGCTTAACCCTGCCGCGCCGGAAGAGCCGCTTTTCGAAAAAGGGATCCGCTACAGTGATCGATTCGAGCAGGCGCAACCGATCCTGAAATTTTCCGATGGAAAGCCGTTCATCGCCGTCCCTTCTCTCAAGGTCCCCCTGGTACCTAACCCATTGTTGAGAAAGGGTTCAGGGCTGGCGCAGGTGCGGGTTGAGACGGACGCTTCGGGAGCCGTTCTGACCACACTCGACGGTCTGCCGCTCGCCCGGGTGAGCGAAACCGCAAACCTGAAATGGGCCGTCATCGGACGCGGTGCCGATGCCAAAAAGAAAGCAGCCACGATTTTCGAGAGTGACGGCGCGGTGATCGCCGAGTTCAAAGCCGAACGCCTCGACAACATGATGGCGTTCGACGCAGGGGTCTTCGAGTTGCCGGTCGAAGCTCCCAAACCGACGCCGGCCTCTGAAGTTCCTGAGGCTCCTGAAGCGACCCCCGAAGCGCCTGAGAAGGCTCCCCAAACAGCCACGCCGGAAGCCACGGCTGCCCCCGAGCCGACCCCGGAAACAACTCCGAAACCGGCATTGGAGGCAACGCCGGTCGCCCCGGTCCATTAAACCTGAATCCCGAAGTGGCTGACGGCGCTCCAACAGCGGAATTCAGGTGAATGCTTCGGATTTCGCTTTTTTTGCCCAAACGGGGGCCCTTTTTCCCTGAAGATAGGCAAAACTTTTGATTGCGAATTTCCTTCAAAGGGGACATCTTGCACGCTCGATTGTTTTTCGTAGCGCGGTAGATCGTCAGTTGAAGGCCAGTAAGTGGTGCTCAGTGAGGATTCTGAAACCCGATTCCCGGGAACGGCTCTGATAGCTGACATTCGTCTCAAAACATATGAAACTTTACGTAGGAAATCTTTCCTTCGATACCACTGAAAACGACCTTCAGGAGCTGTTCGAACAGTTCGGCAACGTCACCGACGTCGGCCTCATCATTGACCGCGCCACGGCCCGCTCACGCGGCTTCGCGTTCGTCACGATGGGCAGCGCCTCGGAAGGCCAGGCCGCGATTGACGCACTGGAAGGCAAGCCTTTCCAGGGCCGTAACCTGACCGTCAACGAAGCACGTCCTCGTGAAGAGCGTTCCTTCGGCGGCGGCGGTGGTGGCGGCCGTTCTTCCGGCGGTGGCCGTTCCTTTGGCGGTGGCGGCGGAGGCCGCGGTGGCTACGGTGGCCGTCGTTAATTAAGTCAGATTTCAAGTAAAGGGCGGAGTCTTTCACCGGACTCCGCCCTTGCTTGCTCAAACAACAAAAAACAGATCGCGCCAAAAACGCGAGAAAACCGACTGATGCAAGGCAGACCCCGGGTGAACGAGGCCTGCCAATTTTCACTATGGCTGTAGAAACTGCGATTCAACTCGAAGGCAAAATTGTCTCTGTGCTCGCCGGAACGATGTTCCGGGTGGAGCTGGCCAACAAACACCTCGTCCTCGCCCACATCTCGGGGAAGATGAGGAAACGCTTCATCCGCCTCACCTGCGGCGACCGCGTGAAGCTCGAAATGTCTCCCTACGATCTCGATAAGGCTCGGATCGTGTACCGGCTCGGGTAGCCCGGCGGGGAACGCGTCAGGCGTTGCTCTTCGCGCCGCGCGTTTTTTCCCCGAAAGCCCCCTTTGATTTTGGCAGAAGCCCGTGATCGGGCTCGCCCTGTTTGGCGTTTGGCTGCGGCCGTCCGCCGTGGCGGCAGCGAAAGAATGAAATCAGTTTCTCCCGGGCAGGTCCACCGCGGGGTGGATTCCCGAAACTCTCTGCAAGGGAGGAACTATGATGAGAAGAACCCAATTGATTGCGGCGGTGATTGCAACCGCATGCGCAGGAGTTGGATCGGCGATGGCCTGTGGTACGTGCGGTGGCTATGGCGGAGGCTATGGTTATTATTCGCGGCCGGCACCGGTCGGCGAGTTTTTAACCACTCGGACGTTTATCAGGGAAAGGCCGATTTGTTATACGCGGACAGTACGGACCTATGTGCAACCCGCACCGGTGGGTGAATGGATCACCACCCGGCGCGTTTTTGTGCGGAGACTGGCGCCGGTGGCGGACATGCTCCCCATGAGGACCCGTTGCTACACGCGCCTCGCGCCTGTGGGTGAAAGAATTATCACCCGCCGCGTGATCGCGGAACGGCCATACGGCTTTACCCGCACCGTGGCGGCACCGGTTCGCTGGACGGGGAGTGTGGTCTCCTGGCCATTCCGGCGGGCATTCTGTCCACAGCCGGAGATCGTCGGTGAGCGGATATTGGTGACGAAAGTCTCCACTTATCCCTCCGAGCGCGCCTGTGTCACCAAGCGGCACTACAAGAAAGTGCTCCATGCCAAGATGGTGCATCCCCGCAGGCATCACGTGGCCTTCACGAAACGCATCGCGCCAGTGGGCGAACGCGCCGTGATCATACGCCGCCACCGCTAATCGCGGAAAACGCTGGTGTTCAGAGTGTGCCGGGGGAGGGGTCAACCTCTCCCCCGGCACCTTGTTTTGACTTTGCCGTGTCGATCTGGTTGCCTGCTCCTCATGGAATCCGGAGATCTCAGCCGCAGAACTTTTCTCAAGGTCGCTGCTTTTTCCACGGCAGCCCTGGCCGCGCCAACGGCTATTGCAGGCAATGCCGCCCGGTTGCCGCGCCGCGAGTACGGCGACACCGGCGTGAAGCTCTCCGTGATCGGGATGGGCGGCATCGTCGTCAGGAACGTAGAGCAGGCCCATGCGAACCGTCTGGTGGCAGAATTCGTGGAGCGCGGCGTGAACTATTTTGACGTGGCCCCCTCCTACGGTGACGCGGAGCAAAAGCTGGCCCCCGCCCTCAAGCCGTACCGGAAGGAATCGTTCCTCGCCTGCAAAACCACCGAACGCACTCGCGAGGGGGCGGAGCGGGAACTCAAGCAATCGCTGGAACGGTTTCAAACCGACTATTTCGATCTCTATCAACTCCATGCGATCACGGAGGTGGCCAAGGATGTCGATGCCGTTTTCGCAAAAGGAGGCGCGATGGAGGTGTTCCTGGAAGCGAAAAAATCGGGACGGATCCGTCATCTCGGTTTCTCCGCGCACTCGGTCGAGGCGGCGCTTGCGGCGATGGACCGTCATGATTTCGACTCCATTCTTTTTCCCGTCAATTTTGCCACCTACTACAAGGGCGGGTTCGGCCCGCAGATCGTGGAGAAGGCAAAATCCCGGGGTGTCGCCCGGCTCGCGCTCAAGGCCCTGGCGCGCCAGAAGTGGCCGGAGAAGAGTCCCGACCGGGCAAAATTTCCCAACTGCTGGTACGAGCCCTGTGCAGATCCTCGCGAGGCGAAGCTCGCCCTGAGCTTTACGCTCAGTCAGCCGGTGACGGCGGCGTTGCCGCCCGGCGACGAAGCGCTCTTCCGGATGGCGGTCGATCTTGCGATGGATCTCAAACCGATCACCCCGGAGGAGACCGCCGAGGTTGAGAAGCTGGCGGCGTCGCTCGATCCGCTTTTCAGCGTCTAGAGAGAACTAGCTTAAAACCGCCGCCCGTGATTGAGCGCGTCGGTAACGCCTCCTTCGGCGTTGTTCCAGCGGAGATACCCGGTGATGGCGTCGTTCACGAAACGCTTTCCGCAGGAGGCCGCCTCCCGCAGCGACAGGCCCCGGGCGAGCCCGGCGGCGATGGCGGCGGAAAACGTACACCCCGTGCCGTGGGTGGAAACACCGGGGACACGCGGGGCGGTGAACTCGGTCATTTCCCCGCTCGGAAGCGCGAGAAGATCGAAAGCGTCCCCCTCCAGATGCCCGCCTTTGAGAAGGAATGCCGTTTTGAACCGCGAGGTAAGCTCGGAGGCAGCTTCGCGCATCGCGTTGGGACTGGTCAGGGGCCGCCCTGCAAAAACGGCGGCTTCGTCGAGGTTCGGGGTTACCAATGTCGCGAGCGGGAGCAGGCGCTCCCGATAGGCGGCGATCCCATCGGGTTCCAGCAACGGATCGCCGCTGCTGGCAATCATTACCGGATCGACCACCAGCGCAGGACGGCCGGAGGCGGGAAGGGCCTCAAGCACCTCGCAGACGGCTTCGATGACAGGGCGCGAAAAGAGCATCCCCGTCTTCATGGCGGCGACGGGATAAGCCTCCAACGAGAGGCGGATCTGTTCCGCCACGATCTCCGGAGGAATTGGAGCGATGGCGCTCACTTTGCCCGGCACCTCCGCCACGACGCAGGTGATGGCGGTGAGCCCGTAAACACCAAGGGCGGTAAACGTCTTCAAATCGGCCTGCGCACCGGCTCCGGCGCTGTTGTCAGACCCGGCTACGGTAAGGGCGACGGGTGGGTTTTGCATAAGGTGCGTCCTTCCTGGCTTACTGGGGCACTTTCATTTCGAACCGGGGGATGCGGGTCACCACCGGCTCCCCCTCCTCGTTCACGCCGATAAACGCGCCTTCCGCGAAGCTGTCCGAACCGACGACATGGTAGGAGTTGTAGGAAAAATGCTCGCCCGGTTCGAGCCGGGGAAACTTGCCGATGACCCCATCGCCCTCGACGACGACTTTTCCTCCCTCGGCATCGGTGACGACCCACTTGCGCCCCTTGATGGTGACGGTTTCCTCGGAGAGATTTTCGATGGTGAGAAAATAGACGAACGGGTGGGGACGCTCGGCAGGCGCTTCCAGATTGGGCGCGTAAACGAGTTTGTCGAGCCGGACACAGAGGGATTTCAATTCGCGAAACGGAGGCATGAGACTAGAGCGTTTTTGAGCTAAGTATTTGCAATTATTTGCGAGCGCCGCGCAACGGCCCGCGCCGCCGCAAAGAATGTAAATAGGAAATTCAAAATCGCTCTAAAAGCTACCCGGGGGAGGGATGAATTTGGCGAGCGGCTGGACAAGATTACTGGGGAGCGGGCGAACCCGTTCCACGATTCTCCCGGTAAGAGGAGCGCCGGTCTGGTACCCGGACAAAACCATCTCAAGCTTGGCGTCGAGATTGTCAATGTAATGAAGCGCGAAGGCCTCCGGGGTTTTCGGGAAAACCGGGGAACCGAATTCCATTTCGCCGTGATGCGCGGCGATCAGATGGATCAGATGATTGCGGACATCCTCACTCACGGGGGTCAACTCACGCCATTCTTGCGCGGCCTCCGAGGCAAGGAGTTTGCGCCATAGCGCGTTAAGCATTTCGATGCCGAGGGTAATGTGACCAATCAACTCGCCGCGCTCGTCGTATGGAATGCCGAAACCGCGCGGTTCCGGGCAGTTTTCCCAGAGCTTGCCGATATCGTGGAAGAGGACCCCGGTCAGAAGAAGATCGCGATTCAGCGTCGGATAGATCGCGGCCACGGCATCGGCGGCGCGAAGCATCTGGGCGACATGCTCGACGAGGCCGCCCCGGCGGGCGTGATGATAGGACCGTGCGGCGGCAGCGCGGCGAAAGCGATCGCCGAAGTCGGCCAAAAACGTCTCGCAAAGCGCGCGCAAACGCGGGTCGCCAATCGTCCCGGTCAGGTCCAAAAGGGTTTGATAATCGTGCGCCTGTTTTTCCCGCAGCCCCTGCGGCCCACCAAGAAGCGTCTCGATTTCTTCGGCTTCCAGGAGGCGGCAACTCCACCTCCGCGCGTCGAGCCCAAAGGCGGGGTGAAGGGCGAATTCTCCTTCAATTTCAAGGAACTCGCCCGATGTGAGTCCCCCGCAGAGATCAAAATTCGGGGAATCACTCCAGGCCCGCAGGACCAGTTTTCCCTCGGCATCGGCAACGGTGACTTCCCAAAACGGTTTTCCTTCGCGGGTCTGTTTCTCCGCGAGACTTTGGATTTGCGCATGCAGACGCGCCTCCACGCGCGCTTCCTGGGCAGCGCGTTTCAAGGCCGGGATGGTCAACAGTTCCATAAAGGCATCTACGCACGTTGTGGCTGCTTGGCGAATGCGAAAATCGGGCTCTGCGTTATTTTGCGATCTTTTGAGCAATGAGCGTGAGACGCCGCCACCACCAGACGGTCAGCCCCTCTTCCTCAGCCAGCCCGAAAAGCCGCCGGGCTTCTTCGGGCGCCGTCGCGATCAAAGCGCGGACATACTCGCGATTCTCAGGCGAAGTCGCCGCCGTTTCGAAATACCACTCGAGGTTCGGCTGCTTGAAAGGAAACAACTCGGAGGAAAGTACCTTCAGCCCCGCCGCCCCGCACAGAGCGGCCCAGGCTCCGGGCGTGAGAAAGCGTGCATGGCTCGGGTCGCGTCGCTTCTCGACTTCGTGAATCCACGCCTCCGCCACCAGTTCATTATCCTCCACGGAGCCGTCGATCAGGAGAAAATAGCCGCCCGGCTTCAGGACTCGTGAGGTCTCATGGATAAACGCTTCGGGGGAGCTGAAGTGGTGAGCCGCCACCCGGCAGGTGACGAGGTCAAACTCCGCGTCGGCGTAAGGCAGGTTCTCTGCCGCGTGGAGACGCGTCTCCACTTCGAGCCCGCGCGCGGCGGCGGCTTCGCGGGCACGCTGCAGCATCGCCTCGGAGATATCGGCAAGCACCACATAATGCCCCTGTGCGGCAAAGAAAAGACCCGTATGCCCGTTGGCGGCGGCAATATCGAGCACACGCGAACCGGGTGCGAGCGGGATGGCGTCCGCCGCCGCGCGGACATCCTCCACGTTCTCCAGGATGTGGCCCGAGCCGTAGCGATGGCTCTGCCGTGAAAATTGGTCCTGCGCGGCCTGCTGAACGGGATCGAGATTCATGCAGACTTTATAGCAGCGATCGAGGGAAAAATCTACCGCTCGCGCTCAAATCGCTGGACGTTGCCGCCGTCCCAATCCGGTCGAAGTCGGACATCGCCGGGCGTCGTCTCTCCGGGAGCCGAAGGCGCGCCGGGCACGCCTGTCTTGCGAAACTCCCACCAGCATTGGCCCTGGTGATTGTGTTCGTGGTCGATGCCGAACCCGGCGTCGCGCATGAGCGGGTCAATCCAGCCCATGCAATGATCGCAGTAGTCATGGTACTGCACCAGGCCGTTACGAATGAGAAAGCCCTTGGAGGGGCAGTCGGTCATGTCGATGCGGAAGAAATCCGGCCCTTTAACAGCGGAGAAAAGCGCGCCTTCCTCAACCAGCGTGTGGTCCCAGTAGCGGGCCATCCCCTCAAAGCCGAGCGGGGCGATCAGGTTGGTGGCGTGGCGCTGACTATCCTGGTAAATCCCTTCATCCCAGTATTTGACAACGAGCGGTTCGCCACCACGCTGGCGAAGCCATTCGAAAGTCCACTCATAGTGACCGCAGAAATCGTAACTCCCTAGCATCGTGTGATCTCCTCAAGATTCTGGGCGGGTTCGCCGCCAATGGGTGCAAAGAAACGCTGGCGACAGGAGCCGTTGCCCCCGGTCACGCGAACGTCAAAGCCGGCTTGCTCCGCCGCCGCCGCGTTGATGTGGTAACATTGCTGGCAGAACTCTGGGACGATCTCGCGGCCATGTTCGCGCAAATGCCGGATGGCAGGACAGGTCTTCACCTCGACGATTACCTCACCCGGCCCTTCGTGGACGGTGACTTCGCTGCCCGGTTCAGCAGCGAAGAAGGCGCGCCAGTACGAGGCAACGCCCGGCAACCCGAGCGCCTGCCAACGGGTCCAAACCGGTTTGTAATATTGGGTGCCGAGGTCTCGCCAATAGGCAATCAGCCCCGGCAGCCCGAACTTCGTTCGAATGAATCGGAACGTCGCGTTGATGCCAAAATAGAAGTCTGCCGCTCCCTGCGGCTTGGTGTCGTGATACGGGAGGGCGGAAAGATCGGCCGGGGCTTGAGAAGAGGGAATCATTCCTGGGGAATAGTAATGTGAGGATGAAATTGGAGCCCACGATTGTCAACGAGTTCTGAGACAATTCTGCGTCGATTGTTGCAAATTGTCTCAAAATCTAATAAAACCTTGCTCGCGATGGCATCGAGCTCTCCTCAAAAACAAAAGACCTATTCAACCCTTCAGCGGTGGATGGAGCGGCTCCTGCTCGATATCCGGCACAAGGGGCTGCGCCCCGGGGACGCTTACCTCACGACCGAAGCCGCCGGGTTGATGCTGGGGTGCAGCCGGGCCACGGCGCACCGGGCAATGACATGCCTGGTGGAAACGGGAATGCTGGTGGCGAGGCCGGGGAGCGGCATGTTCATTGGCCCCGCCTGCGAAGGTGTGGCCCCCGGCGTAGCGCAGTCGTTGCACGCGGTGATGCCAATCGGCTTCAAGCCCTGCACCGCGACGCCGTTGGTCCGACTGATGCAGGCGGTAGCCCAGTCGCAGGGAAACCTTGGGGTTCACTTCAATACGTTTCCCTCCCGCTACGACTTCAATTATGTGGCGGAAACCGTGGTGAAGCCATATCGCGCCGGACAAGTCGCGGCGGTGGTGGCTCTCGGCTGCCATTGGTCGCTTCAGCAGTATTTGAAAGAACAGGAAATTAAGACGCTCGTGATCGGTTCGATGTTTCCCGATCGCGCGTTCTTTCCTTCCATCGACAAAGACTCTGCGGGAGGAGGCGAGATTCTGGTCGACTACCTTATTGAAAAAGGGCACCGCCAGTTCGGGGTGCTTGTCCCGGCATCCGGGCTGGCGGGGGTCGATCTCTTCACCGATGCCGTCAGCCGCCGATTGTCCAGCCATGGCATCCCGGCGGATTCGCTAACCCTCCGCTTCTGCAATGGCGACGAACCGGTGACGATGGATCGGATGCGTGAGCTGCTCGCTTCGCGGCGGCGCCCCACGGCCATCATTACCGATGAGGAAGATCTGGCCAACCTGGTGAGCAACGCCGCCGAATCGCTGCGTCTCTCCGTTCCGAAAGATTTGGAGGTTGTCTTCGAAGGTTCGTTGCTCCGGATGAGCGAACCCTCTGTCTATCCTCACACCCGATCGGTGCTCAGCGAGGAGGATTTGGTACGAGAGGTAGCCGGGATGATCAAGACGCTCCCGCCCGCTGGGGGCGAGCCGTGTGCTCGCCTTGTTCCGGTGAGGATGGTTGAGAACGGTTCGTCCCCTGTCAGGAACATTTCGCGCCAAGGACGGAAAGGTCACCAAGAAGAAAGGGCTTGAACTTGGCGGGCTCCGCGAGCTTGGCGCGAAATCTCGCCGACAAGGGGCGAGCCGTGTGCTTACATTCCTCGTTACCAATCTCCAGATTGGTAATGCCATTGTCCCCGAATCTCTGATTCGAAAGCCTTGTCATCTCGTGCAGGGTTCCGGAACGGACAGGGTTGCGAAACTGGAGTCTCGAAGACGTGGGCGTTCCCAAACAGAGTTTGGAACGAGGAAAAACACGAGAGCGCCCGAGAGATCCCCGCACTCTAGTGGTTTACTGAATCCTCAAAGATATCCTCGATTCTCAAACCGAAGAGTCGCGCGATCTTGAAAGCCAGCGGGAGACTAGGGTCGTAGCGCTCCTTTTCGATGGAGTTGATGGTCTGCCTGGTGACATCGAGAAGGGTAGCCAGGTGCTCCTGAGAATAGCCCTGTCTTTCACGCAAAGTCTTTAGATGATTTCTCATTAGTATTTGCGTGCTGCCAAAATAGCCCCGATTCCATAGTAAAACCACATCATGTAGAATGCCCATTCGGCCCGAAATTCCGGCATTCCCATATCGCGAAGAAATAGATAGCTGAAGCAGGTAAAGCCAGTCGCCAACCCGGAGAAAGCCATCGCTTCAGTGTGGATCCTTCTCCACATTTCATCCAATCTGTTGAAAGATCGGATGATCATTGCGACCATATTGATCAAAGCCAAATAGAGCAGGGAAAGCAGTCCATAAGTGAGGGCCGGGTGCTGCCCATAGAAGACCTTGAACATTAGAAGCGCCACGGCATATCCGACAAAACTCATGCCGAAGCGAATAGGAGCCTTTTAAGGTTTCGTTCATGCCTCCATATGTAAAGCTTCCTTTACATATGTCAAGCATGCTTTACATCCACCTGGGCTCGCCGTCCTGAAACCATTCACCGTCCGTCGCGCATCAGCAGCTCTTCCAAGCGGGCCTGTTCAGCTTCGAACGCCGCTTCGTCTTCGTTCGTGGCTTTCACTTCGTGGAGCGTGTCAAAGATGATCTCCGCGCGCGAGAACGGCTTCGGAATTCGGAATTTGTCCCAGCTCTTGAGTTCCCAATAACGGCTGTAACGAACATGAACGGGCATGATACGAGCGCCGGTGAGTTGGGCGAGCTTCAGAACGCCGGGCGCGAGCTTATAAACGGGGCCGCGCGGACCGTCGGGAGTAATGCCGATGTCGTTGCCTGCCTCCATCGCGCCGATCAACTCACGCAAGGCAACGCCTCCGCGTCGGGAACTTGAGCCGCGCACGCTGCCGACGCCAAACTTGGCCATGGCATCCGCGAGGATCGCGCCATCCTTGCTCGGGCTGGTGAGCACGACGGCGGGACGCTTGGGGGTGAACCGGGAATGGCCGACCGGCACCGCGAGGAGACGGTTATGCCAGCAGGCCCAAATGACGGGGGGCAGGTCGCAACGAGTGATTCCGCAGCGGTCCTCCACGCGAAAACGGAGCGTGCGGAAGAGCACGCGAATCAAGGTGACGATGAAAAACGGAAGCAACTTTCGCACGGCGGTCAGGTGAGGGGCTATACTACTCCCCGGACTTCCACCGAAAGGCAATCGGGTTTTCAACGCCAAGCTGATCGAGAATGCGGGAGACCACGGTATCGGCCACCGCTTCCACCGTTGCCGGGCGGCTGTAAAAACCGGGGCTGGCGGGCAGAATCACGGCTCCGGCCTCCATGAGCGAGACGACGTTGCGGGCGTGAATCAAATTCCACGGCGTTTCGCGCGGGACGAGGATGAGTTTCCAGCGTTCCTTCAAAAAAACATCGGCGGCGCGCAGGATGGTGGAATCGGCGGTCCCCGCGGCAATCCGGCCCAGCGTCCCCATGGAGCAAGGGACGACGACCATCGCGTCGAAAAGGGACGAGCCGCTCACAAACGGGACGTTCATCGAACGGTCGCCATGCTGCACCACCCCCTCGGGAACGCGGAGTTCCCCCAACTCCTCGGCGATCACCTGCTTCGCGTAGGGGCTATAGACGAGGTGAATCTCATGCTGGTCGGGCCGCAGAAGATCGAGCAGCCGCTGGAGATAAATAGCCCCGCTGGCTCCGGTGGCGGCGATCACGATTTTCATAGTGGAGAATAAGGCGCGCTACAAATACCCGGCGGAATGGAGTTTGCGGGTCAGCCCCGTTTGCCGCGAAAGCAATTCGGAATAGACCGCCCCGGCGTCCTTATTGGGCAGGGAGCGGGTGCTTTCATCCGGTGCGGCAATCCGCCCGGCGAGTTCACGCAAGGTGCCAAGCTCGCCTGCCGCGCTGCGGGCGGTTGCGGCGGCCTGAATGGCGGCCCCCAGGGCAGCCCCTTCCGCAGAGGCGAGGCAGACGGTCGGAACGCCGAAAACATCCGCACAAATCTGCCGCCAGACAACGCTCTTGCTGCCGCCTCCCGTCAGGCGGATTTCGGTGGGCTCCACCCCCAGTTCGCGGAAGCGGTTGAGCCCGTAGGCGAGCCCCATCGTCGCTCCCTCCATGACGGCCCGCGCCATGTGCGCCGGGTTCATGTTACGTCCATTCAATCCATGGAAAACGCCGCTGCCATCGGGGAGGTTCGGGGTGCGCTCCCCGTTCAGATATGGGAGGAAGAGCAGCCCGGCAGCCCCGGCGGAAACGCTCCGGATTTGCTCCTCCATCGTGACGTGATCCCAGTGAAAGAGGGAGCGCGCCTGCTCGGTGGCGACCGTCACGTTCATCGTGCAGACCAGCGGGAGCCAGGCGTCCGTGGAATCGCAAAAAGCGGCGATTTCTCCCTGGGGATCCACCACCGGGGTGGCGGAGTACGAATAAAGCGTTCCGCTGGTACCAAGGCTTGCGGTGACGCAGCCCGGCGTAATATTCCCGGTGCCGATGGCTCCCATCATGTTGTCGCCGCCGCCCGCGCTCACCACCGGGCTTTGCCTCAGGCCCCACGCCTGGCGAAGCTCTTCCCGCAGCAATCCGTTGGGCACGCGCGAGCTTCCCACCCGGGGAATTTTGTCGGCGAGTGTGGGGTCGATGAAATCGAGGATCGGCTGGCTCCAGGCCCGGGTGCGGACGTTCATCCAGCCGGTGCCGGAGGCGTCGCCGTACTCCATCTTTTTCTCCCCCGTCAGCCAAAGATTGAGGTAATCGTGCGGGAGCAGGACACATTCCGTCCGCCGGAAGTTGCCCGGTTCGTTCTGCTTGAGCCAGAGGAGCTTGGGCGCGGTGTAGCCGGGCAGGATCGGGTTGCCCGTGAGTTCGATGAGCCCCTTCGCGCCGCCGAATTCCGCGGCGAACTGCTCGCATTGTTTCACCGTGGAGGTGTCACACCAAAGTTTTGCGGGGCGCACCGGCTGATCGTTGCCGTCGAGCACCACGCAGCCATGCTGCTGGCCACTGACACCGATGGCGGCGATTTCGTCTTTTCTCGCTCCAAGCTGTTCGAGACAGGCACGCACCGTTTTTTCCATCGCCTCCACCCAGACCCGGGGGTCCTGTTCCAGATGACCCGGGGGGAGCCCGTCGATCAGCCCGTAACCCTGCTGGGCGCTTGCGAGGATTTCCCCCGTCTCGGAGTCGAGGACGATGGTCTTGGTACTTTGGGTGCCGCTATCGATTCCAAGGGAAAGCATGACGGAGCACAGATCATATTCCGGGGCGTCTGTAAAGAATTGCGCGTTGTCGATACGGGCTCCATAGTACGTTCAAAGGAAAGTCCCCGTTCCTACGATTCCCCTTTGTGATGATTACCAAACTTTTGCATACCCGCTATCGCGTGACCGACCTGGAAAAAACGGTCTCCTTCTACAAGGACGTTCTGGGACTGGAAGAGGTGAAACGCTCCGTCTCCGGGCGCGGCTCACAGCTTGTTTTCCTGAAGGCTCCAGGGAGCGAGGAGCTGATCGAGATCTGCAAATTTGATGAGAGCGGCCCGGTGATCGTAGGCCCCGATTTGACGCATCTCGCGTTCGAAGTACCTGACCTTGAGGCTTTTGCCGCCCACGCGGCGACCAAGGGGTATCCGCTTTCCGATGGCCCGCACCGCAGCCCAAGCGGAAGCGCCATTGCCTTCATCGATGCCCCGGAGGGGTACGAAATCGAACTGATCCAGCCCGCGCGGTCTTAAGCCCAAACCTCATCCCCCCTTCCCTGCCCATGGAATTTGATTGGATCGAAGCCCCGTTTGACCTGAAGCCGCTCCCTCCCAAGGAGATCGAGGAGTCGTTTGAAGATCCGTTTTCCCTCCGGATTCTTCCCGACAGCCATTCCGCGACGGAAGCGCGTTACTTCAACCTCGGGAAATCGATGGCAGGGGTGCCGGTTTTTGCGGTCTTCTGGACGGACGGCAAAAGCTACCGGGTTATTTTCGCCCGTCCGATGACTCAGGAAGAACTCCATTTCTACGATCGCAAGAACATCGAACTGGCCTAAGCCTTTATCCCACCGAAAGCTGGCAACGAGGCTTGCCCGCCGCAGCGCCACACGGTTATTCTCTCTCAAGATGAACGTCGTCAAAAACTGGTCGGAAATCCCAAAGTTCGACAGCGAGCAGGAAGAGGCCCGCTTCTGGGCGGAAAATCGTCTCGATGCCCGTCTGATGAATGGTTCATTACTCAAGGCAGACGCCCGCGAATCAACCACGGTCACGCTCCGCTTTGACCCGCGGATGCTTGCCCGCATCAAGCGGCTTGCCCGCTCGCGCTACCTCAACTACCAAAGCATGATCAAGCAGTGGCTCAGCGAACGGATCGAAAAAGAAGGCCATTAAGGCCATCAATGAAGCCCTTAAAGGCCATCGAAGACCGGAAGGCGGCTTGATCCTCTTCAATCGCCCCGGCGACCCGGCCCGCATCCCTCGAGTCCCCGCCTCGTCCCTTTAAATTGTCTGTGGATACTCCAACTCAAGAATCCTCTCCCAAAACCCTCCCCGAACTGGCGGAGGCCTCCAAGGCGCATCGGCTTTCGCCCGCGGATGAAGACCGCGCCACCACGCTGCTCAAGGAACTCCTTGTCGGCGGGAAGGCGGGCATCGTCGCGGCATTGGAGCCGATGCTTTCCCTGCCGTGGATCGTCTGCGTCAACGCCGTCAGCGCCGTTTGGCCGGGATTGACGCTACCGATGAAGCGGCATCTCCTTGCCACCCTGGCCAAGAGCGATACCGAGCAGGCGCGCCGTCTGCGGCTCAGCGTGGCCCGCGCCGTTTTCAAGATCGATCCTGCCGCGGGGCTCAAGATCGCCGCCGCCGTCGCCACCGATCTCAAGGATGCCGAAACAGGATCGCTCTCCTCCAAGCACCGGCAGATGTTTTTCCATGTCTTCGTGGGCAAGGGGAAGCCGTGGCTTCTGCAACTCCCGCTTGGAGAGCTGAAGGCCGCCGATGCCGATGCGCTCGTGCATGCGGCCATTGAGAGCTTTTCGTTCTGCCCGCCGCTTTCCCAGCTTTCCATTTTACGTTGGGTTCATGCCGGCGGGCGGTTCAAGAAAATCTCGGACGCCGATCTGGCCATCGCCGTCAAATCGGTAAGCCGTTGGAACGCCCGGCTGCAACAGCAGCTCAAGGCGGAGGTTGCGGAGTTGCCCGAGGCGATTCTCGCCGCCTTCAAGCCGGAGCCGGCCAAGCGCGAAGAAACCCCTGGGAAAGCGCAGGAAACAAAAGAAGCGCCCCAGGCTCCCGCCGAGCCCGCAGAGCAGGCTCAGGAAGCCGGGGAGCCGGTTCAAGCCGCCGCTCCCGAGGAAGCTCCTACGCAGCCCCAGACCGAGCCCCAGGCCCAACCGACGCCCCCACCCGCCGCCGGGCCGGAGGCCATCACTATCCCAAGGCGCGAAAGGGAGCGGGAGAAAGAGCGCGAGCGGGGCGGGCGGCGTGAAGAGCGGCCTTCCCGCGAGGGGCGGCAGCAGCCCCCTGAAGCCAGGGAAGTCCGTGAATCCCGTGAACCGGAAAAGGGACGCAAGGCGTTCGATTTCAAGGATTCGCTTCGCGGTCTTGAAGCCTATGTCAATGGCCTCAAGACCGAGCTGGAGCAGACCCGCACTCAACTTCGTCGCCGCGAAGAAGAACTGAAGCGGGGCCGATCCGCCCGTCCGGAACGCGTTGAAGAGCGGCGGCCTACCGCCGACGCGGAAACGCTCGCGCGCCATAACGCGCAGCTCGAAGCCGCCGTGAAGGAGCTCCGCCAGCAACTCGACGATCTGGCCACTTATCATGAAGCGGTAGCGGAAAGCCGGCAGCTTCATGGCGATGAACCGCTGCCGGAAGGAAGCGCCGAGTCACTCAAGTCATTACTCTCCATCAAATTGCAGGAGAGCTATGAAGCTTACACCGCCATGCGGCTGGAGCCTCTCGACCGGGTGTTCCGCCTTGACTACCGCGATCTTCTCGGGAGCGTGTTCGACGTGCTGCTGCACGAAGGGATCCGACTGGAAAACAAAAGCTAGACACTAAGAGCAACGCCGCGATGCACCGGAGTCTCCTCGCCTGCCTGTTGAGCTTCGCGCTGCCCGGAGCGGTCCTGGCTGCCGACGCGGTTTTCTATCTGGGGACGTTCACCTCGCAGCGCAACGCGAAGAGCGAAGGCATCTATGCGGGCAGGATCGACACGGAGACCGGCAAGCTCGGCCCGCTGATCCTGGCCGCACCGGCGAGAGAGCCATGGTTTCTGGCGGTTTCCCGCGATGGGAAACGGGTCTACAGCTCCCTGGAAGTTGCGCCCGAGGTTGCCACGGTGCAACGCGAGGGAGCCGCGGGCGCTTACCGGAAGCGCGAGGACGGAACCCTGGAGCCGCTCAACGAAAAGTCCTCCGGGGGCGCGATTGCCTGCCATCTTTCCCTCGACCCCGCCGGGCGGCACGTGCTGGTGGCCAATTACACCGGCGCCAGCATCGCTTGTTTCCAAACAAAGCCCGATGGTTCCCTGGGCGAACGGACGGCGTTTCACCAGTTCTCCGGCACCGGTCCCGATCCGAAACGGCAAAAGCAGTCGCATCCCCATTCGATCTATCCCTCGCCGGATGGCCGTTTCGCTTACGTCTGCGATCTCGGCACGGACGACATCCGGGTTTTCAAGCTCGATGCTGATCGCGGCACGCTTGACCCCGCCGAACCGCCTGCGGCCAAAGCGCCTCCCGGCAGCGGCCCCCGGCATCTCGCCTTTGGCGGAGGGGGCGCGTTCGTCTATACCGGCAATGAAATGGGATTGAGCGTAAGCGCCTTTGCGCGGGACGCGGCCACCGGCGCGCTCACCCTCCTCCAGACACTCCCGACCCTCCCCGCCGATGCTCCCACGCAGGGGGTAACCGTGGCCGAGGTGATCTGCCATCCTTCCGGGAAATGGCTCTATGTCTCCAACCGGGGGCGCGATTCGCTGGCTGTTTACGCGATCGCCGAAGATGGCATGCTATCGTGGGTGGAAGATGCCCCGGCGCACGTCGCGGTCCCCTGGGGCTTCGACATTGATCCGACTGGCCGCTGGCTGGTCGTCGGCGGGCAGAAAAATAACAAGATCGTCGTTTTGAAGATCGACGAAACCACTGGGAAACTCACCCCGACCGGACAGGAAGCGGAAGTTGGCGCGCCGGTATGCGTCGTCTTTGCGCCGAAGCATTAAAAACCGCGAAAAAGACTCGCTTCACTTCGAAACTTTTGGGCATCTGAACACCCGATCATGAAAATAGGCCTCAGCAGCTACAGCTTGTATCAAGCCCTGAAATCCGGAGAGATGGATTGGTCAGGCGCGATCCAATGGATTGCGGAAAACGGGGGAGAGCACATGGAGATCGTGCCGCTCGATCTTTGCCTGGCCGAAGACGAGCCTCTGCTGAAGACGATTGTTCAACGCGCGGCCGACTGCGGCATCGCGCTTTCCAGTTACACGATCGGCGCGAGTTTCCTTGCCGAAGATGACACGGCCTACGAGGCGGAGATCCGCCGCGTGAAGCGGGAGGTGGAGGTCGCGGCGGCCCTCGGCGTCTCCCTGATGAGGCACGATGTGGCGAGCCGGCGCCCTGCGGAGAGCACGGTGGCCCGTTTCGAAGCCGATCTCCCGAGGCTGGTTCACGCCTGCCAGGTCATTGCCGATTACGCCAAAACCTTCGGCATCGTCACCAGCGTCGAGAATCACGGATTCCATGTGCAGGCCAGCGAACGCGTTCAGCGACTGGTGCTCGCGGTGGATCGCGAGAACTTCCGCACCACGCTCGATATCGGCAATTTCCTTTGCGTGGATGAAGATCCGGTCGCGGCCGTGAAAAACAACCTCCCTTTCGCATCGATGGTGCACTTCAAGGATTTCTACCGTCGCCCACCGGGTAGCGACCCCGGCGACGGGTGGTTCTCCTCCAAGGCCGGTTACCGCCTCCGGGGAGCCATCGTCGGCCAGGGAGACATCGATATCCCGGCGGTGGCCGCGCTTGTCCGGGATTCCGGCTATGACGGCTTCGTGTCGCTCGAATTCGAAGGTCTCGAAGATTGCCGGAAGGGATCCGCGATCGGCATGGCGAATCTGCGCCGTTACCTTGCCCGTTGAGGACGGCAAAAGAAGGCCCGGCACCTAGTATTACTGCGTTAGGTTGGATTGGCGGGGGGCGAAACTTTTCCTCAGCCCGGAGGGCTGGTGGAAATTAGCCGGGCGGTGAAGCGAAGCCGAACCCCCGGAAACCGATCAAAACCATTTTCGCCCCGGAGCAACTGTGTTCGAAATCAACAGTTTTTTTGAAGAACTGGATTGATGGGGGCTATGCGCCCCCAAACCCCGCACCGCTCGCCGCGGCAGGCGTTCGGGGGGAGCATTGTGGCATTGTAACCAGAATAAAGTCTGGATTTGCAAAGGCGGTATTGAGAGCGGTGAGGAGCTTTCTGGCAACGGCGATAATGGCAACCTTGAAGGCTTTGCCCTTGGTTCTCAGCCGAGCATAGAAGGGCTTGAGGATGGGATTGCAGCGATAAGCGTTAAACGCGGCCATATAAAGGGCCGATCTTACAGAGTGGCGTCCACCAGCAATATGACGGAGGCCGCGCCTGGGGCCACTATCATTATTGAAGGGAGCCAATCCTGCGAGAGCAGCGATCTGGTTGTTGTCTACTTTGCCCAACTCCGGAAGGTGTCCAAGAATCACGGCGGCGGTCACGAAACCGACACCCTGGAAGGCGCAAAGTCGCTCTTTGGCCGCAGCCAATTGTGCATCTTCCTCGATGAGTTGGGCGAGTCGCTCTGTGGTCCTTTCAAGTTCTTTGGCAATGAAAGCGATGGAGGTGGCGATGCTCTTAGCAACGGCTTTGGGCAAGCCTGGCATGACTCTGCATTCTTCGGCGGCTAGCATCGCTTGGAGCTGTTGACGACGGGTCACCCAGGCAGAAATCTCGGCTTGGAGAACTGAAGGCGCCGGAGTTGGTCGTGGCTGGAGGACTTTGCCGAAAGCCGTGAGGATCCGCTTATCAATTTTGTCGGTTTTGGCGAGTTTCCCCATGGAGCGAGCGTAATCGCGAACCTGCCGAGGATTGACGACGCTGACGGGAATATCGGCTTCATGAAGAGCAGCAACAATTTGGTACTCCCAGCCACCGGTGGCCTCACAAATGACCTGGACCGGCGCGTTGATGGCGCGCAGTCGGGCAATTAGGGTTTTGCATCCCTTCGGGTCGTAGGGAAGCGATGCCGATGAATTTGGAAGATCTAGATCGAGAAAACTTTTGGAAATATCGAGGCCAACGTGGATAATTGGAGGGGTCATCAGGAGTAGACTCAGTCTTGTGGATACGAGCTCTAAGGCTCAGGCAACTGTTCGAGTTCGAACTCCCAAGATGGTCGAGAGGATCAAGCTCCGGGACGGACTCTAGGGTCCAAGGGGCATAAACGATCTTCTCCCGACCAGCCCCGCGTCGATTCAAGCGGCGCGGGGTCCTTGGGTCCGCCAATCAGACACATCTGATCAGCGAAACTCAACATACAAGGGGCGGGGGAAGTCATTGCGACAGACCCTCTTGTGCGTTTTAGCACATGGGTAACAAATACTCCCGAGCAGATAGGTTACACTTTTTGATCGGTTTTTTGGTTCGTTTTCAAGGTTTTTGCGAGCTATCGGCGTTGCTGGAGCCGGAGCGTAGCGGAGGCGTAGGCAACGCCGAATTGCTCGCTCGGCCATCAGTTGGGGGGCTCGGCAATCTCTTGCATCGGGCGATCCGGCCCGTTCGTTCGCTGAAAATGCCAAGCTTCAAGTTCTCAAACCA
>JBBCKI010000043.1:0-42004 GCA_037190965.1 Chthoniobacteraceae bacterium
CGCGGGATTTGATTAAGAGTCGCGTTTGACGTTCATCCCCGCAGGACGGGCTGCTGGTATCAGGATGCAGCCCTCATGAAGCCACGGGGGCCGATACCCGCGCTCGGCGGCGCGAGCGGGCTACCGGTGCTGCCGCACCAATGGTCAAAACGGATTTCCCGCGATGCGCCACTCTTCGAGCTTCTTCCTCGGGATCTCCTCAAGAAACCGGGAGGGGCGCTGGAGCGTCTCCCCGTATCCGGCGTTGAGCCGTAGCAGCGGGTAGGTAAGATAAAGCTCGTCCTCCGCCCGGGTGACGGCGACATAGAAGAGGCGACGCTCTTCTTCGATGGCCTCTTCGGTGTCGAGCGAGCGGGAACTTGGAAACATCCCCTCCGTCATCCAGATGACGAAGACGACGCGCCATTCGAGCCCCTTGGCCTGGTGGATGCTGGAAAGCGTCACCTTTTCCCGGTCCTCATTCGCATCGCCCGCAAACTCCGTCTCCAGATTGCTCATCAACGCAAGCTGATCGAGAAACTCGGCGGGGTTCTGGTATTGCCGGGCGTACTGGGTCAACGTGTTGAGATCTTCCCGCCGCGCCTCGTAGTTGGGGAACTTGGCGCGGAGATAGTCGTCGTAAACCGCTTCGGTCACGCTGTTGAGCATCTCGGCGGGCGGCAGCGGAGCGCCGGAAGGAGCGATCTCCTCCAGAGTAAAGGCCAGTTGCTCCCACGCCTTGCGCGCTTTGGCGGGGACCTTCAGCGGACGCAGCAGCGTTTCAAACGATTCGACGCCAACGCTTGCCCCAAGGCTCTTTTCCACCGAGGCCCAGAGCTGCTCGGCGGAACGCGCGCCGATCCCCGGCAGCAGGCGCACCATCCGCTTGAAGGCGACTTCGTCCCTCGGGTTTACGGCGAACTTCAGGAATGCGGCGGCATCCTTCACGTGCGCCTGCTCAAAGAAGCGGAGACCGCTGGTGATCGAGAACGGGATGCCGTGGCGCGTCAGCTCCATTTGCAGTTCCATCGAGTGGTAGTGGGCGCGGTAAAGGATCGCGATCTGATCGAGTTCCACCCCTTGCTCACGCAATTCCAACAGCCGCTGGGCGATAAAGAGAGCCTGCTCGTTGGAAGTCCCCAGCGGCACCAGCGCCGGTTTGACGCCGGAGGCGGCGCGGGCGGGCTGGAGATGCTTTTCGAACTGCCGCGTGTTATTGGCGATGGCCGCGTTGGCCACTTCCAGCACCTCGGGGATGCTTCGGTAGTTCGTCTCGATCTTGTAGACCTGCGCGCCGGGGTAACGCTTCGGGAATTGCAGGATGTTCTGAAAATTCGCCCCGCGCCACGAGTAGATCGACTGCGCGTCGTCGCCCACCACCATGACGTTTTTGTGCTCGCGCGCCAGAACGTCAATGAAGTCGGCCTGAAGCCGGTTGGTGTCCTGATATTCGTCGACGAGGATGAACTGGAACTGCGAACGGTAATGGGCGGCAATCGTTTCGTCACGCTCAAGGAGGCGAAGCGGTTTTTCGAGCAGGTCGTCGAAATCCATCGCGTTCGCCAGCTTTTTGCGGGCCTCATAGCGGCGGCCGATATCCTCGATCACTTCCTGGAACTCCAGAAAATAGGGGTAACGCCCGGCGAGCACCTCCTCGATGCTTTCGCCTGTGTTGAGCGCGTAGCTGAGAATATCGGCGATCACCTCGCCCTTTGGGAACCGCTTGTCTTTTGGATCGATACCTGCGGCGGCGATTACGGGCTCGAGGAGATCCTGCTGATCTTCCCGGTCCATGATGGAGAACCCGGGGGCGAACCCGGCTTCCGTCGCGTGACGCCGCAGGATGCGGTTGCCGACGGAGTGAAAGGTGCCGCCCCAGAGCCCAACCGTGCGGTCGGGGAGAAGGGCTTCGACGCGTTCGAGCATCTCGCGCGCCGCTTTATTGGTGAAGGTCAGAAGGAGGATGTTGGAAGGTGAGATGCCGTTCTCCAGCAGGTAGGCCACCCGGTAGGTGAGCGTCCGCGTTTTGCCGCTCCCGGCTCCTGCGATCACGAGCGCGGGCCCGGGCGGGGCCTGAACAGCCGCGAGTTGCTGCGGGTTGAGTTCCGCGGCGTAGTCGATCCGGGCTTCCGTGGCGGCCGGATGGCGATGGAGCGTATAAATGCGGGCCATATACAAGGGGCAATATCTGCCAGATTGCCCGCTCCCGCCAAGAACGGAAAAGAAAATGCCGGGAAACGGGTGCATGCCGCACCATTTTATATTTTCATGCGTTGGAAAGATTTCGCGCCAAGCTCGCGAAGCCCGCCAAGTTTCAAGCCCTTCTTTCTTGGTGATCTTTCCGTCCTTGGCGCGAGATGTTCCTGTCTCGATTTGGCCCTACGCACAAAAGTTGCTCGCGTCCGCCTCTGTGTCACTCTAATCAATAACTTCTATGAATTTGCAGCAACAGATCGATATAGACTTGAAGGAGGCGATGAAGGCGCGGGCCGCGGAGAAGCTGGCCGTGCTGCGAATGCTCAAATCCGCCCTGAAGAATGCGGCCATCGAAAAGGGTGGGGCGGAGGCCACGCTGGATGATACCGAAGCCTCGGCGGTCATCCGCAAGCAGGTCAAACAACGTTACGATTCCATCGAAGGCTTTGAAAAAGGAGGCCGCCCCGAACTCGCCGCCAAGGAGCGCACCGAGTTGGAGATTCTTTCCGTGTACCTGCCCGCGGCTTTATCTCCGGAAGAACTCGCGGCGTTGGTGAAGGAAGCCATTGCCGAATCCGGCGCAACTGCCAAGGCGCAGATGGGGGCCGTGATGAAGATCGCCACCGCCAAGGCCGCCGGACGCGTGGACGGCAAGGCCCTGAGCCAGGAAGTTCAGCGGCAGTTGGTGTAAGGAACCGATGATCGCGATTCTGGTCGCCGCCGGGAGCAGCCGGCGCATGGGGTTCGACAAGCTCACCGCGCCGCTTGCGGCCAAGCCGGTCGCCGCGCATTCGCTCCTGGCTTTCGAGCAAAGCGCGAGCGTGCGGCGGATCGTCGTCGTGACCCGGGAGGATCGTGTAGCGGAGTTCGAGGCGATCGGGCGCGACCATGGCATTTCGAAGCTGACGTGCGTCGTTCCGGGAGGAGCCGAACGGCATCTCTCCGTCTGGAATGGATTGCAAAACGGCGACTTCAGGGTGGGGGATTACGTCGCGGTGCATGACGCCGCTCGTCCCTTGATCACGCCCGCCGCCATCGAGGCCTGTCTGGCTCTCGCCAAAGAACATGGCGCGGCGGCCTGTGCGGCGCCTGTGGCCGATACCCTCAAACGCGCCACGCCGGAAGGCTTCGTGGCCGACAGCGTGGAGCGCGATCATCTTTGGTCGATGCAAACTCCGCAAATCTTTCTGGCGGAGCTGCTGGAGCGTGCCTACAAGGAGGTGCTACAGGCCGGGGCGCTGGTGACCGACGAGGTCTCCGCCGTCCAACGGCTGGGGCATCCCGTGGCTCTCTACAGGAATGACGAACCAAATTTTAAAATCACTCTTCCGCGAGATCTCGATCTCGCCAGTCTTGTGCTTGCGGCCCGAGGCGCCTGACATCTCCTTAAAATGAACGCCTACCGTCTCACCACGCTCCCCAACGGCACGCGCGTCGCCTCCATTGAAATGCCGCATATGCGGACCGTCAGCGTCGGCGTGTGGGCGGCAGTGGGTGGGCGTTATGAGCCGAAATCGCTCTGCGGCATCTCGCACTTCACGGAGCATCTTCTTTTCAAGGGGACCAAAAAGCGGACCTCTCGCAAGATCACGGAAGCCGTGGAAGGAGTGGGGGGATACCTCAACGCATTCACTACGGAGGACCACACTTGCTACTACGCCAAGGCCGGGTCGGGGCATCTGGCCGGGTTGTGCGATGTGCTGGGGGATATGTACCTCAACTCGCAGTTTGCCCCGGCGGAAATCGAGCGGGAGCGCGAGGTGATCGGCGAGGAAATTCACATGGTGCACGACAATCCGTCGCAGCATGTGCAGGAGCTTCTTTCCGAAGCTCTCTGGCCCAATCATCCGCTCGGGCGGCCCCTTACAGGGAGCGCGGAGAGCATCGCCGGGCTCGACCGCGATGCCTTTCTCGATTTCACCCGCAAATACTATACGGGTCGCACCACCATCGTCACCGTGGCCGGGCAGACAACGCACGAATGCGTGCTTGAGCAGATTGCCCCGGTATTCGGAGCGCTCCCAGGTGGCAGGTTGCCCCGCTACGCGCGGCCCGGCGTTCCGGCAAGCGACAGGCCCAGCGTGGTCACCGTCAAACAGGAGATCGAGCAGAGCCATCTCGCCCTCGGGTTCCACGCATTCGGGCGGCAGGACGAACGGCGTTACGCGCTCAAGCTCCTTAGCGTGATCCTTGGGGAAAACATGAGTTCGCGCCTGTTCCAGAAGCTTCGGGAGCGTCATGGGCTTTGCTATTCCGTGCAAAGCAGCGTCGTGGCGCTGGAGGACACGGGGGCGCTGACCGTCTTTGCCGCGCTTGATCCTGCAAATCTGGAGAAGGCCGTGGTGATGATCCTGCGGGAGCTTGAACGCCTTCGCGATCGCGCCCCCAGCCGAAGCGAGTTGCGCAAAGCCCAGGATTATACGATTGGTCAAACCTTGATGGGGCTGGAGAGCACCACCAACCAGATGATGTGGATGGGGGAATCGCTCCTGAGCTACAGGAAAGTCGTCGATCCCGCCGATGTGGAACGGCGTCTTCTCGCAGTCACGCCGGAGGAGATTCGCGCCATTGCGGATCTCTGTCTTTCGAGGGCCAGGACCGCCCTGGCGGTCGCCGGAGAGGTCCCCGACGCGGAAAAAATACGCGGCTGGCTCTAGTACCTTGTAACAGAGAAAATGGCGCATCTAGCTTGTCTTTTTGGCCCAGGGCTGCGTTGTCAGCCCAAGGTGCTATCTTCAGATAGCGCCTTGAGCTTCCGCATTGTCCTGAACCAAAAATCCGGCGCTCCATGCGCCATTTTCCTTGTTACAAGATACTGATGAAGAAATTGCAGGTTGCAGAAATTGCGCCGACAATCTGTAATCGCCGCCCCATCTGCCCTTCAAACGGCGCATTGTAAAATTTTAGAAACCATCGAACCCATCCATGAACGTCCAATTAGAGAATCTGCCGAATTGCCTTACCACGGTGCGCGTTGAAATTCCTGCCGAGGAAGGTGCGAAGACCTGGAACGAAATCGCCAACGAATACGCGCAGTACGCCAAGCTCCCCGGGTATCGCCCCGGCAAAGCGCCCCGCGCCATCGTCGAAGCCAAGTTCAAGAAGGAGATCAAAGAAGAAGCGCAGAACCGTCTGCTCTCCAACTCCGTTCGGGATGCCGTCAAGGAACACAACCTCCGCTACCTTTCCGTCTCCAACGTGGAAGACCTGGAGTTCGCCTCCGACAAGAGCCTTCGCTTCACGGCCACGCTCGTCACGGCCCCGGTATTCGACCTGCCGGAATACAAAGGGATCGCCGTCGAACTCCCCTCCGCCGAGGTCACTGACGCCGACATCGATCAGGGGATCGACCGCCTCCGCGAACAGCACGCCGAGTTCAAGGACGTGACCGACCGCGTGGTCGCCGCCGAAGATTTCGCCGTCATCACCTACACCGGCACCCTCGACGGCAAGCCGGTTGACGAAGCCGCTCCCGGCGCATCCAAGCGTCTCTCTGGCAACTCCGATTTCTGGATCAAGCTGAGCCCGGATGCGTTGCTGCCCGGCTTCAGCGAGAAGATCGCCGGAGCTGCCATCGGCGAAACCCGTGAGTTCGACATCGAGCTTCCCGCCGATTTTGTCGTGACCCCGGTTGCCGGCAAGACGCTGCACTACTCCGTGACGCTCAACGGCATCAAGGAGAAGACGCTCCCCGAAGCCGACGACGCCTTTGCCTCCAGCCTCATCGAGGGCAAGACCATCGCGGAACTTCGCGAGATCGCCCGCACGGAACTCGGCCGCCAGAAGCAGTTCGAAGTCGAGCAGGAGAAGCGCAACCAGATCCTCAAGCAGCTCATCGACAAAGTGGAGTGCGAACTCCCCGAAGGGCATGTCCGTAGCGAAACTCACCGCGTCCTGACCGACCTCATCAACGAAAACCGTAATCGCGGCCTTTCGGACGACGACATCAAGGAAGGCCAGCAGGAATTGCTCGCCTCGGCCGCTCAGGCCGCGCGCGACCGCCTCAAGGCGACCTTCATCCTCCTCCGCATCGGCGAAGAGGAGAAGATTGCCGTCGCCCGCGAGGAATTCGAAGGACGCCTCGCCCAGATGGCGATGCGCTACAACATGCCCGCCGACAAGCTGCGGAAAGACCTCGAAAAGGCCGGCTCCCTGGAGAAGGTCCACGAGGAAATCCTCACCGGCAAGGTTCTTGATTTCCTTGCCTCCAATGTTAGCGTAACGGCACAAGCCCCTGAAGCCGCCACGGATGCTGCTCCTGAAGCCGCTCCCGAAGCCAGCTAAGGACGAACCACCTTTATTATGATCGCGAAACCAGGCTCTCATTCCAGTCCGGATTGGGCGGCGCAGTCGCCCCTTCTCGCCCATCGCAGCATCCCCCAGAATCTGCTCATCCCCACGGTGATCGAGCAGACGGGCCGGGGCGAACGCGCGTATGACATCTACTCGCGCCTGCTCAAGGACCGGATCATCTTCCTGGGCACCGCCGTGGACGATCACGTGGCCAATATCGTGATCGCCCAGATGCTCTTCCTCCAGATGGAGGACGGGAAGAAGGACATTCACCTCTACATCAACTCGCCGGGCGGTTCCGTCACGGCGGGGCTGGCCATCTACGACACGATGCAGTTCGTCACGTGCGACGTGACGACCTACTGCCTCGGGATGGCGGCCAGCATGGGGGCGGTTCTCCTCGCGGCGGGAACGAAGGGCAAGCGTTACGCGCTCCCGAACTCCGACATCATGATCCACCAGGTCTCCGGCGGCGCCCAAGGGCAGGCCAGCGACGTGGAGCGGCAGGTCGAGTTCATGTTCAAGCTCAAGAAGCGGCTCAACCGTATCCTCGCGGCCCATACCGGGAAGCCCGAGGATGTCGTGAAGACCGATTCGGATCGCGACTACTACATGACTGCCACCGAAGCCAAGGAGTACGGCTTGGTGGACCACGTGGTGGAGTCGCGCAAGGACGTCAAAGTCGAACCGAAGACCGACACGGTCACCGTCGTCGAACCGAAGGGGTCCGAGCCGAAAGCTCCCGAAACGAAAGAATCCTAAAGATCCAATAATGCCTGCCGAAGCCTGACTTGATCGGGCTTCGGCACGGCCTTTCTCTCCCAACCTCTCTGCACTCTCTTTAATGGCGCGAGCATCCAACCTGACCATGTGCTCCTTCTGCGGCAAAAGCCACGCGGAAGTGAGGAAGTTGATCGCCGGCCCGGGCGTTTATATCTGCGATTCCTGTATTAATGTCTGTAAGGGCATTCTGGAGAAGGAGTTAAACGAAGACGCCCGCCGAACGGCTCCCAGCCTCCGCGTGCCCAAGCCGATGGAAATCCGTCGCGCGCTCGACCTGCATGTGATCGGGCAGGATCGCGCCAAGAAGGTGCTCTCCGTTGCGGTTCACAACCACTACAAGCGAGTGTTGCAGGGGGCGGCTCCCGTCGAAGCTGGTGAGGACGCCAAGGGACAGAAGACGCTGGAGGTCGATCCCCTCGCGGATGTGGAGATCGAAAAGAGCAACATCCTCCTGATCGGGCCGACCGGCTCGGGCAAGACGCTGCTCGCCAAGACTTTGGCCCGTATCCTCGATGTGCCTTTCTGCATCGCCGATGCCACGACGCTGACGGAGGCCGGTTATGTGGGCGAGGATGTCGAGAACATCATCCTGCGCCTCCTTCAGAGCGCGGATTACGACGTCAAGCGCGCGGAGATCGGCATCGTCTACATTGACGAAATCGACAAGATCGGCCGCAAGACCGACAACGTCTCCATTACCCGCGACGTTTCCGGCGAAGGGGTGCAGCAGGCGCTCCTCAAGATTTTGGAAGGAACGACGTGCAATGTGCCGCCCCAAGGCGGCCGCAAGCACCCTCACCAGGAGTATATCCAGATCAACACCGAGAAGATCCTCTTCATCTGCGGGGGAGCCTTTGTCGGCCTGGACAAGATCGTGCAGCGCCGGTTGAGCAAAAGGGTGCTCGGGTTCGGCTCCCAGGGGTCGAATGCGGACGAAGCCGAACTGACCCGCGAGGCACTCGCGCAGGCGGAGCCAGAGGATCTGCTCTCTTTTGGGATGATCCCCGAGTTCATCGGTCGTCTCCCGGTCGTCACCGCCCTCAACCAGCTTACCGAGGATGAATTGGTCAGCATTCTGACCGACACCAAGAACTCCATGATCAAGCAGTACGTAAAGCTGATGGCGATGGAAGGGGTGAGCCTTTCCGTCACCAAGGAAGCTTTGCGGGCGCTGGCCGCCGAGGCCGTCTCCAAAGGAACCGGAGCGCGAGCCTTGCGTTCGATGCTGGAGAGAATCATGCTCGATGTCATGTACGAAGTCCCCAGCCGCGAAGACGTGGCCGATGTCACCATTAACCGGGCGGTGGTGGAGGGGAAGAAAGCGCCGTTGATCCGAAAGAAACAGGATAAAGACGCCGCTTGAGATTGGCAGCGTCCAACAACCCCTTGCCAGCCGTTACGATACACAGATGAAAAAGCGGCTCCTCGTCACCACGGCAGTGCTGCTGGCTGGGTTTGCCGGCATTGGCATCATTAACGCCTCGTCCACTTCCAACGCCGAGGAGGACAACGGCTACGCCAACATCGCCGTGCTCACGAGGGCGATGCAGTTGATCCGGCAGGATTACGTTGACGACAAAAAGACGACCTACCGGGCGTTGATCTACGCCGCGCTCAAGGGGATGCTCAATTCGCTCGACCCTCACAGCCAGTTCATGGAGCCGCGCGACCTCAAGGGGATGGAGGACGAGACGAAGAGCGAGTTTAGCGGGCTCGGCGTCACCGTCACCATGCGAGACGGCACGCTTACCATCGTCACCCCGATGGAGGATACCCCCGGTTCCAAGGCCGGCCTGCTGCCGGGGGATCAGATCCTGCGGATCAACGGGACCTCCACGGAGAAGATGGAGCTGAACGGCGCGGTCGATCAGCTTCGCGGCGCGCCCGGCGAGAAGATCACCCTCACGATTCTCCGGCCTTCCACCAAGCAGATCAAAGACTTCGAGATGGAGCGCGCCATCATCAAGGTGCAGAGCGTGAAAGGAGCGCGGTTGATCGAGCCCGAACTGAGCGGTGACGCGAAGATCGGCTACGTCCGCATCACGCAGTTTGCCGAGCCGACGGCCACCGAACTGGGGGCCAAGCTCGACCTTCTGGAGAAGCAGGGGATGCAGGGCCTGGTGCTCGACCTTCGCTTCAACCCGGGCGGCCTGCTTAGCAGCGCCGTCGATGTCTGCGGACAGTTTGTGCCGCCGGGAACCATGGTCGTTTATACGGAAGGGCGCGTCCCTTCGCAGAGGCATCCATTCAAAACCTCCACTTCGGCAAAGGTTCGCCCCAAATACCCGGTGGCCATCCTGATCAACGGCGGCAGCGCCAGCGGCTCCGAAATCGTGGCAGGGGCTCTCAAGGATCTCAAACGAGCCGTTCTCGTGGGCGAAACGAGTTTTGGCAAAGGAAGCGTGCAGAGCGTGGTTCAACTGCCCGACGGCTCCGGGGTCAGGCTGACCACGGCCAAGTATTACACCCCCGGCAAGCAGGTGATCCACGAGAAGGGAGTTTCCCCGCAGATCCGCGCCACCATGACGCCCGAACAGGAGCGCCTCCTCATGCTGGAACGCCGGGAATTTCATACCGACGATGACAAGCAAATGCTGGAGAACTTCAGCGACACCCAATTGGAGCGGGCCGTCGACGCTCTCAAGGGAGCCCTTTTGTACGGGGAAGCGCAACCCGCCATCGCCGAGGGGAAGGCGGAGAAGGCAACGAGAAAACGGTAGGCGCAGTCGCTTCCGGTTGGTTGAGACATGATCGTCCTGGCTATTGAAACTTCGTGCGATGAAACCGCCGTCGCGGTGCATTGCGAAGAACGCGGATTGCTCGCGAGCGAAGTCGCCTCTCAGATTGCCATTCACCGGACCTACGGAGGCGTGGTGCCCGAGGTCGCTTCGCGCAGCCATTTGACCCAGCTTCGCCCCGTCATCGAATGCGCGCTCGACCGCGCGGGACTTGCCCTGGCGGAGATCGATGCCGTGGCGGCGACCGCCGGGCCGGGCCTTGCCACGTCGCTGATGATCGGGATGTCCGCCGCGAAAGGGATCGCCCTGGGAGCGCGGAAACCGTTCCTTGCCGTCAATCATATCGAGGGACACCTCATTTCGCCGTTCTTTGCGCAACGGGAGGTCACCCCGGCAGTTGGCCTCGTTGTCAGCGGCGGGCACACGATGCTGGTCGATCTAGAGGAGTTCGGCGTCTACCGGCTGCTTGGCCAGACCCGCGACGACGCGGCAGGGGAAGCTTTCGACAAAGTCGGCAAGCTGCTTGGGCTTCCGTACCCCGGCGGTCCCGTGATCGACCGGATGGCCCGCGAAGGCGATCCGAAGCGGATTGATTTCCCACGGTCGATGATCGACTCGGGCGATTTTCAGTTCAGCTTCAGCGGGTTGAAGACTTCCGTGCGCTACCTGCTTCCCAAGCTGGCTGCGATGCCCGATGTGCGGACGGAGGATGTCTGCGCCTCGTTTCAGGAGGCGGTGGTGGATGTTCTTGTAACCAAGACCGTTGCGGCAGCCCGGGCGGCTCACCGGAAGACGGTGGCCGTAAGCGGCGGGGTGAGCTGCAACAGCCGCCTGCGTATCAAGATGGCGGAGGCCTGCGGGAAAGCCGGGCTGAAGGTGCTGTTTGCCGACCCGACCTTGTGCACCGACAACGCCGCGATGATCGCCTTTGTGGCGCTTCACCGGCTGAAGAAAAAAGTCCATTCTTCCTTGACCGCGGACATTGATCCAAATCTGCGACTGGTGTAGCGTCGTCGGCGATGCTTTCAATCCGAACGGCGAAAGAGGCGAAGGCGACCCTCTTCATTCAGTCACGGATCGGCCCCAGAATCACCTGGACGCGGCTAACCGCCCCGTTGGCAGCCACGGTCTCGTTTGTACTGGCTTTGCCTGCCGGGGCGACGGAGGGAAGTGCCTCGTCGAGTTGGAGTTTAAGTCCGTTTTCCTCCACCACCCTCGCGGGAATCGAAGCGCTGCTGGCCATTTGCATCGCGTTCACGTTTGCCTGGCTTTATTGCCGTAAGGCGGCTCATGCCCACAAGCGCGCTCTCATGGCGGAAGCCGAGGCGGATCTCGTGCGCGCGCAAGCCGAGGTTGTCCAGGCGAAGGCGGAATTGGCCCATCATACCTCCGAGCAGGCCCAGGAGTTTGCGGAGACGTTGATCGAGGCGGCAACCGTCATCATTATCGGAGTGGACGCAGACGGGCAATTGAGCCTTTTTAACAAAACCGCCGAGAAGATCACCGGCTACAGCAGCCAGCAGTTGGCCTCCGGCAATTGGCTGGAAATTCTTTTCCCGGGGGAGGAGTTTGCCCCCGCGCGGGATGCGTTGACGGCGATGATCCGCAAGGAACTCGACAAGCCCGTGGAGTCGCTTCTCATCACCTGTTCGGGCGAGGAGAGGCAGATCGGGTGGCAATGCCGCCATGTTCTTTATCAGGACGAAGCGATTGCCCTGATGTTCGGCGTGGACCTGACGGAACGCGCCCTTGCGGAACGGGAGCGGCATGACCTCGAACGCAAGCTCCTCGACATGCAGAAGCTGGAGAGCCTCGGTGTTCTGGCGGGAGGGATCGCGCATGATTTCAACAACCTGCTCACCGCCATCCTCGGCAACGCGCAGCTTGCCAAGCTGCAAATGCTCCGGTCCTCGCCGGTCCACCAGTACCTGATGGAGATTGAGCGGACGTCGCTTCAGGCGGCGGATCTTTGCAAGCAGATGCTCGCCTACTCGGGGCAGGGGAAGGTGGAGACCCGGCTGCTCGACCTTAACCGGATGATCCGCGACATGAGCCAGTTGCTGAGGATCTCCGTGGCCAAGAAGGTGCAGCTTTCCTTCGACCTTGCCCACACGCTTCCGCTCATTCAAGGGGATGCCAGCCAGATCCGGCAGGTGCTGGTGAACCTGATCATCAATGCTTCCGAGGCCATCGACGACAAGGAGGGCTCCATCTGGGTCTCTTCGGGCGTCGTGCACGGGGCTAAACATCTCTTTGAGGGAACCGCCGTGACGGGGCGCCCCCAGGAGCGCGACTACGTCTTCATCTCTATCACCGACACCGGGTGCGGCATGGACGAAGAAACGCGCGCAAGAATTTTCGATCCGTTTTTCACCACCAAGTTTACGGGCCGGGGCCTGGGCCTCGCGGCGGTGCTTGGCATTGTCCGCAGCCACGACGGCACGCTCGAGCTGACCACCAATCAAGGGGAGGGGACGACCTTCACCCTTCTCTTTCCGCGTGCCGAAGTGCGCGAGGAGGTTTCGCAACGGGATGACGAACCGGCTCCCGCGCCGTTTTGGAGCGGGGAGGGGCTTGTTTTGGTCGTGGACGACGAGGAGAGTGTCCGTACCCTGATGGCCCGGATGCTGGAGTCTTTCCAGTTTCACGTCATCGAAGCGGTCGACGGTCGGGATGCCGTGGAGAAGTACTCCGCGCATGCCGAGGCGATCACGGCGGTGCTCCTTGACGTCACCATGCCGGTGATGAGCGGGTTGGAAGCGTTCGATCATATCCGCAGGCTTAGGCCCGATGTGCCGGTCCTCTTCATGAGCGGTTACATGAGCGACGGCGAATTGCGCAACCTCAACGGAGCGACCGATTTTATTCAGAAGCCGTTTAAACTCGACGAGTTCCAAAAAAAGCTGCGAATGCTACTTACTCCCGCAACGGAATCGCATGAAACTCACCTACCTTAGTCACTCCTGTTTTGCCCTCGAGACCTCCACGCACCGGTTGATCATCGACCCGTTCCTCTCCGGTAACCCTCTCGCCAAGGTTACGCCGGAGGAAGTCGAGTGCGACTACATCCTGCTTTCGCATGGGCATGAAGACCATTTCGGCGATGCCGTGGCCATCGCCAAGCGCACCGGGGCGACCATCATCGCGAACTTTGAGACCGCCATGGTCTGCGCCGCGCGAGGAACCAAGGCGCACCCGCTTCAGCCGGGAGGCGCATGGCGCTTCCCCTTTGGCCGGGTGAAGATGACCATTGCCCATCATAGCTCCAGCATCGCGAACGGCGACGGCTTCGCCTACATGGGCAATCCGGCGGGCCTGCTCATTACCGCCGACGGCAAGACCGTCTACCATGCGGGTGATACCGCGTTATTCCTCGATATGAAACTCATCGGGGAACTGGACTCGATCGACGTGGCTCTCCTCCCGATCGGGGACAACTTCACCATGGGCCCGGAAGACGCCGCCCGCGCGGTGGAGTTTCTTAACGCGAGGCTGGCGATCCCGATGCATTATAACACGTTCGATCTCATCAAGGTCGATCCGCAACGGTTCGTGAACGCCGTCAAGTCAGGCGGAACGGGAACAGCCCGTGTGATGGCGACCGGCGAGACGATCGAGATTTAGAACATTTCGGCTTTCTCAAACATCCGCCTTTCCCCGGCGCAGGTGTTTGGGGCGGTAGGGGTCGAAGGCGACATCGGCCCCGTCGGCCTTCATCTGGTAAACGATCTGCATCAATTCCCCAAGCCGCCCCTTGGGCCATCCGTGCGTCACGAACCATTGCAGGTACTCGGCGGGAAGTTCGTGCAGCACGCGCCCCTTGCAACGCCCGAACGGCATAATGGTGCGGGCGATCTCCTCCAGTTCGGCGAGGGCCTTGCTGCGGAAATTGGTTTCGCTCATTTCTGTCTTATGGATGGGTGATCCCTCGTCTGCAATTACAAAGTCGACCTGTTCCAGCGTGGCCAGAGAGAGTTTTCGATCCTCATCGTCCCGGTAGACTCGCTGCCGTTCATTCCCCTTGCAGTTAGATGATAAAACTCAACTCGGATAGGTCGTGCCATGCCGACCTCGGCAAAGCCTTAAGGTTTGTCAAGTGTCAAGAGTTGACCCCGTCAGCCCCGTCAGCCGTCAGGCGTCAGGCGTCAGTTGACGTCAGGTTGACCCCGTCAGCAGGAGGGGGCAACTCTCGTCAGACCCGTTAGCTACCTGATCTTGAAAGGTGAGTCAGCAAAGCTGTTAAGCTCCTCTAGGCGTTCTGGTTTGGTCTCACTTAATTCGTTCTTTAGGCGCTCAAAAAAACCTTGATTTTCCGTAATCAATACTCGCGCAATTGTGAGTCGCCCATCAACATGTTGGGCGTTCATATACGCATTTTTGATGAAATCAAAGCTCTTCTTATCACCAATTTTCGCTAAAACAACCAAAAGCGATTTTCGTTCTAGAAGCGAGCCGTCGGAGCTTTCCAATTCTGTGTAATATTGAGTAGCAAAATCGACTGCCGCTTCCTTAAGGGGCTCGGTTTTGGAGGCTCTTGGTAGAGCGAGAATTGCAAGATACTTTGTGTTCTCATCAAGTTTATTGTTTTTTATAATACCATAAAGCCAACTGAGATCCTCTTTTGTTCCCTTGAATTTTATGAAACTAAGTGAATACAAAACATCGCTAGGGCTTTCTATTGCTTTGTTTAAATTAACTTGTGCGCCCGAATTGTATTTTGAGACAACGCTCGCAATTCCTTCTGAAGGTAAACCATTTTGGTTAATTTTATCAGCTCTTTCTTTAAAGCTTTTATCTTGATTTAATTTATTTCTAATATTTCTTGCTTGCTCCCGGGCGTCTTGTAGCTGTTCGGGAGAAAGGTGGTTCTTTTGAGGATCGAGGGGAGGGGTGTCGACGTCTGCTTTCGCGTTTAGCATAGCGAGGTGAAGGGTCAGAAGGCTTGCGAGGATAGATTTATGCATATGTTTATAGCCGTCGAGTTAATTGCACATTGAGGTGCTTGCAACCCATAAGTACAGATTTATTCTATCATAGATAAAACTTATTCCTTCTGGGGAAATTCCAGTGACGGAGGCGGTATCGAGCGGACGGGGTCAACGGACGTCCGAGCGGACGGGGTCAACTCTTGACGCTTGACAGCGAGCGGACGGGGTCAAGCGGACGGGGTCAACTCTTGACACTTGACAGCGAGCGGACGGGGTCAACTCTTGACACTTGGCGGACGGGGTCAACTCTTGACACTTGACAGGGTTTTATCAAATTCACCCTTAAGTAAGTCAATATGTTGAGTCCATTGAGGCTGATTTTTGAGTTGTCTCTCAAGGCGTTTGAGTATCTGGGTGATCGCACTTCCGTCCTTATATCCCATGGATCGGCCTACGTCGATACGTCTTTCGCCTCCCAAGGAGACACGGATCCATACTTTCCAGCAGATCTCCTTTTGCCCTTGCGCGACTTTGTTTGCCGCTGTCTTTCTGCTGCTTTGATCATCGGAGCGTGCCACCCACGCCAACTCCTCATCTCCTGCCTTCAGTTGCAATATATCTCGAACGCGTTCCTGTATTTCGCTACTACCGAGGACAAGCCCCGCCTTCAAATTCTCCCACGGATTCTCAATCGACTCTTCGAAGGCGTCGTCCATAAAACGTCTATATTCCTTCTGTGCCCGGTTTCGCTTGCTCCCGAAAAAGCTTAACCAGTCAAGGCTCAGCCAGTTTGGGCAGACGTCGAGGCCAAGGTAAGATCGGTGGCTGCTCCAACGGTAATCCTGAAGCAGCTCCCGATACTCAATTGGCACCCTTGCGTTCTTGTCTCTCGGCCTGACGGGATTCAAGTGCATGTACCGCAATAGCTCCATTGCGTACCGATCGGCTTCAACCAAATGCGCTTTAAAGCGCCCCTGAAAGAGATGCCCGCTACGTCGATGACGACGATTAAACCGAACGGTGTAAGTCGTTTGGAACCACCCAATCGCCCGGCTGAGGTTGCCTCGCGGCGTCTCCAGCAAAACGTGGTAATGGTTTGGCATCAGACAGAAACCATGGACTCGCAAACCGTGTTGCCCGATACATTGCTCTAGCGTGGCCAGAAAGAGCTTTCGATCTTCATCATCCCGGTAGATTCGCTGCCTTTCATTCCCCCTTGCGGTTAGATGATAAACAGCCCCTTCAAACTCAACTCGGATTGGCCGTGCCATGCCATCCTTTTGGCCAAATCTTCAGGGTTGTCAAGTGTCAAGAGTTGACCCCGTCAGTTGCGTCAGTCAAGTGTCAAGAGTTGACCCCGTCAGGCGTCAGTCAAGTGTCAAGAGTTGACCCCGTCAGGTTGACCCCGTCAGGCCCCGTCAGGAAGAGTTGACCCCGTCAGCCCCGTCAGGTGTCAAGAGTTGACCCCGTCAGCCCCGTCAGCGCCTGCAGCCCCGTCAGCGCCTGAACCCCGCCTGATGCTGGCCGCGCTTATTTCACTTCATTCCATACGGCTCACTGAACCAAGTCTTGAATTTAATTAAAAATTTATCAACTTTTTCATTGTATTCGATACTCAATCCTGATTGAGACGGGATGTGCGCAGCCTCAGAAAGGAGATCAACGTCAACTCCAGGAATGGCGACCCGTTTCGCCCCGATCTTATTCGAAGTATAATCAAAATCGACTAGAAGAACTTCACTAATTGAATCAACTGTGTCACCAAGGCCAATTAGTATACCAGCTGTTGTTGATTTATTTGAAAATACTGGAGGAGCCAGCAAAAATGTCTTTTTAGATGAGGGTGCGTTGAGCGACTCTGGGGTTAGCGTAAAACTCGCTGAAGATTCCTTTTGACTGAAATCATATTTTCCCGCGTTTATTGCCTCTTGTCGCGCCTTCCAAGTCAAAGGCGGCGAGCTCAATCCCTCTTGTATCTTATTTAGATTCAAAAAGGTTATTTGATGATTGTAATCGGTCATTTTTACCCTGCGACCGATTTTAGGAATGTAGCATATTATGCTGCCGCTCGGCTTCGAATACAAAGCCGTTACATAGTCAAGGAAAATAGTTCTCACTCGTCGCGCGTCAACGATCGCGCATAGTCCCTCAAATATATTCCGGCTAGGTTCTCCGCTTTGTTTTTGAAAAATTATAACCAATTCAGAATTTAGCCATTTAAGCTCAATATCTGGACTCCATTCCCAATCAATATTTAGTGAATGATGACCTGCGCTCCCTTGGGTTTCAAATTCAATAACCCGCTTTGAGGTGTTGGCCTGAGCAGAAACCTCAATTGTCCCATCTGGGTTTTTTGAAGTGAAGCCAAACACGCATACGCTTAAAAAGCAATTCACGATCAGGTGGTATAGATATAATCTCATATTTTATTGCAGTTTAATAACCCATTTCGTTTTTTTGCCCCACGTATTTGCCTGTTGGTTAAGAGTGGTTCCCCCCTCTCCAATGTAGACATCAATCTGAGTTGATCCCAGTCCACCGCCAATATCAATTTTTTTCTTCTTTCCGACGTCTTGAATGATCACTTCATCGCCGCAGCCTAGCTTTGGAGATATGGCAGCATACCCATCTGTATTGCCAATAAGATTGTGGGGAGAGCACGAGGCGGTTTGTTGACTTGGATTAGGATTAGCAAGATAAGTTGGAGCTCCACCATTTAACAATGTCCACGGAGTTGCTGTAGTATTGCCATATGTAGAATGGAAGCGTACAACTGTTGTGCCAATTAGGCCCAAGCCTTCATTTGCAGGATCAACAGCGTTCATAAAGGCGATTGGATGAGCAACATTTGTCACCCCCGACCAAACAGTGCCATTTAATGCTCCTGTACCCTTACTCAAAACCGAGCCGGAATATCCGCTCTCCTGTGGGGTGAAATAATTCGATATAGTCCACTTGCCAAGATAGACGAAGTTCTTGTTTAAGTTTTTTGTATGCTTAGCTTGTTTGTTTGATGGAGACCAAACGGCGTTTATCTTTTTGAACGTCTTATCTTTGACTGCGTCAGTTAGCTTGTCTTCAATATGAAATGATTCAGTCTTTTCAGTATCGGATCCGGTGACGGAAGCATTATAAATCTCAACCTTCTGGTCGCCGTCCAATTCCAATTTCAACGTGCCAGACAAACCCGAAGGCGTGCATTTAAAAGTAATTTTATCATCTTCGACATTTGTATCAATGATCTCTACTTTTGGGACAATGACTCGATAAGGGAACGTTGCGCCAGTTGTGCAGGTTACAACGGGTCCGCCGTTTTTGCCAGGCGTTGTATGGCTAACGGTAAGTGTGCATTGAGCATCGGTCGGTTCAGAGTTAAAAGGAACGACTACTGAGCTCTTCCCGGAATACTTTTGATCTCCGGGAACATCTAATTCAAGAGTGACTACATCTCCTGATGGCACACCAGATGCGGTGAATGTCACATTCTCCTCTTTCAGCACAACAATAATCCCGTTCCCATCTTTCGCTGGAGTTGTGCTAATAGTGTGAGCTTGGAGGGTGATTGCTGGGATTGCCAGGGCTAATATGTAGATTAACGATTTCATTTCTTGAGTTCCGTTCTTGGCCTCGCTACGTTATGTAGTTGGGGGTAGGCGTTTTTCATTGCCAATTCAAACCTTTCTTCATCATCGCGGCGAGTTCTAATGGCGATCTCCAGAAGCTCTTTTTCTTCTGGAAACTCTTTTAGCAATCCAATAAATTGGTCAGATTTTCGATATCCCGACAGGGATAAGTCCCTATCGATGGAATGAAAGCGAATATTGAAGATTTGTCTTCGGTTCTTTATCTGCGGGAGGAGATTGAGTGCCTTCTCATGGTCGCCCAGCTTGAAGATATAGAAAAGTCCCAGCGCTTGACACGCGTCTCCTTTGCTTCCCTCATCTTTGGCCTTGGTGACGGCATCTAACAATTTCTCTTCTTCGACCGCCAGTGCTGCTAGGATATCCTTGCCCATTGGGCGTGTAATGGTTTTCCCTGTGAATTGTCCGTCCTTTGAGAAACTATAGACGGTGGAAAAACCTTTTTCATCAACTTCTCGGATTAACCTTCCCGCTTCATCGTAGGAAGCCTTATAGATTGTTTTCTCGACGCCGTCTTTCTCCTGATCAACTTTCTGAACTTTTTCATACAATGGCCCTGGTTCAGGAAATGTGTAGACGACCGTTTTTACACCGTTTGTATCTGTCCTGCTATGGATTCCCAGCACCTTGTCTACGTAGACACTCTCCCTCTTTCCTGCGGAATCAATCCGCGAAATGGCGGGAAGCGCGAATTTATCGGCAATAGCTCCTACTTCATATTTCCAACCATCTTGAGTGCGAATATGGCCGGTGGTGGCGTCCCAAGTGTAAGTTGTATTGGCTCTTTCTCTGTCCGTAAACACAAGCTTAGGAGCATGTTCCTCCGTCAATGAAAAATCGAAGTTTTCCACCGTCTTATCGGCAAAAGTCAGACCGACGAGGCATTCATCAAAGCCCTCCACGATAGTCTGTTTCTGAACTACGCTAACATGAGGTCGTTTGCCCAAAGTTGCGACATGACTGCGGAGATTCGAAAAGAATGTAACTTTGTCACCTTTGACTTCGACCTTTAAAATAGGTTTTGTTCCTTCATAGATCGCTGAGGGCTGGGTGCCATTGAAGATCCATTTCAACTTTCGTCCGTTATCCGTCGTCAAGGATACAAGTCTTCCACTGAAAAATTCCAATGCCCAACCATCGTCCCTGGTTATTGTGAAAGCCTGCTCCGTTAGTGTTCCGGTCCACTGGTGATCCAAAGTGCGGAACTTGTTTCGTTCCTTCGGGATCTGGCGCAAGTAAAGTGCCTTGCCACACGGGAGATTGGCTTTGATCATGTCGGGGCGAATGCGTAGTGCGTGCGCCTCAATCAATGGGCACCAGAACCCTTCACCGAAGATGCCTCTGACGCCTTTTTCGCTCGAGAACTTTATACGCAAAGGCAATCTCATTCCTTCGCCCAAGTCAATCTGGTCTACTTCCCTCCATATTTCCAAGTTTCCCTGATAATTGGCGGCACCTATTCCATTTGCAGGCGCTGATAGATCAACAGGACGGGAATATGCACCGCCTCCTCCAAGCAGCAACGCTCCGCAAAATAGAATGGCGGAGAGCCGTTGAATTGACTTCATTGTATTTACTCGAAGAAGTCAGTATTAGGCGGCGGCGTGCCTGTGTCACATGCTGCTTTAACGGATTGAGTCGAAGCGACCATTCCTAGGATCCCGGCTAGCAAAATCATCCAAATTTTTCTCATTTTCACTTCCATTGACATCTCTTCCGTAGAGTTTCAAACCGTTTTCATAGTGTCAAACATTATTTTTCACTCATGTTTTTCCCGAAAGATTAATGTTGCCCAGGATGGGCAATAGTCAGTCGTGCCTGGGAGTTCGGTTAGGGAAGTAGTGACCTTCCGCCACGCGAAGATTGCAGGAGATTGCGAGAACTCCCCAAAAAACACATGGACCTTCTCGGGCTCTGGAACCCCCAGTTCCCCTGGCGAGAATGCGGGATTGATCAAATGCAGACGACCCCCGTTTTGAATTCGCTTTTTAAGATACCCCAATTCTCTTCCCGTGCCTCCGGCAACAACGATCATTGCTTCCTGGTGGGGGAGGTTGCTTGCGGAGCTTACAAATCCGATTGGCTCCGCATCAATGATGTGTTCATTCAGTGATCTGCGGATATCCTTCCCGTAATCTCTTCCCATAACATCATGATCGGGGAGAACCCAGATCTTTGGAGATCTAGCACCGATTGTCAGACGTCCGTTGGCAAAATGGATGTGGTCGGCAAGCGTGGGACTTGGGCGGTCGAGGATCCCTACGAAAAGGATACCCGCTAAAACTGTCCCGGAGATAGCCGCAATTCCAGCACTGGTTCTCCATCCTGGCCAAGTCTGGTTTCGAATGTGCGATACGATTGCCAGAAGCAGGAGAAGGCCCGGCATTCCCCATAGCCATGTCGATTCCGCCACGGAGCTGAAAGCGGCAGCGACGCTAAACGTGATCCAAACGCCTGTGATAACCGAAAACCATCGTCTATTGCCTCTGGGCCAGCAAAGAGCGAAGACTCCGGTCCACCCAAACAGGTACCAAAATCGCCCCCACCAACCAAGCTCCACCAGCCACGTCAGATGGCTGCTCACCAGCGTCCGGTAGCCTTCGGTCCGTTCTGTCGGTTGATACCACTGCATGTAAGCGTTGCCCGAATTGCCAAGTCCCCAGCCCCCAGGTGCATCCACCATCATCTTGGGCACTTTCTTCCAGATGAGGAGGCGATTGGATATTGAGGCATCAGGTTCGGAAATGCCTTTGGTAAATCGATCACTTCTTTCAATCGACACCGCGGCTGCTATTAGGGCGAGTAGAACTGCCACGACAGCGATCACTCTCCCTCTGGGCCAAGGTCGAGGACTAAAAGCGAACAGTGGGATCGAACCCGCCAAAAGCGCCACCACGCCTCCACGCGAGAGCGTGAGAAGAAGGCAAAAGCCCAAACCACCGAAAGCTGCGAGGCTGAGCCAGAAGCCTTTGCGCCAGATGAACGCAATCACCCAGACCGCGATCATCAACGTTGCGATCAATGCCGCTGTTTTGTTGGGATTTCCCAGGCCCCAATCCAAACGTGATCCTAGTGTGAGAATGGCTAAGGTTTCGAAATTCATTTCAACGGTTGGGTGCAGGACGACCGCTCCATGCCTTCACAAAGTCGGCAGTCGGCAGAGGAACCCTGTTCGCTGATGGTATTTCGTTGGATGCAGTGGAGGGCACAACCTTATAGGTGGTATAATCGCCGACCCACGGAGCCGCGTTCAATTCCTCCAAGGCGACATCCGACGGTTTCTCCAAGTTCCTCTCATGCATTTTGTCTCGGATGGACAAGGCATAGGTGAAGAAACCCTCGCGAAGTTGACTGATTTCGAGGTTGTCGTCGTGTCCCAGGCCCTTTGACGCTTTGAAGAGAACGGGGTAGTTCAGCTTGCGGCATTCGTCGTAGAATCTGCTGGCATCCCCGTTTCTGTAACCCACCTCCCGTTCTCCGGTGCTGATCAACCATAGTAGACGGGCAGCTTCCGGTGTGGGTTTATCAAATGTACTGGCAACGTGGAATTGGACGGCAATGAAACGCTCTGGTTTGCGCAACGCGAGGCGGTGAGCCCATTGGGCTCCCCTGGAAATGCCGAACATAAAATAGCCGGTATTTGGTATTCCTGTTTCTTTAGCGAGAGCGTCGACACCTGCTTCCCAAGCCGATGCCATGGCTTCGAAATTGGCTTCTCTGTCTTCCTCCTCTTTTGCTTCGTAGTAGCTTGGCTTCAGGCTCCATACCTGAGCGGTTTCCCAAGTCAGTACCGCAAAGTTGTTTCTTTCCGCGAAGGCGATGAGTTGGGATATGAGATCTTTCAAGCCTGCGGTGTTTCCAATTTCGATCTTTTGGAAGGCGTCTGGTTGAAGTTTTTTAAGAATCTGCTCCCGTTTCCCCTCCCAACTGCAAAATGCAAAAACACCATCGACTTCGCCTCCGCCTTTACCGGGTGGCATCCGAAGGAAGAATCTCAATTCGGGTTGAAGTGGGTTATTCGTTAGGACTGAACGTTCGATGACTGGCGGCAGTTCATCTTCTGGATCGACTTTCTGAGGGCCGATCATGGTTTCCCAAGGTCCTTGCAAGGATGGATTTGGAAGCCACACCACTTCAGTGGGATTGCTCATCAACTCTGTGGCGGCCTTCTTTTTGTTTCGGAGAGCGATCCAAATGGGGGAGGTCTTGGGATTGTCGTTCAAGGTGGAGGTGAAAAATTCTCGAGCGAAGGCCCCCATCTTTTCCTTTCGACGCTTGAGAGGTGTCGTCACTTTCATCTCAAGTAGAGGCTTCTCCAGCTTGCGGCCCGCTTTGAAGTACCAGTTCCCCCCGAACTCATCTTTTGAGGATTCATCCTCTGCATCAAATGCCACGATGCCGGGGAGGAGAACCTTTGATCTGACCGGTTTTTCGAACCATTGGTTGGTAAAGGCCCCCCATGCTTTTACGCGCTCCGGACGCCAGTTTACGAAGCTTGCCGCGAAGGTTCCTCCCCGAGATTCGCCGTAGAGGAGCAGGGGACAGCTTTGGCCATAATAGTAGTCAACACAGGCCAGTAGCCATTCTCCTATCCACTCGTCGGCGCGGTAGCCGTGCTTGATCTTATCTGCCTTCCGATCATGAGCAAAAGTCAACACCACAAGCCCAAGTTGCTGAGCCTCGGCAAACGCCTTCCATTCCGTCCCTTTGGTTAGTTTTTCCAAGGCGACAAGCCCTGCGGCATTGGCGCATAATACTAGGACGGCGCGAGGATTCTCGACGGCGTTGCAGATATGAACTTCAACCTGCTGTAACGGCGGTTTTCCATCCTTCAAAGGAGGAAGGAGCTTCTGCACCTTAAAGTCTGATGAGGGAGGGGATGCGTTGCCTGGTGATGGAGATGTGTTCTGCGCAGGAAGAGAGCCGATCAAAATGCAAAAAGCCGCCATCACAGTCGTGACTTTTCGCAGCCGCGCGCGGTGGAATTGAATCGCTTTCATTAAAGCTGAAAGCGCTTCAACGATTTTAGGGCCCTTTGAGGTGCCTGATCCCCAGGCCCTCCTGATAAATCTATAAAAGTGAACATCCATTCTGTGAAACGATCCCAGATTCCAAGCCATCCGGGCTTCAAAAAGCTATTGTTTCACTCTTTTTTGAACGAAGTATATGGCTATGGCAAGGCTTACGATCACATGGCATGCCAGTTGACGAGATCATATATGGAAATCCGAAAAGCTCTCCAATTTCTCAATGAAGGTGGCAGCCTAGGTTGCATAATCCCGAACTCCGAAGTTGGAGTCCTCACCCGTCACCGCTTTTCGGCTCAGAAAATGCTTTTACGCGCTCGCGAGTGAATTAACCTCCCGGCTGTGCGGCTTCTCTCCCTTCTTTTCATCCTGATTTCCCTGACCGGTTGCGCCACCCGGCGGTTGCCTCCTTATGAGCGACCGCTTCGGCGCGCAGAGTTCCAGACGGTCCGGACAACGGCGTACACTCACTCTGAGAAGGATCACAGGAAGTGGGGGCGCAACTCCGCGATGGGGACGCCGTTGCGGTATGACTCGGTTCGCAGCGCGGCGGCGGACTGGGCGCGCTGGCCTGCCGGAACCCGGTTCCGGATCGTGGAGACGGGAGAGATTTGCGTCGTGGACGACTACGGCTGGGCTCTTGCGGGGACCAATACCATCGATCTCTACAAACCGAGCAAGAAGGAGATGAACCGGTGGGGTGTTCGTCGCGTCCGCATTCAGATTCTCCACTGGGGCGATCACAGGGCCAGTTACCGGCGGCTCAAACCGGCCGCGAAGCATAAGCACGTGAAGCGGATGCTCAAGGAAATCAAAGAGTTTTACTGATACTTAAATGTTCGAACTTCTCACTACCGACCCTTCTTCCAAAGCCCGGCGCGGGCGTCTCACGACGCGGCGCGGGGTGATCGAAACCCCCATCTTCATGCCCGTAGGCACGCAGGGGACCGTGAAGGCGGTCAGCCCTCGGGAACTGCGGGAGATGAAAGCGCAGATCATCCTTGGTAATACTTACCACCTTTTTGTCCGCCCGGGGATGCATGTCATGCGGCACTTCGAAGGGCTGCACCGCTTCATGGGCTGGGAAGGGCCGATCCTGACCGACAGCGGCGGGTTTCAGGTTTTTTCTTTGGCGAAACTTCGCAAGATCACGGAGGAGGGGGTTCATTTTCAGAATCACCTCGATGGCAGCCCCTGTTTCATCGGGCCGGAGACGGCGATGGATATCCAGGCGACGCTCGGCTCCGACATTGCCATGGCGTTCGACGAATGCCCGCCATATCCGTGTGAGTACGACTATGCCGCGCAGAGCCTGGAGAGAACGCTCCGCTGGGCGCAGCGATGCCGGGACTGGGCGTTGCGACGCGACGAGGCAGGGGAGCGGCGCGGGGCGGTCTTCGGCATCGTGCAGGGGGCGACATTCGCCCCGTTGCGGCGCGCCAGCGCGGAGGCCCTCGTCGCAATGGATTTCGAGGGGTACGCCGTTGGCGGCGTCAGTGTCGGCGAGCCGGAGGTGGAGATGATGGCCGCCGTGGAAGCGAGCGAGCCGTATCTTCCTGCCAATAAGCCGCGTTACGCCATGGGACTGGGAACGCCGCCGCAGATGCTGGAGATGATCGCGCGCGGTATCGATATGTTCGATTGCGTCCTGCCAACGCGCATCGCGCGGAATGGAACGGCATTCACCGCCACCGGGACGATCAATCTCAAGAACGCCCCGTTTACCATGGATAAGGGACCGATCGAGGAAGGGTGTGGCTGCCCTGCATGCGCTGAGTTCTCACGCGGTTACATTCGGCATCTCATCAAGGCCGAGGAGATTCTCGGGCTTCGGCTGGTGACGCTGCATAACCTCCATTTTTACCTTAACCTGATGAACCGCGCGCGCGCTGCCATAGAAACGGGAACGTTTTCAAGTTTCCGCCGCGAATTCGTCGCGAACTATCGGGTTTGGGAGAAGGGCGAAGCGCCATAGAGCAAAAAACCGAACTATTGCGATTGCTTCGAAGGTGGGAAAAGTTTACAGCCTATCATTAATGCCTTCTTATTTTTGATAATCACAGATTAAGGATCCGCCCGGGCTTGTTTGAGCTTTTGGCAAATTAAGCCCTGGCGAGCGGTTTTACCCCTTGTCGCAATTCTGAGACGAAACGAAAGACACTGATGCCATTTTGGCACAAGTGGCTCAGGTAGCGCTTTCCCCAAGGGGGATTTTATGCTTTACGAATCGTCTTGTATCGTGTCTAACCTGCTCGCCCACAACCGATAACAACATCCCAGCAATGAGCAGCAAATATACCGCTTTCCGATGCCCTGAAGACTTGCTTGAAAAAGCCAAGCTTCGGGCGAAACGGGATCGCCGCTCTCTTAGTAACTATCTTATCACGCTGATCGACAAGGACGTCGCTGGCATGGACGACGTTGCTCAAGAGGAAGGTGGCGAATCGCGTGAGAAACAAGAGTTGAACAAATAAACAATCTTTGCCCAGGCTCGGGCTTGTTTAGTTGTTTAACGAAGGAGTTAACTCAGTCGCCAGCCGCCCCCCAGGGCGGCTGGCTGTTTTTTTTGTGTCGGGCACTCATCGTTTTGCTTTTTAGGCTTGCCGCAACGGCATCCCCCCGGCCATGAAGAGGGCCGATGAATATCTTGATTCTCGCCGCAGGGTACGCCACGCGCCTTTATCCGCTCACCTTGAACAAAGCCAAGCCGCTCCTGGAAGTGGCGGGCAAGCCGATGATCGAATGGGTACTCGATAATCTCGCCCCGGTTCCGGGGATCGACAGCGTTTACGTGGTCACCAACAACAAGTTTGCCGCCGATTTCCAGACCTGGGCTGATGACTACGGTCAGCGCCAACCGAAGCTGAAGTTCAAGATCATCAACGACAACTCGATGAGCGACGCCGACAAGCTCGGGGCCATCGGGGACATCAATCTTGTGGTGGCTCGGGAGAACCTGGGGAATTCCGACCTCGTCGTCGTGGCCGGGGATAACCTCTTCAGCGAATCACTGGAAGGGTTCGCGGAGTTTGCCAAAGGCAAGCAAGCCGTCCTCGCCACCTACGACGTGAAGGATCTTGAGGCGATCAAAAAGTACAACTCCATCGAAACCAATGGAGAGGGCATCATCACTCATTTCGAGGAGAAGCCCGCGGAGCCGAAGACGACTAACACCGGGATCGCCCTCTACTATTTTTCCAAGGAAGTGGTCGGCCTCTTTGCGACTTATATTGCCGCGGGAAACAACCCCGACCAACCGGGCCGTTTCATCCAGTGGCTCTACACCCGCATCCCTGTGCACACCTACAGTGTTCCGGGCATCTGGTTTGATATCGGTAGCAAAGAGACGCTCGAAGAAGCCAATGAGATCTTTGCTGCGGTGAAGAAGTAGTCTTCCTGATCCTTGATCAATTTAAAAAAGGGGCCGCATTACGCGACCCCTTTTTTTTGTGGAGAGAAATTGGTGCGGTAGCGCCGGTAGCCCGCTCGCGCCGTATCGACGCCCGCGGCTTCATGAGAGTCGCATCCCAACACCAGTAGTCCTTCCTGCGGGGGATGGGCGTAAAACGCGATTCCTCACCAATCCCGCGCTCTCGGCGAGAGCGTGCTAGCTCAGAGCCCAAATCGAACGAACTGAATAGCGCCTCACCCGTGAATGATGAGCTGGATATTGTCCGGCAATCCTGAGGCAACTCCGGCGATCACGTCACCCTTGAGGATCTTTGTCATGCCGCCCCGGTGGGAGGCCCCCAGCATCAGGTAGTCGATGCCGAGGGTTGCCGCGAGGTCGATAATGGTGCTCGAGGGATTGTCGCTGACGGCGTAGACCGGCATAACATTGATGCCACGCTCCTCACCGGCTTTCAGGACGAGCGACATGATGGCCGCGGCCTGGGGGTCGTTCTGCCATTTGGCGCGTCCGATGACGGCAGGGCCCTGCGGAATGAAGACGGCAAGCTCCTTCACGTAGAGGACACAGAGGGTCGATTTGCGGAGTTGCGCCTCGTCGAGTGCAAATTGAAGCACCGGGGTGATGCCGCGCGCGGCGACCATGATTTTCTGCCCCTCCTCCAGTTGGGGGCGTAGTTTTTCAATCGACTGCGGGTTGACGATTTCAGCCAGTTCGCGGCTGACGGTGACACTCGTGAGCCCAGCCCGCTTGAGCGTGTAGGCCCGCAGCCCAAGGCCCGCGCCAAGCATGCAGACGACGAAGAAGAGCGCGTCGGGCTTGGTGTGAGCCAGCGTGAGCTCCACGATAAAGAGAATCACGAACGTAAATCCGAAGAGCAGCCGGTCGTACCAGTGGAATCCGGCGGTTCGGTTGAACGTGCAGGAGCCGAGATTGACGGCGATGGCTCCCACGACACCGATCGCGTAGAGCCCGGCCAACGCCGTGAAATTTGCCGTGCTTAAGAGCACCGCGATGGGGAGACCGACCACGATCAGCAACGGATAGAGCGGAACGCCGTAGCGGTTTAGCCGAGTGAAGGCCCGGGGCATCTCGCCGTCGCGCGCCATCATGTAGAGCAGGCCGACCATCGCGACGATGGCGGTATTCGCCGCGCTCAAGAGCAGAAAGCAGAAGACAATCCCGACGACCCATCCGAAGACGACGCCGAACCATGGGGCCACCGTCGCCGCGCCGTACTGCTCGCCCATGAAACGAAGCATGTCTTCGCTCCGGGCCAGAAGAGCCCCGGTGATTTTCTCGGGATCTGCGGTGCCGAGGTTGAGCGAGAGCACCTTGGGGATCGAAAGCATCGCCCAGCCGAGAATCGCCGTCCCGAAGACCACCTCGAGGGCCACGGGCCAGATTGCCTTGGCGGCCTCCTTCCCCACCTGGGGTGCATCATGGGTGGACCCCCGGTCAAGCTTCATTACCCCCGTCAGATTGGCGATGGCTTCCACGCCGCTCAGCGCAAGGATCATCCCGACAAACTGCACCCAGACGGTACTGAAGTTCTCATGCGGCCGCTCCAGGAATTGGGTCGTCAAATGAGGCACGCTGATGCCGACCAAAATCAGCACCACCACCACGGTGGGCGCCGAGAGCAGGATGGCGAGGTTTCCGCTGTGTTTTGGACCGTGCCAGTTAAGCCATCCCATGACCAGGAGCACGGCGGTGGTGGTCAGCGTGATGTGTTCGCGAAGAAACGCGATGAATCGGATATGTTCGCCACCCGTCGTCAGGTAGCTTAGGCCCGCCCAGCCGCTGAGCGCGGCAGTAACGGTAAGATCGGACAGTAGCAGAAGCGCGCCGACTACCGCAAGGAGCCGCCCTTGCGAACGGGCGGCAGAGTAAACTCCTCCACCGTCGGGGAAATGACGGCAGATGACAGCGTAATTGATCGCCACCAGTCCGGTGAGGGCGCAAACCGCCCAGATGATTGGCAAGGCGGAAAATTGTGCCGTCAGAAAGGCGAGGCCGAGAACGTAGGATTTGCTCGTTCCCCAGTCGCCGTAAAGAAGTCCGGCGGCTCGTTTCCAATCGACGTTTCTGGGGCGAAGATGCCCTTCTGGATTCAATTCCACGTTGCGGAGATTGTTAAACCCGAAATCCGAGATTGGAGCGAACCGGCCGCAAAGAAAGCGTGGAGGCCAGGGGGGCGATTGCCGCCGGGAAAGAGAGAGCCCAAGGGCTCAAAGATGGGTGCCATGTGCGTTGGACTGCCGATGTATTGCTGCATTTTAGGGAGGCATTTGCGGAAATACGAGAGGATTTCTTGAAGGGGGACGCAACACAGGGTGCCATTCGAATCAGAGGGGGAAATTGCTCCCCTTCATGGCTTTGTATCCGGATAATACCCCCCGTGGCCGTGCACGGCGCAAGCGCAGGCGATTCGTAATGATGATGATCGCGGCGCTTCTCGTCGCGCTGTTGATCCTTTGGGGCATCGGGAGCTATCTTGCGGGGAAGCGAGCCCGACAGGCGGCGGCGGAAGCGGCGGCGCGCCCGGTTCCCATTCCGGTGGTGGCGACGACGGTGGAGCGGAAGGATATGCCGATCTATCTCGACGGCCTCGGCACGGTCCAGGCGTTTAATTCGGTCACCATCCATGTGCGGGTGGACGGGCAGATCACCCAAATCGCCTTCGAGGAAGGGCAGGACGTCAAAAAGGGGGATCTTCTCGTGAAGATCGACCCGGACGCTCTCAAGGCGCTGCTCGCCCAGGCGGAGGCGCGCAAGAGGCAGGACCAGGCACAACTCGACAATGCCCGGATCGATCTGAAGCGCGACTATGACCTTTATTGCCGCAACGTCATCTCCCAGCAGCAGTTCGACACCCAGGTGGCCCTTGTGGCCCAACTGGAGGCGGCGGTGGCGGCTGACGAAGCCGCCATCGTCAACCAGCAGGTGCAACTCGGCTATACCACGATCCGTTCGCCCATTGACGGACGCGTCGGTCTCCGGTTGATCGACAAGGGGAACATCGTCCATGCCTCGGATCCCAACGGCATCATCGTAATCAATCAGCTTCACCCGATTTCCCTGGTGTTCACCCTCCCTGAGCAGCATCTCTTCGAAATCCAGCAGCAGATGAAACAGCGGGCGCTGGTGGTTTACGCCCGGGACCGTGAGAACACAGGCCCGGCGATCAGTACCGGGAAGCTCTCGGTGGTCGACAACCAGATCGACACCACGACGGGGACGATCCGCATGAAGGCGACCTTCGCCAATGACGATCTCCGGCTCTGGCCGGGGCAGTTCGTCAACGCCCGCCTGTGGCTGGCGACCCGCAAGAACGGCATCGTTGTCCCCGCGGCGGTGGTCCAACGCGGGCCGGATGGCACTTACGCCTTTGTGATCCGGGAGAATCTGACGGTGGAGGTGCGACCCGTCAAAGTGTCGCAGATTCAGGAGGGCTCGGCGCTTATCGATAGTGGTATTTCGGCGGGAGAGCGCGTGGTGCTGGAGGGTCAATACCGGCTCCGGCCCGGCTCGCCGGTCAAGCTGGTTCCCGCCGCTTCGTCCGCCGCCCCGACCGCAACCCCTTCGCCCGGACCTTAACCTTTATCCCTTGGGCTTTCCCTCGCCGTGAACATCTCCGAACCGTTCATCCAGCGCCCCGTTGCCACGTCGCTCCTCATGGCGGGGATCGTCATCATGGGGATGCTCGGCTACTGGTTTCTGCCGATCTCGGCGCTCCCAGCGGTCGATTTTCCCACCGTGGAGGTCTCCGCGCAGTTCCCCGGCGCAAGCCCGATGGTGATGGCCTCCTCGGTCACCACCCCGTTGGAGCGGCAGTTCGGGCAGATCAGCGGCGTCGCCGCGATGAATTCGACGAGTTCCTTCAGCATCTCCTCGATCACCCTGCAATTCACGCTTGACCGGGACATCGACGCGGCGGCGCAGGATGTGCAGGCCGCCATCAACGCAGCGGGCGGCGTGCTCCCGGTTAATATCCCCAACCCGCCGACCTATAACAAGGTCAACCCTGCGGATACCCCGATCCTCACCCTCGCGATTTCTTCGCACCTTATTCCGTTGGAGAGAGTGAACGACCTCGTCGACAACGTGCTCGTCCAGAAACTCAGCCAGGTCCCCGGCGTGGGGCTGGTGACGATCCAGGGGAAACAGAAACCGGCGGTGCGGGTCCGGGTGAACCCGGGCGTGATCAATCAGTTGGGGCTTGGGTTCGAGGATGTTCGCAATACGCTGACACTCAATAACCTCAACGCCCCCAAGGGGAGCTTTGACGGGCCGCGACAGTCTTACACCATCGGCGCGAACGATCAGCTCTTTACCGCAGCGGAATACCTGCCGCTCATTCTCGCTTATCGGAACGCCGCCGCCGTGCGGCTTGAGGACGTGGGGGACGCCATCGATTCCGTCGAGAACGTGCAGCTCGCCGCGTGGGTCAACGGCAAGCCTTCCGTCATTCTCGATGTGCAGCGCCAGCCCGGCGCAAATATCATCGAAACGACCGATCGCGTGAAGGCGCTCCTGCCCGCGCTCCGCGCTTCGATTCCACCCTCCGTCCAGGTCGAGACCATCATCGACCGGACCGAGACGATCCGCGCCTCCGTGCATGATGTGCAATTTACGCTTCTGCTCACGGTGGCGCTGGTCGTCATGGTCATCTTCCTCTTCCTGCGAAAATTCTGGGCCACGGTGATCCCGAGCGTCGCCCTGCCGCTGGCGATCATCGGCACCTTCGGGATGATGAAGCTCATAGGCTTCAGCCTCGACAACCTTTCGCTGATGGCGCTGACCATCTCCACCGGCTTTGTCGTCGATGACGCCATCGTGATGATCGAGAACATCGTGCGTCACATCGAGGAGGGGGAGAAGCCAATGGAGGCCGCGCTCAAAGGGGCGAAGGAGATCGGCTTTACCATCATTTCACTCACCGTGTCGCTCGTCGCCGTCTTCATCCCGTTGCTCTTCATGACCGGCATCGTCGGGCGGCTCTTCCATGAGTTTGCCATCACCCTGAGCATCGCGGTGACCGTCTCCGCCATCGTTTCGCTGACGCTGACGCCGATGATGTGCTCGCGGCTGCTCACCCCGGAGAGCGAAACGAAGCAGGGGCGCTTCTACAGGGCCACCGAGCGCGGATTTCACTGGATGTCGAGCGCCTATGATCGCGGTCTCATCTGGGTGCTCGCCCACCAATTTCTGACGCTGATGGTGGCGATTGCCACGCTGATCCTGACGATCTGGCTCTACATTATCATCCCGAAGGGGCTGCTTCCCTTGCAGGATACCGGTTTGATCGTCGGTGTCACCGATGCCAACCAGAGCATCTCCTTTCGCGCGATGATGGATCGTCAGCGGGCCATCGCGCAGCGGGTACGGCAGGATCCGGATGTCACCAATGTCGCCTCGTATGTCGGCGTGGGTCCGGTCAATGCCACCGTCAACACCGGGCGAATGTATATCGCGCTCAAGCCGCGTAAACAGCGATCCGGCGTGGCCGACATCATCGAGCGTCTGCGAAAGAGCACCGCCGATGTGCCGGGGATCACGCTCTCCATGCAGGCGGTGCAGGATGTGCAGATCGACACCCGCATTACCCGTACGCAGTACCAATACACGCTTCAGGATTTCAACGAAGCCGAACTGGCGACATGGGCCCCCAGGCTTGTGGAGGGCTTGCGCCGCGCGCCGGAACTGGCCGATGTTACCTCCGACCAGCAATCGAGCGGCCTGCAACTGAGCATTGAGATCGACCGCGACCGCGCTTCACGCCTGAACGTCACCATGCAGGCGATTGACGACACGCTCTACGACGCGTTCGGCCAACGGCAGGTCTCGATCATCTTCACTCAACTCAATCAATATCGCGTGGTTCTGGAAGCCGAGCCGGGTTTTCAGAGCGATCCCGCTTCGCTCAGGACGCTCTATGTCAAATCGACCACCGGGCAGGTGGTGCCGATGGGCGCATTCTCTTCGATGAAGATTGAGACGGTGCCGCTCGCGATCATTCATCAGGGGCAGTTCCCGGCGGTCACGCTTTCATTCAACCTCAAACCCGGCCATTCGCTGGGAGCGGCGGTGAAGGCGATCGAGCGGGTCAAAAGCGAGATCGGTCTTCCCGAGTCGATTGTGACGCTCTTCTCCGGCAGTGCGGCGGAGTTTCGCAGTTCGCTCCAAAGCCAGCCGTTCCTTTTGCTCGCGGCGGTGGTGGTCATCTACATCGTTCTTGGCGTTCTTTACGAAAGCTATATCCACCCGATCACGATTCTCTCCAGCCTTCCTTCTGCCGGGGTGGGGGCGTTGCTCGCGTTGCTGGTTTTCCGCACGGAACTCTCCGTCATCGCGTTGATCGGGATCATCCTCCTTATCGGCATCGTCAAAAAGAACGCGATCATGATGATCGACTTTGCCATCGAAGCGGAGCGGACGCAGGGGCTCGCGCCGGAAGAGTCAATTTACCGCGCCTGCCTCCTCCGTTTTCGCCCGATCATGATGACGACCATGGCGGCGCTGCTCGGGGCATTGCCGCTGGCGTTGGAAACGGGAACAGGGTCCGAGCTTCGCCGCCCAATGGGCATTGCCATTGTGGGAGGGTTACTGCTTTCGCAGTTCCTGACGCTCTATACCACGCCGGTCATTTATCTCTACCTCGACCGCCTCGGCGCTCGGGTACGGAACTGGCGGCAAGCCCGGTACACCCATCCCGAACGGCCCTCGGAGCCTGAGTCGCCATGAACATCTCGGAGCCGTTCATCCGTCGCCCCGTGGCGACCGCGCTTCTCTCCATGGGCCTCGCCCTCCTGGGAGTCGTGGCCTACACCCACCTTCCCGTAGCCTCGCTGCCCCGGGTTGATTTCCCGATGATTTCCGTGACGGCCCTGCTTCCCGGTGCGGACCCGACCACCGTTGCCTCGTCGCTGGCGGCTCCGCTGGAGCGGCGCTTTGGCCAGATCTCGGCGGTGACGGAGATGACCTCCACGAGCACGCTCGGCGGCACGCTCATCAATATCCAGTTCGACCTGAACCGCCTCGTTGACAACGCGGCGCGAGATGTCCAGGCGGCCATCAACGCGGCGGCCAACGAGCTTCCGCCGAATCTCCCGAACCCGCCCACCTATCGCAAGGTGAACCCTGCCGATGCGCCGATCTGTGTTCTCGGGCTGACCTCGCCGACGCGTCCCTCCTCGGAGGTGTACGAAGCGGCGGACGAGGTGATCGCGCAACGGCTCAGCCAGATTGAAGGAGTCAGCCAGGTCATCATCAGTGGGGCGGAGAAATCGGCAGTCCGTGTTCGGATGAACCCGGTGGCGCTGGCCTCGGCGGGGCTGAGCCTTGAGGACGTCCGCACGTTTCTCGGGAGCGCGAACGTTAATTCCCCAAAGGGATCGATTGACAGTCCGCGACAGGCGTTGACGCTGGCGACCAACGACCAGCTCTTTCTGGCAGAGGAATATGAATCGCTCATCCTCCAGCAAAAGAATGGTGTTCCCATTCTGCTCCGGGGAATGGGGAGCGCCATCGACGATGTGGAGAACAACAAGATCGCCGGCTGGAGCGGGATGCAGCGAGCCGTTCTCATCATCATCTTCAAGCAACCCGGCGCGAATGTGATCGAGACCGTCGAGCGCATTTACACCGTTCTTCCACAGCTTCAGAAATGGATATCGCCGTCCATCAAGATCGAGACGCTGAGCGACCGAACCGTCACCATCCGCGCTTCCGTGGAAGAGGTGCAGTTTACGCTCCTGATCACCGTCGCGCTGGTCGTGATGGTGATCTTTCTTTTCCTGCGAAGGCTTTGGCCGACGGTGATCGCCAGTATCACCGTGCCGCTTTCGTTGGCGGGAACCTTCGCCGGGATGTACCTGCTCGATTACAGTCTGGATAATCTTTCGCTGATGGCGATTACCGTTTCCGTCGGTTTTGTCGTGGACGACGCGATTGTGGTGATCGAGAACGTCTATCGCTATATCGAGGAGGGCGATCCTCCACTGACGGCGGCCCTCAAAGGAGCGAAGCAGATCGGTTTCACGGTCGTGTCGATGAGCACTTCGCTGGTCGCGGTCTTTATTCCGCTCCTCTTCATGGGCGGCTTGATGGGGCGGCTTTTTCATGAGTTTGCCGTCACCCTTAGCCTGGCCATTTTTGTATCCGGGGTGATCTCGCTTACACTCACGCCGATGCTCTGCTCCCGATTTCTCCGCCGCGAGGCCGACGCGCCGAAGCCGGTGTTTGTCGCCCGGGTGAGCGAGCGGGCGTTTACGTGGCTGCTTGGGCATTACGAAACCGCGCTACGCTGGGTGCTCGGGCACCAGATCTTCATGCTGCTGGTTGCCCTGGTCACCCTGTTGGCGACGCTTTGGCTCTATATCGTCGTGCCGAAGGGGTTCTTCCCGCAGCAGGACACCGGGCTCATCATTGGCATTACCGAGGCGGCTCAGGATGTCTCCTTCGAAGAGATGGAGCGTCTGCAAAAGAGCGTTGCCCGCGTGGTGCTGGACGATCCCGCCGTGGCCACGCTGGGCTCATTTATCGGCGCAAGCGCCGCCGGGACGACGGTGAACAACGGGCGCATGTATATTACGCTCAAGCCGCTCGAAGAGCGGAAGATCAACGCCGATCAAACCATCGATCGGCTTCGCGAAAAGCTGGCGGGAGTGGTGGGGATTTCCCTCTTCCTGCAACCCGTGCAGGATATCCGCGTCGGCGGGCGTTTGACGAAGGCGCAGTTCCAATACGCCTTGCAATCGGCGGATCTCAACGATCTCAACCACTGGGCATCGCTGCTGCTGGAACGGATCCAGAAAATCCCGCAGATCCGCGATGCCAGCAGCGACCAGCTCACGCGCGGGTTGCAGTCCGACGTGAAGATCGACCGCGACGCCGCCGGGCGGCTCGGTTTGTCGCCCTCAAGCATCGACAACGCGCTCTACGATGCCTTCGGGCAGCGGCAGGTCTCCACGATGTACAAGCGTTACAATCAGCATTATGTGGTGCTGGAGGCCGATCCGCCGTTTCAGCTTTACCCCGCGTCCCTGGACAAGATTTACATCCGCTCAACGACCACCGGGCAGATGGTTCCTCTCTCTTCCGTTGCCAGTTTCGGCTTCAGCAATACTTATCTTTCCGTCAACCATCAGGGGCAGTTCCCCGCAGTCACACTCTCCTTCAATCTTGCGCCGGGAGTTTCGCTGGGCGAAGCCGCGGAGCTGATTCGCAAGGCGACCGAGGAGTTGAACATTCCCGCGCGTATCCAGCGGAGCTTTCAAGGGACGGCGCAGGTGTTTGAAGCGTCGCTGGCCACCATGCCGGTGCTCTTTCTGGCGGCCGTTGTGACGGTCTACATCGTCCTCGGGATGCTTTATGAAAGCCTCATTCATCCGGTAACGATTCTCTCTACGCTTCCCTCGGCGGGCGTCGGCGCGCTGGTCTCGCTCATCTTCTTCGGCTACGACCTCTCGCTGGTCTCCGCCATCGGCATCATCCTGCTGATCGGGATCGTGAAGAAGAACGCGATCATGATGGTCGATTTTGCCCTGGAAGCGGAGAGGGGAGAAGGGCTTCCTCCCGAGGAGTCGATCTACAAGGCATGCGTGATCCGCTTTCGCCCGATCATGATGACAACCATGGCGGCATTGCTCGGAGCGGTACCGCTGGCCATCGGCTTCGGTATCGGGTCGGAACTGCGCCGTCCGCTCGGGATTGCAATCGTAGGCGGGCTCATCGTCTCACAGACGCTGACACTCTTCACAACGCCGGTGGTTTATCTCGGGTTCGAGCACCTCCGGGAGTGGGCTCGTCGGAAGCGCGCCAAACCTGTGCCTCCAGAGGTGATCTAGACCGTCTTGCTTGAGCCTGCGTTTTTGGCCGCTTCGGCGAGCGGGCGGACGAACTCGGCGATCCGTTCCACAAGGTCGGGTTCGTTTCCGAATTCGGCGATTCGCCGGACAATCGCACTTCCCACCACGGCGGCATCGCCGTGGAAGGCGACTTCGCGGGCCTGCTCAGGCGTGGAGATCCCGAAACCGACGGCGATGGGAAGGGGAGTGGTCGCCCGGATGGCAGCGACGCCTTCGGCGAGCGTATCAGAAACGCTGGTCTGCTCGCCGGTCACGCCTTCGCGCGAGACGTAATAGATGAACCCTTCGGCCCGGCGGGTCAGTTCCGCGATGCGTTCGGGCGGCGTGGTCGGGGCGATAAGGCGGATGCGGCGAATGTTGCTGGCGACATTGAATTCGCCGAAATCTTCGTCGGGCGGCAGATCGAGGAGCAGTACGCCGTCAACGCCCGCGGCTTCGGCATCCTTCAAAAACTGGCTGAACCCGTAGAGGTAGACGGGGTTCATGTAGGTGTAGATGACGATGGCGAGCTGCGAGGTCTCGCGAATGCGCCGGACGCTCTCCAGCACTCCCCGAAGGGTCGTCCCGGCGGCGAGGCCACGGAGGGCGGCCTGCTGGTTGACGATGCCGTCGGCGAGGGGATCCGAGAACGGGACGCCAAGCTCCAGCACATCCACCCCGGCTTTCTCCAGGGCGATGGCGAGCTTTTCCGTGGCGGCGAGGTTGGGGTCGCCCGCCCCGATGTAGGCAATGAATCCTTTTTGGCCGCTGGCGCGGAGCCGCTGGAAGGTTTGGTCGATCCGGTTCTGCATAGACGCCCTGACTCTCGGATACGAACGGGGCGGTTGAACAGTTATTTCTTCAATTTGCCCGCAACGGCGTTAGGTTGGGGGTGTGTCGACCCAGTCCATGCCGCCAATGCCAGAGTCTCCAGCAAAGCCCGAAGCCAAACCTTTGAGCCTGAAGGTGAACGAGATCTATTTCTCGGTTCAGGGAGAGAGCACCTGGGTGGGGCTTCCGTGCGTTTTTGTGCGGTTGACGGCCTGCGATCTCCGCTGCACCTATTGCGATACGACTTACGCGTTCTACGAAGGGAAACGCCGCCCGCTGGACGAGGTGCTTGCGGAAGTCCTCGCCTATGGTTGTCCGCTGGTGGAACTGACCGGCGGCGAACCCCTGTTGCAAAAGGCCGCGCTCCCGCTGATGGCCGCGCTCTGTGATGCCGGTAAGACGGTTCTCATTGAGACCAGCGGAGCGCACGATATTTCGAAGATCGACCCGCGCGTGCACCGGATCATGGATCTCAAGACGCCCGGCAGCGGCGAATGCGCCCGCAATCTCTGGTCAAACATCGCCAATTTGACGCGCGGCGACGAGGTGAAGTTCGTGATCGGCTCCCGCGAGGACTACGAATGGTCCCGCGAGCAGGTGCTGACCCACGATCTCGCCAACCGGGTCCAGACCGTCCTCTTTTCGCCGATCTTTGGACGGATCAAACCGGTCGAGATCGTCAACTGGATCCTGGAAGACAAGCTGCCGGTGCGGTTCCAGCTCCAGCTTCACAAATTCATCTGGGATCCAAAAGAGCGGGGTGTATAGGCGGAAGCGCTGGTAGTCCGCTCGCGCCGTGAGCGCGGGATTTGCTAGGGCTGCATCCCGGAAAGCGGAGCCCCCTCCTGCGGGGATGAAGCCAAACGCGACTCATCATCGATCCCGCGCTCGACGGCGCGAGCGGGCTACCGATTATACGACTCGACCTCAAAGGGTCGCAATCAACGCTTCGCAAACCGCCATCAGACGGGCACGCAGGGGAATCCCTCGCTCGGCGAACCCTCGTTGGAGGCTTTCGTATTGAGCGCGGCCTTCTGCGGTCTCGATGGGAATGGGCTCGAACCCCAGGGCGCGGAGGTCATACGGGCTGGCCCGCATGTCGGCTTCGCGGATCTCGCAGGCGAGGGCGAAGGTGTCGGCGATCAACTCCGAGGGTGCGTAAGGGGTCAGTTTGAACGCCCATTTGTAGAGGTCCATGTTGGCATGCAGGCAGCCGCGTTGCTCCAGAGCGGGAATACTGCTTTTGCTCGGCTGCAGGCGGTTGAGCGGGCGGGCGGCGTCGGTAAAGAACCGGAAAGCGTCGAAATGCGAGCAGCGGATGGTCTGTGATTCCACGATGGCGGCCAATTGTTCGGCATTAAACCGAAGCGGCCACGCGGCATGGCGCACCTCCGGCGCCCGGTAGACCATCGCCCATTCGTGCAGCCCGAAACAGCCGAAGAACGGCGGTCGCGAGGTGGTCGCGCGCAACAGGCTTGCGATCCAGTGCAGCCCTTCGTGCCGTGCCGGTTTGAGCCAGGCGGGATCGGCGGTGACCCCTTCCGGCACGGTGCGGTAACCGGGGATTGAGAGGTAATCCAGCGCCGATTCGCCCTCCAGGATCACCCCGAGACCGGGGTGCCAGGTTTCGAGCTGCCGTGGACGGAAGTGGTAGTACTGGAAAAGAAAATCGTAAACCGGGTGTTTCCGTTGTGCGCGAGCCCGCGTCTGGTGCGGCCCCGTCCATGTCTGCACCCGGGCAAGATGGGCCGCCCGCCGGGCGTGCCAATCGGGCTCGGCAAGCACGGAGCAGGGAAGGGATGACAGGTTGGGTTCGCAGGGCACTTTAAGACGGTTCCCGCAAAACATCGCGCAAGGCAAGTTTCCAAAAGGGGCGGAGCGATCTTTTTATGGAAAAATGGAAGGGTAACTGCTGTACTGGGCATCCATGATTCCCCGATGCTCGCCCCTGTCTTTATTGGCCTTGATGGCGCTCGTGCTGGTCGGCTGCAGTTCGGCCGACAAAAAGAAGCCTGAGATCTCCAAGCCTCCCGGAGACCTCAAGGATCAAAGCGGCGATGCTTCCTTCCAGTCGTTCGCTTCCCGCCTGCGCAAGGCGGTGGCCAAACGGGATAAGGTGATGCTTGCCTCGATGATGACACCGGATTTCGGTTTTAGTTGGGCGGAGGGCGGCGAGGGGCCGGAGGTGTTCAACTACTGGGATGCCAACCAGCTTTGGCCGGAGTTGCAGGGGGTTCTCAGTGAGAAATTCGTGCCGAGCGGCGATTACATGGTGGCTCCTGCTGAGGTGACCTATAATCCCGACTACGCTGGCTATCGCGCCGGATTGCGATTGGTGAACGGTGCCTGGCGGTTTGCTTACTTTGTTCCCGCTCCGCCCGCATCCATGCAATAACCGCATTTTTCCCCGCCATGGAGACTAATGACCCCATCCAGCTTGGGCTACCGCACCGGAAGCCGTTCATTTTCGTGGACAAGGTGACCGCGATGACTCCGGGCGAAGCCGCCCGGGGCGTAAAGACCTTCTCATCCGATGAGCCGTTTTTTCGCGGGCATTTCCCGGGGGATCCGCTCGTGCCGGGAGTGATCCTGACGGAGGCCCTGGCGCAGATCGCCGGGATTGCCGTGGCGCGGCCGGGGCTGCGGCTCGCGGCAATCCGGTCGATGAAGTTCCCAAGGGCCGCCCGCCCCTGCCAGTTGATTGAACTGGACGCCCGGAAGATCGGGGAGGCGGGAGGGCTTTTTCAGTTCTCCGTCACCGCCTCTGTGGAAGGGGAAGTCGTCGCCGAAGGCTCGGTGGTCCTGGGCGGGGCGGTGTCTGCGAATTGAGAAAAAGCGAGCCTTCGGCTGCAAGGAGTGCGGGGTCGCGGAGCTCCGCCCTCCGTTGGAAGGCATTTCACTCTGGAAGCTTTCGTCCTGCGCGCGCTTGCCGCGCGGTAGATGGAGGGCGGAGTTCCACGCCTATGGCCAAAGGCCCTCTATTTCTTCTTCTCAACAACTCGCGCTTGCAGGACTTTTCTTGAAGTACCACCCAATTCTAGGCGGAGAGCCGTTCCACCACCTGCGCCACGTCCTTGTCGCCGCGCCCGGAGAGGTTCGCGATGATGATCTGGTCGGGGCGCATCGTCCCTGCCGTCTTGATGACATGGGCGATGGCGTGCGAGGACTCCAGCGCGGGGATGATCCCTTCGAGCCGCGAGAGCGTCTGGAAGGCGTTGAGCGCTTCATCGTCGGTCGCGTAATCGAAATCGATCCTCTTCTGGTCGCGCAGGTAGGCGTGTTCCGGCCCGATGGCGGCGTAGTCGAGGCCCGCTGAAATCGAGTGCGTCAACTGAATCTGCCCGTTTTCATCGGCGAGGAGGTAGGTCTTCGTCCCTTGCAGGATGCCGAGTTTGCCGCCCTGGAACCGTGCGGCATGGCGGCCATCGATGATCCCTTCGCCGCCAGCTTCCACGCCGACCATTTTCACGCCGTCGTCATTGAGGAACGGGTGAAAAAGCCCGATGGCGTTGCTGCCTCCGCCGACACAGGCGATCAGCAGATCCGGCAAACGGCCCTCGCGCTCCAGAATCTGGTGGCGCGCTTCGATACCGATGACACGATGAAAGTCGCGGACCATCATCGGGTACGGGTGCGAACCGAGCGCGGAGCCGAGAATGTAGTGCGTCGAGCGAACGTTGGTGACCCAGTCGCGCATGGCTTCATTGATCGCTTCCTTGAGCGTTGCCTGCCCGGCGGTGACGGGTACGACGGTTGCGCCGAGGAAACGCATCCGAGCGACGTTGAGCGCCTGCCGCTCCATATCGACCGCGCCCATGTAGACGACGCACTCCAGCCCGAACCGCGCGGCGACCGTCGCCGTGGCGACACCGTGCTGGCCCGCGCCGGTCTCGGCGATGATTCGCTTCTTGCCCATGCGGCGGGCAAGGAGGATCTGGCCGAGCGCGTTGTTGATCTTGTGCGCGCCGGTGTGCAGCAGGTCTTCGCGCTTGAGGTAAATCTTGGCGCCGCCGAGTTCGCGCGTCAGCCGTTCGGCAAAGTAGAGCGGCGTGGGGCGTCCGGCGAAGTCGTGCAACAGGGCATCGAGTTCCTTTTGAAACGCTTCGTCTTCGCGCGCCTTGGCATATTCCTCCGTCAATTCGTTGAGAGCGGTCATCAACGTCTCGGGCACAAACATGCCGCCATAAGGGCCAAAGTGACCCTGCGCATCGGGAAGCGTATCAAGATTCATGGAATCTTGACCTATAGGTGGAACTGTCGCTTCCGGCAATACACGAGTTTTTGGCTTGAGGTAAATTGAGGGCAAATGTCTCGCGGCAAAGGCCGCC
>JBBCKI010000044.1:0-24567 GCA_037190965.1 Chthoniobacteraceae bacterium
CAATATAAAGTATTTCTCCTTGCGGTCTGTGCGGGTTTGCGTCGGGGGGAGATTGACCTGCTTGAATGGGATGCGTTCGACTTTGAAAAGCATGAGGCCCGGATTACCTCCACCGAGTTTCTGAAGACAGAAGAAAGCCGGGCGTCAGTTGAGATTGATCCAGAAGTTGCGGCAATCTTCTCGAAGCTGGCGAGCGAGGCCTCCGGGGGCTTTGTGATCGAGTCCAGCGGGGAAATCATTCGAAATTCGAATTGGTCACACTACCGATGCGCAAAGGTGTTCGACGGCCTTCTTGCCTGGCTCCGTGACAAAGGTGTTCGCGCCCAGAAGCCACTCCATGAACTCCGAAAAGAGCTTGGCGCAGCGATCATCGATGAACACGGAATCTATGCTGCTTCCCGTATGCTTCGTCATGCTGATATCGGGATAACGACGAAGCACTATGCCGATAAGAAAAGCCGTGCGTCCGTTGGATTCGGTAAGCTGATCGCTTCGTAGTCCCCATTTCGAAACCTGCAAAACCTGCATAACCCGCCGCCATCTATGTTCTTTTGCGGGATCCCCCTTCATTCTCCTTTCGACTTACGTCTGTCTGGTTATTGGGGGAAAGGTTCCGAAATGTTTGGCAATGTTTCGTTCAGAGGCCATTTCCAGCGGTATGGCGCGACATTGCGGCCTTTATGGATGAGTCCATGCGTGCCGTAAACGCTGTATGAGGTCGGATCTAGCCGGCCAGCGATAAAAGAGGTGGTTTTCGCCGAAACCGTGCGGAGGTGATGATTGCCTAACGCACGGTTCCGTTTGCCATGAAACGCTTAGCGAGCTGGAATGCGGATTCTTACTACGCGGGCGTGGTCGATCCCCCATGCGGCTGTTACCGTAAGCCGGAGGGCTTTTGCCTTTAGCGGCTGCGCGGGTTGGTGGATCGCCCGCCGCTGCCAGTTTTCGCCAACCTCAGCGATGGATTTCCACTCTCCGTTCTCCGTTTCAGCTTCGATGGTGTAGGAGCGAACCAGCTCCGGTTGACCGGTACCCCAGCAGAGCGTGCGATGGTAGGCATCGGAGTGGCTTAAGGTCAGGCGGCGATGCAGCCCGCTGTCGAAAACGACCTCCACTACGTCGAGCGGAATCGCTTGATCCCAACGCAGCTCGATCCAGGCTGGTGTTCCCGGTTGGCTGATCCAGCGATGGCTGCCGGGGAGAGTGCGCTCTGTGGGGATGTCGCAGCAGCGGTACATCGCCCGGTTTTGGCCTGAGATCACGTTGGCCGCTGCGCCCTTCGCGGTTTCGCTGGAGGCAGAAATACGGGCTGTCAGGGCGTGGTCCTTTGCGGGCTCCTCTTGAATACCAATGAGGAAGCCGTCCTGCCGAAGAATCTCCTGCCGAATCGCTTGAATCACCCCGGCGTGTTCGGTGATCGCAGCCGGAGTGATTCCGTTTCGGATGGCGTGGGCCGCTGCAATCCCGACGGCTTCACCTACGGTTGAGCAGGTGGCCATAATGCGGGTTGAGGCAAAAGCCACGTGAGTTGCCGAAAGATTTCGCCCTGCAAACATCAGGTTCTCAATGTTTTTGGAAATCGCGGCCCGTAGCGGAATGTCATAGAGCTGAGGTACCGGGATCTGAACGCAGGGCGATTCCTCCGGGCGATCCACGCCTTCCGGCGGATGCAGGTCGATCGCCCAACCGCCGTAAGCAATGGCGTCCGATTTTGGCTGTGGCTTCAGGATGTCGTGTTCCGTAAGCAGATACTGCCCGACGAAGCGTCGGCTCTCCCGTTTTCCAGGTACCGCGCCAAACCAATCGAGCGCCCAGCACTCAGCGCCGTGATCGCTATCATTTTTAATGTGATCCCACACCCCCATCACGATCGCGAGGAGTTCATGGCGGATCGCGGCGTTGTCCTTGATTGTATCGAGGTGTCCGCCCCACTCCACCCACCAGAGGCCATACTCCAGCCCGTAGTCGCCCTTATCGGGGGATGCATGGGGGCGCAGGCGTAGATCCTCCTCCGAGAACTTGCGAGCCCAGGCCGGCGGGATAAAACGCACCGGGCGGTCGTGTTTCCGGCCCATCAGCAGGAGCGTGGAGCCGAGCGTCTTCGAGTCGCCGGTTTCCTGTCCGTATTGTTCTCCATGCAAGGCCTTGCTGTCTCTCCCGCGCATATAGGCCGCTCCGGCGGCGATTCCCAGCCCGCCATCGCCCGTGCAGTCGATGTACACATTGGCGCGAATCGTGTAGCGATCTTCCGTGGCGGCGCAATGGGCTTCGGCCTCCGTGATGCGCGAGCCTTCCGTGCGTGCGCCTATCACGCGCGTATCGAGGTGGAGGGCGAGATTCGGCTCCGCAACGCATTTCTCGTACAGGATCTGGTCGAACATCGAAGGCGAGCGTTGCGGATTGCGGTAGGCATTCTCCAGGCGAATCTCTTCAATGATCCCGGTTTCGCGGGGTTCAAACTCCAAATCCACTCCCGCGCGTCCCGTGTCGGCTCCAAGGATGTGCATGCGGATCTCGCTGCTTGCGTTCCCTCCCAGCATCGGGCGGTCGTGCATCAGGATCACCTTTGCACCTTGCCGGGCGGAAGCGATGGCGCAGGAGACACCGGCTGGTCCGCCCCCTGCCACTAGAATGTCGGTTGTCAGGCAATGGGATTGGAAAGGGATATTCATCAGTGAAAGTAGTTAATTTTCAATTAATGAAATATACGAATTCGGTTTGCAAGCCTCGTTGTTCATTCAATCATTGCGATGCGGGCTTTCTGATAATGGTGAAAGTCTATTTTTACGGGTTCTATAGAAGGAGCGGGCGTGCACAAGAAGATGAGCGGAAGAAAATGATTGCATTTATTGCAATTTAGGTATTTTTTGTTCCCTGCAAACGTGAAATATGAAAACCGCCTCCTCCCAACGCAAGTCTGCCTCCGCACCTTCCAAAAGCCTCGCTGACGGGATTCAATGCCTGCTCTGGATCCTCAGCCAGCAGGGACCGGTGGCGCTGAAAGACATGGCCGTTGGGCTGGGGTTTGAGCAGACCCGGACATTCCGGCTGGTTCGCACGCTGGTGCAGGAGGGATTGCTGCGGCAAACGCGGGGCCGCAAGTACGAGGCAGGGCCGGCCGTCTATTCCCTGACGGCGCAAACGCTGCATAATTCCCATCTAATTGAAGCGGCGTTGCCTCCGCTGGAGTCCCTGCGCCGTCGGCTGCCTTATCGCGTGGCGCTAGGAACTCTCTGGAATCGAAAGGTTTCCTACCTCTATCACGCCGAGAAGAAAACGCCGATGGAGAAAGCCATTGGCGGAGCCGCTCAATGGGAGGCGACAAACTCCGGCGTTGGGCTGGCGATCATGGCCTGCATGAGCGATGACGAAGTGCGCGCGATGTACCGCGACCGGGAGATCGAAGGGTTTCCCAGCGGGATTGAGGCCCTGATCGCGCGCCTGGGTGAAATCCGCCAGCAAGGCTATGCCTACACGCCGATTGGGGGAATGGGGCCGGACTACGCTAACTATACGTTGGCCATGACACTGCCTTCCAACAACACCATTGCGATCGCGCTGACCGGCAGGATCAATCCCGATGAAGTTCCCTCACTGGTCATCCACCTTCAGGTTGCTCTTGATCATATCGAGCACCACCTGGGTGAGGGGGTTGAAGCAGGCGGGCTTACCGTGATGCGCAAGATACAGACTCAATCCGGCAGCTAGGATTTACCGCCTTAGCCGGAGGTTGATAATGTCTTTAACGCGTGCAGTTTATACAGCGCGTGCTCTCCATTTCTTTGTTCCATGAAGATTTCGTTTCTACCGTTTTTTGTCGGCTTAGCGGCCCTCATTCCGCAGGGATCGCTACTTGCGGAGGACGGGAACCTTGCGCAGGGCAAGTCGTACCGGGTGACGCCTCCTGCGGGGATTCAGCGCGGTTCCGAGCCGGGCATCCTGACGGACGGCGGCTATAGTGGAGATCCGATCTGGGAGCAGGAGAAGACAGCCGTTCGATTTCATGCCGCCCAACCGGTAAGCGTGACCGTGGACCTCAAAAAGCGGCAGCCAATCTCCGGGGTTTCAATCAGTACCGCCGCGGGTGAGGCGATCAGCGGCAAGGATATCTTCGTCTGGCCGGGCCGGATTGATGTCTACGTGAGCGATGACAATCGCAGCTACTTCCCGGTGGGGGAGTTGACCTCGCTGCACGATCGGGAGAATGAGCCGCTGCCTCCCTTCGGGGCCTATGCCCGGCGGAAAATCTCAACGCGCAACCTGCAAACCCATGGGCGCTTCGTGAAGTTCCTCATCAGCTACTCCCGCCCGATTTACATCGACGAGATCGAAGTCCACCGGGGTAGTGATGACTTTTTGAAAAAGATCCGCCCGGCACCGGCTTTCGCGAACGACGAGGAGATGCTGGAGGCAATTCAGCCGACAGCCATCAATCCAAACCCGAATGCTGAAAATCCTGAGAAGGAAGCTAAGGAGGCGGCAAAGCTGACGGAACTTCATCGCTTTGTGATTCAACGTCGCTACCGGCAAGATCTTGCCGAGCTGAAACAGCGGGCCAAACTGCTGGCAGAAGGGCCAAGAGAAGCGATCACGAAACGCCTGGAGGCGCTTGGCGTCAAGGTCGAGTCCGAGCCGATTATTTCCGAAGCCGTCAACACGCTTCCCTTTGGATCATTGGGGCAAGAGATTTTGGCTGAAGCAGCGGCGATCTGGCGCGCGCAGGGGCGCGAGGGGTTGATTGTTTGGCAATCGCCGCTTTGGGATCATCTGCCGTGGATGCAGAATCCGGGAAAAGGGGAGGTGGCCTTGGAGACGGCGCTGCTGCGCGGAGAGTCCCGCTCGCTATCGTTTAACCTCAGCAATGCGGGCGAGAAAGCGGCCACGGTCACGCTGCGCGCCGAGGGGATCGCGCCGGAGAATCTGGAAGTTCATTTCGTGGAATGGACCGAGACGGCATGGCGACTCCCGGTTGCCTCCGCGCTTCCTGTTGCCAAGGGGAGGGAGGGAGCCTACGAGGTGACCCTGCCGCCCGGGATGACCCGGCAGGTGTGGCTCTCCGTAAAGGGGCCCCAGGCCGATGTTGCGGGACGGATCGAACTCGCAGAGGCTGGGAAGCCAACGCGGGAAGTGCCGCTGCGCGTCAAGGTTTATCCGTTCGATTTCCCGGAGCAACCCGCGTTGCATACCGGCGGCTTTGAGTGTGCCTCAGACTCCCGGCTGCGTCGCCGCTTTGGGGTCTTCCGCGAGAACCTGCCCGCTTTTGCAGAGTTGCTCCGGAGCAAGGCGACGGATGCCCCTTGGGCCACTCGCAATGAATTCGGATTTGGGAAATTCAACGAGAAGCACGAGTACGCCAGCCCGGAGGATCGGCCTGATGCCACTTCTTTCCAAGAGTGGGCGACGGAGCTATGGCCCAATGCTTATCGGTACCATATTGCGCTTACCGTTAAGGATAAGAGCCGCAACGCCGTCATTGCCGGGTGTGACGCCACGGTTGATCCGGAGGGCTTCCAGAAGCGGGTAAACCGGTGGCTTGCTTTCTGGAAAGAGGAGGTCGCCCGCCATAATATCAAGCCTTCGCAGGTCTACCTGAAGCTGATCGACGAGCCCGGCTACAACGCCGCCGCCCCCTTCATTGACGATGAGGCCATCCGCGTCTGGGCCGAAGCGATTCGGAAAAGCGGGAGTGGCTTTAAGGTCTTCATCAACCCGATTTACGACGAGCCCTGGAAAGCAAGCCGCGCCATGCTGGAGGCGGGCGATGTGATCTGCCTGAAGTATAGCCATCTCCTGCGATTTGGAGAGCGCTATCTCGAATTCTACCGCGGGCTTGGCAAGGAAATCTCCATCTACGAATGTTACGGAGCGCCCGGGCATCTCTACGATCCCTACACCTATTACCGCTTGCAGGCGTGGCAGGCTTGGGCGCTTGGTGCCAGGACGCAGTTCTTCTGGAACTATGCGGAGACGGCGCCTGCCAACGGCTTCCCGGACTCGTGGAATACGGGCTTGAACCAGTGGACCTACACGCCGCTTTTCCTGACACCGACCTCCACCGTTTCCAGCAAGCAGATGGAAGCGATCCGCGAAGGCGTCAATGACTTCCAGTACCTGCACCTGCTCAAGACGGCGCTCGAAACCGCCGAAAAGCAAGGCGTTCCCGCCGCAGAGTTGGCCGCCGCCCGGAAGCTCCTGGAGAGCGCCCCCGGAGCAATTTTAGGAAGCGGGGTACTTGATGAACCTCGCTGGGCATGGACCCGCCAGATCGACCGCACGGGGGCCGACGCAATCCGTCGTCAGCTCCTGGATGCTCTTGAACAAGTCGGGAAGCTTACCTCCCCCGCCAAACTTAAAACCCTCAGCCCTAAAGCCTAAATAACCCCATGAAACTCATTACCTCCTCCGCCCTGGTCGCATCGCTTCTGGCCCTTTCGGGTGCCGTTGCTCATGCGGGTGTCCTCTACAGCGAAAACTTCGATTCCCGCACGATCGGTAGCCTCCCTTCCCCGTGGAGCGCGGGCTCGGGCGGCTGGGGAGTCAGCAATGCCGCCTCGTCAAGCTCGTCTAATTCTTTCAGGGGGGGGGATGCCAGTGGCTCGTCTTTCTACAATGCCACCCTTGCTTTCACCGGCATGACCGGGATTGCCAATGCGGGCACGATCGGGGTCAACTTCGACCTCCGGATCGATAATTACAGTATGACCGCAGGGGCCAACAATGGCTTCCGCGTGACTTACCGTCCGACTTCAACGAGCGCCCAGTACGCCATCGGGCTGGGGTTCGCCAATGTGGGCGGGAGCAATCACCTCTTCTTTTATGCCGGTAATGGGGCTGCCCCGACCCCAGGTGTTTCCAACGCCATCGGCTACTCTGCCGGCACGGGTTTTGCGAGCGGGTTTGATCTTGGAACAAGCGTCTCTGCGGGAACGGGCGGGAACTTCTTCAACTTCGCCTTTACCTTCGACAGCGTTAGCAAGGAAGTCGCGATCATCGTCACCAACTTGGCCAATCCTTCGCAGACTTTTACCTTCCACGATACCTGGAATTTGGGAGTCGCGTCGGATGCCACCGGGAACCTGACTTTGGGTACCGGTAGCGCATCTCAGGGAACCATGTATGTTGACAACATCGCGATTGCAGCCGTCCCTGAAGGTCAGCATCTGACCCTGGTGGGAGGCGCAGTGCTGGCTGCTTTCGCCATGATGCGCCGTAGAACGGCCAAAGCCTGACTGGCCCTTTCTGCCCTTTAACGCTTCACTCATCATGCCTTCCAATCCCCCAGCCAGACTTGAGCCGAGCGGACAGCGCAGGGGCGGGTTTACCTTGGTTGAGATCCTGGTGTCCATGGCGATCTTTACCGTCATGGCGGGGATGCTGTTGAGTCTCTCCAGCCAGGCCAGCACGCTATGGAGCCGCAATCATCAGCAGAGTCAGTTAAGGGAGAAGGCACGGACCGCTCTCGATTTCATCGGGAGTGAGATGAAGCAAGCCGTTCTGCCGCTGGATCGCACCAGCCAGAACGGCCCGCAATTCGTGGTGAACCCCGCCGGAGTTTCCGCCACGTATCGGCTCAAGGACGCGGTCTTCTGGCAGGCTCCGATTGCCACCAGCCAGACCCAGGGGAACCTGGCAATCGTTGGCTACTTCATTCGCCGCGATGGCGGCCGTTACCAGCTCTGCCGGTACTTCATCAACCCGGACGAAGGGAACTACCGGCTACGGAGCGCCCCGACTGACTGGGTCGATGATGACCTGCTCAACAGCGTGGCCCCGGCGAACGAGGCCTCGGATTACAAAGGGTTGTTCCTGGAGAATGTCGTGGGGCTTTGGGTGGAGTGTTTCGACGAATCGGGGAATGTCATTGTGCCGGATTCGCGGGTGGACAAGCGTCTCCCCGCGCGGGTCAAGGTCAGCCTGGCCGTCTTGGATGAACGCGGAGCCACGCGGGTGGCGGGTGGGGAGGTTCTTCCAAGCGTTGGAGCGAGCGCCAATGCCGGGGAGTTCCTCGACCAGGTGAGCGGGTCGCTACGCTCCCTGATCGACGCCGTGCACATCAACATAACTTTCGACAACCGCCCTCACTGATCTTGAAAGCTCCATTCCATCAGCCTCAACGAGGGGCTGCTCTGATTATCTGCCTGAGCCTGATCGTCGTGGTGTGCATTGTTCTGGTGGGTTTTGTCACCACCGCACGCACGGAGCGGCAGACAGCCAGCTCACATCTGGCGGCTCAGACGGCAGCGTTCTATGCCGGGATCAGCACCGATGTCGTGAGCGCCCGCCTTCTCAATGCCGTTACCGAAGGGAGCCAGCCGGATCACACATGGGCCTCCGGGCCGGGGCGCATTGCCGTGGTCGATCTTGCAGCCAGCTCGCCCGAAGAGCGCATCATCCTCCTCTATTCCGGCGAAGTTGCCGCCGCTTCCGCCACGCCAAATCTCTCCGTCAATCTCAACCCCGCCTCGCTCACCCAAGGGGGCGGAATCGTCATGCACGACGTCGCCAACGTCTTGCCGCAACAGTGGATCTACGTGCGCAAGAACGGCACCCACGAGATTCCGGCCAGTGTGCCCGCTTACAACAAGAACAACCCGATTGTCGGGCGCTACGCTTTCTGGACGGATGACCTCACGGCACGCTTGAACTGGAACACCGCCTCCAGTCACGTTACTGCCGCCTCCCAGCCGTTGGGGCATCCGGCGCAGGTGGACCTGACGGCCATCGCCTCGCTCACCGATGACGATACCGCCGCCCTCCGCACCGAGCGCAATAGCGGGGGGCTTTTCAGCACGCCCGATGATGTCAAGCGGATCGCCGCGACCGCTCCCTCCATCGCAACGGCAGCCCAGGATCGGGCCTTCGACTTTACGCACTTCAATCACGCCCCCTCGGGGAAAAATATCTTCGGCGATCCACGCCTGGCGCTGACGACCAAAGCGAGCCGCGTGGATGCGGGGGATGTCAACTTTTTCGATATCGTGACGAGCGCTAACGTGGACCCCGGGGTGCTTACAAATATCAACAACGGGAAGGTGCAGGCGCTTTTCCAGAAACTCTATACCCAGCTCTCCCGCACTGATTGGCCGCAGCAGAAGGGCGTGAGTTTCGTAACCAAGTACGGGGCACATAATACTGCGCAGATGATTCTGAACCTGATCGAATACGTGCGCAGTGCCGAATCAACAGATCTGATCGTTGAACCTCTCCGGGGTGCTTTTAATGCGACTACGGGAGTGTTGACCCTCGGTGCTGATACGTCGCTTAATGCCCTTGTGGGAAATAGCCGCCGCCCGGTGATCACCGAGGTGGGAGTGGTTGTCCCGCAGAACCCCGAGGTGGTCACCGTCACCATTGACGGGCAGCCGACGCAAAAGAAGGTCTATCACTGCCAAGTTTATGTAGAGATTCACTGGCCAGCCAATGCGGGGGGGAAGCTTGATCTGGTGAACGATTGCACTTTGTTGCTTGGCGCGATTGATAACATCGGAAAGACTGCCAGCGAAGGGATTATTCCGGCGGCCAGAGTGCAGGGAAGCCAGGTAATGAACCCCGGCGATTATCGCGTGGTCGCGTGGCCCATGGATGCGGATGCGGATGCGGCAGGAGAACCGCCTTCTCCGATGGATATCCGGGCAGTGATCAGCAAGCGAAAGCCTGGGACCACCTTGTCCGGGGCGCGTGTGGATATTGCGCCGCCGCCTACCCAAAAGGAAAATGTGATGAAATACATTCCGGCGCGAGGCGTGGCGGCGGCCAGCATCACCTCCATCTCCACCGATGATCCGTTCGTCAACCGCCATCGTGACGACTGGAAGCAAGGGCCAAACACCTTTGGCGCGGCTAATACTTCTTCGAAAGGAGGGCCGACTTCCACGGTTCCCCCGCAGGACACCGATGCGTCGGGGAACATCGTGGGCATCAGCGTTCGGTTGCCGGAGCCGAATACAACGATCCAGTCACTGGGAGAACTCGGGAGGATTCATACCGGCATCCGCGGTAAGGTGGCTGGGGCTGGCACGCCTTGGAGAACGCTGCGTTTGCACCCCGACGCCACCCCCGACCAGCTTCCCGACTGGGCTTTGCTGGACCTCTTCCGGGTGCCGGGGGGCGGCGATACCAACGCGGCTATTTATCCGCTCAAGGATGCCACGGGACAAGTCATTGCCAAGGGCGGGCAGGTGAATCTGAATGCCGATCTCCAGCCGTTTGCAAGCAGCAGCGATCCCAAGCGGCTGACTCCATTGGTTGCCGTCTTCAAAGGCGCGCCGGATGGGAACGGCGGCGTGATTGGAACCACGGACGCCGAAGCCCTTGCCGACAATATCCGGGCGGAAACGCTTTCCGGGCGGCGTTATGGTCCTGCCGGAACGTATCTTTACCCCGGCGAGGTCGTGGAGATCCGGGACGTTGCCAATGGCGAATCGCGCGAGGTTCTCGTGGGGCAGGTGATCGACCTGCTGACCACGCGGAGCAACACCTACGCGGTCTATTCCATCGGGCAGAGTGTCCTGCAATCCGTAGCGGGGAATATCAATGTATCAGCTGAAAAGCGGACGCTGACTATTCTGGAACTCAATCAAGGGGCAGCAAAGGTTATCTATCAACAGGATCTTGGCTTGTGAATACTCTTCGTCTGAAAAAAGCCTTCACGCTGATCGAGCTGTTGATGGTCATCGCGGTTCTCACGCTGTTGATCACCTTCGCGGCGGTGGGCATAGGGGATGGCGGGCGCTCCCAGCAGCTTACCGTTTCCGGGAATCGGGTAGCCGATCTGGTGAACCTCGCCCGCCATACCGCCAAGACCCGTAACTCCATGAGCATGTTGATCGTCGTGACCAAGGGCAATCAGGCCTATCGGGCGATGACCATCCTGGAGAAGCCGCTGGAGGGAAGTTCGTGGAAACAGGTCTCGCCGTGGGAGGTGTTGCCGGATGGGATTGGTGTCTTGGAAGGAAAAAGCGCCACCTTCCTGGCGCAACCGGTGGCGGCTCTCAGCCCCGCCCCGCCGTCTCTCTCCTTCAGGGGAGCCGCGCTGAATGCTGCCAACTATGCCTGGCAGGTCTTTCTGCCAAATGGGCGGCTCCTTAGCGATCAACCCTCGCCCCCGATCCTTTACCTCTCGCCGGTGGCGCAAGCGGGCAACGCTCCCAATTATTATAGTATTACCATCAACGCCAACACTGGCATCCCCATCATTCGAAGGCCATGAACCAACGCTTTCTTCGTTCGGCCTCATCGGGCTTTTCGCTGGTCGAAATTACGCTCGCGCTCGGGATCGTCGCTTTCGTGCTGATCGCCGTGCTCGGGCTCTTTAGCGTGGGGCTGGATTCCAGCCGTCGTTCTGCCAGCGATACGGTGATCTCCCAGGTCGTCAACCAGGTGCTCTCGGATATCCGGACTCCGGCTCTGCCTGCTCCCGGCAGCGCTGCGCTGGAGTTCTACTACAACGAGAAGGGCGCTACCGTTCCCCAGCAAGAGGCTGTCTATAAAGTCTCTCTCTACACTCAATCGCCCGGGGCGGTCCTCCCGGATACCGGATCACGTCTCTATCTGATCCGGCTCGATATTTCCTGGCCGGGAGGGAGCACCGTGGTGCATGCCTCGCGCTTGATCCCGTTGCCATAGTGCGGCTTTCCACATGATCCTTACTTCTGAAGTTCGCCATCGGTCGGCGCAATCGTGGGAGAAGCTTCTCCCTTTCCTGAGCACCTCTCAAGTCCGGGCCTCCGCCTTTGCCGTGGGGGAATGGTTTGAGGAGGCTTGCCGTGCTACCGGGAATGCCGGGAAATGCTATCGCTCCGCTCTCTATCAGGAGGGCGAACCGGTCGGGTGGAGCCATCCCAATAGCAACACGACCGAGCTGATCACCGCGTGGCTCGATCTCTCGGAAATGGCCGGGACGCCGTCCGAGCGGCAGCGTTACCTGGAGAACGCGATTCGCTATGCCCATCAGCTTCTGTCCGACCCCGTCCATGGCTTCTACCGGGGGGATGAGGTCTCGGCTCATGGTTTGGCCTGGTACTGGACCGACGATGGAACTTACACCGGTGGCTATTCGATGCGGGCGCTCGGCCCTTTGCTGCGGCTGAACGCGCTTGCGCCCGATTCACGGCTGATCGACGCCGCTCTCTCCATTGGTAATACGTTCCTCGGGCGGCAGTTGCCCAATGGCTTCGTGAGCGTGGTCGGCTGGTGTCCCCAGCGGGGGTGGCTCTCCGAGCGGAACGCCGGGAGTCGGTATCTCTATAGTGTAGCCGTCTTTGCGCACCTCTACCGTCTTACGGGGGACTCCCGGTACTCGGAGGCTTACGAGCGCTCGGTGCAGGCGATTGAAGCCACGCAGCGCGAGGACGGAGCCTTCTATCAACACTACGATCCGGTGACGCTGGAGCCGACGGATCAATCGGTAAAGCCGCATTTCTTTTCCTACCTCCTGAACGCTTTCTCCGAAGCCTACCCGGTCTTCGGGGACGAGCGGTTGCTGGCGGTTTCCCGGCATTTGGGCGACTTTATTGTCCGTACCTACGCCGCGCGGCATCAGTTGCCCTATTGCCTGGATCCCGTTTACAAAGCCGATCTCTCCGGGGCGGGCAGCGCCGTTACCGACTCCGCGGCCGGAATGCTCTGGCTGGGTGCCGAGACGGGAGATGTCCGCTACCGCGACGTTGGCGCAAAGCTTTGGCTGGAGGGATACCTGCATCAGCCTCGTGCCCCGGAAGCCCCGGGTTGGCATGGAGCGATCCCGATTGGCGATAAGCGGTGCGATCTCTGGTATGCCACGGCCCATGTGGTGGCATCCCGCCGCTTGCTTGACTTGATATGACGAACACTACTCTCGCGATAGAAGGGGACCAGTTCATCCGCAATGGCCTGCCTCACAGGATTTTCTCCGGAGCACTGCACTATTTCCGCGTTGTTCCCGAGTATTGGGAAGATCGCCTGCTGCGGATGAAGGCGTGCGGGCTCAATACGGTGGAGACTTATGTGGCCTGGAATCTGCATGAACCTCGCCCCGGCGAGTTCGATTTCTCAGGGATTCTCGATCTGCGCCGCTTCCTCGCTTTGGCCCAGAGCCTCGGGTTTGACGTGATCTTCCGGCCGGGCCCGTATATCTGCGCGGAGTTCGATTTCGGAGGGCTTCCGCCGTGGTTGCTGGCGGAGCGTGATCTGCGGGTGCGTTCGCTCGATCCCCGCTATCTGGAGGCGGTCGAGCGTTTCTTCAAGCGCCTCTTCGAGGAGGTGGGCGACTGCCTGGCCCATCGCGGAGGGCCGATCGTAGCCGTGCAGGTGGAGAACGAATACGGCAGCTACGGAAATAATACCGAGTACGTCCGAAAGGTGGAGGATTGCGTCTTGCGCAATGGCGTCAAGGAGCTGCTCTTTACCTCCGACGGTCCCGAGCACTCGATGCTCCAGGGCGGTACGCTGACTCATGTTTTCAAAACCGTAAACTTTGGCTCTCAGGCTACCGAAGCCTTTAAGCGCTTGCGGGAATATCAGCCGGGACAGCCGGTGATGTGCATGGAGTTCTGGAACGGCTGGTTCGACCATTGGGGCAAGACGCACCATACCCGCTCGGCGGAAGATGCCGCGGCGGCTCTGGATGAGCTGCTCTCCGCAGGCGGTTCCGTGAATGTCTACATGATGCACGGCGGCACCAGCTTCGGCTACCTGAACGGCGCGAATCACGATGGCCGCTATCATCCCACCGTGACTAGTTACGACTACGACGCGCCGATCTCCGAGCATGGCGGCTATACTCCCAAGTACCACGCCTTCCGCGAAGTGCTGGGGCGCCACGGTGCCAGGATAGAGGTGCTCCCGCCGGAGCCCGTAACCGCCGCTTTCGGAAGCGCGAAAATCACCGGCAGCGTCCGTCTATTCGGCGACGCCCTGGAAGGGCAGATGCCGCGTGTCGAATCGTCCGAAATCCGCACGATGGAAGAGGTGGGCCAGAACTACGGCTTTATCCTTTACCGGACCCGGATCAGCGGGCCTCGCGAGGAGGTATCGCTCATCATCCAGGAAGTGCGCGACCGCGCGTGGATTTACGCCGGTGGCAAGCTCATCGGGGTGCAGGATCGGAATGATGCAACCCCTTCGGTACGGATCACGGTTCCGCCCGAGGGGGTGGTGCTGGAGATCCTCGTTGGGAACCTTGGCCGGGTAAATTACGGCGCGGAACTGCACGATCGCAAGGGCATCACGGAAGGCGTTCGCCTTGCCAACCAGTTCCTGAACGGCTGGGAGATCGTCTCCCTCGACTTTACCAAACTGCCGCGACTGGAGTGGCAAGGAGCTGGCGCACAAGACGTGCCGGGATTCCACCGGGCTGTTATCGAAATCGACACTCCTGCGGATACCTTTCTTAAAGTGACGGGTGGGCACGGCACCGCCTGGATCAACGGATTCTGCCTTGGGCGCTATTGGGAGATCGGCCCCCAGCGGACGCTCTATATCCCGGCACCGCTGCTGAGGCAGGGAGAGAATGAGATCGTCCTGTTTGAGGTCGAGCCGGGCGTGATCCCTGCCGTAGATCTGGTGAGTCAACCGGTGCTGGGTTAAGCCCGAACGCAAGTCGTCAGAATAAGAAAAAGGCGCGGAGGTTAATCCTCTCGCGCCCTTTCTCGATTCCAACAAGTGAAGATCCGCTTACAGCCGGCTTGGTAGCTTGGCCTTGATCTCCATCTCCTTCGTTTTCTCACTCCATACGGCGTGAGTCTGGGTGATTGAATCGCGGAAGCGATCCAGCTCAAGCGCCTGTTTCCGGTATTGCTGCATCAACGCCGTTTTATCTTCGTTCTTGCGCATCTTGCGAATCCGGGTGCCCAGATCGATGAGGTCCCGCGTCAGGCGGGTATTCTCGAGGCCGTTCCGGAGGAACTCCACGCGGGCTTTTTCTGTATCCGTTTGAGCGGCTGTGCCGGCCTGGTCAAGGAGCGCAAACGCCGGTTGCAGCAAGGCATCCGGGTAGAGCAGGGGGAGGGCTTCATACGGAGCGGCAAAGTAGTTTCGCCCGATCTTGCGCTCTTCCTGAAGTTTCCGATATTTTCCGCCGCCCGGGCCGGAGCTAAACCCGGCAAGCGATGCATAGCCCAGACGGCTCGATGCCTTCTGCCAGTAGTCAATGTATTCGCGGACCTTTGGCGCAGCGGCTCCAAAAGCGGAGGCGTACTCCTCAATAATGGCTTCGCGGGAGAGCTCCGGTTTCTCGATGAGTCGCGCGATCAGGTAGTGATTGAGCCCTTCGGCCGCCCAGTTGCCCAGGATGGAGTCGAGGTCAAAGCCTTTGAGGCCATCCTTGAGGGCATAGGCGAGGTAGCCATGTATCTCTTCCAGCGGGAGCAGCGGCGCAGTACCGGGGCTGAAGCCCCAGTTCGGGCGCAGGTAAAGCTCCGCTCCCGTTTTGCTCCAGCCTTTCCACGTGTCAAAGGAATCCCAGCTATCCACGAGCGCGATCTTGATCGGCCCGGCAAAACGGAAGCCTTCCTTTGGTGGAAAGCGGTAGGCCATGTAGGCATAAGAGAGCAGCGTGACATCCGGGTTGATCTTCCGGAGGCGCTTGGAAACCATGTTCCAGAAGCGGACGTAGCGCGAGGTCAGGTTAACCTCTGGCATCCCGTGCCAGATATCGACGAGCGACTGTCCGGCGGGATCGTCCCATGCCAGCGTCTTCGGGCTGATGTCGAAGCGCCCGTGGTCATTTGGGCAGACGTTGTAGAGCAGGGGAGCCCCGGCTTCCTCGTATTCCTTGGCAATCTGCTCGATCACGGCGGTGTTCGAAAGCTGCAGTTTCATCGTCTTGCCGTAGGAGGGAGCTTTCGGGTCGGGTTTGGAAACCCCGGGCGGCGGAGTGAGCGAAAAGTAGTCGGGGTGCGCTTCGCCATACTTGTTCCACCAATCGATAAAAGCGTGGCCAAAGAGGAAATTGACCCGGCGGCCAACCTGATGGTTCATGGACCACTCCATCGCCTCGTTCTGGAGCTTCAGTAGGGTGGGAGGGCTGCTATCGGGGTAAGTGAAGGAGAGCCGCAGGTTCCGGATCTCCAGTTGAGGCCGCCCGGATATCTGGTTGACGGGGACCGCAAAATCCATCCGGCTCGGGATGTGGGTACCCAGTTCCCCCGGCCAAAGAAAGCGGACCCCCAGGTAGTCATCCAGCAGGCGATTGAGCGCCCAGCGTATCGGCTGTGAGGGGATCTTTTGGGGACGCACGGGGGCGGCATTGTCGTCGCCTTGGACGTAGATCGCGTTCGGGCGCACACGAATGCGGTACTCTTCCGCTTCCAGCGGTTGATCCGGCATGGTCTCAGTTAACGCCTTGCAATTTCCAACGTAGATCGGAAGCGTGCCGGGCGCGATGGTGGCAGCCTCGGACTCCGCGATCAGCCCGATCTTCGCGCCGGTGGCCCCCTGCACAATCCGGATGAAGTTTTCACAGATTGCGCGAAGGTTATCCGATGCCCCCTCTGGGATTACCAGCACGCTCGTCGCTTTCCCTTCCGCCACCAGTAGGACCGCTGCGTCCTCACGATCCGCGAAAGTTGTGATCGGCAGAGTAGTTAGCACAGCAATCGAAAGAGAGAGGACTCCCAATATGCGGATCTGTTTTGCAAGAGGAGTCCGGGCAAACAGGCCGGGGCGGGTGCCTTTGAATCCTGAAGTGTCCGGGGGAGGTGCGGTGAAAGACGGCATAGATAAGTGTAAAAAGACTTCGGAAATTCAATAAATGCAACATTTTATTCAAGATTTGGATGGCTGTCATTCCCGTGGGTTAGGGATTTATAGGGACGTTTCCATTTGATTTCTCGGGGTTCTGGCGATAATCTGCCGTTCAGTCCTGTGATTTTTATTTCAATATATGAATTTTAAAGAAGCCCCTGGAACGATGAATATCAAGATATCCAGCCTGATGATGGGTTCGCTCGCCCTTCTTTTGGGTTCCACCTGTGGTTGGGCATCGGAGCCTCTGCAACTCACTCCCGGCGCGGACCCGGCAGAGCACTTCCGGTTAAGTTCGAGCACCGGAAAGCTCGAGATTGCGGGAGATCAGACGGGGGCGCGTCTGGTTTTTGCTCCTCAACCCGACTCGGCGGGCAACTCGACCCTGTTGGCCATCATCGCCCCGCAGAAGCGCTTCCTCCGGAGTACCGCCGAGAAAATGTCGCTGGAGTTCCGGATTTCGGCGGAGGGCTCGTTCGGGATTCAATGGCGTGCCGAGCAACCTCAATCCTCCGGTTATCTGCTCCTGTTTAATCAGTGGCCGAATGATCGGGGGACAGTCAGGCTGTTTCGCACCCGGATGTTGCCGCCTTCAGGCTCCATGGGGGACGATGTGATCGGCAAAAAGGATTTCCCGCGTTTCAATGGCAAGGAGTGGCATCGTCTTGAGATTACCACCGCCACGGTTTCCGATGGCGTTGAAGTGATCGCGCGGCTCTCCGAGGTTGAGGGAGGGCGCGAGGTTGTCCTCCTGAAGCTTTCGGATCGCGAGTATCCGCTGGAGATGTCGGGTTTGATCGCAATGCGGTTCTTCATGCAGGCCGATGCTGAAGGGGGAATCGCTGGCCGGATGATCGAGGTGCGTGGTTTCACCGTTGAGCCGGAGATGAACTAATGGGACATCATACTTTTCGCCTTTTTTCGAAAGCGGCCAAAGCTTTTCTTCTGCTTCTATGCGCCTCTGCTTCCTTTGTTTGCTTGCCCGCTTCCGCCAGCGAGGAGGCAAAAATGCCAATCACGATCATGCCCCTTGGGGATTCCATTACTGAAATTCCGGTTTCGTATCGCTATCCTCTTATGAAACGCCTTCAAAGCGCAGGCTACGCCGTCAAATACGTCGGAAGCAAAACCACCTACGCCAATCCCTCCTACCCCGAAATGGGAAAGCTGGCGCATGAAGGCTATGGCGGAAAAGACGTCCAGTTTTTGGCAAAACAGATCAAGGGCTCCTACCCCAAACACCCCGCTGACATCATTCTGCTTCATGCGGGTCACAATCAGTTCGCAGACCAGAAACCCATCCCCGGCGTCATCGCCTCCACGCGGGAAATTATCGAGTACATCCGCACCATCAATTCAAAGGCCACCATCCTTCTCGGTCAGGTCATCACCGCCGGCAAACTTCCGAAATACTCTTATATTCCCGAGCTCAACGTGGAACTCGGCAAACTAGCTACCGAGCTCGACCGCCCCGATCAGCGTGTCATCGCCGTCAACCAAGCGGAGGGCTTCAACTGGGAAACCGATACTGTAGAAGACAAGGTGCATCCCAATGTCGCCGGAGGAGAGAAAATGGCTAATAAATGGTACGAAACCCTTGTCACAATCCTTCCCCCACCTGAGAAGCCGTAATATTCCCAAGCGCACTTCTCAAGCGGCGCATGCAGCAGGAACATGAGGAATGGTGGAACCCGCTGAGCCCCGGACGCATCGTGGGATTATTCCTAAATTCAGCATTTTCGTGGTGGATCGCCGGAGGCTGCCGCCGCTGTAACTCTTAATCCGCACCGCCGCCTCCCGCGTAAACACCGGCATCCCAAACCCGTTTTGCAATCTCCCCGAAAAGCCGTTCATCATCCAGCGCCCCCTCCCGGCTGAGCGCCAGCCACTGCTCAATCATTGACTTCGGCACCGTCTGCTTGGGTACATTCACCTTCAGGAGTTGCTTTAGCATTTCCTCCCGCTGCGCCTGCACCACTTGCCAAAGTTAGCAACCGTCAGCCCTGCCATTTTCTGAGCCGCTCTGCGCTCCATCCCCTGTGAGCCATCCGGGTCAGAGCAGAGAAGGGGGACGAACTTGCTACTCTCCGGCAGATGAAGAAGGCGGTTGCGAGCGGTAAGATCGAGCAATTTCCTCTGCCGCAGCGAGATTCTGTCCGCCGGTTGTGTCGCTTCGGTAGGCACCTCCACGTCGAAAGCGGGCAGGGGAGGGGCTTCCTCCAGAGCCTCATTAGGCGGAAGAGTCACCGGAGTCTCTTCGGTTTGAGGGGAGGCGCCGGGAAGCGCCAGAGGTCGGAGCGACCGCATGCGCGCGCGCCGTATATCCAGTGCCATCTGGAAGGCCTCATCTGTAAGCTGCTGTTTTGCGTTCTCCGTAGCCTGACTGAACGCTGGAACCGGCGATGAGGTAATCAGCGTGGTTTCAAACACCACCAGTTCATGGAGTTCGATGCGCTTTCTGACGGCAGCTGCTTCGTCCGTAATAAGATCGGAGAATTCTTGCGGTTGCAACCATAAGCCGACGAAGGCGTGCCCCTCGGTAAGAATGATCAAGGGATTCAACCGCGCCTGTTCCAGCGCCGCCGCAAAAAGAAGGGCGGTATCCAGGCAAATCGCAATCCGTCCATCGAAGATGGTGCTGGGAGTTCGAATTTTCTGACCGACCCGCTCGAAGCTTGCCGGGGGCAAAGCGTAGCTCAATCCCAATCTTGCCACCGCCGACCAAATGGCCGAAGCCAACTCCCAAACTCGAGAGCGCGACTTGCTTTCATAGCCATCGATTCCCGCCGGTTTGCCCGCCCTTCGCAGTACGTCGGAGGCCGCCTTGAGAACGCGATCAACCGCGGGATCGTTGGGCATGCAAAAAGTGGCCAGCAACTCAGGCATCGAGCCGCACCCGCCCCAATGATTCTTCGCCAGGATTTCAAGTGGATGAGATTTCTCTGTCAACAGGACATCCACCTGCATCAGAGGGAATGTGATCTCGCCAGTGATGCTCTCCGTCAAATCTGCAAGAAGCCCACCCCTGAGCTTCACCTCGCGGTCGGCAATATGGAGCGTGGAATTGGCTACAAAAGAGTCGATTTGCCAGGTTTTCGGTTCGAGAACAGGGGGATCAGCCGAAAGCGACAACGTCACTCCCTCCAGATTGCATTCACCCGTGTTCGTCAGGGTCAGCTCTCGCAAAACCGGGACGGCGTTTTGGTGTGAAGTAAACCCAATCTTTTGAGTAATCGTGCTGCCAATTTCCGTTTGCATGAAGAAGAGAATCAAAATCCGCGTCCACAGAGTAAATCAACTTTGGAGCGAGCAGTCCAGCGGCGGTGTGGGGGCGCGAACTATATCCGCCACCGGCATTGCCTCTTCACCAAAGGAAGCCAGAGTTAACACAGGCTCTGCGGGGCCATTCCTGCGCGAGGTGTTTGTGCCTGTTTGTCAGGGACCACTGTTTTTGCTGAAGTAATGAAGCCATCGCCGAGGCGAGCTCTTTTGCTTTGGAGCGTGGGTCAAATAGCTCGAAGGGGGGCTCCTGTCGCCCATTCTACGAGGGGCGACGGGATAGTTCACGATTCTGCCTGACTCCTTTGCAGTTTACGAGAATCGATGGCTGTCGACGCAGCTCTCTCAAGATGCGAGCCGGTATTTAGCCAACGCCCCATGGATCGCTCCCCCAATGTCTTGCCGTAAAACTCGATGCAGGTGATCTATTGGGGAACGCTGGGCTGGAAGAAGATTTTCTGCCCAGGATTCGATCCGCTCGTGACACGGGCTCAGGCGCGCAGGGGGCGAACCAGGCCAAATCAGGCGGACGAAAGCCTCATTCGGTTAAAGACTGTCCAATTGGGGATAGGGATTGAGAAGAGACCGAGGACGATCCGTCGGCTGTCAGAGATGGAGGGGGCAAATTCTCCGAAATATCACTGGTAAATGTTGTTGCCAACGCCTCTGCGGTATAGAGCCTTATTCTTAGGCCCCTGCGTTGAAGCGTCCGAGACCACCATACGATGCCCGAAGGGAAGACCGTTGGGCCTGCTCGCAGAGATAAACGGGAAGGCATAGCGCCGTCAACTCAGCCTTCGGTTCAACGCTCGCGGGTTGCGCCGCCCCGGGTTCTTAGAGCAATTTGGGCATAATCTGTCGCGTGCTTTGTGACATTCTAAACCGAAAATGCTCCAAGTGCGCAAATTGGCATTCTGGAGTATGATCGAAGCGCGGGCTTGGACTTTACGCCGCACTATCATCAGCATACGCTGATCGAAATAATGCATACGCTCGCAGAGCAGTTTCGACATGTTCATGGGAAAGCCCGCCCACTAATCAGTGTTTGTTTTTACGGGCTGGCGGCAAGCCTGGCCTCGGTGGGCTTTCAGCTTTCCATCAACGCTATCTATCACTGGTTTTTCAAAGGGCCGTCGCAGGGGGCTTTTTGGCAATTTGCGTGGATCAGCTTCGCGGTGATCGTCGTCGCGTCGCTGCTTACCGGCTGGCTCTTGTATTCATTTTGTCCGACAGCGGCGGGAAGCGGGATACCCGAAGCAAAACTGGCATTTTGGAAGGAGTTCGGATATTCATCGCGCCGCGTCGCTTGGGTCAAGTTCATCGCGGGCGCGATTTGCATCGGAGGCGGCCAGAGTCTTGGCCGGGAAGGTCCTTCGGTTCAACTTGGGAGCAATCTCGGATCAACCCTCGCAGGGCTTCTTGGCGTGGCGAAACAGAACCGTCGGGCTGCCAATGCCGCGGGGGCGGCTGCGGGACTGGCCGCCGCTTTCAATGCGCCATTGGCATCGGTCGCCTTTGTGCTGGAAGAAATCATCGGCGATCTGAACAGTCGATTTCTGGGCGGAGTGCTGCTAGCCTCGGTGATCGGGGCTTTTGTTGTCCATGCCCTAATCGGAGCGCAGCCTGCCTTTGAGCTGGCCACCATCGCCGAACCGACCTGGCGGGCCTATTTACTGATGCCGCTGGCCGCCGCGCTTGCCGCGCTGGTTGGTATCTACTTTCAGCGGGCCGCTCTTTCCCTGAGGCGTAAGACTCGCGCCTCCCGCTTTCTTCCAAGGTGGTTGCATCCGTTGGGAGGCGGCCTCGCGACGTGGGCGATAGGCATTGCCGTTTTTGCATGGACGGGAAAACTCGGGATCTTCTCGCTTGGATATGACGATCTTTCCGCAGCCCTTACCGAAGGGATTGGCTGGAAACTCGCCCTCCTGCTGCTCGTCGGTAAATTCTTAGCCACGACACTTTGCTATGGGCTGGGAGGATGCGGCGGGATTTTTTCACCCAATCTCTTCTTTGGGGCCATGTGCGGAGCCTGCGTGGCCGGGGTCGGTTCACAGTTTCTGGATTTGACGCCAGCCGGAAAGATTCTGCTCGCGGTTGGAGGCATGAGCGCCTGTCTTGGAGCGGTGGTTCAGGCCCCCGTCACGGCCATTTTGATCATTTTTGAAATGACACACCAGTTTGCGCTGATACCGGGCTTGATGATCGCCGGACTCGTTAGCCAAGCGATTGCCCGCAAAATGAACCATGCCAATTTTTATGAGGAAGTCTTGCTTGATGATGGGCATAAACTGGAACAATTGATCCCGCCTCGTGATCTTCGCAGTTGGCAAAATTTACCGGTTTCCGCTATTGCCCATTTCAAGCCGGTTGTTATCGACGATACCGCCGAAGCGACATTGAAGGAATTGCTGCTACACCATCCCTACCGGCAGTTTCCTGTCATGGAACATGGCCGCCTAAAAGGCTTCGCGGTGCGAACGGAAATCGAAGCCGCGATCTTCGAACATCGTCCCGTTAACCTGGAGCCTGCTGTCACTTGCCACCCGGGCGACCTGATCCGCGAATGTCAGAAGCTCATGATCGAGTCGGGATCGGGCATGGTGGTGGTAACCAGTGCGCATGGAGATCACGTGCTCGCGGTCCTTACGCTTCATGATCTTTTGCGCGCCCAAGTTGCCATGAGTGAACGTGAAGCTGGCGCTTAGGGAACCGCTGATTAAAGCGAGCGATGCCGCAAGCTGGTCATTTTGGCGTCTTTCCAACCCGATTTTTCCTCACCTGTCTTCAGACAGGCTGCGGAAAATCGGCTTGGAAATACATCCAAACTGCCTGCGCTTTCTTCATGCTCCATTTAATCAGTGATTCACTAGACGACGGAGTAACCGTTGGTCGGATTTCCAAAAAACCTATGAAAGCTATTACAATCCTTCTCCTTGGCGCAGTGATGATTTTCGCAAATGGACAGCCTGTCCTTGCTGAAAGCAGCTCCAACAAAGGCGAAGTCCAGGGTCAAGCCAAGAGCGGGAAGCGCACCGTGAAACGTTACCCTTTCGATGATTGCCTGGTTTCCAATGACAAGCTTGGCTCTCTGGGCAAACCGATTGGCTTCGCCTACAAGGGACAGGAGATCAAGGTTTGCTGTCGCGATTGTAAGAACGATTTTGACAAGACTCCCGACGTTTACATGAAGCGTTTTGAGAAAAAGATCGCTGAAATCAAGAAGCGCTGAACTGCGGCGAGGATTTGAACGTGATCACGAAGACTTTGCAAAAGCGTCACAACCCGAACCCCTATGCAACCGTAGTACCTTCACGCGCTTTCATCCCATCTCCTTGTGCTGGGAATCGCCTTGGGCTTGTTCGCCACTCTTCTCGCCTGCTGGCTGAAGAGTCGTTCCGCCCGGATCGTGGGGCTAAGCCTTCTGGTTCTATGTTCGGCAATGGCTTGCCCGGTCTTCTGGTTGGGAGACGAGGGCTATCGCAACATAAGACCGATCGCTGACGAGCAAGGTCAGGCATGGCTTGATATCCATATGGACAGGGCGGAAGCCAGTATCTGGGTTTACTATATTCTCACGGTATTGGCGGGCGCAGCCATCGTTGTACCACGTTACAGGCCTCGCAGTGAGAAGGGATTGCTCATCAGTACGGTAGCGATGGCGTGCGCGGTACTGGGCGTGGGGGCCTGGATCTCGGCGGCCGGAGGGAGAGTGAGGCACCCGGAGTTTCGTCCAGCAGAGCCGCTGATCATTCAAGACGAAAGCGAAGCGTACGAGGTGGAATAGTCCCGCTGATTGATGGGCAAGGAGGCCGTTGCGTTGATATCTATTCAGAATAAGTTCGATGAAAATTTTTCGGTTTATTGTTTTAATCATCATTGCGTCGGTAAGCCCGGTGGTCTATGCGAAGCTCGTTGAGTATGATCTTACTGTGAAGGAAGCCATTTGGGCGCCTCCCGGACATAAGCCGACCCGTGCCATTGCGGTGAACGGCGGAATTCCCGGCCCCACCATTCGTTTTCGAGTTGGAGATACCGCGCGAATTCGTGTTCACAACCAACTCACGAAGGAGGAAACCTCCATTCACTGGCATGGATTATTGCTGCCCAACAAGGAGGACGGCGTGCCGTATGTCACCACACCGCCGATCAAGCCGGGAACCACGCACACCTTTGAGTTTCCGATCGTCCATGCAGGGACCTATTGGTACCATAGCCATACAGGCTTTCAGGAGCAGACTGGCGTCTTTGGCTCGATTGTGATTGAGCCGGCCGCACCCGAAGGTGAAGCGGTGGACCGGGAGCATGTGGTGGTGTTGTCGGATTGGAGCAAGGAGAACGCCAGTGAGATCATGCGGTCCCTGGCGCGGGGTAGCGAATGGTACGAGATCAAAAAGAGGACCGCCCAGAGCTTGTTGGGAGCGTACAAGGCCGGGGCGATGAAAGAGTTCTGGGAGCGGGAGAAATCCCGGATGCCGTCCATGGATATTTCAGACATCGCTTATGATGCCTTCCTGGCAAATGGCACTGAATCACTGGCTCTGGATGGAAAGCCAGGAGAGAAGATCA
>JBBCKI010000045.1:0-88959 GCA_037190965.1 Chthoniobacteraceae bacterium
CATGGTTTTTTTCCTTTTGACCACGCTGATCGGGGTGCTGCTCCTCTTATCTGCCTTTTTCTCCGCGGTGGAGACGGCCTTTTTCTCCCTGCAACCGGTACAAATCCGCCGGTTAAAAGCGGAGCGCCCCGTGCTGGCCGGACAGCTTGAACGGCTGATGGCGGAACCCCGACGACTTCTCGGGATCCTTCTGCTGGCCGATTCCTGCGCCAACCTGCCGCTGATTCTGCTTTGCCTGTGGGGAATGCGGGCGATGGCCCCCTTCGGGGTCTCGTTTCTGGCAGGGTCGCTGGTGATTTTTACGGTGATCGTCATCCTCGGCCAATTGCTGCCAAAGATGATCGCCCTGCGCGCGCCGTTCCGGATCGTCTCGGCGGGCGCCCCACTGCTCAACCTGGTGTTGCCCCTTCTCGAACCGGTCTCCCACCTGCTGGAACGCGCCAGCGACCGGATGGCCGGTTTTCTGACACCCCGCCGCTTCACCGCTCCGCCCCTCAATGACGACGAACTGGAAACCCTCGTCGAAATCGCAGCGGAGGAAGGGGTGCTCCAAGGCAGCGAAAGCGAGATCGTTCGCGAAATCCTCCGGCTTGGCGACAAGACCGCCAAGGATTGCATGCTACCGCGAACGGATGTCTTCGCGATCCCCGACGATCTCAACCCCGAGACGGCCCTCACCCGCCTGCGCGCCAAACGCTTTCGCCGGGTCCCCGTTTATGCCGATACGCCCGACAATCTGCTCGGCATTCTGGACGTCAAACAGTTCATGCTCAGGCCCGAATTGCACTACACCGAGCAATTGACCCCGCCAAGCTATGTCCCCGAGACCATGAAAGCGCTGGAGTTGCTTCGCAGTTTCCTGCGGCACCCGCAGAGGCTGGCCGTCGTGGTGGACGAATTCGGCGGCATCGAAGGGATCGTGACCTTACAGGACATCATCGAACACCTCATTTCGGACACCCTCCCCTCCTCGGATCAGGAACTGTACATCGAAAACTTCGGCGCGGGCCGTCTGATCGTCGCGGGGAACGCACGGTTGGACGATCTGGGCGAGCGTCTCGGCATGGACCTGGAGGAGGAGGGAATCGACACCATCGGCGGCCTCCTTTTCAACCGGCTCGGCTACTTCCCAAAACCGGGGGAAACCCTCGACCTGGGCCGCTTCCGCGTCATCATCCGGCGCGCGTCGCGGAAAAGAATCCAGGAGATGCTCATCGAGCCGACGGAAGCAGAAAATTCCACTGAACAGGAGGGCGAAGACTCCTGATGCTCTGGCTCGCCGTTATTCTCTGCCTGCTGGTTTCGTTCGTTTTCTCCGGAATTGAAGCCGGGATTTTCAGCGTCAACCGCGTCCGGCTGCGCCATCGGGTGAAACTGCGCCAACCCGCTGCGGTACGCCTCGAAGCGCTCCTCCACGAACCCGAGCGGCTCCTCCTCACGGTGGTCATCGTCACCAACCTGATGAACATCTTTGCGATCACGCTGACGACAACGGCGTTCGTCGAGTGGTGGGGCGACATCGGGTATGCCGTGGCGCTGCTGTTGTTCCTTCCCCTCTGCCTTTTCGTGCTGGAGCTACTCCCGAAATCGCTCTTCCGCGGCTTCCCCTACCGTGCTCTCACGTTCCTCTCCTGGCCGTTGCGGATTGCCGAGCGGCTGCTCTCGCCGGTTTTGCGCTGGGAACCGGGCCTGGCGAAGAAGCTGCTTCCGAGCGTTTCAGGAGAAGAGACGCGCCGGCTTTTTGCCGCCCGCGAGGATTTCAAATATTTCACGCTGGAGAGCGAACGCACCGGGGCGATCTCCGAACTGGAGCGACAGTTGGTCCATAACGTCGTCGATTTCCATTCACTCACGGCCCGCGAACTGATGCGCCCACTTGGCGGTTTCCCATCGGTGCCGCACACCACCGACGTTGACGCATTGATCGCCCTCAGCGAGGGCGGCAGTATTGAACGGTTTCTCGTCCGCTCCGAATCGGGAGAGATTCAGGGCATCGTCAATCTGTTCGACGTCCTGCTGGATCGCGGCACGCGTGGCCATGTCAGCGCTTTCATCCGCCCGCTGGCCATCATTCCCGCGACCGATAAAGGTCCCCGGCTGCTCAGGAGGCTACGCGCCGCGCGCACTCCGGTGGCGTTGGTCATGGACGGCGGTGCGCCCATCGGGTTGATCTTCCGGGAAACGCTTTACAAGCAGATGATTTCGCCGCAGGCGTAGTGATCTCGGTTGGCTCGATTGCGAGGCGACGGCGTCGCAGAGCTCCGCCCTCCGTGAAGGGGGCACACTACGTCGCGCATCCCTTCTAATGGAGGGCGGAGCTCTGCGACGCCGGTATAAGCGCCCCCTAGTTCGCCAACTTCCGATAAAGCGTCGCCATGCTGATACCAAGCATCTTCGAGGCGCGTTCACGGGAGCCTTCGTTGAACTTGATGGTCTCCTCGATGAAACGGCGTTCCAGATCCTTGACGAAAGCGTCCAGCGGCTGGCCGATGGGGAGCGCTTCCGTTGATTCGGCAGAGGGCATTCCCGCACGGCGGCCAACTTGCGGAGGGAGATCTGAAATTTGGATCACCCCTTCGTCGCAAAGCGCGCAGGCTCGTTCCATGGCGTTCTCCAACTCGCGCACGTTGCCGGGCCACGGATAGCCACTGAGACACTTGACCGCGTCGGCTTCGATCTTTGGCGGTTCCGTCCTGTTAACGGCGGAGACCTTCTGGATGAAATGGTTCGCAAGAAGCGGGACATCCTCCAAACGCTCACGCAACGGCGGCATTTCGATCGGGATGACAGCGAGACGATAGTAGAGATCCTCCCGGAACCCGCCGGTGCGAATCTTGTCCTGGAGCGATTCGTTGGTGGCGGCCAGCACACGAACGTTGATCGGCAGGCTCTTGGTGTCGCCAACCCGCCGGATCTGCCGCTCCTGAATCACCCTTAGCAGCTTCGTTTGCAGAGGGGCCGCCATGGAATTCACCTCATCGAGAAAGATAGTGCCGTGCTGCGCCTCCTCGAAGAGACCCACCTTATCCTGTACCGCACCGGTGAATGCTCCCTTTTTATGCCCGAAAAGCTCGCTCTCCAGAAGATTCTCCGGAAGCGCGGAGCAGTTGATGGCCACAAAGGGGTGATGCTGCCTGCGGCTGTTGAAATGGAGCGCACGGGCGACAAGCTCCTTGCCGGTGCCGCTTTCGCCTTGAATGAGAATGGTGCTGTCGGTATCGGCAACCTTGGCGATCAGGTTGTAGACCTGCTGCATCTTCTGGCTGGTGCCGATGATGTTCTCGAACTTGTACCGTTCCTTGAGTTCCTTCTTCAGGTAGACGTTCTCCCGGACGGCGCTCTGGAATTCCAACGCCCGGCTGATCGTCATCTGCAACTCGTCGATCTTGAACGGCTTGGTGACGTAGTCGTAGGCGCCAAGCTTCATCGCCTCCACGGCCGTCTCCACCGAGGCGTAGCCGGTGATCATGATGACGGCAGGCATCGGCGCGATCTCATGACAGGCGCGAAGAACGTCAAACCCGCCCACCTTCTCCATCTTGATGTCGGCGATGACAAGCTGCGGCTCAAGAGTGCACAGGTTCTCGATGGCGCGTTCGGCGGAGTTGAAGGGGAAGACTTCATGTCCTAATTCTCTGCAAAGCGTCGCGATGACATCCAACATCGCAGGTTCGTCGTCGATAATTGAAATCCGGGCCATGTTTCTCAAAAATGAGCGTAGCGCAACGATGCAAAGAGGGAAGCAAAAATGCGAAAAAGAAGTAAGAAGACCGGCAAAGGCCGCTTACCCTGCAGAACAGTCGCCAAGCGCGACTCTTCATCCATCCCGCTCGACGGCGCGAGCAGTTTACCTGGCGTCCATCAGTCCAACTCCGGATCTTTGGGCGGATGCGCCAGCGCGTAAGTGAGCAACAGGCTGCTGTCGGTCCATTTTCCGGGCTTGTCGGAGTGCATCACCACGCAGATGACCTCGCGGTGGTCCCTAAGCGCGGAGGAAACCAGGACATGCTGCGCCCGCAGGGTGTAACCGGTTTTGAGGCCGGTGCATCCCGGGAACGAGCGGAGCATCTTGTTGTGGTTATCCAGCCGCACGGCCCCGTTGGCTCCAACCCACTGGTAGCTCAGGGTGCCGACAAATTCCCGAAAGACCGGCTGCTGCATCGCCGCCCGGGCGATCAGGGCCAGATCAAGCGGCGTGGTGTAGTGCTCGGGATGGTGCAACCCGTGAGGGTTCATGAAATGACTATCCGCCGCGCCAAGCTGTTTGGCCCGGAGCGTCATCTTCTCGGCAAACGCCGCGACGCTCCCCGCGTTGTCGCGAGCCAGAGCCTGCGCGACGTCGTTGGCGCTTTTGAGCATGAGCGCATAGAGCAGGGCGCGCCGGGTGAACTGTTCGCCGGGCTTGAAATAAACCGCGCTCGGCTCCACCTGGGTATCCACCGGTTCGATCACGACAGGACGGTCGAGATCGCCCGCTTCGATCACCAGCAACGCCGTCAAAATCTTGGTGGCGCTGGCAGGATAGAAACGCTCCGTCTCGTTCTTCCCGAAAATGGTGGAGCCCGAAAAAGCGTCAAGCACCACCGCCCCCTTGGCGATCAGCGCAATTTCACTTGGATCCTCAGGCACCACGGAGGGCAACGGAATCGGGGTAGCCGCCTGCCGGACGGACCCACCCGCCCGGGATGTTTTTTTCTTCCGCGTCTCCGGCTTTGCGGAAGCCACGGGAGGAGCCAGCATCAACAACAGCCCCAAGAGGGAAAGGGCTTTCAAACAATTTTTCCGTCCAGCATCATCCATTCGATTGGGTAGCAGTTGGCGACAAGGGCATCGTAGATTTCGTGAGAAGGTCCGGCGAACGGCAGGGCGATCAAATCGGCGCGGGCTCCCGGAGCAATCACTCCAAGCTCGGCGCTTCTTCCCAGCGCCCGTGCCGGTTGTGTCGTTACCGTCTCCAGCAGGTTTTCGGAAGTCAACCACGGAGCGGACTTTTGTGCGGCTTGCAGTTCGGCGAAGAGGTTCAAAGCATCGTTGCTGGCGAGACTATCCGTGCCGAGGCTGATGGTGACACCCAACTCCCGCAACCGCCGCCAGGGGAATGGCCGATGCCCAAAATAAAGATGACTGCGGGGGCAATGGATGAAATGCCACTGGCTGGAAGCGCCGGAAGTTTCAGCGATCAACTCAAAGTCGCCCCCATTGAGTTCGTTGGCATGCGTCAGCAGCCAGCCCGGGCCGATCAAGCCGCTGCGAACGGCGCTGGAGAATGCCGAACCCCGGCCGCAATCGCTCATGGAGCGTCCCACTTTTTCCAACAAGGCATAAAGCTCCCCCGCCCCCGTGCGGAACATCGCCTCTTCGTCGGCGGATTCCGCGATATGCGTCGTAAGCGGCATTCCATGTTGAGCCGCCGCGTGGGAGCAAAGGCGGTAGAGTTCCGGCGAAGCGGTGTAAGGCGCGTGAGGGCTCAAGCCGAAACCACCCATCCAGCCCGGTCTGCCCTCGACGGCATTTACCGCTGCAAGGGCGTTGCCCATAATGTCGGCAGCCGCCGAAGGATCGCGGATATCCAGCATCTCCGGAAACCACCAGGTACGAATCGGGGGCGGCGGGAGTTTCGGAAGCAAGTCAGGGAACGCAGCGAGATTGCAAACCGTGGTGGTTCCCCACCGCTTAAGCTCGGCAAATCCTTCGCCAATGGCCCGAAGATAATCCTCCTCCCCCAACCCGCGCTTGAGCGTATTGATGGAGCCGATCCAGCGCGTGAACGAATCCTGCGGCGGGATTGCGCCGCGCAACCCAGTGTAGTCGAGGTGGCAATGGGCATTGATCAGCCCCGGCAGAAGCACGCGTTCCTCGAGATCCAGCACATCCGCCGCGGCGCGCCCGCTCCGGATTTCCTGAAAAGGTCCCACGGCGGTGATCCGCCCCTGTTCCAGCACCACGCCGCCGTCTTCAAGCGGCGGCCCATCCATCGTAACAAGATAACGTGTGCGGAGGATCATGATTTCAAAGCTTTGCGAATGGCGGCCACAAGGAGATTGCACGCTTCGTTGCATAGCAACGGAAAAGCGCGTCGTTCTTCCGCAGCCGCGAGTTGATCCAGGTGAGGGTCAAACTTCGCGGCAGGCAACGAAGCCACCGGCAACCCCGGCGCGAGATCCCAAAGGATCGTCTTGAGGCAACCGCCCCGCGAACAGCAGCACTCTCCCACCACGGCGTCGGCAGCCGCGTCGGAAATCTTGCGAGTCACCGCGTACATCCCGCTCTGCCGTTCCAGCGTTTCACGCAGCGGCACCACTTTGAGACGGTCATCGGCAAAGGCGAAGCGAACCCCCAGCGCGGCGGGATAAAAAAAATCGACCGCGAGACAAAGGGCGTCGAAATCCGCCAACTCCAGACGCCAGCCACGACGGAGATTCGGCGCGGTTTTGAGCGGACGGTACCCGCCTGCGTCGTCGAACCGCGCAAGAGCCCTGGCGTCTTCCGGCTCAGTGAAACGCTCCAAAGTGCCATCCCCGTGGGCCTCATCGGCCTCCATCCAATGCGTCAACACAAAGCCTCCTAACGTATCGGAGCGGCGGATGGCCACTTCTCCGATGCGGTCCCCTCCGCCGGCCAACCAGGCCTCGAACGCGCCTTTGATGCCCTTCATCGCGCCGCCCTTTCGTCAAATGCGGTCACCTGATCCAAAATCACCTCGGCAAAAAGTGGCTCCGTCCCGATGGCGCTGGCGTAATAAAGCTCACGCCCGTGCAGGTGGTAAGGATTGCGTCGAAACACCTCCCGGCGGCCGGGCGCCAGCCCCCCGGCGCGCACGCGCTCCGCCGCGATCCCCAACCGCTCGGGAATATCCTCGTAACTATGCAACCCGTCGGAAACAAAGAATGGCACCACGATAACCTGCCGACATGCAGTCAGTTCGACCCAGTCTTCAATGCGCGGGACTTCATCCATATATGCGGCCAGCACCTCCCCGTAGCGCCCCATCCCGCTAATGCGTCGCACCTGTTCCTTGGCCGCCACGGCCGAGTTGTCATTCAAATCAGTGCCGTGACCGACGATCACCAGAGAGGCTTCGACCGGAGGGACCTTTGGGGCGGTTTCCGCCGCGCGATGGAGCAGCATCTCCGTCATGCGCGGATGATTGCCCACCGGCTCGCAATAACAAAGCGTCCGACCGTCGGGCAGAATGAACGGCTTTTGACCCAGCCCATCGGGGCTTAACCCGAGCTCGCGAGGAATTACTTTCTGAGTGAAATACCCTTCACTGATGAAATTGGGGACCACGTAGATCTCGCGGCTCTCGACGCTGTAGAGCACCTGCCGCAGGCTCGGCTCCTCCTTCCAAAAAGCGGCATGCACCTCCGCAAAAAGCCCCCTGCGACGGATCGTGTCGGCGTGCGCCCACGTCGGCGCGCTGGAATCCGGGTTCACGGTCGACCCATGCCCGACGATGATCAGCGCGGACTCCGCTCTGTTCGGCTTCAAAATCACGAACTGGAAAAATACCGCCACTCCTGAGCCTGTCCACGGCAAAAGCCGCTGGCGGGGAAAGGTGCGATCCGCTCGCCCGATCCGATTACCATTGATCAAACAATCTCAATCCCGCCGGATAGTACGGACTCACATCCGTTTAACTTCGAGTCATCAAAACACCCCGAGAATGAAATCAGGAATTCCCTGTACTCCCAACCCAGCCCGAATGGGTGGGAGTTCAGGTTGAAAAACCGGCTTGATCATGAAATAAAACGACGGTGACTTACCGGCTCGTCATCTTCGATTTCGATGGAACCTTGGCTGACACGTTCCCCTGGTTCGTGGGAGTCCTCGACGAGGTCGCCGACCGTTTCAATTTCCAGCGATTGGCGAAAGGCGACATCGAATCATTTCGAGGGTGCGATGCCCGCGAATTGCTGAAGGCTCACAAAGTACCGCTCTGGAAGGTGCCGATCATCGCGCGTTATGTGAAAAAGCGGATGGCGGCGGACACGGACCGACTTTCCCTTTTCGCCGGGGTGGACGACCTTTTGCGCGGGTTATCGGAACGAAAAATCCGGGTGGCCCTCGCCAGCTCCAACTCCTACGACAATATCACCGCCATTCTGGGACCGGAACGCGCGGCACTCTTCGACGACTACGAATGCGGCGTCTCCCTGTTCGGCAAAGCGGCCAAGCTACGGAAGATCGTCAATCGCAGCGGCCTCGATACCCGGGATGCCATTTGCATCGGCGACGAAATCAGGGACATCGCCGCCGCCCGCGACGCGAAGATCGCCTTCGGCGCCGTCTCCTGGGGGTACACCCGGGCGGAGGCACTGGCCGCCCATGAACCCGACGCGCTTTTCGCCACCATGGACGAAATCCTGGAGAAAATCCTGGATCCGCGGCGGTTTGCCACTTCCACTTCCTCGTAGCAACCGCCGCAAACCGTTCCGGCCGATCTGGCCTGGAAGCGAACAGGCGACTAGGGTTCTGCCAACAGCTTCTCTACTTTCCCCTGCAAATCCTCGCGGGCGTTCATCTCGCGCAAAATCCCCTTCTTATCCACCAGCCAAACCGTGGGGATCGCAAAAATTCCGTAGTTCGCAGCAATTTCGCTCTCAAACCCCTTGCCGTCGAAATATTGCGGCCACGGCATGTCGTTCTCCTTGATGAACTTCTCCAACGCCGTCTTATCCTGATCGAGGCTGATGCCGACAATCTCAAACCCTTTGTCGTGCAGCTTTGCGTAAGCGTCCTTTAACTTGGGCAACTCGGCCACGCATGGCTGGCACCAGGTAGCCCAGAAATCGATGAGAACCACTTTCCCTTTCATCTTCTGGACATCCACTTCCCGTCCATCGATCGCCGTGAATTTCAGGTCAAACGGTTTTCCCAGCGCGTCGAGCCGTTTCAAAATTCCTTCCGCCTGGACTTTGACCTGCGCGGGCGCGTTACTCTTCCGGATATCTTCCGCGATGGCGCGGCTCCGCTCTGGCTCGCTGTTCATCGCCGCCATCAGCAGCAACTGATAGACCTGCGGCTCCCCCGGGAACTCCGCAAGCAGTTCGCGGGCGCCTACTTCAAGGTCGGCGGGGCTTTTGGCGCTGCGGGCCACCTGCTTGTAGCGAATCTGGAGCCGCTCCTGCTTGGAGGTAGTCGGATCGTTCAAAAGTAGCTCGTCCACCTTGTCCAGGCGCTCCGTCACGGAGGAATCACCGGTTTGCAGCACGACCTCCAGCAATTCGCGCTCGAGAAGCTTCGCATCCTTGGCTTTGGGGTCCTTGGGGTAGCGGGTATAGAAATCATGCGCCGCGTCGGCCGCTTTGCTGAGCCGTTGGCCCTCGCTCTTGCGCCACGCCTCCACGGCTTCCGGCGTCGGTTCTTTCTCGCGCCATTCGGCGGGAGGCCGCGGCGGGGTGGCTTTCTCCTCAACCGCCTTCCAGGCGGCGGCGGAATCTCCCGCCTGGGAAGGGGACTTCGAAGCCTTGGAAGGCGTAGACGCCGCCGTCGCCAGAGGCGGGTTGATGGCGGCGGCAGCCGCAACGGCGACGGAGAAAGCGATCAGTAAACGGGTGTTATTTTTCATGAAGGTGGCTTTCGGCTGGCTGTGAGACAAGCAGTCCACCAATTCGTTCATTGATTGTCTACGGGCGAAACCAGTAACGCGCCGCTCCGAAATCCGGTCATAAGGATGCGGGTTGCCCTGCCTGCCCATTCTTTCCGCCCTCCGGTCTTCTCTTCTCTCCTACCCCACCTTGGTCTTGAACTTCATGGCGCAAAGCCAGAAAAGTCCCAGCGACATCGCCGTGAGAATGGCCAGCGATTGCCAGAACTCCGAAAAGCTGGCTCCACGCAGGATGATCCCACGCATCAGGTCGATGAAGTAAGTCGTCGGCATGACGGAGCCGATGGCATAAAAAACCCAGGGCATCGTTTCCCGAGGGAAAATGAAGCCGGAGAAAAACACACTCGGGAGGATGAGCGCCATCGACATCTGAAGCGCCTGCATCTGATTTTCCGCCCGGGTGGACACCAGAAGCCCGATACTCAAAAGCCCAAAAATGTAAACAACCGTGGAAACCGCCAGTCCCACCAGGCTTCCATTGATGGGCACATGAAAGAGAAACCGCATGATGCAGAAAAGGAACGCCGCCATGGCCGAGCCGACGCAAAAATAGGGCACCAGCTTGCCGAGCATCAATCCCCAGCGCGACAGCGGGCTCACCAACAGTTGTTCCAGCGTCCCGCGCTCCCGCTCGCGCACGACCGCCATCGCCGTGGCAAAGGTGGTGGAGATCTGCAGCACGACACCGATCACCCCCGGCACGTAGAAATTCGGGCTTCTCATCGCCGGGTTGTAGAGCATCTGGGGGCGCACCTCCACCGGCACGTTTTTGAGCCCCGACCCGGCCAGAAGCTGCTGCACGGACTGGGTGAGCGTCACCGCCTGCCCGGTATTGAGCGCGGCGAGCGCCGCCGTGGAACTTGAACCGTCAATCGCCAGTTGAACCCGCGTGGGGCGACCGGCCCGAAGATCGCGCGAGAACCCGGGCGGAATCTCCAGCCCGGCGTAGGCGTGCCCCTTGCGGATCTCCGCCGCCATCGCGTCGCTGGTCTCCACCCATTTCGTCACCCGGAAGGTCTCCGTATTCACAAACCGCTCCACCAGGGCGCGGCTCTCCGCCGTGTGCGCCTGGTCGTAGACGACCAGCGGCATGTGTTTGATGTCATTGTCGAGCGCGTAGCCAAACGCGATCATCTCCACCAGCGGGGGGAAGAGCATGAAGAAGAGCGTCATCGGATCCCGCAGGACGACGATGAACTCTTTGAACAGGATGGCGTTGAAACCGCGAAACATGAAAGCCCGATGACTTCTGGTGGGATTTTAGTTTGAAACAGAAGCCCACAGGAATCAAATTCGTTGCGCCCCCATGGCAAACCGTTAACCTTCCCCCTCATGGCACGCCGAGCACGTTCTTCGACCAACCCCGCATGGATTGCGATCGCCTGTCTCCTTTGCCTTGGCCTGGCAGGCGGTGGTTACTGGATGTATTCCCAAATCAGCGATCCGTTCCGCACCATTCCGCCCCTGCCCGTCACGGCTTATCTGGAAAACTCCAATAGCCTGCGCGGAAACATTTACCGTGTAAACGGCACGATTTCCAACCAGTTAGGCTGGTCGCCCGCGACGGGCCGCCTCTATTCGATCGACGTGGAGGACGCCAATGGCTCCAGCAACAGTTCCGGCGATGTCCTGCCCCTCCTCATCCCTGCCGCCTTCAATTCCACCAACCTTCAGAAGGGACAACGCTTTAACTTTGAAGTGGAAGTCGGCGAACGCGGCATCCTCCTGGCCAAAAATCTGCGGAAAGTATGAAGCCGTCCCCATCTCTCCTCCTTTTTCTAGCCACGGCGCTCTGCGCTTCCGCCCAGGTCCCCGATGCCCCGGCGGGCCCCACGGGGCCACTGGCTCCGGCTTCCTCCCCATCCGGTGGCTCCCAGTCGGGAAGCCAATCGCAGGGCAACTCACCCATCCAGAACTTTAGCCAGTCGATGCCGGTCTTCAACCCGGCGACAGAGATGTTCTCCTGGAACGGCAAGAACTGGAACATCAATGAGAACCGGCTTTTCCAGGCACGTTTTGAGAAGTACCTCAACGCGCCGGAGGAAACCGCCGAGGAGGACCGGAAGTACCAGCAACTTCTCAAGACCATCATCGACAAGCTCGCTCCGGCCCACGTCAACACGCAAAGCGTGGACGAAGCCTTCCGCCTCCTTCCGCAGGCCTCCCGGTATGACATTGACGCCCGGCTCTGCGAAGGAATCGCCGACGCGGTCTATTCCGCCTGGCGCGCGATGAAGAACTCCAAGCGGCTGGTCGAAGCCAACTCCGCGCTGGAGGCGGAACGCAAGAGCCACGAATGGAACCTGAAGGTAAGCGGAAGGGAAAACCGGCTCAACAATCCTCCCCCCGGCATGAAGGCCGAGGCTCTCGCGGAATGGGTCAAGGCTCGCCAAACGGAGCGCGATATTGCGCTGCAGCCTTACACATCGCGCTTGGCCGAGGCCCTCGCCACCATCAAGGCCAATCAGGCCAAGAAGGAGCTCTCCGAGTTGCAGACCAAGATCGAGTTCCAGGCCCTCGCCGTGCAGCTCTTCCTGCAACGCCGCTTCCAGCACGTCCTGATCGCCACGCGCTTCTACCGGGCAGTCTTCTCGGATGGCGACACCACCCTGCGCGTCGGCAGCGATGCCAAGGATCTTTTTGAGAAGAGCACGGGGAGCCCGCCCACCGTCGTCACCCTCGACGCGATGGCCAGCGAGGCGATCCGTGATGCCCGCGAAGGGGTGCAGGCTTACGAGTTTCTGATGGCGAAGGAAGAGATGGAGAGCGCCTCCAAGCGTCTTGCGGAAGCCTTCATGGTGGGCGAATACCTCCCCGACCTGCGTACCCTTTCGCGCGAGAGCAAACGCCGCGCGCTGGAATTCACCCAACAAGCCAGCCAGCTTGTCTCCGCGTTGGAAGTCAAAGACTACGCCCTTGCGGAAAAGCTCGTAAAGCAGCTCGAAGGCAGCGCCAAGGATTTTGACAACTCCAAGCCGATGGCGGCGATTGAGACGGCTCGCACCGTCAGCGCGATGCACCTCGCCAAGGCTCGCAATGCCGCCGTAAGCGGAGACCGGGCCACTCTGGAAACCGAACTTCGGTCCGCCACGGAGATCTGGCCCCGCAACCCGGCGCTGGCGGAAGTCAGCGGCCGCATCTTCGATTCCGCCGACGTGCAGCAGAAGGCACTGGCCGATCTCGACCAGCTTCTGACCCAGCGCAACTTCCGGCAGATTTTCGACGATCGCGTCCGCTTTATCGCCGCCGCCGCGCTCTTCCCGGATCGGCAGGAGAAGCTCAAGAAAGTGCTGGAGGACATGCAGCAGATCGAGAGCGCCGTCATTCGCTCCACGGAAATTGCGCGGCACGGCGATTACGCAGGAGCCTGGGAGAACGTCGAAACCGTCTTCAAGCAGTTCCCGGAAGACAACAAGCTCAACCAGGTGCGCGCCAACATGACCACGCAGGCGGCCGATTTTGTCCGCACCATCAGGATGGCGCAAGATCTGGAAGAAAAGGGGCAAACCGGCGCCAGCCTCGCCTGGTATCTCAAAGCTCAGAAGCTTTATCCTGCGAGCGAATTTGGACGGGCGGGGATCGACCGCCTGGTCAGACAGGTTTTACCCGAGCCTTAGAACCCGGTTAAGGCACGGAGGTCCGGCGGACTAGATAAACGCAATACCTCGGGAGCGCGCGAATCAATCAGCGTCCCGAGTAAATATGCGTATAATATCTTCAATTCGCTCCCTCGCCTTGAAGCGACTGGTCATGCGGCCGGCCAGGCGACCGGAGCGGCAAACCCCGGTCCTGCTCCCATGAACATCGCCAAAGAGGAAGCAGGAGGTGAAGTGGGGACCCGGGCGGAAGGCAAGTCGATCACGATGGCGATGATCGCCAAGGCCGCCGGAGTTTCCCAGGGAGCCATCTCGTCCTTGCTCAACGACCGCGACTACGGCATCCGGGTGAGTCCCAAAACCCGCGAGCGGGTCTTTCGCGTTTGCCGCGAGATGCACTACATCCCCAACGACCTTCGGGCGCTCGTGCGAATGTACCCGGAGAAAGGCGATCTTTGCCTCCTGGTGGAGGAAGCTCCCGGGCTGGAAGACCCTCTGGCTGATCGCTTCGCCAAGGCGCTCCTGCGCGAGTACCCGGAGCACCACGTCACCGTCGCCTTTTACGATCACGCCACCGATTATACCGACCCGGAGAGCATGCCGGAACCGGTGCGGACCGGAGTCGCCTCCCGTTTTATTACCCTCGGCGCGCCGAATCCCTCCCTCTTCGCCAACATCGCGGCGCGGGAACTCGCCGTTGTCCATATCGGCCAGGAGACGCAGACGCCGGGAGTCACGAGCATTCTCCCCGATTACGCGGCTGCCTCGCGCCAAGGCATCGAGTTTCTATTTCGCCTCGGTCACCGGCAGATCGCGATTCTCTCGGGCCCGTTCGGCTCGACCGACCCGACGGTCATCGAGTTGAACCATGGCGTCCGCGCCGGATACGACGCCATCAAGACCCCCATCGAAGCGCAAAACGTCATCTACGGGGATGCCACCTTCGAGCACGGTGCCGCTTCCATCGATCTCCTCTGGGAGCGCCCCCGGAAGCCGACGGCGCTCTTCTGTTTCAACGATGTCGTTGCGGCAGGTGTCATGCACCGCGCGCAGGAAAATGGGTTGAAAATCCCGCTCGACCTCAGCGTCATGGGGTGCGGCGACGCTTCCTTCTCCCCCTGGCTGCATCCCCCCCTGACGACCGTTGCCTTCTCCGCCCATGAAATGGCCGCCCAGGCGCTCGCCGAAGTGCAACGCCGACTCCGTGAACAGGATTTCACCAGCATACGAAAGATCGGCATCCCCAGCAGCGTGATCGAACGGGCCTCGTGCGCCCAACTGGCAGGGAAGAAGGTGGAGCGGGTGGGCTAGGAAGGTAGCACGCTCGCGCCGTCGAGCGCGGGAGATGATAATGAGTCGAGTTTAGCTCCCATCCCCGCAGGACAGGCACCTCCGGGCGTCGAAGAGATTTCGCGCCAAGCTCGCGAAGCCCGCCAAGGTTTAAGCCTCTCGTTCTTGGTGATCTTTCCGCCCTTGGCGCGAGATGTTCCTATTCCGGCCCACAGGTCAGATCCGGTACTGTCTGGGTATTGCGATCGGCCCTTTTTTCTTGTTTTACAAAATTCCGACAGACATTTTTCTACCTGCACAATCTTCACCCAAAAGAATGACACTCGCACCAAAATGGACCTGGCGATCGAGGTGTTTCTTCGCTGTATCCTTTGTTTTTTGGTTACTCTTCACCTTAGCAACGATTTTTCTCGCTACGGCTGTCGCTAATCATATCTCCAAAAATATCAATAAAGATTCCATTATGGCTCTCGTTGTTATCACAGCCATGGGAGTTGGATCTTTCGTATGGGCACTGGGATTCGCCCGACTGCGCGGTGTAAATTATCATGCTCACTCAGACGGCTCCTTTTTTATCTGGAGAGAACAGCGATCTGGCAAACTTCGGGAGAGGAAGATTGACCTCACTTCCATTGAATCCTTTTGGTCGATCGGGTCTCCGAGTACTGGCTACTCTTTAGAGATCATAACCAAAGCCAAAACACATCGACTCGGCTTACTACTCTCAAAGAATGACATCTATCAGCTTTTAAAGCTCATCGAACATTCCAAGGCAGAACAAGCAAATGCAGGCAACCAGCGCTCCGCCGTAGCAGATCCCATCCCGGCTGAGACTTCCGATGAAAATGCCTAACAAACCGCTGCGACCAACCGCGCTTCGCGCAGTGGCTAAGCTAAATCGTTAGCCCACATGCCACCATTAAATCGCGAGAAAACGACCGCAATAGCGGTTATTTGTTTGCTTGGCCTCGCTTACGTCGGCAGTTATGTGGTGCTATCATCGAGCGGACGGTTCGAGCCCACCATTATCGGACTCAACGGGGTGAAGCGGTATGGGTGGGCACCGCAAGGATTCGTGACGGGGTTCAAATGGAATCGCACCTTGATGCTAATCTATTTTCCACTTCATGCTCTCGACGAGCGGTTCTGGCATACCTTTGAGGACTCCTACATGGGCACATATCCTATTCATGAAGTCTCTACCGAAGATATTTGGGAGGTCTATCGCGCATGGAAGTAATGGACCCAACCATACCCCACCACAAAACACCTAACAAGTCGCCGCTGGACGTCAAAACCGCGACGCGGTTTCGCCGCTGCGAGCTCAGGCCTTCCTAAAAATAAACGCCACCTATGACAAACGAACAACTCCTATTGAAAGCCACCCGGGATGGTGATCTTGAAGCGATTAAAAGATTGGTTGAAGGCGGGGCAGATGTAAACAGCCTCGTGGACAACCTATTCCGTGTTGTTGCCCACCCTGGAGCCGGGGACAGAGTAGCCGTGGTTCGCTATCTTCTAGAGAATGGCGCTGATCCGCACCTCCCGGCCTATGATCAGGCTTCGGCACTGGATTTATGGTCCTATGAAGGAGATGCGTCCGTCGTTCAGGTTCTGCTTGAGCATCAGGCTGACCCAAATCTGGGATGCGCCCCATCCGGAGAAACGCCTCTTCACTACGCGACATCCAAAGGGCACCTGCCCGGGAGAACCGAGTGTGTTAAATTACTCCTGGCTGCTGGAGCGGACCCAAACCGAGCTGCAAAGGTGGGCGTCGAGACAACCGCCTATATGCGGGATATTTGTGTCCGAGGCGAGACGCCACTACATCGCGCTGCGATCCACGGCGATGAACTTATGATCCAACTGCTTTTGGATCATGGAGCCGACCCTAGCGTAAAAGATGCGCATGGCGAGTCTCCGCTGTGTTGGGCAAGCCGGGCTCGGCGACCGGATACAATTTTAAGAAAGTTGCTGTACGGCAAGTTTATCGGATCAATGAACTGGTGAAGAATAGAGTCGAACAAGGCCAGCCAACGAGACACGCATGCAACAAAGCGATCCACAACTAGGTAAACTGACATTCGACACTGAAATTGGCTGGTGGGAGGGACGCGCCACCCTACCGTCCGGTACATCGTTTGCGCTCTACGTTCACACACCGTCCGAAAGTGATCAATCGATCACCGAAGCGGCTCGGGCGGCCTTCGAAAAAATGACGAGTTCAGAAGCTACAGCGCTTCACTTTGCGGCGGAAGAGTTGCTCCCAATTCACAATGAAGTGTGGAGCGAAGGAAAATTAATTGATGCAAGGGAGTTTATGCAGAGATTGGTTCCTGCAGCCATTCAGGTCTGGCCGGATGGAGATGCTGAAATATCATTCGATGATGATGGATTATTCTGGGGCCATGAGGTAGCCGTTCGTTATCGCAACGGCAAGTTCACCGAAGCCGTAGTCCAAGGATGATAAGTCCCACCAACCTCGCTTCGCGCGGTGACCGAGCCAGACCGTCAATTGGCCATCAAACCAACGGCAGGTGCGCAAACTGCCGCCCCAGAATCGCCCGGCTCGATGCCCCAAGACAGCGGTCGAGCATCGTCGCATAGACACTCCGGAAATCGACATTGTGAATCAAGTCGCCCCTTTGTAACTCCGTCAGGCTCGGTTGTTCGCCGTAGAGCCCCGGCTTGATGCCTCCGCCCATCACGAACATCGGCCCGGCTGCCCCGTGATCGGTGCCGTCGGAGCCATTCTGGGCCACCCTCCGGCCAAATTCGGAAAAGGTCATCAACGTCACCCGCCCAAAGTTCCCCTGTGCCTGCAAATCCCGGGCAAATGCGGCGAGCGCATCGCCCAGTTCCCCCATCAAGCGCCCGTGACTGGCCAACTGATTATAATGGGTATCGAAACCGCCCTGGCTGGCATAATAAACGCGCGTGGGCAGACCGCCCGCGATCATCCTTGCAATGAGACCGAGCGAATTTCCCAGAGCCGTCGCCGGGTACTCCACGGCGGAGCGCGTCTTGCGCGAGATCTCTCGCACCTTATGGCTGGAAAGCTGCGCATCAATGGCCACCCTCTGCAGGTAATCGAGCGAATCCATCGCCGAGGAGTTCCCATTGCCGACCATCCCGATTGAACCTCCGGAATTTTCGTCGTCAGGGGTGTTGAAATGCGAGAAAAGCGCGTCCCCCTCGCTGCTTTTCCCCTCCGCTTTCCAACGATACTCCTCGGGGTTGCGGAAAGAGATGCCGGTGGGATCCTTGGCCACGAACGACTGAGGCAGCGTTCCCGAAACCGCCATCCCGACCGAGGGGTCAGCTCCTTTGCAGCAACTGTCGAAGTACCTCCCCAGCCAGCCGTACTTCTCGATCTTGTCGGCATCGGAAGCGGTCTGCCAGATCTCCGTGGCGCGAAAATGGGAGCGGTTCTGATTCGGGTAACCAACGCCCCGCACAATGGCGAGGTGCCCGTCGTCATAAAGCCCCTTCAGGCCGCCGAGGGCGGGATGTAGGCCAAGATGCCCATCGAGTTTCAGAATCTGGCCCGCAGGCAACCCGATCACGGGACGGGCGCGATAATAGGCGTCATCGGCATAAGGCACCACGGTATTGAGCCCGTCATTGCCGCCCGCCAGTTGAAGAATGACCAGGATCGCGCCATCCTTGCCGGAAACGGCCTGAAGATCGCCCGCGGCTTCGGCATCGAGCGCGGCAAAGGTTTTGCGAAGAAAAAGCGGGAGCGTCAGGCTCGCCGCCGCGCCGAACAGGGTCGTGCGGAGAAAGTCGCGGCGCGTGCGGAACAACTCGGATTCGTGGAGCGAAGACATGGCTGGGTTGCGGTTAAGCCAACTGGAACTGAGGGGTGCTCATCATGAGCCTCATAAGCTCCGCGACGCTCGCCTCGGTGATGGTTTTATTCTGGAGAAAATCGACAAACGAAGCCGTCTCGCGCGGCGTGATCGGGGCTTGAAAAAGCCGCAAGGCAAGGGCGTCCACCACGGCTTCCGGATCTCCTCGGAGATCCTGCGGGATCGCCCTCAAGACCCGGGCTCCGACAGCCCGGTTGCCGGTGAGCGTCGCGGTAAAGTTGTACCTCGCGAGCAGCGTTGCCGTGGTGATCCAGGCCTTGCCTCCATCCCAGCCTGCGACGTTGGGCGGCATGAAGGGAACCTGCCCGAGTTCGCGAAGGATGCCAACCATGGCACCCCGTCTGGGCAGGTCGGTCTCCAACATCTTGGCGAGGCTCACCAGCCATTGCGTGGGGCTCTTGATCTGCGTCCGCATCGCCCGCTTGGAATAGAACTCCTCGCTTCGGAACAACACGCGCAGAACCGGGCGCATTTCGTAGCCGCTCCGGGTCAGTTCCTCCGCCAGCGAGGAGACCATTGCAGGAGAGGGATCGCCATAGGCAAAGAAGGCGCAGAGCTTCCTGGCGATAAACCGCGCGCAGGCCGGTTGCTCCAAAAGAATCGCAATGATGGCATCGCCGTCGAAAGCTCCCTTGCGTCCGAGGAAAGATTTCTCCGCGTCATCGTGCTGAAGCGGCGCGAAGCGGAACGACTGATCGGCCGGGTTGATCCTGTATCCGGTGAACGCACGGGCCGCCGCCTGCACATCCTCCTCGGTATAGTTCCCCACCCCGAGCGTGAAGAGCTCCAGCATCTCGCGGGCGAAATTCTCGTTGGGACGATAAGAGAGGCTCTTGTCCCCATCCAGCCAGATCAGCATCGCGGGGTCGCGCAGGATCGCCTGGAGCATCGCGCTGAAGTTCCCGAACGCGTGCCGGCGCAACGTTTCGTTCTGCAACCACAGGTAATAGGGATCCCTCACTTTTTGCGCGCTGGTCGCGAAGTGCCCATGCCAGAAAAGCGTCAGCTTCTCCTGGAGCGGATTGGGCGTCTGCCGCATCCGCCGCATCCACCATTCCACAAGCTCTCCGAGCAACTGGCGATCCCTCTTCTGCGCCTGCCGACGCATCACGATTTTGGCATCTTCCTTTAAGGCTTTTCGCTCCTGCTGAAGCACGACGAGATTGCGCGGTTGCGCCCAGCCGGGGCGGGGGAAGAGCGCGGAATCCTCCGGGGCGCAAAGCAGCGACTCCACGGCCCCGTCCAGCCCGAGGCAAAACAATGTTTCAACCTCTCCGGGAGAACCGCCGAAACCCGCGCGGTTGAGAAGATGGGCCGCCTTGGGATAATCCCATGCGGCGGTTTTTAAGGGTGCCAAGGGGGAAAGCATCCCCGGTTAAACGACTGCCGGAAAGAAAAGTTGCACCCGTTTCCAGAACCGCCCAATCTTCCGTCGCTGCCAGGTCAGTTGCCAAACCGGCAAAACAAGGGCAGCGTTCCCCATTCCATGAGATTCCTGAACCTCACGCGCCAAACCGAGATCGGCGCGAATTGTTACGCACTCGAAATCGACGGCAAACGGATCGTGCTCGACAGCGGGCTGCATCCCCGGCTGGAGGGCTTCGAAGCGTTGCCCGACTTCTCCCTCCTGCCTGACGATTCGGTGGACGCCATTCTTCTTTCCCACGCCCACCAGGATCACGTCGGCTCCATGCCGGTGCTGATGCGGCGCCATCCCCGGGCGCGCGTTTTTGCGACGGAAGCCACACGCCAGATCTCCGACGTGATGCTGCATAACTCCGTAAACGTCATGCTGCGGCTGCGCGAAGACCGGGGGATTACCAGCTACCCGCTCTTCACGCATCGGGAGGTGGACATCACCGGCAAGCGGTGGCAGTCGGTGTCGCTCGGGCAACGCTGGAACTTCGAAGGCGAACGGCTTGCGCACAACGAGGAAGCGCCGTTGAGCTTCGAGTTTTTCGACGCCGGGCATATCCTGGGTTCCACGGGAATGCTGATCCGGGGAGAAGGCCGGACGATTTTTTACACAGGGGATGTTAACTTTGAAGACCAGACCCTCTCCCGGGGTGCGAGCTTCCCGGAGGAAGCGCTCGATGTCGTCATCATCGAAACCACCCGGGGCGACTCCCCCACCCCCGATGGCGCCACCCGCGCGAGCGAAGAAAAACGGCTGGCGGAGGCGCTTACCGCAGCCTTCGAGGGCGACGGATCGATCCTGATCCCCGTCTTTGCCCTGGGCAAAACCCAGGAGTTGCTGGCCATCTTTGCGAGCCTGCAAAGTCAACGCCTGCTGCCGCGCGGCTTCCCCGTTTACATTGGCGGTCTGAGTTCCAAGCTGACGGAAATCTACGACAAGCATGCGCGCCACTGGCCCCGCCAGAAACCGGATCTCCAGCTGCTCGACACCGTCTCGCCCTATGTCGTCGGGGGCCGGGATGTCGGCGAGCTTCCTCTAAAACGCGGACGCGTCTACGCCCTCACCAGCGGCATGATGACGGAAAAGACTCTCTCCAACGTCTTCGGCTCCCGGATGATCACCGATCCCGCTCACAACCTCTTCTTCATCGGGTATGCCGACCCGGCATCGCCCGGCGGCCGGATCAGAACCACGCCACGGGGAACTCCGGTGCAACTCGATGCCGACGCCCCCGCATTGCCGCTGGAAGCGAATGTCCAGACGTTCAACCTGAGCGCCCATGCCTCGCGGGAGAGCATCCGGGCATGGCTCAACAAAACCGCGCCCAAAAAGATCATTCTCGTTCACGGCGACCCCGCCGCCGTTGAATGGTTCCGGCAGACCTTGAGCACTGATCTCCCGGGGAGCGAAATCATCGTCCCAACGCCGGGGGAAACGCTGGAAATCTAATGGTGCGGCAGCAGCGGCAGCCCGCTCTCGCCGAGGGCGCGGGCATCGGCTCCCTTCATGAGGGTCGCATCCCCACAATATCAGCCCGTCCTGCGGGGATGGACGTCAAACGCGGGCTCTTCACCGATCCCGCGCTCTCGGCGAGAGCGGACTACCCACCCTCCAATGCCAATTCCACTCCGGGAGGAAGTTAACGAATTCGTAACACGATTGCCATGGGGTCTTCAAATTGGCCCTGTAGCAGTCGTGGGTAATGAGTACATCCATTGCGGTTGCCGCCCCATCCGTTGCCGATCGGCTTTCAAATTCCCGGGTTCAACAACTCTATCGCCTGCGGCTTGCAAGCACGGCAAGCGACGTCGTGGCGGCCCAACGCTTGCGGTTTCAGGTTTTCAATATGGAGCTGGGCGAAGGACTTGCCGCTGCCTACCTCAATGGATTGGATGCCGATCGCTTTGACGAAGTTTGCGATCATCTTCTGGTGGAGGAGGTTTCCACCGGGACGCTTGCCGGCACCTACCGGCTTCAGACCGGCACACGCGCCATGAGTGAAGGGGGATTCTATAGCGCGCAGGAGTTTGATTTCGAGCCTTTGATCGCCCCGGCGGGGCGCGTTGCTGAAATGGTGGAACTGGGCCGGGCCTGCGTGCATCGCCAGCACCGCAATCTGGTTGTCCTTGGCCTTCTCTGGAAAGGCATCGCCACCTACGCCAAGGAGCGGGGAGGCCGGTATCTGGTTGGCTGCTCGTCGGTGAACTCTCAAAGCCCCACCGAGGGAATCGCTCTCTACGAAACCTTGAAACAACGGTTTCTGGCTCCCGAAGCGTGGCAGACGCGCCCGCTGCCGGGCTTTGAGTGCCAGGCGGCAGACCCGTTACCGGCACCGCTGCGCCCGCCCAAGCTGATGAGCGCCTACTTCTCCATCGGCGCAAAGATCTGCGGGCCTCCGGCCCTCGATACCGAGTTCCGGACGATCGACTTTTTGACGTTGCTCGATTTGCAAGCGCTCCCTGCCAGTGTCGCCAGCCGGTACGATCTTCGATGATTCGCCTCCCGAAACATCCCGCCAGGGTAGCGTGGCGCGGTTTGGTTCTCACGGGGACGTTGCTTCTGGCGGGGCTGGACTACCTCGTCACCATTCAATGCCCGGGCCATTCCGGTTCGATTCCAGCCAGGGCGCGGTGGATGCAGCGGCAGGCGCGCCGGTTGCTGCGGGCTCTTGCCGTTGAACCGATTTACCATGGGGATTTCCCCACGGAAGGAATGTTGGTGAGCAATCACATCAGTTACCTGGATATTCTCGTCTTTGGGGCGCGTCATCCGCTCGTGTTTGTCTCCAAAGCAGAGGTTGCCCGGTGGCCGGTCTTTGGCCTCCTTTCGCGCCTTGCGGGGACACTGTTTGTCCGGCGGGAAATGCGATCGGATGTTTCCCGAATCTCCGGAGAGATGCCCGCAGTCGTGGAGTCCGGAGTGGTGCTCGCCTTCTTCCCGGAAGGAACCTCCACAAGCGGAGCCAGCGTCCTTCCATTCCGAACCGCCCTCATGGCCCCTGCGGTGGAAAACAACTGGCGGGTCACCCCGGCCGCGATTCGTTACCGGCTTGAACCCGGCGACGGGTATACGGAGTACGATGTGGCCTACTGGGGCAACATGGTATTCGGGCCGCACCTGCTGGCGCTTCTGGGCAAACGCCGGGTTTACGCGAGGGTTCAATATGGCGAGGCGGACCTCTCGGGTGGAGATCGGCGCGTACTGGCCACTCGGCTTCACCACAAGGTAAGCGGTTTATTGCCGGATGAGCCTGTCCCCTATTCGATCTGAAAAAGCGGTGTTTCCCCGATCAGATCGGAATTGACGTCGTTTGTGACGCCAAATAGGCATGCACGACGCTTATGACACCTCCGCAACTGTCTGTTCTTTTCTTCATGCAGATGTTCTGCATTCTCGCCGCCTGTCGGGTGGTGGGATGGGCGGCACGACGCATCGGGCAACCGCAGGTGGTGGGCGAAATGATCGCGGGCGTTTTGCTCGGGCCATCCTTGTTCGGTCTCCTTTGGCCGGAAGGGCAGGCGGCGCTTTTTCCCAAGGAAACGCTCAAGGTCCTTTATGTCGGAGCGCAACTCGGGGCGGGGCTCTACATGTTTCTGGTTGGTCTCGACTTCAAAACGGAGCTTTTCCGAAATCGGGCGAAGAGCGCCGCCTCTGTGTCACTGGCGGGAATGCTGGTGCCCTTCGTACTCGGCGCGGGCATGACTCTCTGGCTTACCAAGGTACCAGGGCTCTTCCCGGAAAAAACACGCCCCTTCGAGGCGGCCCTCTTTCTCGCCGCGGCCATGTCGATCACGGCCTTTCCAATGCTGGCTCGGATCATCCACGAGCGAGGCCTTACCGGGACGGCTCTTGGCACCCTGGCGCTGGCGGCGGGGGCCATCGACGACGCGGCGGCGTGGTGCGTCCTTGCCATTGTGTTGGCCAGCTTCGGTGACGGCCCGCTGGTGGCCGTCAAAGCTATTGCAGGCGGCGTCGCCTACGCGACACTCATGGTGTGGGTGGCCCCCAAACTGCTCGCGCCTCTCGGCCGGATCGCGGAGCGGGAGAAAGCCATCACCCCGTCACTGCTCGGGATCGTGCTGATGCTCTTTTCTCTCGGTGCATGGGCGATGGATTCCATCGGCATTCATGCCGTCTTCGGCGGTTTTCTCCTTGGCATTGCGATGCCCCGCGGCGTTTTTGCGGCTCATCTGCGGCGGCAGTTGGAGCCGTTCGTCGTGGTCTTCCTGCTTCCGATGTTCTTCACCTACTCCGGGCTTAACACCCGGTTGGATATGGTCAACAGCCCCATGCTTTTACTCGTCGCGCTGGCGGTGCTCGCCGTCGCCATCATCGGCAAAGGGGTCGCCTGCTGGGCGGCTGCCCGCATCAATGGCGAAGACAATGCGACCGCCATGGCGGTCGGGACTTTGATGAACGCGCGCGGGCTGATGGAGCTCATCATCCTGAATATCGGACTTCAGAAGGGCGTCATCGGGCTCCCGCTCTTCGCCATCATGGTTCTAATGGCCATCGTGACGACCCTGATGGCTTCACCGCTCTTTGAACTCGTTTACGGGAGAAAAGCACGCGCCAAGGGCGAACTAACCCAGGTACCGGCGGAGGTGTAGCAGGAAGAGCACATGTGACGATTGAGCCCGTTTCCATCCCTATTTAGACTTCTTTCTCCGTTCAAGCAGCGGAGAAAGATATCCCGGGTTAAAACCAGTGTAAGGGATGAACGCCTGATGCGCCTCGACATCTTCTCCCGCGCTCTCGGCGAGAGCGGACTACCTTTCTTCAAACGAAGCGATCTGAAACTCGGTGGCGCGGCAGCGCCGGTAGTCCGCTCGCGCCGCCGAGCGCGGGCATCGGCTCCAGTTGCATTCCGTCAGATATAAGGCTCAGCAGAACAAAGGCCGATGATATGACCTTCTTCATGGCTGTAAGTGTTGCGGAATTGGTCAACGTTCAAGGTGAAGCATCACTCGTAATCGTCGTAGAAACAGTCGCACGTGATCGCCTGCCCGCCACAGCGTGGGCATGGCTCAAGGTCGCAGCCAATCTGATGCAGATTGCCGCGTGGGACACCGCAGTCATCGCATGTCGGAAAGTCCAAGTCATCGTCACCGGCGCCATAGGGCACCCGGTCAAACTCCCGTGAATTGATGACAAACTGAGTCGGGTCAACGAGTGGCTTCCGGTTGCCGTGCCATCTTGGTTCCTTGGAATTCCAGCTCATGATGAAAACGCAGGCGAGCGTTAGGATAATACTATGCAATCGATTCCATGCAAAAGCCGCAAAAATATTCCGCGTGAGAAAATGATGCGATAATAGGCATACTGACTCGACTCGAAACGTCGCCAAAAGGCTATGTTCATAGCCAAAAACAACAGCCCGGGGAGGAATCCCTCCCCGGGCTGAATCAACATCAGACCATCAAGCTATCTAGCTGACTAGGAAGCCTTCCACTCCTGCGCATGGCGGGCGAAGGCCCGTTCGGCGCGGTTGAGCGCGTCGTCCACGTCGGCTTCGGTGTGGGCGAGGCTCAGGAACCAGAGGCCGCGTTCGATGGCGCGGACGCCTTCTTCCAACAGGCAGCGGCGCAGGTGGCCCCAGCGCGGGGCATCATTGCGGGCGACGTAATCGCGGTAATCGCGCACGGCTCCTTCCGCCGCTCCAGCCTTCAGCATCACGGTGTGAAACACGAGGCCGGGGCCCTGCGGGCGAAGCGGCACGTTGTGGCGGGCGGCCAGTGCGGTGAGCCCGTCCATCAAGCGGCGTCCCAGTGCCTGGATCGTCGCAGGGTGCGAATCGCACTGCGCGGCGAGTTCGTCGAGGCACCACTTGCTGGCGGCCAGACAGAGCGGATTGGAGTTCAAAGTCCCGGCGTGAATCGACTCGCCGCTCAGGATCTTCTCAAAGGCGAACTTCTTGCCCGCCAGCGCGGCGAAGGGAACGCCGCCACCAATGGCTTTGCCGAGGATGGTGAGGTCGGGCGAATAACCGAGATATTTCTGCGCGCCACCGGGGCCGAAGCGGAAACCGGTGATCGTTTCGTCGGAAATCATCAGCATCCCGTCGCGGTCGCACAGTTCGCGAATCGTCTCCATCAGCCCCGCCACCGGCTCGATGCAGCAGGTGTTGCAAAGGACCGGTTCGAAGATGATGGCGCCAATTTGGCCGCGGAACTCGTCCACACGGCGGCGGAGGTGCTCCGGGTCGTTCCAGCGGGCGACGACAAAATGATCGAGCACTTCCGGGATCACGCCCTTGCTCGGGTGGAGGTTCGCGGGATGCTCGTCATCCCCCCAGCGATCGGGAGGCGTGCCGAAGCCGACGAGCCCTTCATCGCCCCAGCCGTGGTAATGCCCCTCGAACTTGAGGATCAGCGGGCGGCCCGTGTGGGCGCGCACGAGCCGGAACGCGGCGTTGACCACCTCGGTGGCGGAGTTGTTGAAACGCACGTACTCCGCGCTCGGAATCATCGCGCAAAGACGCTCGGCGACGTCGATTTCCAGCGTGGACTGCGCGGCCCAGTGAGTCCCCTTGGCGGCCTGGTCTCCGATCGCCTTTGCCAACCCATCCGGAGCATGACCATAGAGGAGCGCCCCCTGCCCGGTCTGGAAGTCGATGAACTCGTTCCCGTCTTCATCCCAAAGGCGGCATCCTTTGCCGTGGGTGAAGAACAGCGGAACCGGCTGTTCGAGTTTGCGGATGCTGCTGTTAACGCCACCGGCAATGACCTCCGAGGCGCGTTCGTAAAGCTCTTTGGAGCGATTGAATGTGTATGGCATTGGTACCTGAAATTTCTTATTTCGGAATTTCAATTTCATCAATAGAAATTTCCCGCACCGGCTCTCGGAGGGAGCAGGACGGAAAATTTACGAAAAGAAAAATGGTGCGAGTTCGGCTCCCGTGGCTTCATGAGGGCCGCATCCCGACAACCAACAGCCCGTCATGCGGGGATGAACGCCAAACGCGGCTCGTAAACCGATCCCGCGCTCTCGGCGAGAGCGGTCTACCTAGCCGGTCCTCCAAACGTGCTGAATCCCTTAAGCCCTTTTTGTGCCGAACAATGCTCGGTCCAGCGAAAACCGCCCCGGCCCCACCGCGATCAGTAGCAGGGCGATGCAGAAATAGCCCGTCGCCAATTCGTAGGAAGGTCCTCCGCCCTTGGCGACAAAGGGATGCCCCCACATGATGGCATGGCTCACAAAAGCCACGATCATCGTCGCCGCAATGCCGAGCGAGGCCAGCGGGGTCAGGACACCCACAATCAGTACCAACCCGCCACCGAACTCCGCGAGAGCCGCAAGGGCTTGGAAAATTCCAGGAGCAAAGCCATCCTCCCCCATCCAACCAAACGGCTTCTGAATCTTTGGCCACCCGTGCAACATGAAGGCAACGCCCGTCACCACGCGGGTGAGAAGGACGGAGATGTCTGAAAAGGTCGATAGTTGCGGTACTGAAAAGATTCTTTTAAGTGTCATCCTTGATCATATAGCACAACTCACCCTCTTCGCCAGTCGTGTGCCTTTTGCGAAAAGGTAGGCACTCCACCCGTCGCATCACTCAAGCTCAATCGCTGCGATGGCCGCCATGACACGGTCGCTCAAGCGCTGATAGAGTTCGGTACCGGTGGCTCCGGCGAGATCGGCTTCGGTGAAATGGATCGGCTCCCCGATGACGATCGTGATCGGGCTGGCGTGAAACTCCTTGCCGCTCGGCGGAAGCGCTTCATACGCGCCAAAGATGCGCATCGGCACAACAGGAGCGAGGGTTTTCGCAATGATCAGGCCCACTCCCGGCTGCCCGGGTTGAAGCTCGCCGTTGCGCGACCGCGTGCCCTCGGGAAAAAGAAGGGTGCCCCCACCCTGCCGGATCACGCGAATCAATATTTTGAGCGCGCTCATGTCGGCACCGGAGCGATCCACCGGGATCACGTTCACCTTCGGCATGAGCTTCCCGACAACGGGCCATTTCAAAAGGCTGCGCCGCGCCAGAATGTGAAGCTCGCGCTTCGTGCTGATCCCCGCGAGGGGAGGATCCAGAAAACTCTGGTGGTTCATCGCCAGAATGGCGGGCCCTTTCTCGATCATCCGTTCCTGATGCACCACCCGGAACGAAAAGAAGAGACTTCCGAAGAATTTGAAGAGGTTATACCCCGTCTGGTAGTACGGATTCATTGGCCTGAAGCAAATCCCTGCTGACTCAACAAACGAACAATTTCGTCCACCACTCCTTCAATGGTGAGGTGGGAACTATCGATAACCTGCGCGCCGGGCGCGATGAGGAGCGGCGATGCGGCTCGCGAGGAGTCGATCTTGTCCCGGGCGGCGAGATCGTCGCGGAATCCCTGGGCGGCCCGGCGGCTGGCGCGAACTTCCGGCGAAGCGTCGATATAAAATTTGTAAGGCGTCCCGGGAAAAACGACGGAGCCGATATCGCGCCCTTCCATCACCAGGTCGTTTTCCTGCACGTAATCGCGCTGGCGGGCCACCAGTTCTTCGCGGACGGCGGGCACAGCGGCCACCAGTGAGACGTTGGCGTTCACCTCGGGATCGCTAAGCCGGGGCGCGGGGTCCTCCCCGTCGATCCGGATCGTGCTTTCGTTGCCGCTCACCCCGAACTCCATCCTGGCGGTGCCGAGGATCGCGGCGACCGCCGCCGGGTTGCGAGTGTCCACCCCCCGATGCACGGCCAACCATGTCACCGCCCGGTACATCGCGCCGGTATTGACATAAACCAGCCCCAACCGCCGCGCGAGCGCGCGGGCCACGCTGCTCTTGCCGGAGGCGGCAGGACCATCGATGGCGACAACCCGATGAAGGCCGGGCGTGGGTGTGGATGAGGCAGTCACGTTTGTCAGGGTTTCAGCGGTCCGGTCACGGGCGTCTGCGGTTGATGCTCCTTGGTAATCTGCTGGAAGGTTTCGTAAAAGCCCGGGTAAGAGGTGGCGACGCACTCGACGCCGTCGATCACCGTGGTTCCCTCTGCAAACATCCCGGCCACGGCAAAGGCCATCGCGATGCGGTGATCGCCGTAGCTGGCCAGCCTGGCTCCCTTGAGCGGCGTGCCCCCGTAAATTTCGAGGCCGTCGTCGGTCTCCGACACCTGGACTCCCATGGCGCGCAGATTCGTCGCCACGGCGGCGAGGCGATCGGTCTCCTTCACGCGAAGCTCGGCGGCATCGGCGATCACGGTCACGCCCTGGGCCAATGCCCCGGCGACGGCAAGAATCGGAAGTTCGTCGATGACATTGGGGATCTCTTTCCCCCGGATCTCCGTGCCCTTCAGGCGAACGCCGTGGACTTCCACCGCGCCATACGGTTCCCCTTCCTCCACCTCGACGACCTCATGCACCTGCGCGCCCATGCGCACCAGAACATCGAGGATCCCGGTGCGGGTCGGGTTGAGGCCGACGTTTTTGACGAGCAAGCGGCTCTTGGGTTGCGCGGCGGCGGCAACCAGCCAGAACGCGGCGCTGGAAATATCGCCCGGGACGCGGAAGTCGCGGGATTCCGGGATCATCGGGCCGTAGACGGAAACCGTAAGGTTTTCCTGCTTGGGGTGAATCCCAAACCAGCTCAACATCCGCTCCGTATGATTGCGGCTCTGCTCGGGCTCGGTGACGCTGGTCTTGCCCTCGGTGAAGAGCCCCGCCAGCAAAATCGCGCTTTTGACCTGTGCGCTGGCGACTGGCGAAGTGTAGTGGATGGGCGTCAGTTTCGCTCCCTCGATGGCAAGCGGCGGCGCGCTCTTGGGCCCTTCGGCAGTCAGCTTCGCGCCCATTTGCGTCAACGGCTCGATCACGCGCTTCATCGGGCGGCTGGAAAGCGAAGGGTCGCCAATCATCCGGGACGCAAAAGGTTGCGCCGAGAGCACCCCCGAGAGGAGCCGCATGGCGGTGCCGGAGTTGCCGCAATCAATATCGCCCTCCGGGGCCGTCAGCCGTCCGCCCCTGCCATGGACAATGAGCGTCGTCGGCTCCGGGTGGTCGATCTCGACCCCCATCGCCCGCATGGCGTTGACCGTGCAGACACAATCCTCACTCGGCAGGAAGCCGGTAATCACGCAGGTGCCATTGGAGAGCCCTCCGAGGATGGCGGCGCGATGCGAAATACTCTTGTCTCCCGGCACGGTGATTTCCGCCTTAATCAACGGCGCACGTTCAATTTTCCAGCTACCCATGTCTTGTTCTCTTAATCTTTCCGGTTCAAACCGTCCCGCGCCGCCTTCGCGTTGGCGAGGAACTCGTCTATTTTCAAATCGTTGCCCGCCGCCAAATCTTTCGAAATCGCCTGCAACCGCTCAATCATCCCCTCAAGCGCTCCGCTGAGGGCCGGGCGGTTGGCGGCAAAAATTCCGGTCCACATCCCGGCGGGCCCTGCGGCGACCCGGGTCGTGTCTCTGAATCCGTTGCCGCAGAAGTTGAGCGAATCGCGGTCCTCCGCGCAAACGAAATCGACCAGCGCGGCGGCCAATAAATGCGGCAGATGACTCACCAGCCCAACCTTCCGGTCATGTTCCTGAGGGGAGAGCCTCTGGACCCGGCACCCGACCCCCTGCCAAAAGCGGGTGACCTCCTCCACCGCTCCGGCATCGACGCCTTCGTGGGGAGTCACAATGCAGACGGAGCCATCATAAAGATTCTCGCGAGCGGCGGAGAGCCCGCTCTGTTCGGAACCGGCCATCGGGTGGCTTCCGACAAAACGGCCACGCCCCTGTTCCTTAAAAATCGGCACCAACGCTTCGACGACGCACCCTTTCACACTGCCGACGTCGGTGACGAGCGCGTGAGGGGGGATCAACGGCGCGATCTGCGCCGCCACTCCCGGCATTGCCTCAACCGGCATGCAAAGTACAATCACATCGGCCCCCTCCACCACGGAAGCAAGATCTGTGGAAACAAGATCCGCGATCCCCGCCGCCCGGGCTTCCTCCACCGCCTCGGCTCGCCGCGCCCAAAGCGTCACGCGGCAATGCGGGACGCGGGCATGAATGGCCTTGGCGAGCGAGCCGCCCAAAAGACCGGGGCCGAGGATGGCGAGTTGGTTCATTCCAAAAAACGGAGCGCCCGCTTCAGGATCTGATGCGGCAAAAAGTCACCCAATGACGCACGGCGCAGGCGGCCTGCACCGTCGGGTCTAGAGCTCTAGGGAACGAGGAAAGTTTTCTGGGTGTAAGGACACCGCACTTCCATCCCGGGAGGATGCCCGGTCACGTCCACCCGTCCGGCGTTCGGCGCGTAGGGGCTGAACACCTCACCCTTCTTGCCGGGCACCGGGATTCCATAAGGCAGATCCCCCCGCTTGACCGTGGGCGGCGGAACGGGACGCTGCACGGGAGGAGGCGGCGGCTGCGGAGCGACGACTACCTCAGGCTCCGGCGCGGAGGGTGCGGTTTCGGAGAGCGCCTGCTCGTCTTCGCGATAAACGTCCCCTTGATGTCCGTAGCGTCCGTACTGCACGGACGAACGTTCACCTCCCCGTGGAGAGGTACAAGCGGGAATGAGGGCACAGGACAGCAGCGAGAGAACTAGAAATCGCTTCATAAAGACGGTGGAGGATTAAAGGATTTTCCCTTCTGTGACAACTAAAACTCTTTCTTTGGCAACCACTATGGGATGAGTTCCGACAGGACAGCGGCGACATCCGAAAGATTTTCGTAGAGAAAATCGGGCTGATGGCGGGCCAACTCTTCGCAAGAAAAGGAGCCGGTGGCGATGGCGACAGTCTTGGCCCCGATGGCCCTTCCGCACGCGATGTCATGCTCCGTGTCGCCAAGGACGAAGATCCGTTCCGGCGGGAACTCGATGCCATGCCGCTCCAGGGCACGAGCCCGGGCCACGGGGCCGAGCTGATTGCGGTCGGAGTGATCGTCGGCGTACGCGCCGAACTCGAAGTAGTGCCAGACGCCGTAATGCAGAAGCTTCAGTTCCGCCCCGCGCGAAAGGTTCCCCGTCAGCAACGCCAGGGAAACCTCCGGGCGCGCCTTCAGCGCCTCGAGCAACTCGATGATGCCGGGCAGAAGCCGCCCCTCCTTGAGAGGAAGTTGCGCCGCGAGATGGCCAAGGTAGGTGTCGAGAAACTGAGTCACCCTCGCCGGGTCCGGCTCAACTCCGAACTTCTTGAAGAGCGTCTGCGTGATGAGCTTGTCCGTCCGCCCGGCAATCTCGATCCCCGCCAGTCCCCGCTCGTAGTCTGTATCGCCAAAATAATCGCGCACAGCCAGCCTGAGGGCGTGCTCGCCAGCCCCGCCGGAAGTAATCAGCGTGCCGTCGATGTCGAAGAGGAAAAGATGCGTTTTTTCAGAAAGAAGAGCCATGAAGTCGGGTATCTTGCCAGCGAAAGCGAAGGGAGGCAAAAAAGTTTCTTCGCTCGATGCCCGGGCTCGACAACACGAACAGCTACCGGCGCCCTAAAAGAAAATCGGAATAATGAGGATCGCCACGATATTGACGACCTTGATCATCGGGTTGATCGCGGGGCCAGAGGTATCCTTGAAAGGATCGCCCACGGTGTCGCCGGTGACGGCGGCGTTGTGCGCGGGCGAATGCTTGCCGCCGAAATTCCCTTCTTCGATGAACTTCTTGGCGTTATCCCAGGCACCGCCGCTGGAGGTCATTGAAATGGCCAGGAAGAGCCCGGTCACGATGGTGCCGACGAGCACGCCACCCAATACGATGGGGCCGAGCCACGTGACGGAGGCGACGATGACAACCACCACCACGGGGAGCAGTGCCGGGATGATCATCTCCCGCAGGGCGGCCTTGGTCACGATATCGACGCAAGTGCCGTAATCCGGCGTTTCGGTGCCTTTCAGGATGCCCGGCTTTGCGGCAAGCTGGCGGCGAACTTCCATCACGACGGCTCCGGCGGCTTTCCCGACGGCGTCCATACTGAAAGCGGAGAAAAGGTAAGGCAAACATCCGCCAATAAAGAGGCCAATGATGACCTTCGGGTCCTGAAGGGAGAACTCGAAATCGAAGACTTTGCCCGCCCCGATGAAGTGAGCGCGCAACTCCTCCACATAGGAGCCGAAGAGCACCAGCGCGGCCAGACCGGCGGAGGCAATGGCGTACCCCTTGGTGACGGCCTTCATGGTATTGCCGACAGCGTCAAGTTCGTCAGTGACCTGCCGGACTTCCTTGGGGAGATCGCTCATCACGGCGATGCCACCCGCGTTGTCGGTAATCGGGCCGAACGCGTCGAGCGAGATAATGATCCCCGCCATGGAGAGCATGCTCATGACCGCAATGGCGATGCCGTAAAGTCCGCCGAAGTGATAGCTCAGGAGAATGGCAATGCCGATGAAGCCAACCGGCAACGCCGTGGCGTGCTGACCGATGGCGAGACCGGCGATGATGTTGGTGGCGTGCCCCGTTTCGGATGCTTTGGCGATCTTGCGAACCGGCGCGTAGGCGGTGGAAGTGTAGTAATTGGTGATGACGACCACCACCCCCGTCATGACAAGGCCGATCAACGAGGCGAAGTAAAGGTCGGTCGCGCTATGCGACACACCGCCGATGTTGATGGGCGTGGGGAAGAGGAGATGAGTGGCAGGCCAGAAAAGGGCAGCAGAAACCACCCCGCTGCAAGCCACCGCGCCCATCAGGACGCTGCTGGGAGAAGCCTTGCTGACGCGGACAAAGAGGATGCCGAAGATGGCCGTCAGCACCGAAATGCCGCCGAGGACAAAGGGGTAGATGACCGCCGCCGGGATATCCTTGAGAGTCAGCGAGGCGACGAGAACCGCCCCGATCAGGCTGACCGCATAAGTCTCGAAAACGTCCGCAGCCATGCCCGCGCAGTCACCCACGTTGTCACCGACGTTGTCGGCGATGGTGGCGGGGTTGCGGGGATCGTCTTCGTCGAGGTTGCTCTCGATTTTTCCGACGAGATCCGCGCCCACGTCGGCGGCCTTCGTGTAGATGCCGCCGCCGAGACGGGCAAACACGCTGATGAGGCTGGAGCCAAGAGCAAGCCCCACAAGACTGGAGACGGCCTTAGCCGCTCCGATCATTTTGAGAGCAATCAGGTAATAGGCCCCCACGGAGAGAAGCGCGAGGACGACAACGAGCAACCCGGTGACCGCGCCGCCGTTGAAGGCGACCCGCAACGCACCGTGGCGGCTGTGCTGGGCGGCTTCAGCCGTCCGGGTATTGGCAAGCACCGCGATCCGCATGCCGATATAACCGGCCACCAAAGAGCAAACCGCCCCGATGACGAAACCGTAGGCAGTCGGACGGTGCTCCTTGAAAGAAAAGAGGATGAAAAAGATAACGATCGCAATGGCGCTAATCGTCCAGATCTGTCGTCTGAGATAGGCTTTGGCTCCCTCTTGAACAGCCCCTGCGATCTCCCGCATTCGCTCGTTACCGGGAGACGAGCGGAGAATCGTACTGATGAGATAGAGGGCAAAAAGAAGACCCGCTACCGCGCACCCCATGGAGAGTTCAATCCCGGAATCGACAAGCGAAAAGGCAAGTAAGGCAATCGTCATGACCAATTTTGATTAAAAAACAAGCTTCTGAGAGGACTTGAAAACCAGCCGTAAACGCGCGCATTCTAGAGGGTTCGCTCATACTGGCAACACCTCGTTGTATTTATTTTTCCCGACCCCGCCAGACCCCACCCAAGGTGTTAAACACAATAGGAACATGACGGAAAAGTGAGCGATTTGGAGGGCCGGGCCGCGCCGATCTTTTCTTTTCATCCAAAAACAAAACCCGAAACCGATCGCAATCGGTTTCGGGTTTCGGAAATCTTAAACAAAGGCCTACGCCTGCACAAGCGAGGGCTCGAACGGGACGTACGGCAAGCCGTGGGCATCCGCGACGGGCTTGTTCACCAACTGACGGTTCCAGACGTTCACGCCAGTGGCTAGATCCGGACGACGGGCGAAAGCCCCTTCCATGCCGTGGTCAGCCAAAACCTCAAGATAGGGGAAAGTCGCGTTGGTAAGCGCCTGGGTGGCGGTCCGGGCATAGGCTCCCGGCATGTTGGCCACACAGTAATGAATCACTCCTTCTTCCTCGTACACAGGGTTGGCGTGAGTAGTGGGGCGGGAGGTCTCCGCGCATCCGCCCTGATCGATGGCGATATCGACCAGTACGCTCCCCTTTTTCATCAGCTTGAGCATGTCGCGAGTGATCAGCTTGGGAGCTTTTGCGCCCGGCACGAGCACCGCCCCGATGAGAAGATCGGTCTGAGGAAGAAGCTCCAGCAGATTCGTCTCGCTGGAGTAGAGCGTGGAAGCGTTCATCGTAATATCGAGAAAACGCATCCTCTCCAGGTCGATTTCGAGAATCGTGACGTCGGCTCCCAGTCCCGCCGCCATCCGGGCCGCATTGACCCCCGCCGTGCCGCCCCCGAGAACGACCACCTTGCCGGGAAGCACCCCGGGCACTCCACCCAGCAGCACCCCTTTGCCGCCGCAATGCTTTGCCAGGTAGTAACCGCCTGCGATGACGGACATCCGCCCCGCGATCTCGCTCATCGGCTCCAGAAGAGGCAAACGCCGGTTCGAGATGACCGACTCGTAAGCGATGGCGTTCACCCCCGAACAAAGCAGCGCCTCGGTCAAAGGCCGGCTTGCCGCCAGATGCAGGTAGGTGAACAGAATCTGCCCGTCCCGAAGAAGCGGGTATTCGGAAGGGAGCGGTTCCTTGACTTTGACAATCAACTCCGCACGGGCAAAGACCTCCTCGTGGGTGCCCACAATTTCGGCCCCTGCGGCGCGGTAATCCTCATCGGAAACGCCGATGCCGAGCCCCGCTCCCGTCTCCACGAGAACCGTATGCCTTTTACCGAGCTGATACGCGCCCGCCGGTAAAAGCGCGACGCGGTTCTCCTGCTCTTTAATCTCTTTGGGTACGCCAATAATCATGGGTAGGCATTTCGTTGATTTCGCCTCCTGATCTCAAGACATAAATGAGTGAACTTGTGGTCAGATTAAATCCGGATCGCCTTCTCTTGGGCCAAAAGGCAAAGCTCTGCCGCCTTGAAGGCGTGCGCCTGCGTCATGGCTTTCTCCGTTCGGTTGAGGCAGTCGAGGATCAACTGGCCGAAGTATGGATAACCGATTCGATCCTTGCATTCGAAGCGCTTCTCAGTGTCGTGATTGACCAGATAAAGCTGATTCGAATCCTCCCCGGGACGCCCCACTTCCACGTACTTCCGAAGCTCGATATACCCCTTGGTCCCCAGAATGAACGTGCGCCCGTCGCCCCAGGTCCGCGAAGCATTGGGCGTCAACCAGTCCACGCGGATGTAGTTGATCGTGCCGTTGTTGCCGATCAGGTGCGCGTCGCCAAAGTCCTCCAGCTCCGGGTACTCGGGGTTGTTCTTGTTGCCGACCGTCGCCGAGACGACGGTGGCGTCGGTGGCTCCGCTAAAGTGCAGGTATTGGTCGAACTGGTGGCTGCCGATGTCGCACAGGATGCCGCCGTACTTCTCCTTTTCGAAAAACCAGGCGGGACGCGAAGGGGCGCTGAGCCGGTGCGGGCCAAACCCGACCACCTGAATGACCTGCCCGATGGCCCCCTGCTCAATGAGTTGCCCGGCGAACACGGCCGATTCCACGTGCAGCCGCTCGGAATAATAGACCATGTACTTTTGGCCCGTTTCTGCCGCGATCTGCCGGGCGTCGGCCAGTTGGCCCAGCGTTGTGAACGGCGTCTTGTCGGTGAAATAGTCTTTCCCGGCACGCATGACCTGGCAACCGATCGGCCCACGCAGCGAAGGCACCGCAGCGGCGGCCACAAGACGGATCTCGGGGTTATCGAGGATCCGCTCGAAACAATCCACGGGCTGGGCCTGCGGGAACCTTTGGCAAAAGGCTTCCACCTTTTTCGGGTCCGGGTCGTAGACATAGCGGAGGTCGCCGCCCGCCTCGATCAACCCGTTGCACTGGCCGTAGATGTGTCCGTGATCCAGAAAAGCGGCCGCAAAAGGAAACTCCCCCGCCTTGACCACGGGTGCGGGCTTGCCTTGCGGCGCATAGTTCATTCCATCACTTGCATTCATGGCAGAGTTTAGTCAACGAGGTTGGCGCGGATATAATCGAAGCTCTTTTTGACCGAGACAAAGGGATCTCCCGGGCAGATGTCCTGCTCCACGATGAACCAGCGGCAGCCGGACCCTTCGGCGGTGGCAATGATCGACTTGAAGTCAAGATTCCCCGAGCCGATCTCGGCATAATACGCCTTGCCCGCGACATCGACGGCGAAGTCTTTCAAATGCAGCAACGGCATACGACCTTTAAGCTTGGCGCACCAGGCTTCCGGGTTCCCGCCTCCGGCCTGAATCCAGTAGGTATCGGGTTCCCCCTGCAAATTCCTGGCGGTGTCGAAAAGAATCTCCAGAACCGGCTTCCCTTCGAGGCGGTAAAGTTCGAACGCATGGTTGTGATAACAAAGCGTCTGTCCCGCTGCGCTCAAAACAGCCGCAGAAGCTTCAAGTTGCGTCGCCAGACGATTGACAGCCGCGGCATCATCCAACGCGACGCCGTTGGGATACGGATAAGCGGTATAACTGCACCCAAGCGCGGCAAGCCGCTCCACGATACGCTGCGGCTCATTCAGAATGACGTTGGAAGGTTCATGCGTGGCGCAGATGACCAATCCCTCCCCCTCCGCGATCGAGCGAAGCTCGGCCTCGGGAATGGGCCCGACGGCGCTGATCTGGATGGCCTGATAGCCAATCTCGCGCACTTTCTTCAAAGTGGCGGCATAGTCTGCGGAAGTCTTGCAGAAATCGCGCAGGGTATAGAGTTGAACGGCAACTTGATCGATTTTCATAAAAAGAATTTCTTCCGGGATTTACGCGTTGGCGGTGCCTTTCTTTGCGCGCGATTCGCAGATTTTCTTTTCCAACATCCGCTCGTAGGCCGCGCCATCCAGCGGCATTTCGATGGCTTGGTCGAGGAACTGCGACATCAACATGGCATTGGCCAATTCCACGGATTGGAGACCATCCGCCCCGGGCGCGATGACGGGTACGCCGTCAAGAATCGCCTCCGCAAAATTTCTGATAATGTTGACGTGCTGGTTATGGTCGTCATTCGCGACGGGAATTTCGACGTTCCAAACCCCGGGACCACCGAACCGGTTTTCGGTCGTCCGGCAATACTCACCAACGGGCACTTCGGTTCGCGCCCACTGGATGGTGTTGTTTTCGAGGATGATCCGGCCCCGATCCGCCGAGATTTCGAGACGGTTGGTGCCCGGGGCCTCTCCTGTGGAGGTAATGAACACCCCGGTGGCGCCATTGGCATACTCCAGATAAGCGGTCACTTCGTCTTCCACCTCGATGTTGTGATACCGACCCAAACGGCAGTGCGCCCGCAGCCGCGTCGGCATGCCGAAAAGCCACTGGAGAAGATCGAGGTTATGAGGACATTGATTGAGCAGGACACCCCCGCCCTCGCCTTCCCACGTCGCCCGCCAACCGCCTGACTTGTAGTAGGCATCGCTACGGAACCAGGTGGTGATGATCCAGTTGATCCGCTGGATCTCCCCCAACTCGCCCGATTGGATCAGCGAACGAAGCTTCTGATAAGGAGGCAAACTCCTCATATTGAACATGGCGGCAAAAACCTGCTTCGGGTTCTTGTGCGCGGCGATGAGACGCTCCGCGTCGGCCTTATGGACGGAGATCGGCTTCTCCACCAGCACGTGCAGCCCCTGCTCCAGGGCGGCGATACCGAGGCTGGTGTGGCTGAAATGAGGGGTGACGATCAGAACGGCATCGATCTTTCCCGACCGGATCATTTCCTCACTGGACGTAAACCCTTCGACCTCCGGCCCGAAGCCGCTGAGGTCGGAAACCGGATCGGCAACCGCCACCAGTTTCATGCGAGGGACTGCCCCCGCCAGGATTTTGCGAGCGTGGCCGTTTCCCATGGAGCCGAGACCGGCGATGCCAAGACGTATCGTGTTCATTTAAATCAGATTATAAACCGCATTTTGGAGAAGAGACGGTGTGACAGTCACCTTATCGCAATCTTCGATACAAAGATCTTGGATGCAAAAAAGGCAGCTTGCCATCAACGACCCTACACGTGTAAGAAAACCCCTGCGATGCGGTCAACCTCAAATCCGAAAAACATTCCACCCCCCGGCCCGGTTCGCTCAACCACGGAGCTGGCGCAGCAATTGGGGCTGTCGCGATGGACCGTTTCGCGCGTCATCAACGGACATGACGGAGTCCATCCGGAGACGGTGGAACGAGTCCGCGCCGCGATGAGGGAATCCGGTTTTTCCCCAAACCCCCTCGCTCAAGGATTGAGACGAGGCCGCACGAACATCATCGGCGTCTGCGTGCCGGATTTGGAAGACTTCTACCTTGGCCCGAAACTCGAAGCACTGCGACGCACCGTCGCTGCGGAAGGCTTTCACGTCATGGTCGGCATGACCGATGGAGACACCGCCACCGAAGTCGAAACGCTGGATCACTTCCGTCTCCTGCGCGCGGCGGGAGTCGTCACGCTCGCCTCCCAGCTTTCCCCAAAAAGCGAGGCGGTCCATCGGCTCAAGGAAACGAGAATCCCCCTTCTGCTGGTCGATCCCGTGGTCGCGCCCACCCCGGGAGGGCTCGGCATCAACCGCGCATCGGGAATGAGAGAAGCCACCCGCCATCTGCTCGACCTCGGGCATCGTCGGATCGCCACCCTGGGCATAGACTCTGAGAGCTTCTACACCCACTCGCGCTTTGAGGCCATCCGGGAGGTTTTGCAGCCAAGAGGGCTGGAGGCGAAGCGGATCCCCCTCCCCGCGAGAGCGTCCTGCTATGAGGCGGCCTGCAATGGCGCAGAAGTGCTGTTCCCGGGGGGCAGGCGAAGCGCGGAGAGCCCCACGGCCATCCTCGCCGTGAACGACCGCGTGGCGATGGGGCTTATCGAAGGCCTCCGCGTTCTTGGCCTGCGCGTGCCGGAGGATGTCTCCATCATCGGTTACGACAATATGGAGGCGGCCGCCTTCATCGCCCCGAAGCTGACCACCATTGACCCATGCCCCGACGAATTGATCAAACGCACGGCCACCCGGCTCCTGCAATTGATCCGCGACTACGACACCCCGCCGGAACGCACTGTTCGCACCCCCACCCGGCTGATTATCCGGGAATCCACTTGTAAAAATCTTGATGGGATTTGATCGACTTCATAAAGTCTGACCTTCATCTGATCTCCCCATGGCTAAAGTCACTCTCAATAACGTTTTCAAAATCTATAAAGGCGACAAAGGCAAGGATGTCGTCGCCGTCAATGACTTTAACCTGGAGATCGAAGATCGCGAATTCGTCGTTTTTGTCGGCCCCTCGGGATGCGGCAAATCGACCACCCTGCGGATGATCGCGGGGCTGGAAGAAATCTCCAAGGGCGACGTCGCCATTGGGGACCGCCGGGTCAACGACATTCCTCCCAAAGACCGCGACATCGCGATGGTCTTCCAGAACTACGCGCTCTACCCGCACATGAGCGTCCGCGAGAATCTCGCCTTCGGCCTGAAGCTGAGAAAATACCCGCAGTCGGAGATCAAGAAGCGCGTGGACGACGCCGCCGCCATTCTCGGCTTGGATCAATATCTCGACCGCAAGCCCAAGGCTCTCTCCGGCGGCCAGCGGCAGCGCGTGGCGGTGGGCCGCGCCATCGTCCGCCAGCCCAAGGTTTTCCTCTTCGACGAGCCGCTTTCCAACCTTGACGCCAAGATGCGCGTACAGATGCGCACGGAGATCACCAAGCTGCACCAGCGCCTCCAGGCGACGATGATCTACGTCACCCACGACCAAGTGGAAGCGATGACGATGGGCGACCGGATCGTCGTGATGAAAGACGGGCTCGTTCAGCAAACGGCGGCCCCGATGACCATTTACAACGAACCCGCCAATCTCTTTGTGGCCACCTTCGTCGGCAGCCCACAGATGAACCTCATCAAAGGAAGGCTGGAAGAAGCCCCCGGCGGCCCGCTTTTCAGGGAGGAAGGCGGCTCGATCTGCTGCAAATTGCCGCAATACGCCGGGCTGCGCCCCGCGGGCAGTGAGGTGATTCTGGGCATCCGCGCGGAACATATCTCTCTGGTAAAGAACCGGGAAGGCGCTTCCGAATGCCGCTTCCAGGGCGTCGTCGATGTCGTCGAACCGATGGGCGCGGAAACCCACATTTACGTGAAAACCGGCGAAGCGCATACGGTGGTCTGCCGCAGCGAGGCGCATATCGACCATAGCGTTCAGGGGACCTGCCTCGAGTTCCAGATCAACACGTCAAAAGTGCATCTCTTCGATCCCCAAACTACCGAACGCATCGCCCCTCGCTAACAACTTCCCCATGCAACTGACACCTCATAGCAGACTGCTCTTCATCGGAGACTCGATCACCGACACCGGACGGGCGCACCCCTTCGGCGAATCCGGCGAAGCTCTCGGCAAAGGATACGTAAGCCTTGTCGCGGCGCATCTGGGAGCCGTTTTTCCGGAAGCCTGCCTTCGGATCACGAACGTCGGTATCAGCGGAAATACGGTGCGCCACCTCAAGGAACGGTGGCAAAGGGATGTCTTCGATCTCAAGCCGGACTATGTCTCGGTCATGATCGGCATCAACGATGTCTGGCGGCAGTTTGACAGACCGGCCATCAAAGAAGGCCCCGTGTTTCTGGATGAATACGAACAGACCCTCGACGAACTGGTGAGGACGACAATGCCTACGGTCAAGGGGATGATCGTGATGACGCCCTTTTTCATCGAGCCCAATTGCGCCGAGCCGATGCGAGCCAAAATGGATCAGTACAGCGCGGCCGCAAAGCGGATCGCCCAGGCGCATGGAACCCTCTTTGCCGATACGCAGGCCGCCTTTGATACCGTTCTCGCCCACTGTCATCCGGCAGCACTGGCAGCAGACCGCGTCCACCCGAACCTGACAGGCCACAACATCATCGCCCGCGCGTTTTTGAAAGCGATCGTGGCGTTGTAGGAGGCAAGTGCGCCTTCGGGCGGTGGCCGCAGATCCACCCTACCGCCCGACAGTCCGGAGAAACTCCGGCATGTCATCCGCATCACCCATGAAGGTGACGACGTAGCAGATCTCCCCTTCGCTACGAACGGCAACCGCCCAGTCTTCCTGCTGATAAATTAACCAATTGGGGGAATTGAGACGTGAATCTATTTCACTTGAGCGAAAGACAAAAAGGAGGGCGTTGCGGGGATCGAGCGCGATTTGCGCGACGGGACGGCCTTCAAATTTGTAAGCACGGCACCCCACCGCCTTGACGTGCTCGAACTCCGGCGGAACCGAGAAATTCTCGAAACCCTTGAGAAGGAACCAATCTCCGAGCCGCCCCGCCTCAGTCGTTTCGATCCCTTCCAACTTCGAATCGCCCTGACCATCGGCGTCCTCCACGAGCGCGTTGATGAGTTCCTTGCCGGGGAATTCGTCCATCTTCTGCATCGCCGCGAAGATGCCCACCCCCATCATAACGGCAAACGCCACCCCGATCGCCATCACGGCAGGTTGCCGCAGGATGGCCCGGAGCCCGGTTGGAACCGCTGCTTCCAACCCGCGAAAATCGAGCGTTTGCAGTTCTTCAGGAAGCACAATGGATTCCACCGCCTCATGCCACTGCCGGTCGAACGCAACCTGCGCCGCGAGTTGGGGAGCGGTTTTCGCATCCACTCCGGCGACCGCCTGGCCAACCTCCGCGGAATCTCCACCCCAGGGACGATGCAACGGCACCAAGGAGTCGCCCGGGAAATATTGCTCGGGAGCCAGCGCATGCCGCGCCTGAGCCAGAGGCAGCGCCAAAGCGCCCGCGTCGGGCAGATCCAGAAGCCGGGCCAGGCCATCAAGGCTGCCCCCCGCCGCCTGAAAAAAAACAAAGGCCCCACGGGCGGGCTCGGAAAGCGAAGCCACGCGAGCCCACGGTTCCACGGCTTCGGCGTTTTCCATGGCACTTGAGGCACTCGAAGCGGAACTCCCCAGGGCTGCCTGCCGGACCCGCCGAAGCAGCCACGCCCGTCGCTCCTCCGGGGTGCGCATGGCCGAAGATGCCCCGGCGGCTGAAGTGAAAGCATTCCCGACGATCGAGGAGGCAAGAGCGGGACGCCCTGTCAAAAGCAACGCAACGTGGTAAGCTTCTGAGGCGGCCGTTTCCGAACGCGAGTCTCCCTGTGCCTGAGGAGGTTGGGAATCTGGAGGGGGTGTTTCCAAAGCACCCAAACGTAGTGCCCAAAGCCCCCAATGCGCAACAGATTGTTGCCCTCAAAAAGGGCCGCCAACAAATCGGCTTCAGAGCGCCGGGGAAAAGAGGAGGATGTTTCGCCCATCTCGGCCCTCGACACTTCCGGATTTCCATGAAATTCTCTCGCCTCGCTTAAAATTGTGGGAGTTAAAAAGCACATCTTATTTGTCTGCACCGGCAATATCTGCCGCAGCCCGATGGCTGAAGGGCTCTTCCGGGAGATGACTCGCTCGCGGGGAGATATCGAAGTCTCTTCGGCGGGAGTCGGTGCAGTTCGCGGCCAGCCACCCAGCGTGCATTCCGTCACGGTGCTGCGCCAGATGGGGATCGATATTTCCGGCGTCCGAAGCCGTCCCCTCACAGGAAGCATCGTGGAGGAAGCCACCGCCATTTTCGCGATGACACGGGGTCACCTCGACATGATCCTGACGTTCTTCCCCGAGGCGGCGGAAAAAACCTTCCTCATGCGGGAATTTCAACCCGGCGTTCGATCGATGGACATCGCCGACCCGATTGGGGGCAGCCTCGAGACTTACACCCAATGCCGGGACCAGATCAAAGCCGCCCTCCCGAGCATCCTGAACTCCATCAACCAAGCAGACGCGTCCATGACCACCTCTCCTTCCACCAGCACCCGCCCCCTCCGCATCGCGCTCGGCGCGGATCACGGCGGCTTCGAATTGAAGAAGTCGATCCACGACCACCTCTCCTCCAAGGGGCACCTCATTTCCGATTTCGGAGCCTTCACCGCCCAGTCGGTCGATTACCCCGATTACGCCGAACTGGTGTGCCGCGAGGTGATCGCGGGCAAGGCGGACTTCGGCATTCTTTTTTGCAAGAGCGGCATCGGCATGAGCATCGCCGCCAACCGTTTCCCGCAGATCCGCGCCTCGCTGGTCCGCAGCGCCGCCGAAGCCGTCACTACCCGGCAGCACAACAACTCGAACGTCCTCTGCCTCGCGGCGAACGATCTTCCGGCGGAAACGGCCAAACAGATCGTGGAAGCCTATCTGAGCGCCCCCTTCGAGGGCGGCCGCCACGAGCTTCGCGTGGAAAAACTGGAGCAGGTCGGCGCGGAATTCCACGCCGGCGGCGCGCTGGCCGAGGCCGATCCGGAGATCGCCAAAGCCATCGCGGAGGAAGGCGAACGCCAGTTTGAGAACATCGAGCTGATCGCCTCTGAAAACTTCACCAGCCGCGCCGTCATGGAAGCGCAGGGTTCCTGCCTGACCAACAAGTATGCGGAAGGCTACCCTGGCCGCCGCTGGTATGGCGGGTGTGAGCATGTCGACGTCGTCGAACAGCTCGCCATCGATCGCGCCAAGGCGCTCTTCGGCGGCGATCACATCAACGTCCAGCCGCACTCCGGCAGCCAGGCCAACATGGCCGTCTACTTCTCCGTCCTCCAGCCCGGCGACAAGATCCTGACGATGGATCTCTCCCACGGCGGCCACCTCACCCACGGCAACCGGGCCAACTTCTCGGGTCGGTTCTTCGAAGTGAGTCACTACGGGGTCAGCCAGGAAACCGAGACACTTGACTACGACGCCCTTGCCCGGCACGCCGCCGAGTTCAAGCCGAAGATGATCACGGCAGGCGCATCCGCCTACCCGCGCGTAATCGACTTCGCTCGGATGCGCGAAATCGCCGACTCCGTGGGCGCTTACCTCTTTGTCGACATGGCGCACATCGCCGGTCTCGTCGCGGGCGGCGTTCACCCTAGCCCCGTCGAACTGGCCGACTTCACCACCACGACGACCCACAAGAGCCTGCGCGGCCCACGCGGCGGCATCATCATCTGCAAAGCGCAATACGCCAAAGGGATCGACTCCCAGGTGTTCCCCGGCATCCAGGGCGGCCCGCTCATGCATGTCATCGCGGGCAAGGCGGTCTGCTTCCATGAGGCCCTCCAGCCCGGCTTCAAGGATTACGCCCGGCAAATTGTGAGCAACGCGAAGGCGCTTGCCGCCCAGCTCACCCGCCACGGCTACCGGCTCGTTTCCGGAGGCACGGACAACCACCTCATGCTCGTCGACTTGCGCCCGAAAGGCCTCAACGGCAAGCTGGCTTCCGAGACGCTGGACAAAGCGGGCATCACCATCAACAAGAACGGCATCCCTTTCGATACGGAGAAGATCACCCTCGGCGGCGGCATCCGGATCGGAACCCCGGCGGCAACCACGCGCGGGATGAAGGAAGAGCAGATGATGGAAATCGGCGACCTGATTCACGAAGCGTTGACCCACCATACCGACACCGCCACGCTCGACGCCGTGCGCGCCAAGGTCCACGAACTGACGAAGCGCTATCCGCTCCCAAGGTAACCCCGTCCCTTCAGACAGGGTATTTCGATCTTGCCTTACAGCCGGTGTTACGATTTCATGAATCGTAACACCGGCTTTTCTTATGTCCGATCTCGTCCGCTTCAGTGTCTCCGTCGAGCGCCCTCTTTTTGAGCGGCTCGAAACGCTCGTCTCCGAAGGCGAGTACACGAACCGCTCTGAATACGTGCGCGACCTGGTCCGCGAGCGGCTCGTGCAGGAGGAATGGAACTCCGACGAAGAGGCGATCGGCACCATCACGCTTGTCTACAACCATCACCTCCGGCAACTCAGCGACCGGCTGGCCAAGGTGCAGCACCATCATCACCGGCAGATCCTCGCCGTGACGCATGTGCATCTCGATGACGATCTTTGCGTGGAAGCGATTCTCATCAAGGCGAAGGCCCACGAGATCCGCCACATCGCCAACGAACTCCAACGCGAAAAAGGGGTCTTCCACGCAGGGCTCACCATGAGCACGACCGGCAAACATCTTTCGTAACTCTCGTAACTTTCTCGCCGTGCATATTCCCGACGGATTTCTCAGCTTCGAAGTCAACGCCACTACGGCGGCGATCTCCGCCGCCTGCTGCGCGCTTGCCGTACGGCAGGCCAACCGGACACTCGGGGAACGGCAGGTGCCGATGCTGGGAGTCGCAGGGGCGTTCATTTTCGCCGCCCAAATGCTCAACTTCCCCATCGCGGGCGGGACGAGCGGACATTTCCTCGGAGCCGTTCTGGCGGCGGTTCTTCTCGGGCCGCTCAACGCCTGCCTTGTCATGGCGATTGTCCTCGCGATCCAATGCCTGGTGTTTGCCGACGGCGGGTTGACGGCGCTCGGGAGCAATATTTTCAACATGGGCGTCATCGGAGCGTTTCTCGGCTATCCGGTCTTCACGGGCCTGCGCGCGGTTCTCCCGAAAACACGGGGCGGCTCGATTACCGCCGCCGCGGTGGCTTCGTGGGCCTCCATCGTTCTTGCCTCCGCCGCCTGCGCCTTGGAGTTGGCTCTTTCCGGTACCGCGCCCCTCCGGCAGGCCCTCCCGGCCATGACGCTGGTGCATGCAGTCATTGGCATTGGGGAAGCGATCATCACCGCCATGGTCCTCTCCGCAGTCCTGGGAGTACGCCCCGATCTGCTGGCCTCCCGTCATCAACTAGCCCCCGCACGATGAACCGCCTCTTCTTTCTCTCCAGCCTTGCCGTGGCGCTTCTCCTAGCCTGCTTCATTTCGCCCATGGCTTCGGAGATGCCCGACGGTCTCGATAAATATGCGGAAGACCACGCCATCGAATCCCGGGAGACTCCGCTTTGGAATCGCGCCCCCATGGCCGACTATGCCGCGCCCTTTGCCTCCAATGAACGGCTGAGCACCGGCCTCGCGGGCGGGATCGGGACGCTTCTCACTTTTGGTCTGCTGATCCTTGGCGGCAAAGCCCTGGCCGCCCGACGACGTATTGAACCCGAGGAGGCGGCATGCAAGCCCTGATCGCGTCGTTTCCATCGCCCCTCTCCCTCCGCCCCTCGCTTCTCCAGCAACTCGACGCGCGGGTAAAACTCCTCCTGCTCGTTGCCACGACGGTGGCCATCGTCACCACACCCATTGCCTTCTGGCCCGCGTTCGTCGTCTACGCCTCGATGCTCGCAGCAGCCGTCCTTATAGGAAGCCTTCCCATAAAAGCGCTGGTGGCGAGACTAGCGATCGTGCTGCCGTTTATTTTAGGGGCGGCGATATTTCTCCCCTTCCACACTCCGCTCCCCGCTGCCTCGGGAAGCGCACAGGCCGGTTGGATGCTCTTCCTGAATTTTACCGTCAAATCGCTGCTGGGCGCGACGGCGACGCTGATCCTCACCGCCTCCACCCCCTTCCCTCGATTGTTGGCCGCACTGGAAGGACTGAAAGTTCCGCGCGTCGCGGTCATGATCTTCAGCTTTACCTATCGCTACCTCTTCGTTCTCGGAGAGGAAGCGATGAGGATGAAACGGGCCTGCGATTCCCGCTGTTATCGGGGCCGATGGATTAGTGACGCCGTGGTGATTGGCCGGATGACGGGAACACTCTTCCTGCGCAGCTATGAACGGGGCGAGCGCGTTTATCTGGCAATGCTTTCGCGCGGATTCGACGGCACGGCGGCCCCGCCCCAAAACAGAGCCGGCCTGACCGGGAGCGACCTGGCCGCCTTGATCGGCGTCCTCCTTTTACTCGCCGGCACATGGACGGCGGCGCGAATTGGCTAGTCATGTTGACACCCGCCGCCATCGCCATCGACCGGCTTTCGTACCGTTATCCCGACGGAACGCCCGCGCTGGACGAGGTCACCCTGCATATCAATACGGGTGAACGGGTTGCGTTAATCGGCAACAACGGCGCGGGCAAAAGCACGCTCCTTCTCCATCTCAACGGCATCCTGCAAAGCCCGGCTGTCACCGTGCTCGGGATGCCTGTGGAAAAGGCAACCCTGCGGGAAATCCGACAGAAGGTGGGCCTCGTGTTCCAGAACCCCGACGACCAGCTTTTCTGCGCCTCGGTGGAAGAAGACGTGGCGTTCGGCCCCACCAATCTCCGCCTGCCTGCGGAAGAGGTGCGGCGACGCGTGAGCGAAAGCCTGGGCAGTGTCGGGCTGGCCGGGCACGAACAACGGAGCGCGTTCCATCTCAGCACCGGCCAGAAAAAGCGCGCCGCCATCGCTACCGTGCTGGCCATGAAGGCGGAAATCCTGGTGCTCGACGAACCGACCAGCAACCTCGACCTCCGGGGCCGTCGCGAGCTTTTCGAGGTTCTCAACGCGTTCCCGGGAACACTAGTCATCGCCACGCACGACTTTGAGTGGGCCGCCCGGCTTTGCCCCCGGATGGCTCTTTTCGATCACGGCACCCTCCTCGCCGACGGCCTCTCCGGAGCCGTCATGGACCAGTTCACCGCGTTGAAATAGCGCCCGCTCTCCGGGATCTCCGGAGAGCTTCCCACCCCTTACTACGCCCGTGGTGTGCCTGCATGGCACCGTGCGCCCTCGATCCCACGCTCACACAATCCCAACAAACCATGACACATAGAACCCTCGCGATGGTCACCGCCGGCTTCACGGCAACCTCGCTTTTTGCCCAAACCGAACCAATCACCCCTACCCCGCAGCTTGAAGAGATCGTCGTGCGCGGTCGTGCCGACGACCTGATCGGTGTGGCCGCTTCCGCCTCCGAAGGAAGCGTCGGCCACGCGGAATTGGAAACCCGGCCCCTCTCGCGGCGCGGCGAATTACTGGAGGTCATTCCCGGCATGGTGGTCACGCAACATTCCGGCGACGGCAAGGCCAACCAATATTTCCTGCGCGGTTACAACCTCGATCACGGGAGCGACTTCGCGATTTCCGTCGACGGGCTGCCGGTCAACATGCCTACCCATGGCCACGGCCAGGGATATGCCGACCTCAACTTTCTGATCCCCGAACTGGTCGAGCGGGTTGATTTCGAGAAAGGCCCGTTCTACCCGGAGGTGGGCGACTTCTCGGGCGCAGGCGCGGCGCAGTTCCGGTTATTTGACGAACTCCCCAGCGGCATCGCCCTCGGCTCGTTCGGCTCCCACGGTTACGGTCGCGTCCTCATTGCGGACTCCCCCAAAGTCGGGCCCGGCACGCTCCTGTATGCGTTTGAGATTACCCACTACGATGGCCCGTGGGATCACGCGCAGGACGCCAACCGATACAACGCGATGCTCCGCTACCGCTGGGCCAATGGCGATGACCAGTTCCGCATCACGGCGATGAGCTACCACGGCGACTGGAACTCCACCGACCAGATCCCAAAACGGCTGGTGGATGACGGGAAGCTCTCGCGCTTCGGATCGTTGAACCCCAGCGACGGCGGCGCGTCGGACCGAGACAGCCTGGCTTTCGACTGGGTGCGCGATGACGGCCATACCGCGACCCGCCTCAATCTCTACGGGATCTACTACCGGCTCAATCTTTTCTCCGACTTCACCTACTTCCTCGAAGAACCGGACACCGGCGACCAGTTCGAGCAGGTGGACAAACGCTTCATCCTGGGCGGCACGCTCGACCGGCTCTGGCGCACGGAATGGTTCGGCAGGGAAACGGAAAACATGCTGGGGCTTCAGGCTCGCAACGACATCATCCCGGAGGTGGGGCTTAACCGCAGCGAGAACCGGCGCGTTATCGGCGAGATGCGAAAGGATCGCGTCAACGAATTCACCATCGGCCTTTTCGCAAAAAACAAGGTTCGCTGGAATGACTGGTTCCGCACGGAAATGGGCCTGCGCGGCGATCTCTATCATTTCGACGTCGACAGCAGCATCCCGGAGAACTCGGGCGACGACTCCGCCGCCATCCTGAGCCCCAAGCTGAGCTTCATCTTTGGCCCGTGGAAAAAAACGGAACTCTATGTTAACCTCGGCACGGGCTTTCATAGCAACGACGCCCGCGGGGTGGTGATCAACGTCGATCCCGCCACGGGCGAGAAGACCGGCAAAGCCTCACCGCTGGTGAGGACGCAAGGCGCAGAAATAGGGGTACGCACGGCGGCGCTGCCGGGGCTCGTCAGCACGGTTTCGTTCTGGGCGCTGGAAAGCGATTCGGAGCTGGTCTTCACCGGCGATTCCGGGGCCACGGAGGCGGCGGGAGCCACCCGCCGTTATGGGATCGAGTGGGCCAATTACTACAAACCGACCTCGTGGCTGACGCTGGACGCCGACCTTGCGCTCACGCACGCCCGATTCACCGACGCGGGCAGGGAGGGCTCGCGCATTCCCAACTCCATCGCCACCGTCTTCACGGCGGGCGCGACGATCGACACTCCGTGCGGCATCTTCGGAAGCCTGCGGTATCGCTACTTCGGCCCGCAGCCGCTGATCGAGGATAACAGCGCCCGTGCGGCTTCGTCCTCGCTAGTCAACGCACGACTGGGCTATCGTTACAAAAACTACGAACTCGCGCTCGATGTGCTGAATCTGTTCGATCAAAGGGTGAATGACATCACCTACTTCTATTCTTCACGGCTCCGTGGAGAACCGGCAGAAGGGGTCGATGACTATCACTCGCACCCGGCCGAACCACGTTCGTTCCGCCTGAGCGCGACGATCCGGTTTTAGTCAGCGCTTCCCTAAGCTACGGCACGTTCCGGCTGAGGAATCGGCCGGGTGCCCTTGGTGCGATAGGCATCCTTCTTTTTCAGGATGGGCGCTTCCACGAAACGGAATGACAATCCCGCGAGTAACATTGAAAGAAAAACCACGAGAATCGCTTTTGGAACGGTCGAATTGCGATGGGCGTCCAATGCAAAAACTATCGGCAAATGGTAAAGGTAGATACCGTAGGACCTCTTCCCGATCCAGCGTACCCCCGGCGATTCCATAAACCACATCATAAACCCAGGCTTGGCTTCCGTAGTAACACACAAAATGAAAGCAGCGATTATGATCGAAACCAATGTAAATCCTGCATGGGAAAAGGGCCACCAGGCGCTATGAGGATAGAAAATAATGATCAGCAAGAAGCCTAACAAAATTTCGGGAACTCGAAGCGCGCCGAGACGAGAAAGAATGCTTCTTACTCTTGTTGTCACAGGAATCATTGCGGCAAAGACCCCCATAAGAAGACCATCCAGGCGCGCAAGCGCAAAATCCGAGGGAACCGAATCAAATTTCTTCATGGCAAGCCATGCTCGGAGAAGCATGGAAAGAAAAATCAATAGAGGCAAACTTCGCAAGAGCTGGGCGCGGCTGTTTGAACGGAGTATCGAAATGAGAAGCACCGGCCAGATTATGTAAAACTGCTCCTCGACTGATAGCGACCAGGTATGCCCCAGAGCGCCGATGTCGTTCTTGAAGAAATTGGCTACCTGGGACAAGACCACTGCGGACGCTTTCCATCAGTTAAAATTCGGAGGAACCGCATAAAAGGGCCGAAGCAGCCCATCAAGGAGAAGCAGAATGAGCACAGGCGGCAAAATGCGGAAAGCTCGGCGGATATAGAAGTATTTAAGCGAAATCTGACCGGTTTCGGCATGTTCCTGCAGCAATAAGCGCGTAATCAAAAACCCGCTGAGGACAAAGAAGACATCTACACCAAAAATGCAGCGCGGGACTATCTCCAGACAATGCCCGACAACCACAAACAGCGCAGCCAAAGCCCGCACTCCATCGAGCCCTTGAAGGTAGTTTTTTTTGTAAAATGCATCCGCAGCCATGTCCGTCTATTCCTATTAAACCTATTACTTTGCGGATTCATTTCATGAAGTCGACTGGATGACGAACCTAAAAATGGCGAAAATAAAGACTCGAAATTCAGAAAGCCGAGCGCGGTTCAATTCCTGTAGTTCCCTTACACGGAACAGCCAGTCTTACGCGATTGGCGTCAGACGCGCCTCCTCGTCATCTCCCGCGTTCTCGGCTAGAGCGGGCTACCCGGCCTGTCCTTCAAACAACGGTATGTAGTGACTCCCAATTCCCCAGAGCAACCTCAAGCTGCCCGCAATCATGCCGCAGTAATTCACCCACCCTGGAGCCGCGGTCGAGTTCCGTGGCCCAGCCCCGGTGGCGATATTGTTACCATCCCAATGGCCTACGAAGGTCCCCGGCGGTCGTGGTTTGAAAGGGAAAGGCTGTCACTCCGAACTTGAATTGCCGCGCTCGCCGGGTAGTTTCGGCGTTCCTATGCAACTTTTGCCCGGTTTTCGGGACTTTTACCCCGAAGAGTGCGCACGCCGTAATTACATCCTTACGGCGTGGCGCGAGGTCGCGCGCCGTTATGGTTTCGTGGAATACGACGGGCCAATGCTCGAAACCGTGGAGCTTTACAAGAAGAAGAGCGGCGGCGAACTCGTCGGTCAGCTCTTCGATTTCGTGGACAAGGGAGAGCGGCACGTCACCCTCCGCCCGGAGATGACCCCCACCCTCGCCCGCATGGTGCTGGCCCGGGAGCGCGATTACAAGAAGCCGCTCAAGTGGTTCTGCGCGCCGCAGTTTTTCCGTTACGAGAAGCAACAGCGCGGCCGGTTGCGCGAGTTCGGCCAATTCAACGCCGACATTCTCGGCGAAGCCTCCGTGGCGGCTGATGCCGAGTTGATCGCCCTCGCCATCGACCTGTTGCGCGAGTTCGGGTTTACAGAAAAGGAGTTCGTTGTCCGCGTGAGCGACCGCGACGCCTGGCTCGCCTTCCTGCGGGCCAAGGGGGTCGATGAAAGCCGCGCTCCGGAGTTCCTCCCGATCATCGACAAGATCGAGCGCGACACGCCGGAAGTCCTTGCCACGAAGCTTGCCCCCTTCGGCCTGACGCTGGAGGAAGTTCGCGCCTTCATTGCCAACCCCGGCGAGCATTTTGAGAAGTTCAAGACCCTCGCCGCCGAACTCGACGCGCGCGGGCTCAACGGCTTCTACCAGCTCGACCCGACCATCGTGCGCGGCCTCGCCTACTACACGGGCGTCGTCTTCGAAGTCTTTGACCGGAGCAAATCGCTACGCGCCCTTGCGGGTGGCGGGCGGTATGACAACCTGATGCGCGACATGAGCGACGGCAAGACCTCCCTCCCGGCCATCGGTTTCGGGATGGGCGACGTCGTCTTGGGCGAACTCATCAACGCCACGCCGCACGCCCTGGAGAAACTCAAGGCGTGGATCGGGCACATTCACGCGGCGGATGCCTACGTAATCGTCGCCAATGAAACCCGCCGCCCGGAAGCCCTTGGGCTTGTCCAGCAGCTTCGCGGCAGCGGGTTGCGCGTCGATTTCCCGCTTTCGCCAGCGAAGGTCGGCAAACAATTTCAGGCCGCCGAAGCCCTTGGAGCCCGCTACGGCGTGCTCGTCGGCGACGAATGGCCGCTCGTAAAACTCAAAACCCTCGCCACGCGCGAAGAAATCGCCCTTTCGCCGGAAGAGCTTGTCTCCCGACTGGTCCCAGCCCTTAAATCTTCACTCGACTAACCCAAGCCATGTACCGCACCCACCTTTGCAACGCCCTTCGTAAAGAGCATATCGGCCAAACCGTCACCCTCTCCGGCTGGGTTAATTCGCGCCGCGACCACGGCGGCGTCATCTTTATCGACTTGCGCGACCGCGAAGGGATCACCCAGGTGGTCTTCCGCCCCGAGGAACACCCGCAGGTTTCCGAGCTTTCCCACGGCCTGCGTGGTGAAGACGTGATCCGCGTCACTGGCATCGTTTCCGCCCGGCTCACCGGCACGGAAAACGCCAAGCTCGCCACGGGCGACATCGAGATCGTCGCCACGGCACTCGACGTGCTCAACAAGGCCGATGTGCCTCCTTTCCCGCTCGACTCCAAGGTCGCCAACGAAGATCTCCGGCTCACCTACCGCTACCTCGACCTACGCCGCACGGAGATGGCCAACAATCTCAAACTGCGTCACCGGGTCGTCAAAGCCACGCGGGACTACCTCGACGAACGCGGTTATCTGGAAATCGAAACGCCGATTCTCTCCAACCCGACACCGGAAGGCGCGCGCGACTTCCTCGTCCCATCGCGCCTGACCCCCGGCAGCTTCTATGCGCTGCCCCAGGCCCCGCAGCAGTACAAACAGCTCCTTCAGGTGGCCGGGCTTGAGAAATACTTCCAGGTGGCCCGCTGCTTCCGCGATGAAGACCTGCGCGCGGACCGCCAGCCGGAGTTCACGCAGATCGACGTGGAAGCCTCGTTCATTACCGATGTCGAGATCCAGACGCTGATCGAAGGGCTTCTCGCCCGCATCTTCAAGGAGTCCCGCGGCATCGACATCCCGACGCCCTTCCGCCGGATGCCTTATCAGGAAGCAATGGACAAGTACGGCTCCGACAAGCCCGATCTCCGCTTCGGCATCGAGCTGGTGGAACTGAGCGACATCTTCGGCGAATCCCAGTTCAAGGTATTCCGGTCCGTTCTCGACAACGGCGGCGTCATCAAGGCGATCAACGCCAAGGGCGCGGCCAACGCGTTTTCCAAGGAACAGCTCAAGAAATGGGAGGAATGGGTCAAGGTGGAGTTCGGCGCGAAGGGTCTTGCTTACATCCGCCTCAAGGACGGCGTGTGGGAATCGCCCATCGTCAAATTCTTCAGCGAAACCGAGAAAGCCGCGCTCGCCGAGCGGATGGGCTTTGAAGAGGGCGACGTTCTCTTCTTCGGCGCGGAGAAATGGGAACCCGTCGTCACCGTTCTCGGCCGCGTGCGACTGCGCGTCGCGGAACTCCTCAAACTGGTGGAAAACAGCGATGAACTCAACTTCCTCTGGGTGGTCGACTTCCCGCTCCTCGCCTGGGCGCCCGAAGACAATAAATGGGTGGCCGTGCATCACCCCTTCACCCGCCCGAAGGCGGAAGATGTCGCGCTCATGGAAGCGGGCGGCGATCTCTCCAAGGTGCGCGCCGTCGCCTATGACGTGGTGCTCAACGGCGTGGAACTCGGCGGCGGCTCCATCCGGATTCACGAGCGCGATTTGCAGGCCAAGATGTTCGAAATCCTGGGCGTCAACGCCGAGGAACAGCAGCACAAGTTTGGCCACCTCCTGCGGGCCTTCAGCTTCGGGGCGCCTCCCCACGGCGGCATCGCGCTCGGCCTCGACCGTCTGGTGATGCTCCTGGCCGGGGCGGAATCGATCCGCGAAGTCATCGCGTTCCCCAAGAACAACCGGGGCACCGACCTGATGACGCAGTCGCCCGTGGAGGTCGATTTCAAGCAGCTCCGCGAGCTTTACATCCAAAGCACCGCGAAGAAGGGGTAAGCCGGATTGATGAGAATGGCGCGGCAGCACCGTAGCACGCCCGCGCCGTCGATCGAGGGTATCGGCTCTCGTGGTTTCATGAGGGCCGCATCCTAATACCAGGAGCCCGTCCTGCGGGGATGGGCGCGAAACGCGGCTCCAGGTCCGCTCCCGCGCTCTCGGCGAGAGCGGTCTACCTGGCCGCTCCTCCAAACAACCCGGAGTCACCGTTCCGCTCGCCAAATCGGCGGATCGCGCTATAATCGCCCCCGCATGGCTAATAAACTGCAATGGGGGCTTATCGGCACGGGGACGATCGCGCGCGAATTCGCGGCCTCGCTGGCTCAATCGGAAACCGGCGAACTTGCCGCCATCGGCAGCCGCACGGAACAGAAGGCGGCCGAGTTTGCGCGGGATTTCCCCGCCACCACCCACGGCAGCTACGAAGCCCTGCTGGCGGACCCCGCCGTGGAAGCGGTCTACATTTCCACGCCGCACCCGTCGCACGCCGAATGGACGGTCAAAGCCGCCGAAGCGGGCAAGCACATCCTTTGCGAAAAGCCGCTTGCGATGAACTTTGCCGAGGCCTCCGCCTCCATTGAAGCCGCCCGACGCAACAATGTCTTCCTGATGGAAGCATTCATGTACCGCAGCCACCCGCAAACCGCGCGGCTCGTGGAGTTGCTTCGTGACAAGGCCATCGGCGACGTCCAGTTCGTCCGCGCTGCCTTCAGTTACCGCATGGATGACCCCAAATCCCGGGCGCTCGATCACGCCCTCGGCGGCGGCGGCATTCTCGATGTCGGCTGTTATTGCGCCTCCATGGCCCGCCTCGTGGCAGGAGCCGCCTCTGGCAAGGAATTCGAAAACCCCACCGCGGTCAAAGCCGTCGGCATCATCGGTGCGGGAAGCCGCGTGGACGAATTCACCATCGCCTCGCTGGAGTTCCCCAACCAGATCCTCGGGGAAATCGCCACCGGCGTCCGGATCGTCCTGGACAACAACGTCCGGATCGTTGGCACGCAGGGGAGCATCCTCGTTCCCGAACCGTGGCAGCCGTCCCGATACGGCGGTTTTTCGAAGATCATTCTCTTCAAGAACGGTATTCCCGAAGAGGTGCTGATCGAATCCCCAAAAAGACTCTACGCGCTGGAGGCCGATCACGTGGCCCGGCAGATCGCCGAAGGGCGGCGTCAATCCCCCGCCATGCCATGGGACGATACGCTCGGCAACATGAAGACCCTCGACGCCTGGCGCGCCTCCATCGGGCTCGCGTATGATTGGGAGTGATCGCAGACGGAATCCCGGTCTGCTTTCCCCTCTTGCCTTTTGACTTCCCGTTTGGTCAGATAATCGGAAGCGGCGGGCCCAAATGCCTCCCTGCCAATACTTTCCAATCTTTGTCTCAAGCCGGGTGAAATTCCTTCTCCTTTCCCACAATCCAAGGCCGCTCCATCATGCCGGTTGAAGACCCCATCCCCCAGTTGAAATTGCAACGCCAGGACGACCAGGAAAGCGCGCCGGTCGCCGCAACCGCCTCCGCTCCCCCGCTTCCATCAAAGGCTGGCTCATTCGATCTCTGGATCGAAGCCGGTCATACCGAGAAGCATTACTGGATCGACATCTGGCGCTTTCGCGAACTGCTCTTCATCCTCGCCTGGCGGGATCTCGCAGTCCGCTACAAACAATCCGTAGCAGGGGTCGCCTGGGCGCTGATCCAACCGCTAATCAGCATGCTGGTCATGGTCGTCATCTACCGGAAGGTCGCCGGGATGCCGACTATCGCGGAGGCTCCTTATGCCATCATGATCTTCGCGGGGCTTCTCCCGTGGAATTTTTTTGCGGGGTCGATGTCCAAGGCGGGGGAGAGCCTCGTCGGCAACGCCAACATGATCTCGAAGATCTACTTCCCCCGGGCGATCATTCCGGCCAGTTCCGTGCTCGTCTCCCTTGCGGACTTCGTCATCTCGCTGGCGATCCTCGGCGGGTTGATGGTCTGGTATGAATTCGCGCCGACCTGGCGGTTCTGGTTTTTGCCACTTTTCACCGCGCTCACGATTCTGGCTTCGATGGGGATCGGCCTCTTCATCACCGCGCTGATGCTCCGCTTCCGCGACTTCCGCTTCATCGTTCCTGTCGTCGTCCAATTCGGCATGTGGATTTCCGTGATTCCCCTGACCTCCGCCGAATTGCGCGAGAAGATCGGTGACCTCTGGTTCTTCATTTATTCATTGAACCCGCTGGTCGGGATTATCGAAGGCTTTCGGTGGGCGATCCTCGGCAACGGTGCTCCCCTTTCCTTCCTGAACCTCTTCATTTCCCTGGTGGTGTCCGCCCTTATCTTCGCGGGCGGCGTTACCTTCTTCCGTAAAACCGAACGCCACTTCGCGGACATTATCTAGAATACTGAGCATGAGCGAAGAGATCGTCATCAAGGTCGAGGGCCTGTCGAAAAAATATCAACTCGGCCAAAGCCAGTCGCAGGGGACCCTTCGCCACATCATTCAAGATGTCGCCACGGCTCCCTTCAAGGCGCTGTCCCGAGCCCGGAAGAAAAAGGACTCGACGGCCGGAGAGTTCTGGGCGCTCAAGGATGTCTCCTTCGAGGTCAAGCGCGGAGAGGTCATCGGCGTCGTCGGGCGCAATGGCGCGGGCAAAAGCACGCTGCTGAAAGTCCTGAGCCGGATCACCGAACCGACCGAGGGACGCATTGGCATCAAAGGCCGCATCGCCAGCCTGCTCGAAGTCGGCACCGGGTTTCACCCGGAACTGACCGGACGCGAAAACATCTTCCTCAACGGCGCGATCCTCGGGATGACACGCCGGGAGATCCGCCGGAAGTTCGACGAGATCGTCGCCTTCTCCGAGGTGGAAAAATTTCTCGATACCCCGGTCAAGCGTTACAGCTCGGGGATGTACGTCCGGCTCGCCTTTGCGGTGGCGGCGCATCTGGAACCCGAGATTCTCGTCGTGGACGAAGTCCTGGCGGTGGGCGATCTGGAGTTCCAGAAGAAGTGCCTGGCCAAGATGCAGAACGTCGCCACAGGCGGCAGGACGGTGCTTTTCGTTTCGCACAATCTTTCCACCATCGCCTCGCTCTGCACGAGCGCGATCCACATGCACCACGGCCGTTGCAAGCTCACGGGGAACACTGAGGATGTGATCCACGCCTACCTGACGGAGCTCACGAGCCAGGAAATCGAAGGGCTCCCTCCCGAACGCCGCCCCGGCAGCGGCGAGTACCGCTTCCGCCACGTCAAGCCCGCCAAGCCGATCTTCTATTCACAGGAACCCAAGGTGTTCGAATTCGAGATCGACCACCTTGGTGGCGCGGTCGTCAGCATGTATTTCATGATCGAAATCCGCGACCTGCGCGGGGTCATCGTCACCCAGTGCGATTCGCGTCTCAACGGCGTCTGGAAGCAGGATTTTCAGCATGCGCGCGGGGAGGTGGTCGTCGATTGCCTCTGGTTCCAGCCTGGCACCTATACGGTGGACGCGTTCATCTTTGTCAACGGAATCATCGAGAAGTACGAGCAGGCGTGCTCCTTCGAGGTCTCCACCGTGCTCCCCTATCCCCATTCAGCCCCGGAGGAGTGCTACCGAAAGGGCTCGGCGCTCAGCCGCTTCGAATGGAACTTCAAGGACAGCGCCGCTGCCGCGCAGGATCATGGAAATTGAGTGCGTCTACACTCTCGCCAACGAGGCGGTAAGGCTCCAATTCCTGGCGATGGAGCGGTCGCTGCGTGCCACCGGCTGTGATCTCCCCATCCGGCTGCTTCCCTTTGACGAAAGGGTGTTCCCGCTTCCGGCGAACTCCGAGTGGTTCCACGCCGAAATCAACGACTGGCTCTCCGGTCACGGGTCGATGCCGATGTACCGGAAGTACCACTGCATCACGCAGGCGAACTATGTTTATACGGACTCCGACATCGTCTTCCTGAGAGACCCGCGCGAGGTCCTGGAGCCTCTGGAGGGATTCCTGGTCGCGGACACCGAGTTCAGCAAGCCGCAGTACACCTATACCCCGGAGAGCGGCGCGATACTCCCCCGCTACACGAGCCTTTGGCTGCGAAAGATTTTCAACGCCGGTTTCTTCGCCTGCGACCGCGTCCTCTACCCCGAAGAAGCGCTCAAACAGGCTGCCGAACAGCCCGAAAATGCGTTCACCTGCCTGCACGACAACGATCAGACCGGGCTAAACCTTCTCGTCGCCAGGCTCGGCATTACTCCGGTCAACCTCAACCTCCCGCCGTTTGAAATGGAATCGACCTGGGCAGGCGACTATCCCGGGGAATACGAGACGCTCTGGAACCCGCCGGAGCGGAAGCCGCTCTTCGTTCATTGGGCCGGGCCGGTGTTGAACGACTCCTGCGAAGAACGCCCCATCAATCGTCTTTTTCTGGAATTTCTGACAAAAACGGAACGGCAGGAGTGGGAATCCAAACAAGCGGAAAAGATGGAACGGGAACGCCTGAAGGGTCGCTGGCCCTTTGGCGTGCGGCTCCTCAACCAGGCGGTGAAGCGGCTTTACCCACGCTATCACGTTCAACCCAAAAGATCGTGATGCCCCCCTCTTTGCAATCCATCACACCTTCCATCGCCATCTGCATCCCGACTCATGGGCGGCTTGATCTGGTCAAGGAAGCCCTCGCATCGGCGCTCAATCAGACGCATCCTCCTTCCGAGGTACTGGTCAGCGACGACTGCGGAGATCCCAAGGTTCGCGCGCTGGTGGAGAAAGCCGCGCCGGGCCTCCCCTTCCCCCTTCGCTACTTGCATTGCACCGAGGGCCCGGGCCAGGCCGAGAATGTGAATCACGCCCTGCGTGCCGTTTGCTCGGATCTGCTCCTGTTGCTTCACGATGACGACCTGCTGCTGCCCCGGTGTCTCGAAATCCTTGTGGAGCCCTTTCTCCGCGAGCCGGGCCTTCTGGCTTCCTACGGAAACCAGGTTGTCGTTGACAGCCAGGGGGAAGAACTTCCAGTGCTCTCGGAGGCGCTCAACCACAACCACCATCGAACGTCGGACCGCGTGGGCATTCAGGAATGCTCGTTTTGCGCGGGTATTCTCGGTCAATTCCCGAACAATGCCTACCTGATCCGCTCCGAAGTCGCAAAAACCGTCGGCTATGACCTGATGAAAGGAGCCGCCATGGACCGGGATTTCGGAATTCGCTGCGCCGAACATGGAACCTATTACTACACAGGCAAACCGACCGCGAAGTACCGCCTGAGCGTGGACTCCATCGTGCGCGGAGCGGGCGAGATCAACGACAATTCCGCCTTCATGTTCGCCCGTCTGCTGGAAGACCTGCACCCGGCCGATCCGAAGTGCAAGGCCATGGTCGATTACTGTTACGAGGAAATCCTGCCTGCAGCCATCGCCCAAGCCGCCCGGCTTGCGCGCATCCGTGCCGGGTGGGCTTGGTATCTCTCACCGGCTCACGCCAAACGCATCTTTACCCTGGGGGGCCTGCGCCGGGCAGGAATGCTCTTGCGCGCCACTATCAATCAATGACCGGAGATCCCCTCCATTCCAAAAGCCCGCTCCTGATCGTTTCGAGGATCGCCCCGGATTCCGTCGGCGGCCTCGCGAGCTATCAGCGGCATCTCGCCGCAGAGTTGGAAGCGAGGGAGATGGCCGAGGTGAGCTTTTTCGGCTCAGGCCTTGCCCGTCACCCGCTCTGGGCCAGCCTCGCCTCGCGTCCCCGGTTCCACGCGTTTCTTCAATGGTGGATTGAAGTCACCTACCGCCCTGAGATCGAAAGGCTCGCCCAACGTCCTTTCAAAGCAGTGCATTTTGTCGGGACAGGCTGGGACTTTGTCGGTTTTGCGGCGCAAGCGCTCGCGCGAAGAATCGGCGCGCGTTTCACCATCTGGCCCGCCGTTCATCCCCGGCAATGGGGCGATGACCGGATCGACCTCCGGCTCTACCGCCTTGCCGACACCGTTTTTACCCAGACGCGCCAGGAAGCAGCGCATCTGGAAGCGCTGGGGCTTCCCCCCGGCAAAACACAACTCTGCGGCCTGCCACCGATGTGCCGACCCGACGGTTGCGGGGAGCGCCTGCGGGGCCGTCTTGCGCTGGGCGACCGTCCGGTGGTCTTCTTCCTCGGAGCACGCGGGGAACCCAAGGGCTACCCCGTCCTGCTCTCCGTCTGGCCGCTTGTTCTTGCAACCTTCCCCGACGCCGTGCTGCTGCTGGCGGGTCCCGGAGGGGAAGAGTACGCTTCCCTGCTTTCCGAACTCCCCGCCGATTCGGTACGCGACCTCGGCGTCGTCGATGAAACCGACAAAGCGGACGCCTACGCCGCCTGCGATCTCTTCTGCCTGCCGTCCGCCCACGAATCGTTCGGCATTGTCTACGCGGAGGCGTGGTCCTACGCCAAGCCGGTGGTGTGCGGCCCGGCCCCGGCCCCGCGCGAATGGATACGCGACGGCGAGACGGGGCTCCATTGCGAACAGACCCCGGAGTCCGTCGCCGACACGATCCTGAGCCTGCTGCGTAATCCGGAAATGAGACACCGCATGGGGCGGGCGGGAAGGGAGTTCCAACAAAGCCATCTAACCTGGGAAACCATCGCGGGCCTCCACACCGCCGCATTCGGCTTTCCCCCCAAGAACCTGACTTAAACGTGAACGTCAACGAGTCCCTCCCTCCCACGCCTCTCGTCAGCCTGATCATCCCGACCTGCAATCGGACTGAGCTGCTTGCCATCTGCCTGGAAGCGCTTGTTCCGCAGATCCCCTGCGATGGCTCCGTTGAGCTGATTATCGGAGATGATGGCCGTGACTTTCAAACCCGCGATTTTCTGGTACAGACCCACCCTTCTGCCCGATGGCATCAGGGGCCGAGGCGGGGGCCGGGCGCGAACCGGAATGCCAGCGCGGCTCTCGCCAGGGGCCGGTGGCTCATCTTCATCGACGACGATTGCATCCCTCATCCAGGATTCCTCTCCGGTTATCTCGCCGCGTTCAGAAACTGCAATGAGAGTGCCATTGTTTTCGCGGGGGCGACTTACCGCGAAAGCGAAGATGACTTCCCGTTGATCAAGGAAGCCGCTTACCACTACGGCCAGAACGATCTTCCCCCCGCCTGCAATTTTGCCATGCCGCGAGCGCTCTATGCCGATTGCGGCGGCTTTGATGAGCGATACCGGATCTCGTTCGAAGACATGGAATTTTTTGCGAGACTCGGCCAAACGGGTGTGGCGGTTCGCTTTACCCCCGACGCGGCGGCGGATCACCCTTCCCGCCCACTCCCCGGCCCCGTCACGCTGGCAAAGCGATGGGAAGCCCGCGTCATCAGCAGCTATGACTTCGGAGCCTCCACGTTCGAGATCCTCTGGCGCCTGCCCAAACATATCCTCCTCGTCATCGTATCGCGCTTTCGCGGACGCAGAATGACGGAAGATAACCTCCGAGCCTTCGCCTATTTTGCCGGGGAGCTTCTGGTGACACTCTGGAAATTCCCGGGCTGGATCCTTAGGGAGCGCGAGGCCCCACGAAGTGATTTCTGGAAGAAACAACAGTCCCTTGGTAAAACTCCCCCCAACTACGGACTCTGAAATTTGCGCATCTCCGTCATCATTCCAACTTTCCGACGGCCGCAATTCCTTGAGAAGGCGTTGCGCGGGCTGGCATGCCAGCGCCGGGCGCCGGATCAAGTGGTTCTTGGGCTGCGGGAAGGCGATGAGGAAACCGCCCGGTTTCTGGCCACGCTTCCCGCTCAAACCCTGCCGCTGGAAACCGCCAGCACGGCGATCCCGGGAGTGATCGCCTCCATGAGCGCGGCGGCCAGGCAAACCGATGGCGAAATCGTCTGCCTGCTCGACGATGATGCGGAGCCGGAACCCGATTGGCTGGAGAAAATCGAAGCCCGATTCAACGCGGAGCCCAACCTCGGCATTCTTGGCGGGCGCGATTTGCTGCAGGATAACCCGGAAATGCGTCGCGCGGAGCCGACCACCGAGTGTGTCGGTCTCTTCAAGTGGTACGGCCGAATGCTCGGAAACCATCACCGGGGAAGCGGCCCCTACCGCCACGCCCAGATCGTCAAGGGGTGCAACGCCGCCATCCGGGGCCCGCTCTTGAGGAAAATCGGCTTCGAAGACCGGCTTCGGGGAGGAGGCGCACAGGTACATTGGGAGCTCGCTCTCTGCCTGGATGCTGCCAACGAGGGGTACGACATCGGCTATGACCCGGCCATTCGCGTGCTGCATCACGTCGCCCCTCGCCATGACGTTGACCTGACCCATCGCGGCATCTTCTCACCCCAGGGGCTTTCCGACATGGTGTGGAACGAACATTTCATCGTCGCCACGCGTTGCGGAAGAGTGCGCCGGTTCATGCATCTTGCCTGGGCTCTGATGATCGGCACAAAGACCGCCCCGGGCGGCGTCCAATACCTGCGGTTGCTGCGCGAGGGCGATACCAACCGTGCCGCTAAGGTCAAAACCACCCTTCGCGCTCTCTGGGACGGCCACACAGCGCCGGCGCATCCACCGAAGCCATGAAAGCCGTCGAGTTTTTCCAGCGGCTCTGGCGCAGGCTGGAGCTACAGCTTCCCAACCCGATCACCCAATACCGCAGCCTGAAGTATCGGCTGCGCGGCGCACAAATCGGCAGGGGCACGCTGCTCCCCCGTTGCCGCATGCTCTGGCCGCATCAGGTCAAGATCGGCGAGAACTGCATCCTCCAGCACGACATCTTCTTCAATTACGACCATTACTGGATGCCGGGCCCCTCGATCATTCTAGGCGACCGCGTGTTTGTCGGCAACAACGTGGAGTTCAACTGCCGCAACCGCATTGAAGTCGACGACGACGCCCTGATTGCGGCGGGCTGCCGCTTCATTGATCACGATCACGGCATGGCCCCGGGGGAATTGATCCGCAAGCAGGAGTCGGTCCTTGCGCCCATCAAGATCGGCAAAGGAGCCTGGCTCGGGGTGAACGTGGTGGTCCTCAAAGGCGTCTGCATCGGCGATGGCGCAGTCGTTGGTGCCGGCTCGGTGGTCACGAAGTCCATCCCGGCGGGCGAAGTCTGGGGCGGCGTCCCCGCAAAGCCGTTGCGTCCCGGTTCACGCACCGCTCCCCACTAATCCATGCGACTAGCGATCACCGGATTCGTCTCCGCCCAGGCAGGCAGCGTCGCCAGCGCCAACGCGCTCCTGCTGCGCGGCTTGCTGGAACGCGGGTGCGAGATCGTCTTCTTCTCGAAAGCCTCGTTTGTCGATCCACGCCCTGCCGTGGGCGAACACCCGCGCTTTCGCTTTGTGGATGCAGACAACCGCCTCGCCGACCGAACCCGCGCTCGTCTGCAACGCGTCCCACTGCTCAACACCTTGAGCGGCATGGCTGACGCCGCCAGCTACAACCGGCTGCTGGTCCGGAGAATCCGGGAAACCCACGCGGAACGCCCCTTCGACCTCTGCCTCTGGCTGGGCGATTTCGCCAGGGACGGCATTCCGGGCATCCCCACCATCAGCTTCGCTCAGGGGCCGCCCGGCACCGATGCCCGCTCATTAATCCATCGCTTCCCCGAGATTGCCCGCCTTGCCGGAACCGCTGCCGCACTAAAATGGGCCGCCATGGCCCGCTTGCGTCTTTCGCGCTTTGGGCTACCACGCCTTGCGGCCAGCAATCGCTTCATCGTCGGCAGCCGCCAATCCCAACGCACGCTGGAGGAATACTATGGGATCGCCCCGCATCTCGTTGCCTGCCTCCCCTACCCGATTGATCTGGAGATGTTTCATCTCCCTCCCACGCCGTGCCCGCCCGCGCCCTCCGGCGCCCTGCGCTGTTTGTGGCTGGGACGCATCGTCCCGCGCAAACGGCTCGATCTCTTTCTCAACGGCGCGGCGGCGGCGATTCGCTCTGGCATCGATCTTCGCCTCACCATCGTCGGCGGAGTCGGGTTTGTGCCGGGATATGAAAAGCTGATCGCCGCGTTTCCCTTTCCCGAACGGCTTGAATGGAAGAAGTCCCTCCCACGCGAGGAGGTTCCCACCCTTCTGCATGCCCACGACGTGCTGGCGCAACCGAGCGATGAGGAGAACTTCGGTTCCTCCTGCGCGGAAGCCCAGGCTTGCGGACTACCGGTAATCGTCGGAGCGACCAATGGCAACGCCGATTACCTCTGTTCGCGCGACATTCACCTCGCCGACGACCGCCCGGAGACCCTGGCCGAAGCCTTTGGTGAACTCTCCCGGAGACAACGCGAAGGAGCCTGGGGCAGCCCGACGGAATCCCGTCAATGCGCCGAGCGGCATTTCGATCTCAACACCGTCACCGACCACCTGCTGACAGCTCTCCGCGACTGCGAAAACCGTTGAATTTCCCATGACTACCCCCGCCGACTCCCTTCTCAAACTGCTCGTTGTCATGCCCTCGGGGCAATGGCGCGGAGGCGCGGAAGCGGCGCTGCTCCATCTGGCTCAGGCCCGAAAGGCCGCCGGGATCGAACTGACCGTGGCCTTTATTGAAGATGGCAACCTTCCCCCGCACTTCAAAAGCGAAGGGGTCGAAACGCCTATTTTTGACGCAGGCCGCTTGCGTGATCCGGTTCGGTTTCTCCGAACGCTCGGCCAGTTACGCCGCCTTATTACCGCAAAGCGGCCCGACGCGGTGGTCGGCTGGATGACCAAGGCTCACCTCTACGGGGGCATCGCGGCGAAGCTCGCAAGGGTTCCCGCGCTCTACTTCCAGATGGGGCTTCCTGACTCGGGAAGCATCGATCGCCTCGCTCGCTTTGTCCCGAGCGCGGGCGTGCTGACATGCTCCGAATTTGCGGCCCGAAAGCAGCGGGAGGCGGGTTCAAGCCATGTCATTCCCGTGCATCCCGCCTGCGAACACGCCCGTTTTTCCAAAATGCGCGGCATTCCCGCCGCCGCGATGAAGCAGCAGCTGGGGTTCGACCCAGCCCGGCCTTTGGTTGGGATCGTGGGCCGTCTCCAGAGATGGAAGGGCATCCATGTCTTTCTCGAAGCGATGGCGTCGGTTTTGCAGCGCCAACCGGATTGCCAGGCCGTGGTCGTCGGCGGCCTGCACGAACTGGAGCCCGATTACCCCGCCTTTCTGGACAGGCGGTTGCGCGAGCTGGGGCTGGAGGGCCGCGTCCGCATGGCTGGCGCACAAAACAACCCTCACGAATGGATGCAGGCGTTCGACATTTTTGTGCACGCCTCGCACGAAGAACCCTTCGGCATTGTCGTCGTCGAAGCCATGAGCCTTGGAAAACCGGTCATCGCCACCAAACCGGGAGGCCCCGAGGAGATCATTACGGAGGGGCGGGATGGCCTGCTGATCCCCCCTGACGCCCCGGAGGCCATGACCACCGCCATTGAGCGGTTACTCAACGATCCCTCCCTGCGGGAAAAAATCGGCTGCGCCGCATCGGAACGCGCGGCCCTCTTCACGCCGGAAAATTTCGCCCGAGAGCTTAAGCGCGCGGTCCGCGAGATCCTAGGCTAACCCAGCCCAACCCCCGCAGCCATCCGCGCAGGGCTTCCCGGATAATCGGCCGTTATGGAAGTCAACCCGGCGGCAAGACACTCTGGGCAGAGACGGGTCTCGCGGTCGTCTCGCTCGGTTTCTTCTGCAAGGATGAAAAGCTTGTGACAAGGATCGTGAAGACAGTTCACGAATCGTGACGAAATGCGTCCGCTATGGGCGCACCTCCCGATGGGGACCAGCGATTCCTCCACCTTCACCGTCATCCGCTGGTCGAACACGAAGCATTCGCCCTGCCAATGCTCGTTCCCGAACTCCTTCTGGTAGGCGACAATCCCGCCGTGGAGTTGGAAAACGTTCTTGAACCCCTTGCTTCTAAAAAGCGCCGACGCCTTTTCGCACCGGATTCCGCCCGTGCAATACATCAGCACTTTCTTCTCCTTGAGGTCCCCCAGCCGGTCCACATAGGCAGGCAATTCGCGGAAATGCTCGATGTCGCATTCGATCGCATTTTCAAACTTGCCCACCGCCGATTCATAACGGTTGCGCACATCCACGATCACCGTTTCGGGCTCCTCGGCGAGAACTCTTCTCCACTCTGCCGGAGAGAGGTGATTATGAAGATCAGGCTCCAGCGGCACTCCCGCCTTGAGGGTCACAATCTCGGGACGCACCTTGACCACAAGCTTGGGGAACGTTGCGTCATCGCCCTCGCTCATTTTGATCTCGATATCCGCAAACCGCGCGTCGGCCTTCAGGGCGGCGACATAAGCGTCGATCCCGGCGCCTGGTCCTGCCAGCGTCCCGTTGATCCCTTCTTCGGCGATCAGCAATCGCCCCTTCAACCCTTGCGCCTCGCACAGCGCCCGCTGCGACGCGGCGAGCCCCTCAGGCTCCGCAATGGCGACGTATTTGTAGAAAAGGATGACCGGATACGGATTCGACATAACTCCCCTAGGAAATAGCAGCGTCGCGCGAGACTGCAAGCGCGGGCGATTGACCAAAGAGTCGGTTGCGGAAACTCAAAGAACCGCCGCGATTGACACCTCATGCCAGGAGTCGCAACCTCCATGGGAGTGGCATGGCGGCACGATTTGAGTGAAGCAGACAGGTCTTATGAAGTTCATTTACTTCTCCCTTTCGCTTTTCCTGATTTTCTTTGTTCCACTGTCGTTCATCGTCCGCATGGTCGGCTCTATTTTTTCGGAGCGGTTACGCCGTCAGATTGCAGCCCACCCCGTGTGGAATTTTATTTGGTTTTTGTCCGCAGCAGCGTTTTTCTATTTTGCCACAGGGACCAATATTCACTCTTCTTCAAGAGAAGCGACCTTTTATCATAGTGCAAAAGGCAACGCCTATTGGAACACGATTTTAAATGGGCTCGGCAAAGAGATTGCCCGAAAGGACGGGATCATCTTTTATTATTTCCCGGGCCGGCATGGCCCCTCAGTCCATTCCATCCTTGAGGAAACCGCAGAAAATTCCCGCCAGGAATTCCTCCGAACGCTGACAGATCGGATCATCTTCGTCTACGACGAGCGCCAGCACGAACCGCTTCAACGGGTCAAGCTGCTAACCGGGCATGAGGAACCCGACATCGATGCCCTCGGGCGCTGGTGGCAGGTGGCAGGCAAGGACTTCGAGTTCGATTCCGGGGTCATCGAGCGTTACCGCCGATACTGGATTGAAAAGGACGGGGATCGCGTCAACAGACACGCCGCCTTTGAGCAAAGTGAACGGGAAAAAATCCTGCGCGGCGAGTATCGAAGCAAGCTGAAACACTAGCCACCAACCCTTGGAGATTGGCAGAGGAGCATTTAGAACGATCCGGCAAGATTGAACAGAGAAAGGCTGTTTCCCCGGAGTGAGGAAACAGCCTTTTCTGAATCAGGAGACAGGGAACCGGGAATGAAAGGACCGACCGACTCCCGACCTATCTAGGCGTTCAGCTTCGCGCGGCGGCGCTTCATGATGGCAAGCATCGCGAGCGAACCGGCGAAGAGAGCCCAGGTGGAGGGCTCGGGGATCGAAGTGAATATGAGATCGATTTTTCCCAAGTTGTACTCCAGGTAGCCGGCGACGGGGTAACCCAGGTCATTCACGAAAGACAGGCTAAGGGCACCCTCTTCAAACCCCGAAGAAGCAAGGCCGGAGCCGTTGCCGGTATAGAAGCGGAAGAGGGTGTAAGAGGTACCCAACTCGATCTTATTCAGGCTATCTAGCAAGGTGATCTCGATGACGTTGTTATTGAGAACCAGATCGCTGAGGGCAAAGTTCCAGAAATTGATCTCATCATGACCGTCGCCACCGACGCGGAAGGAGAACTTTGATCCCGTAGCCATTGTCAGCAGGTTCGCGGTTGTTCCGGCACCGTCGAGGATGAGTGCGCCGGGCGCATTCCCCGTCCGGTCGCCAGCCGAGAGGTAAGCGCCGCTGGCCACGGTGATCTTCTTGCCGGTGCCTGGCTTCACGTAGCCCGTGCCACCGAATGTAGCGCCGCTATTCACGGTGATATTGCCGCCTCCCGCTCCGGACACTCCGCCGCCCAAGCCGTTGTTGATCATCAGCGCTCCGGCGTTGATTGTGGTGCCGTTCCCTCCAACGGTCCCGAAGTTGTTACTCCCGGTAAAAGCGAGAGTTCCCGTGCCGGTTTTAACGATGCTGAGATTGGTGCCGATCAATGACCCGGAGTAAACGGTGTTCTCGTTGTTACCGCCTATGGTCAACGTGTGACCGTTCGAGCCAACGTTGATGTCCCTGCTTCCGGCAAGGCCGCCAATGTTGCTGCTTTGATTAATGACCACCTGGCTCCCCGCGGCCGTGCCGGTATTCAGCGTGCTGAACTGCAGCGCGTTTGCGTTAGCAACGGTGAGGGTTCCCGACTTGACCACAGTCTGCGCCGTGAAGGTATTGCTGCCCGAGAGAGTCAACATAGAGGTGGCGCTGTCTTGCTCTACCCCCGTCACATTCGAGCCGATCTCGTACCTAATGATTACCGATCCCGACCCGGTGCCGGAGTTGATGATGCGCCCGACATTGTTCGCGACACTTAGTTGGCCCGCGCTTCCGATATAGAGCCCGTCAGCCATGGAACCATTGTTTTTAAGAATAAGATCTCCCGTGCCGCTGATGGCGGAGACCGTTCCGTAAAGGCCCATCGCTTTTGCACCATTATTTATCAGGGTGGTGCCATTAGCGTTTACCTCGAGCGGGGTCGCTCTCATGAGCAGGGCTCCGCTCCCCGACAGCACGATCTCCGTCACATTCGACCCGATGCCAGCCGTGAATTCCCTGTTACCGGTTCCAGTACCGCTAATAATCAGCGCTCCATGGTGATCGAGCTTTCCTGCTCCGCTGAAGATGGTCGCATTGACGTTATTGCTGGATATAAAAGTCAGGTCGCCCGTTCCCGTTGTTCCGGCCGTGATCTCAGCCTTTTTTGACTGACTAAGGGTCGTGATGGTCGTTCCACCGCTGTTGACAGCGAGACCCTTGATAATGACATCACCTGCGGACGCCCCAGCCGTAATGGCGGTTACGTTCGACCCGACACCCCCATTGAGTGTCATAGCCTGCGCACCCGTGACGGTGATCGTGCCATTCATGTTGATGATACCGGTGTTCGCGTTAAAGGCGGCACCGCCGTCCACAATCAGGTTGCCGGTACCGGTGACGCCGCCATTAAAAATTACCACTCCACCACTTCCCCCGATATGGAGATTGTTGTTGAGCGTCACCGCGCCTCCAAAAGTCCACCCGGCCGACCCACCAATCCGCAGTTCGCCAGTGCTCCCCGCCGCCACGTAGATAGCGTTATTTATCGCGTTGCCAATAGTTACGCCGGAGGTGTTCGTCAGTGTAGCATTGGCGCTGCCGCTGGAATTCCCAAGCGTAATGGTGCCCGTGCCCAAGATACTACTTGCATCAGCAATACTGACTGTCCCGGACTTGATGGCAAGGCCTCCCGAGAAGGTTCTTGAGGTATTACTAAAACTCACAACCCCCGAGGTCTTGTTCACCTCGATGGCGGTGGTTCCGGTTGCGCCGCCATCTTGGATGATCCCAGTAAAAGCGATATTCCCGGCACCACTCAACGTCAGCGTAAACGGACTCGTATTCCCGATATTGGTAATCCGCGAGCCGACCGTCAGTGTGTTGGTTGAATTGTTCGTCCATGTCTGATTCGCGCCAAGGCGCACCGTACCGCTACTGATAACGACCGCTCCCGCCATGCTATTCATCACAATGCCGCCCGACCCGAGGGACAACGTCCCGGTGGTAAGGGTCACCGGTCCCGTTGTGGTCGCGCCATCGCCGAAGATCAGGCCGTTGATGCTCCTCATGCCGCTATTGGGAGCCTTTCCCGTGTAGTCTATGAGGTTAAACCGCGCAATATCGGTGACGAGGTCATCTGCCGGCGCAGCACCCCCGGTCCAGTTGGTGCCCAATGACCAAGTTGTGTTTGCGCCATTCCAATCAATGGTAGCGGCTTGTACGAAGGGTGCACCAGGGAATCCCGTGAGAAGTGCGGCGGCAAACGCAGCGGCTGCGATTTGGAACGTCTTGGGGGAGTTGGTCTTCATAAATTTTTCGAACCGATTTCGCGATGGGATCGCAACATCGCCCTGGCATCCGCAACCTTGCTTCCACTTAGGCTAAAGCGCCGGGCATCAGATAGGGGGTTAATCTGTAATATCGTTTTTACGCCCACGCAGAAGCCAATAGCAAGTGAAAAATGAGGATATTTACGTATCTGGAAGGCGCCTGGGAGTTTGCTCCGTCAGTCATTCTTTTCTAAACCGACAGAGATCGATGCACACCGCAGCAATTGATCAAGTTGCCACCCGACGTGAGGAAGCCGATATCAACGCTTTAATGCGCTATAAAGACTTCTAGGCCATCGAACCGTTACCGCCGAGACTAGGCTGAAAACGGCCGAGGTTGCATCAATAGGTGTGCCGCCTTTGAGCAATGCGAGCGCGGAAGGATTCCACGAGAAACAGCTGGCACCCAGGTTAAATCTTAACCCCTACCCGCCCAAGACCACCACATCCTCGGGCGCGATACTCAATACGCAATCCCGCTCGCCCGCCATTGCGCGCGGGTTCAGCTCGTACACCTTCAACGCTCCGATGGCGGTCATGACCCGGTGCTGGGCCATCTCTCCCAAATAGGTCGTTTCGACGATCCGCCCTGGCAGGGTATTCATCTCGTTGCCGGATGCGCCCGGAGAAAAACGCCACGCCTCGGGCCGTAGCGAGAGGGTGATCCCGTCACCTGCCATGAAGCCTCCCCCCTGCCCTGTTGCCCGGAAGCGGCGATCCCCAACCGCCGCAAGCAAGCCGCTGCCCCTCGCCTCCGCTACCGTTGCCTCCAGAAAATTGGTTTCGCCCACAAAATCGGCTACGAACCGCGAAACGGGCCGCCGATAGACCTCGTCCGGCGTGCCGATCTGACAGATTCGCCCCGCGTCGAACACCGCCAGCCTGTCGGCCACGGAAAGCGCCTCCTTTTGATCGTGCGTGACGTAAACCGCCGTCAACCCGGCCTCTTTGCAGATCCGGCGGATCTCCGTGCGCATTTCCAGCCGCAACTTGGCGTCGAGGTTGGAAAGCGGCTCGTCGAGCAGCAGACACCGGGGCCGCACCACCAACGCGCGCGCCAGCGCCACCCGTTGCTGCTGGCCGCCTGAAAGCTGGTGAATCCCCCGGGCGGCGTAGCTCTCCATCCGCACCGAGGCGAGCGCTTCCTCTACCCTCCGGGCGATCTCAGCGCGTGGGGTCTTCCGCTCCTCCAGCCCAAAAGCGACATTCTCCGCCACCGTCTTGTGCGGCCAGAGGGCGTAATTCTGGAACACCATCCCGGTATTCCGGAGATGCGCCGGGAGCCGGGTCACCTCCTCGCCACCGAAACGGACGACGCCCGCGTCCGGAAAATGAAACCCGGCCAGGCACCGGAGCAGCGTCGTTTTGCCGCAACCGCTCGGCCCAAGGAGGAAAAAAATTTCCCCCGGCGCGATTTCGAGGTTCACCCGGTCAAGCGCCACGGTGTCGCCGAAGCATTTGGAGAGCCCTTCGATGGAAATACCGATCACAGGAATCACTGATTAAAGCGACATGGAGACAGATGCGAGCAAGTTTTGCCGGATGCCGATGCCGGGAGCAGAGGCAAACGGTCGAGCAATCGATCTTTGAGGACAATCCTTCTTTCCTCCCGCAATAAAATGGTTCACTATCACGGCAAATCTGCATGATCCAGCGCGACTACCTTATCATAGGCGCGGGCATCGGCGGCGCTACCGTGTGCGAAACCTTGCGGGAATATGACCGCAAAGGTTCCGTCACCCTTGTAGGCAACGAATCGGCTCTTCCTTACTACCGCCCGCGACTTTTCCCCTCCGTCCTGGCAGCCAAGAGCCCGCTGCTGGAGAAAATCGCTCATCTCACGCCGGAATGGTACGCGACCAATAAGGTCGAACTCCGGCTGGAAACTCTGGTCACCCAGCTCAATCTGGAACGGCGGCTTGCCGTTCTGAACACCGGGCAGGTCATTGAATTTCGCAAAGCTTGCCTTGCCATGGGGAGCCGACCCCGCCGCCCGCCGGTGGCCGGGGCGACCCTGGGCAACATTCTTTATGTCCGCCACCTCCGCGACGTCCTCGCGCTTCGGGAGATCGTGGCGCAGGAGAAAAACGTCATCATCATCGGGGGCGGGATGATCGCGGCGGAGGCCGCCTCCACGTTGCGCGGCATGGGGATCAAAGTACAAATCCTCTGCCGCTATCCCTCCCTCTGGCAAAAGTGGCTCGATGCGGAGACCGCCCGCTGGCTCACGGAAACCTTCGTAGAACACGGGGTGCCCGTATTGCACGAAACGCTCAACGGCTTCGAGGGCAAGACCGTGCTCCGCAACATCCAGACCAAGAGCGGCAACCGCTTCCCGGCGGGCCTCGTCATCGTCGCCGTCGGGGCCGAGCCGAACCTCGGCCTCGTGGCCAAAACCCCGCTGGGAACCCCCAACGGCGTCCCGGTCAATGAGACCCTGGAGACCGATGAAAAAGGGATCTACGCCGTGGGTGACATCGCCCTCTACCCCGACCCCGTTTTCGGCGGCGTGCGCAGAACAGAACATTGGGAAACGACGCTGGAACAGGGGCGCATCGCCGGAGCCAATATCACCGGCAAAAAACGGCAGAAATACAGAGGCCTCCCCTACCATGCCAGCACCGTCTTCGACCTTACCTTCGAGTTCGTCGGCGATTTCCGCCAAACCCCCGTCCGCTTCGAACTGGATGGCGACCGGACAAAGCAAAAGTTCACCGCGCGGTATTACCAGGGGAACAAGCTGATGGGGATGTTGCTTTGTAACCAGCCCAAGGGGGCAAGCGAGGCGGCGAAGGAGGAAGTGTTGAAGGCGAACGGGAAGTAGGAACTCGATATGGCCTCCTTTCTATCCCTCATTTGGAAACTTACCAAGATAGCGCTAATTCTATTTGTGCTTCTGCTGATTACCGGTCTCCTCTTTCCTGTCAATCGTTGCCGCACGCCAAGTAAACGTACATGGGCTAAAAACGACGTAGTCCAGATCGTCAACGCGATCAAAAACTTCAATGTTGAATATGGCTACTACCCCCAAGTCACAGAAGACGGATCATGCGAATCCGCCGCAGCTAATGCAAAGCTGTTCAGGATTCTGAGCGGTACCGATATGAAGGGAAATCCCAAAGCCATCCGATTTATGGAAATCCCCAAGGCCAAAAAATCGCGCGGCCTTTTCCACTCGGGCATCGATCCACAAACCGGCGCATGGAATGACCCATGGGGGCACTTTTATCGGGTCAGGATCACCGACTATTCCGCCTTGTCGCCTAAAAGCCCCTACATCGATGAAAAAACGCCCACCTTCAGCGATTGCCTCGCATGGTCGCTCGGCAAAGACGGCATTCAAGGCGAGAAGAACGACTCCGACGACGTCACTTCCTGGCGCTGATCTCTCCAAAAAGGTTTCTCACCGCATTCCCGCAAAGGAGAGATAGCGCTTCCGATACGCCCCCGGAGTCATCCCGACGGCGGCCTTGAAAACGTGGGTGAAAGAAGACGCGTCGCCAAAACCGCACTCCACGGCGATCCACTTGACCGGCTGCGGCGAGGAGACCAACCGTTCGCGCGCGGCCCGGAGCCGCTCCCGCACGACCGCCTGGTGAGGCGTCATCCCGAGATGTCGCACAAAAGCATGGTGCAGATGCGCCGGCGACCATCCCGCGACCCTTGCAATCTCAGCCACGGAACAAGGTTTTGAAAAATTTTTGCCGATCCAATCCAACGTCAACCGGATCGGCACCGGCAGTTCCCGCCCCGCCTGACGTTGATGCAAGTGCAGGCAAAAGAGCAACCGACTCACCACATAGTTGCGAAGCACGGACCGGTCGAAAGCCTCGTCCTGAAAAAGCTTCACCGTTTCCTGGGTGAACTGTTTGACCTCCTCCAGATTCGCCCATACGGAAAACCGGGGGAACCCAAGCCCCTCGGGTTTGTCGCCCCGGAGGGTCACGGAAAGGCAACGGTACGGATCTTCGAAGTCGCTCTGACCGATGGTGTAATCGCCTGGCTTGTTCCAGATCAAATCTCCGGGAAGAACCTCCCGCCAGCCGTCCCCCACGGAAATCCATCCCCGCCCGCCGGTCATCAGCTCGATCCTTTCGTAAAACGGGGGGATCGCCGCCGGCCTCGGATGGATGCCGGGGGGTTGATGATAATGACTAATCCCTTCCAGCAGCAATGCGTTGAGATCGATGTCGACTGAATCCATTTTCATGGGAGCGGGATCGCACCTTTCAACAACAGATCATAGTTTTCAACAACCATCGAATGTTGCGGGTCGAAAACAATCCCTCAAATTACCCTCCAGCAATAGCTTTCAACAACTCCACTTCATCCACCATGTCACAAATTCGTTTCGGATTTATCGGCGCAGGACAAATCGCCGAATCCGCCGCCGCCGCAGTCAACAGCCATCCCAACGCCTCCGTGGTCGCCATCCAGGACCTCAATGCCCAACGGGTCGCGGAGCTCTGCAAAGCCCAGTCCATCGCGAAAGGCTATGCCACGGCTGCCGAACTGCTGGCCGACCCGGAAGTCGACGCCGTTTATATCGCGGTGCCCAATAAATTTCACGCTCCGCTGGCCATTCAGGCGCTGGAAGCCGGAAAGCATGTCCTTTTGGAAAAGCCGTTCGCCATGAACTCCGCTGAGGCCAAACAGGTGGCCGAAGCCGCCTGCAAGGCCGGCAAAGTGTTCACGCTCGGGATGAACTGCCGCTTCATGCATTCGGCCCAGAAAGTCAAAACCCTGGTGAACCAAAACGTTTTCGGCGAGATCTACCACGCCAAGGCCTACTGGTTCCGCCGGACGGGCATTCCCCGGTTGGGAACCTGGTTCGGCAACCGCGAACTCGCGGGCGGCGGCTGCCTCAACGACATCGGCGTTCACGTGCTGGATCTCTGCCTTTACGTCATGGGCAATTTCGAGCCGGTCTCGGTCTTTGGCGCCACTTACGGGAAATTCGGCCATCGTGGTCTGGGCGAAGGCGGCTGGGGCAAATCGGAACGGACCAATATCACCTTCGACGTGGAGGACTTCGCCAGCGGCTTTATCCGCTTCGCCAACGGAGCCACCGTCTCCCTGGACGTCTCCTGGGCCTGTCACCAGGCCGAGCCCAACCGGGCAGGCGTAGAAATCTATGGCACCGAGGGAGGCGCCAACGCCTTTGACGGGCGGTTATTCACCCCCGCTGCGCCGGATTCGGTCGCCAAAGGCTATCAGGTGACCCAGGACATCGACGCCGAGGTAGCCTTCCCGCACGGCGATCGTTTTCACAACTTCATCAATCACCTGCTCGGCACTGAGGAACTCTGCGTGACGGTAGAACAGGCCCTGACCGTTCAGCGAATTTTGGACGCCCTTGCGGCCTCGGCCGCGAGCGGCCGGGAAGTGCGCCTCGACTGCAACGCGTAAAAGAGAATCGATTTGCGCGGGCGTTGCCTTGGGAAAGGGGACGCCCGCGTTTTTATTTCCCGGCATAAAAAAAACGCGGCCTTTGGCCGCGCGGCGTCGCAGAGCTCCGCCCTCCGTTAGAAGCAGTGGCGCGGCAGCGCCTCCCGGAGGGCGGAGCTCCGCGACGCCGTGACGTGACGCCTCCGTTGCCCTTCGAACCCCTCCCCCCACCGCACGCGCCACCACGGGCGCGTGCGCTATTGGGGTCAGAAAAGGCTATTCCTCGTCGCCTTCATCGTCGTGATCCTCGTGGGCATCATCGCCTTCATCGACGTCGTTCTCCGGAATCGAGAACCGCCGCTTGCGTTTCGCGGCGGGAAGCGGCGAAAGCGTCATGTTGATGCTCTTGCCGATCTGCTTGGGCTCCATTTCCACGGCAGCCATCGTCGAGAGGTCTTCCTTCACGCGCCGCATCACGGCTTCACCCAGATCCTTGTGCGCCATTTCGCGCCCCCGGAACTGAAGTTGAACCTTGAGCTTGTTCCCCTTGTCGAGGAACTGCTCTCCACGGCGGATCTTGGTCAGGTAATCATGCTCGTCAATATTGACGCGGAACTTGATTTCCTTGAGCTTGCTGGTGTTTTGCCGCTTGTCCTTTTCCTGTTTGGAAAGCTCATAGCGGAACTTGCCGAAATCGACAATTCGGCAAACGGGGGGGGCTGCGTTGGGCGCGACCTCGACGAGGTCCATTCCCAGCGACTGCGCCTTTCTCAAGGCGTCTTGCAGCTTCATGACACCAAGCTGCTCATGGGTGGACGCGACAATCACACGCACTTCTTTGGCGCGAATGCGTCCATTGACTCGAATCTGCTGTATTTGGATAGGTTATTCTCCTTGGGGGCGCCTCTCCCGGAGCGGAAGCAGGAACCCGTTTTTCTATTCGTCATCTCCGCTAAGATGAGCGTCGGTTTCCCTCCGCCCATCGCTCCTGATCACGCCGCGCTCGCGGCGGCGCGCGGCGGAACCGGCACCCGGAAAAACCGAAGTGCCGATCCTGAGCATGTAGGCGACTTTGCGCACGGGGGCAAGGGTATTTTCAGCCTGAAACCACTCTAAGGGATTCCTTCAGCGATTTTAGGCCGTTTTTCCCGTCTTTTTGCCCCTGAACTGCGAATTTTTCGCTATTTCGAAAGCGCGGCGCGGACGGCGTCGAGTTGCCCGGCGGAACCAAGCTTGTGGTTCTTATGGGCGATGAACTTGGCGTACTCGTCCATGAAGACTTTGCCCGGCGGGCGGAAGTCAAACTGGTCAGGATGATCGCGGAAAAACTCGCGATGCACGCGGGTCCAGACGAGGCGGCCATCGGTGTCGATGTTGATCTTGGTCACGCCCAGCTTGGCAGCGGGAAGGTATTCGTCTTCGTTGACCCCGCAGGCACTCGGGTCGAGTGTGCCCCCGGCGGCATTGATGCGGGCGACCTCTTCCTTGGGCACGCTGGAGCTGCCGTGCATGACGATCGGCGTCGGGGGCAACCCGGCGGCGGCCAGCTTCTCGGCGATCTGCTCGATAACCTCGAAGTGGAGGCTCTGTTGCCCGCGGAACTTGTAAGCGCCGTGGCTGGTGCCGATGGCGGCGGCGAGCGCGTCGCAACCGGTGCGCTTGATGAATTCGACGGCCTCCTCGGGATTGGTAAGGCAGGCGTTGCCTTCATCCACGGCGATGTCTTCTTCCACGCCGCCCAACTGGCCAAGCTCGGCCTCCACGGAGATTCCCTTGGCATGGGCTCGCTCAACAACGCGGCGGGTGATTGCGATGTTCTCCTCAAACGAGTCGTGCGAAGCGTCGATCATCACGGAGCTGTAGAAGCCCGAGTCGATGCAATCGTAACAGGTTTCCTCATCGCCGTGATCGAGATGCACCGCGTAAACGGCCTCGGGAAAGATTTCGTCAGCCGCGCGAATCACCGCCTCGAGAACGCGTTTGTCCGAATATTTGCGGGCTCCCTTGGAGAGCTGGATGATGAAAGGCGCTTTGCTTTCAATACACCCCCGGAAGAGGCCCATCGTCTGCTCGATATTGTTGATGTTGTAGGCCCCGATGGCGTACTTGCCGTAGGCCAGCTTATAGAGTGCTTCTGTGGTGACGATCATGAACGCGGAGTATCCAATTCCGCACCGGGCGCGGCAAGACGAATTCCGCGCGCAAGGTCATCACTCGCCCAGGGAATCGATGATTAAATGGAGCTCTCTTTAATCAGTGGCTCCCAGATACTGCGTGAACCACTCGGCGGCCTCGTGCGCGACGCGCTCCAAGGTGCCGGGTTCCTCGAAGAGATGCGTGGCGCCGGGGATCAAGCGCAGTTCCCGGAGGCAGGTCATCTGGTCCATCGCGGTGCGGTTGAGATCAACGACGACGGGATCGAGCTCACCCACCATCAGGAGCGTGGGGCATTTGACCCTCGATAACCAGCCCGACGCGAGATCAGGACGGCCTCCCCGCGAAACCACCGCGCCGATCTTCTCTCCAAGCTGGGCGGCGGCGACCAGTGCCGCCCCTCCCCCGGTGCTCGCCCCGAAGAAACCCGGCCGCAACCCATGCACCGCGTCCACCGTTTCCACCCACCGCGTTGCGCCTACAAGGCGTTCCGCCAAGAGGGGAATATCGAAGCGGAGATGCCGGGTGAAAGAGTCGATCACCTCTTCTTCCCGCGTTAATAGATCGAAGACGAGCGTTCCCAATCCCGATTCCCGCAAAATGCGGGCCACGAACTGGTTGCGGGGGCTCAGGCGGCTGCTGCCGCTCCCATGGGCAAAGAGGACGAGTCCGTGTGCGTTCTGTGGAATCTGGAGTTCCCCTTCGAGCGACACGGCGCCCACGGGCACAATCACTTCATTCTCGAATTGGACGGCCATGGTATCTAAAACGGAATCGCCCCGCGTTCGCCGCAAGGCTGTTTTGGAGTCAATATCGCCTTGATCGGAGGAAAGTCCACCGGTGAGGAATTGCCTCAACGCCCTGAAGATTTCCCGCCAAGAACGCCTATCCTGGCGGGCTTCCCCTCTTTCCCTCCGACCAAAACCTGCATCCTCCACGCCTCCGGGCTGCACCCGAATTTGTTTTTGAACGCGCGGGAAAAAGCGCTCGCGCTGGCAAAGCCGCATCGCTCCCCGACGATCTCCAGAGTGATCTCCGGCTCGGACATCAGGAGCATCGAACGCTGAAACCGGAGCTGGTCGAAAATTTTCTTGGGAGAAGCAGCCATCACCTCCCCAAACATCCGCCGCAAATGCGCGGGCGAACTCCCCACCGCGCCAGCCACCACCTCCAACGAAGGGTTCTCCTCCATCCTCTCGACGAACCATTGCATCGCCGCGTCCACCCGCTGGCCCGCAATGCCTCGCTGGTTGCTTTCCGAGGGCTCGGAAGGGCCGGACGCCTCCAGGATCATCAGGCTCAATTCCATGAGGATGTGCTCGAAACAGATCGCCATTCCCACCGAGGGGTGACGCCAATACCGAAACGCCTGCTCGGCCAGTTCGCGCACGCGCGCACACTGTTTGTCGGTAAGCCGGATCTCCAGAAACTCGGAGGATCGCGCCAGACTCTCCAGCGCGGCGGGGACGAACTGGAAGTGAAACACTACTACCTCGGCGGGGTTCTCTTTTGCCCCCGTCCAGCCGTGCGAATGCTGCGGAGGGAAAAGCCAGAGCCGCTTGCTTTTCAAGGCATCGGGCCCTTCGGGAAGAAGGACGCTGATGGCTCCCTTGATGACGGCTTGAAACTCCCATTTCGATCGACGGAAGACCGCTACCGGCTTTTCGCCATACATTCGCGAGCCTCGACCGAGATACAGCAGCACAGGGGAAGCCTGCGCGGATGAGCGAAAATGTCAAGTGGATGCTCGATAGTGCTATTGGCGGCGTTTCTCTGAATTTTTATCTTCAAAGGCATGAATTCTTCCCTCCCTGCGGACCGGAAACGTTACGTCATCGTTGGCCTCGGCGGCCGTTCGCGAATGTTCAGCGAGTCTCTTCTGACTACCTATAAGGAAACGGCGGAACTGGCCGCTCTCTGCGACGTCAACCAGAGCCGAATGGACTTTCACAACGCGACTTTCAAGACCGACTTCTGCGTTGCCGAGCCGATCCCGACTTACAAGGCGGCAGACTTCGACCGGATGATCGCGGAGATAAAGCCCGACACGGTGATCGTCACCACGGTAGACCGCACCCATCACGAGTATATTATTCGCGCGCTCGATGACGGGTGCCATGTCATCACGGAAAAACCGATGACGACCGATGCCAAAAAGTGCCAGGCCATTCTCGACGCCGTCCAGCGCTCCGGAAAAACCGTCCGCGTCACCTTCAACTACCGCTACGCGCCGACTCGCACGACGGTTAAGGATCTCCTGATGAAAAAGGTGATCGGCGACGTGAAGTCCATCCATTTCGAATGGCTGCTGGACACGCAGCACGGCGCGGATTACTTCCGCCGCTGGCACCGCGACAAGCGCAATTCCGGCGGCCTGATGGTCCACAAATCCACGCATCACTTCGACCTCGTCAACTGGTGGCTGGATAGCTCTCCGGAGACTGTCTTCGGCTTCGGCACTCTCGCCTTCTATGGAAAGGCCAACGCGGAGGAGCGCGGCGAATCGCACCCCTACGTGCGCGGCACGGATGACCCCGCCGCGGCAGGCGACCCGTTTGCCTTGAACCTCAAGGATGGAGCGACCCTCGAGGGGCTTTACTATAGCCCTGAGAAAGAAGACGGCTACCGCCGCGATCAGAATGTGTTCGGCGACGGAATCAGCATCGAGGACACCATGAACCTCGTGGTGCGCTACAAGAACGGCGCACAGCTCTCCTACACGCTTACTGCCTACTCACCGTGGGAAGGCTACCGCATCGCCTTCACCGGCACGAAAGGCCGCATCGAGCTTGAGCAACTGGAGAAATCCTACATCAACGCAGGCGGCGAGATTGGCGAGGGCGTGAGCCACAGTCACCGGATCACCGTCTTCCCTCATTGGGAAAAACCGTATGTCGTCGAGCCTCCCCCAGCGGTCGGCGGCCATGGCGGCGGCGATCTCCCGCTGCTGGAAGATATCTTCAGCCCGAACCCGCCTCACGATCCCTATGGCAGGGCGGCAGGTGCCATCGACGGAGCGAGGTCCATCCTGACGGGCATCGCGGCCAATCAGTCCTTCGCCACGGGGCTCCCCGTGAATGTCGACGACATTCTGAAAGTCTGAGGCCCGGCGAAAGCGCTTCTTTCGCGCCAAGGGCACAAAGCTCCTAGGGAATCGCTGATTAAATGGAGCATGACGAAAGCGCAGGCAGTTTGGATGGATTTCCAAGCCGATTTTCCGCAGCCTGTCTGAAGATAGGTGAGGAAAAATCGGGTTGGAAAGACGCCAAAATGACCATAGCTCGCTTTAATCAGTGGTTCCCTAAGAGCGGCTGGAGAGCGAACGCGCACCACCGCTTTTTGAAAAACCTGGCGGGCCTGGCGCGATATCTCACGCCTTGGGCCAGAGATACCAGAGCATGATCGCGCCGACACACATCCGATAGACGGCAAACCCGTTGAACGTGTGGCTCTGGACAAACCGGATCAACCACTTCACCACAACAAAGGCTACGACGGCGGAAACAACGGTGCCAAGCAACAGCAATCCCCAGTCTTCCTGCGGCGCGCCGGGTCCGGCGTGCTTCAGCTCGCCGTAAATTTCCAACGCTCCCGCCGCGAGCAGCGTGGGAATCCCAAGCAGAAAAGAAAACTCCGTGGCGCGGGGCCGGTTCAAGCCAAGAGCCAGCGCGAGGATAATGGTCGTCCCCGAGCGCGAAGCCCCGGGGAAAATCGCCGCGAGCAATTGGGCAAAACCAACGCCAATCGCGACGGCCCAGGTCACCTCATCGACGAGATTGCGGCCTCTCAGCCAGCGCTCAACCCCGAACATGAGGACGCCTCCCAGGAACGTCGCCCAGGCGACGGGAAGCGCACTGTCCGGCAGGGTCATCCCGAGCTTTTTCAAGATAACGCCCCCAACGCCCGTGATAAAAAAGGCTACGGTCAGCTTGGCCACGAGATCCCGGTTCTCCGGCTCGTGCAGGCCGAAGGCGATTTCCCGCAGCCGCCTGAAGAAAAGAGGGATCAACGCCAGCGCCGCCCCGCACTGGATCACGACGTTAAAAAGCTCACTCTGAGGAGGCAGCCACTGCTGGGCAAGAAGCAGATGCCCCGTGGAAGAAACCGGGATGAACTCGGTCAACCCTTCTATAATTCCGAGCAAAACGACAACCAACCAGGGCATCATAATGAGAGCAGCAAAAAAAGAATGGGAACAGGGAGGTTAAACGCTGCCAACCAGGGGCGTTCTCCAGACGCAAGCGCGCCTGAATCGACAAATTAAACGGCGGCTTCGCCTCGCTCCTCGGTACGAATACGGATCGCTTCCTCAATGGGGAGCACGAAGACTTTGCCATCGCCAATTTTACCCGTCTTTGCGGCATTCACAATGACGTCCACGGCTTTTTCGACCCGGTCATCGCTCAGCACGATCTCGAACTTCACTTTTGGAAGGAAATCGACGGTGTATTCGCTGCCGCGATAGATCTCGGTGTGACCCTTCTGGCGTCCAAATCCTTTGACCTCGGTGACCGTCATGCCCTCGATGCCGATCTCGGCGAGAGCCTCCTTAACGTCTTCCATCTTGAACGGCTTGATGATCGCCTCGATTTTTTTCATGCTTCTCTTGCTTAGGCCCGGAGGCCCGAAATGGCAAGCGCGGGGTTGCACCGCACCCCGCTTTTGAGATAGGCGATAAGGGATGCAACGTCTTCTGATCGCCACGCGCAACGGCCATAAAACCCGTGAAATCGCCGAAATGCTCGGGAGCGATTTCGCCGTCGAAGACCTCAATGCTCATCCCGACTTTCCGGAAACAGCTGAGACCGGAGAAACCTTCCGAGACAATGCCATCCTCAAAGCCGAAGCGGCCTCCCTTCACTTTGATCACGAAGCCGTGGTCATGGCCGACGACTCAGGCCTCGAGGTCGACGCCCTCGGCGGCGCGCCGGGAGTCCGGTCTGCCCGTTTTGCCGGAGAGAAAGCGAGCGATCGGGAAAATCTTGCGCTTCTCCTCTCCAAGCTCGAAGGAGTGGAAAGCGAAGGCCGCTCAGCCCGCTTCCATTGTGTTATCGCACTGGCTCAGGCGGGCAAGACCCTCGCAACATTCGATGGAGCCTGCGAAGGCTCCATTCTGGAAGAGACCAAGGGAGAGGGCGGTTTTGGGTACGATCCGGTATTTGCTCCGACTGGTGAAACCCTGACGTTTGCGGAACTGCCCCCCGCAACGAAAAACCGGATCAGCCACCGGGCGCAGGCATTAGGCCAAGCCCTCGCTTGGCTGAAAAACAATCGGCTTACCCCCAAAGATAGCGATTGATTGGCAGCGGTTGATGATCGTGTCACTCGACGACGATTGGAGCGCCGCCACTGACACCCAACTCCTCCAACAACTCATCGAGCTGCTTGATCCCGCCGTCGGTACGGATGAGCAGGTTTCCGCTTCCATGAAGCGACCCGATCTCGATCAACCATGGCATCCCGGACGTATTCCGAGGCATCATCGGTCGCTCGTCAAACTCGGTCGGAATATAATGAATTTTGGGATATTCCGTAAACTGAGAAGGATCTTCGTCATGCCTCCGCGATAGACTTGGGCATGTCCACACCTTGGCTGTCGCGCCGTAAGGCTCCATCGTCTCAAGCCAGAATTGCTCAATTCTGTGGCGCTGTTGCTCCGCCGGGGTTTGGGCAATATCTTCAGGAAACTGAGGCCAATGCCCTCGATCCGTCAGGTAACTACTGAACGAAACGTGCAGCGAGCGCAGATTCCCCAAACAAACCGCCTTTTCAGCGCGGGCACGCATGTTCTTGAACGCCGGGAATATAAGCGTCCCAAAAAGCCCGATCATCGCCATGACGATCAACAATTCCGTAAGAGTAAACCCTGGCCTTTTAAAGCCAGGGTTTCTCAAAATGCTAAAAGTGGATTTGTGTTTCGTCAAAACGAACACTAATTATTACTAGCGGGAACGATCGAGGGCCGGTAAGTCGGGAGCTCCCCGAGGATATACGGATTGGAAGTCGATGTCCTGACTCCCGAGACGCGCACATCGACATCCGTGGTCTTGGTTTTCACCCAAACGCTGAGCGGCGTATCAATATCATTGCCGCCCATGGAATCCCAGCCATCCGACTGAGTTACCTGAAGTTTTCCGCTTCCCGAGAATTCGAGCGAAGGGAAGGTCCGAACAAACTTTGCATCGAAACTTCCGCTAATCTGCACGACGTTGTCGTATGTGAACGAGAGATCCTCGTAAGTGATATGACCTGGAATGGGGGGATGCACAGTACCATCTCCGTCCGTCCATTCTGGTGTGGTATACGACCAGGAAACGATCTTGGGAATCACCACACTCTGCTGATCGATGAGTTGCGAGCCATCGATGGTCCCTGCGAGCTTGCGACTGGGAAAGTTGGAAACTGCTGAAACCTGAGCCACAACCATGCCGGTCGAGCCCTGATTGGATGTCGTGTCTTCTTTCGGAACAAAAATGATCGCCCGCCCCGTGTTCCCGAACACACCGATGTTGGTGTCGTAAGAACCCTTCCCAGAGCTGGAAGAATCAGTGGTCCCGAAGATCATGACGCCCGACAGATTCTTTCCGGAAATGACGCCCTGGTAAGTCCCGTTCGTCTCGCGTCCGAAAAACATATTGTTATCGAATGGTCCACCGACCCAGGCAAATGCCGATGAGGCCAGGAGCGATGAGGAAATCAAGGAGAGGGCGATACGCTTCATAGAAAATAGGGAGGAATATGATGGGATGCTCCCTCGGGTTTATCGGGGATGATTTTTTAAGTCAAACGAAAATCTCTCTTACAAACCGTTCCCAATCAGAAATTTTGACTTTATTCCCGTTTGCCTGTTTGATGCCCGCCCTCGTTCTTAAAAACCCGCTCCTATGGAAGAAACACACGCCCTTTTTGAAACCCGCCGCCAGAAGATGATCGCGCTGCGCGACAAAGGGGTTGCGCCCTATGGACAACGCTTCGATGTCAGCGGGGCAATTGCCGATATTCGCGCCCGCTTTGCCGAGGGCAATTCGGAGCGCGTGGCGGGACGAATCACCGCCCATCGCGACATGGGCAAGAGCCATTTTCTCGATCTGACGGATTCCACGGGCCGCATCCAGATTTTCATCCACGCCAAGGAGGTCGGACCCGAGGCCTTCGAAATTTTCCAACTGCTCGATCTGGGCGACTTTATCGGGATCGAAGGGGAGGCATTCATCACCAAAACCGGCGAACCGACCATTCGCGTCAAAAGCCTGACGGTTCTCTCCAAGACATTGCGCCCGATGCCCGACAAGTGGCATGGCCTGGCCGACGTGGAAACCCGTTACCGGCAGCGTTACCTCGACCTGCTGGCCAACCCCGAGTCCAAGGAGGTCTTTAAGCAACGGATCGCCATCGTGCGTGAAATCCGCCGTTTTCTCGAAGATCGCGGCTTTCTGGAGGTGGAGACGCCAATGATGCAGCCGGTCCCTGGCGGCGCGGCGGCGGAGCCCTTCAAGACACACCATAACGCGCTCGGGATGGATCTTTACCTCCGCATTGCGCCGGAGCTTTATCTCAAGCGATTGCTGGTGGGGGGGTTCGACAAGGTCTTCGAAATGAACCGCAACTTCCGCAACGAGGGCATCTCCCGGCGGCACAACCCCGAGTTCACGATGCTGGAAGCCTATTGGGCTTACGCCGATTTCGAGCAGATGGCCGACATGGTGGAGGAAATGATCACCCACGTGGCCGAAAAGGTCATCGGCACACTGAAGATCGAGCACAAGGACGCCGAGGGGAATGTCGTGCGTATCATCGACCTGACCCGCCCGTGGCGGCGAGCCCCGTACCGGGACCTCATCGAAGAGGCCGTACCCGGCTGGTTTGCTCTCACCCCGGAGGGACGTCGCGAGAAATGCCGAGAAATGCGCGTGGAGATCTCCCCGGAGATGGCCGATTTCGAAGTCACCCAGCACGTTTTCGAGAAACTGGTGGAAGAGAAGACCTTCAATCCGTGCTTTGTCACGCATTGCCCGGCGGAACTCGTCCCTCTGGCCAAGCAGAATCCGAACGACCCGTCGGTCGTCGACGTTTACGAACTCGTCATCAACGGGCAGGAGATTTCCCCCGGATACTCCGAACTGAACGATCCGATTGTCCAGCGCGAGCGGTTGGCGCATCAGGCGGGCGAGGAGAAACAGAAGATCGACGAGGATTTCCTCACCTCCCTGGAACACGGGATGCCGCCCGCGGGCGGAATCGGAATCGGCATCGACCGCCTTGCAATGATGCTGACGGGGGCCGAGTCGATCCGCGACGTGATTCTCTTCCCGCACATGAAAGCGCGGCAGTAGTTGTCCGCCGGTGGCGTCGATACCCGCGCTCTCGGCGAGAGCGGGCTACCTGGCACCCTTGCGCGGCAGCGCCCTTCCTGCAATCTCCCCTCTCCGGTCTATTCCAGGCACCGCCGCACGTCCCACCCGTGCCGCTCCAGGCATCGCACGGCTTCTTCGCGCTCCATCCCGCGCAGGGCGGAGACGAGGCGGATGGCGCGGTCCCGAAGTTTGGCGTTGGAAACCAAAACGCTCGCCATCAGATTGCCCCGGACTTTGCCCAGCCGCACCATGACGGCGGTGGAGAGGATATTGAGCGCGCACTTGGTGGCGGTGCCCGCCTTGAGCCGGGTGGAACCGGTGAGCAACTCCGGCCCGGAAGCCAGGTCGATCTCCACCTCCCACGAGACCGGCACCCCCCGCCGTCGTGCGGGGTTACAGGTCATCAGCATGGGGCGCGCCCCCAGTTTTCTCGCCTGCTCCAAAGCGCCGATGACGAAAGGCGTCCGCCCGCTGGCCGTGATCCCGCAAATGACATCGCCCGCGCGCACACCCCGCTCGATCACCGCCAGCGCTCCTACCTCCAGTTCATCCTCCGCGCCTTCCACGGCCCGGTAGAGTGCGGTCACGCCACCTGCCATGATCGCCTGCACCCGCTCCGGCCCGACGCCGAAGGTGGGCGGGATTTCGCTGGCATCGAGCACCCCGAGGCGGCCGCTTGTCCCCGCTCCCACATAAAAAAGCCGCCCTCCCTTGCGAAGCGCGTCGCTGGTCAGTTCGATGGCGGCAATCAACGCAGGGCGGGCATATTGGAGGGCGTCGCTCACCCGTGCCTCTTCGGAGATGAAGAGGTCGACAATCTCCGGTGTGGGCATCTCATCCAACCCTGCGGAGCGGGGATTGATCTGCTCGGTGACCGCAATCGCAAGTTCCTCATCCATGTCCGGTTCCGGCAGCACTGCGGCGACGGCTTCGATCGGGGGAGGCGCATGCTCGGCGAGCCAAAGCGCCCCTGTGGCCCCGGAAGTGGTGCAGACGCTCACGCGAGCTTCCGGCAACAGGACCTTCGCCCGCCTCGAAAAAAGCGCCACATAAGCGGGATAATTCACGAACAAACCGCCCTGAAGCATGATTTCCGGCGCGGCAAGCCCCAGTCGCCCGGCAACGGCGCAGGCCCCCTCGGCCAGTGCATATGCCCCTTTTTCAAGAACGGCTGCCATCTCCATGTCACCCTCGGCCGCCGCCTTGAAGACAACGGGAGCCAGCTTTGCCACCGACATCTTGTCCGCCGAAGCAGCCCAATTCACCAGTTCGTCCAGACGGTTGAGCCCCAGGGCCATCAACATCGCCTGCGCGGTCGGCCCGATATGGCGCGTCAAATCGAAATTCCAGAGCACATTCCGCAAAGCCTGCACGGCAAGATCGTAGCCGCTCCCCTTGTCGCCCAACAAATGCCCCCAGCCGCTCGCCTTCTCCTCACGGCCTCCCGGGCCACCCTGCCTTCCGGTAATGGCGGAACCTGTTCCCGCGATCACGGCCACCCCGTCGCCATCGCGAAACGCGGCGGCAAAGCCCGATTGGCGGTCGCTGCCCGCGATGATCTCCGCCTCCGGCCAAACGTTGCGGGTACATCTCTCCAGTCTCAACCTGTCGGCCTGGGTCACGCAGCCCGCCAGAAAAATCCCGACGCGATCCGGCACAGGCAGCACGCGCAGAAGCCGCTCCAGCGCCTCGTCACTGATGAGACGAAGATTCGCCCCGGGAAGAGTGCCGCGCGCAGGAAAAGCCCCTGTCTCTGGCGCAAAAATCCACTCCGTCTTTGTTCCCCCGCCTTCGATACCGAGAATGCGTTTGTTCGCTTTCATCCGTCGAAAACCGCCTCCTTGCAGTCTGCCCCCGATTTGCCCCCACGGCAAGGGGTTCGCTCCGGACTATTTTCTCGCGCCAAGGCGCCAAACCCGCCAAGAGCGGAGTTTCCATTGATTCTCAGACCCGAAGGGTTTGCTAGAAGGTAGCCCGCTCGCGCCG
>JBBCKI010000046.1:0-9294 GCA_037190965.1 Chthoniobacteraceae bacterium
TGGAAGCGGGGGGGGCGCCGTCGGGCGGTGGTAGTTGGCGGGGGGACCTTTCTTTTCCTTCTGTCGGCAAGAGGGCACGCCATTTTCGTCGAAAATGGGATGCTGCAGACGCCTTATCTCGTCAGCTTCTCCTTTGTCGGCGTGCTTTTTGCGATGGGGTATGAACTGGGCGGCGATGTATTGCGAGCCGCGCAAATCGCACGCCAGTTGCGCGAAAGCGAGCGGCGCGTCGACCTTGCGGCGCGTGCGGTGGCGCTTGGCTTTTGGACTTGGGATATCGCCCGTGACGAAATTTGGGCGACGGACGCCGCGCGGGCGCTTTTCGGTTTCGACACAGAGGATCGGATCGATCTTTCGCGATTCCTAAACGTGCTGCACCCCGGGGACCGCGACGAGGTAAAGCAGGCTCTCGAAGCGGCTCTTTCAGGCAGCGGTGAATATGAAAAAGATTACCGCATCCAGATTCCCGGCCTGGGTACGCGCTGGATCACGGCGCGTGGGCGTGTGGAATCGGGCGCTAACGGCCAACCGGTGCAGATGCGGGGTGTCGTAATCGACATCACCGCCCAGCGTGAGTCGGAAGTCGAACTCCAGCAACTCCGCGGCCAGCTCGCCCATGCCGGGCGCGTTTCCATGATGGGGCAGCTCGCTTCCGCGCTCGCTCACGAGTTAAACCAGCCGCTCGGTGCGATTCTCCGCAATGCTGAAGCCGCCGAAATCCACCTCCAAAGTGCTTCGCCCGATCTCGATGAACTGAGGGCTATCGTCGCCGACATCCACAAGGACGACCAGCGCGCGGGACAGGTGATCGAACGCCTGCGCTCGATGCTCAAGCGGCGCGATCTGGAATCGACTCCACTTGCGATTGACGAACTCCTGACCGAATCGACCAAGCTGGCTCGCGTTGACGCCTCCGTACGCCGCGTCCTTATCGACGTAGTGGTCGCGCCCGGTGTACCGCTGGTGAAAGGCGACCACGTTCACCTCCAGCAAGTATTGCTCAATCTCCTGCTGAATGCAATGGACTCGATGAGCGGCAACCCGGACGGAACACGTCGGATTGTTTTAGGAGCGAGCTTCGATGCCGGAGACGAGGTCCATGTATCGGTCAGCGATTCGGGGCACGGCATTCCGCCGTCCAGGCTCCAACATATCTTCGAGCCATTTTTCACCACAAAGGAACACGGCATGGGCATGGGCCTGGCGATCTCGCAGACCATCATTGAAGCTCATGGAGGAAAGCTGTGGGCGGAAAACAATACCAGCGGATGCGGCGCGACATTTCGCTTCACACTGCCGGTTGCAAAGAACGAGTCGAAGTCGTGAATACAACTACACCCATTGTGCATCTTGTCGATGATGACGCTTCGTTTCTCAATGCCGTCTCGCGACTGCTTCGTGCCAGCGGATTTGAGGTGAGGGCATTTGCGTCGGCGAGTGATTTCCTCTCGCAGTATCATGCCGAAACGCATGGCTGCCTTATTGTGGACCTGAGAATGCCCGGCATTACCGGTCTCGACGTGCAGGCCGCCGTCGGCCGCACGGACAACCCGCTTCCCGTCATTTTCCTAACCGGGGAGGGCGATATCCAGACGAGCGTGCGGGCGATGCGCAACGGTGCCGAGGATTTTCTGGAAAAGCGGGCACCCAAGGAGCAGTTGCTCGCGGCGGTGCAGCGTGCCCTGGCCCGCAATCAATGCGAGCGTTTGCAGCGCGAGCGCTTGCGGGAACTGCGCGCGCGCTTCGACGCGCTTTCGGAACGGGAGCGGGAAGTGCTTGGCCATGTGGTGCAGGGAAAGCTTAACAAACAGATCGCCGCCGACCTCGGCATCCATGAGCGCACCGTGAAGCTCCATCGGACGGCCATTACGACAAAGCTTCGCGCTCCCTCTGTGGCTGAGATCACCCGGCTTGCGCAGGAGGCGGGTATCTTTTCGGCGGGCGGGCCGACCTTCCCTAAAGGGCAGTAGCCGCGTTTTCGCGTGCAGGCTAGTCTGCTCGTCGAAATTCGATGAGCGGCTCCCCAATTAGCTATATCGCGGTCGTTGATGACGACGAAAGCCTGTGCCGTTCGCTCAGCCGCCTGCTGCGCGCCAAGGGCTTTCAAGCCGTCACCTATTCCTCAGGGGAGGTGTTTCTCGCCGACACGAAGCGCCCGAAATTCGATTGCCTGGTCCTCGATATCCAGTTCGACGGCATGTCGGGGATCGAGTTGCAGAAGCAGCTTGTCGCTGGTGGCTCAAAGGTCCCCATCATTTTCATCACTGCTCATGACGATCCCGCTGTGCGCGAAGAGGCGATCGCTGCCGGCTGCAAAGCCTTTTTCCATAAAACGGACCCCGGGGACGCAGTGCTCGCCGTGCTTGCGACGATTTGCGAGACCTCCGCATAGGGCCACTCATTCTCAATAGATATCATTCGCTCGGAAAGACGACCATGAAAACCATCCTATCGCCGATTCTCTCTCTTGGAGGTATGAGTGCGAATTATCGAAGAATGACGCGAGTCCTATTGCTGATTGTGCTATTTGCACTGTTTGCACGTCCTGCCTGTGCCGATGAGCCGGGCATGGTTTGGATCTCCGGAGGAGAGTTCGTCATGGGAACAAACGTAGCGGATGTGCCGCCCAACGAGCGCCCCGCCCATCCGGTGTCGGTGGACGGATTTTGGATGGATGCGACCGATGTAACTAATGCGGAATTCGAGAAGTTTGTCGCTGCGACTGGTTACGTCACCACCGCCGAACGCATGCCGGACTGGGAGGAGATCAAGACGCAACTTCCTCCGGGCACGCCGAGGCCCGACGCTTCCGTGCTCGTTCCCGGCTCGCTTGTTTTCACGCCACCGGATCACGCGGTGCCGCTGAAAGATATGAGCGGATGGTGGACATGGAGGCCAGGTGCATCATGGAGGCACCCGGAAGGGCCTGGGAGCGATTTGAAAAATCGAGCGAACCATCCCGTCGTGCAAGTCTCATGGGACGACGCCGTTGCCTATGCAAAATGGGCCGGAAAGCGGCTCCCCACCGAGGCGGAATGGGAATTTGCCGCCCGCGGCGGACTAAAGGAGAAGCGTTTTGGCTGGGGCGACGAAGTTCATCCGGATGGCAAGTTTATGGCCAATACGTGGACGGGCGAGTTTCCGCATCGCAATACCGCCGCCGATGGATTCGCCGGCACTTCGCCTGTGAAGAGCTTTCCCGCCAATGGCTACGGACTTTACGACATGGCGGGAAACGTCTGGCAGTGGTGCGGCGATCTCTATCGGGCGGACGCCTTTGAGGGATGCGGGAAGAAAGGCTGCTGCACGAACCCAACAGGGCCCGAGGCAAGCTTCAATCCGGCGCGTGAAGTGACCGGCAGCGTCGAGCATGTCACCAAGGGCGGTTCCTTTCTCTGCAGCCCGAGCTACTGCGAAGGCTACCGCCCGAGCGCCCGGCGAGGTGTTCCACCAGACACCGGCAGCGCCCATGTCGGCTTTCGGTGCGTCAAGAGCGCGCGAGCCGGCTCAGATTCCATTTCCAAATCGGCTTCCACTAACTCCATGTCAGTTAACCAACATCAGTAAATGAAACAACATCTCACTCTCTCCCAGTTCATGCTCCTTGGCATTTCGCTTGCCGCAACCCTCCTCGGTGGCTGCACTGCGTTCGACGCCCGGCCCGCTGCCGATGCGGGTTTCAGCCCCAACCGGCCGCCCGGGAAGCATTCGACGCGGGCAGCCTTCCTTCAGCACGTCTGGGTGGACACACGCTACCGCGACCGTCCGATCGACGAGCGCTTCCATGCGGTCTATGTCGCTCCTGTCGATACACGATTCCTGCGCCAGGCAAGCTGGTGGCAAAGCCAGACCGCCAAGACCAAAGCGGAGCTTGAGGCCGACACAGAGCGCATGGCGAAACGGATGCGCAAAGAAATCCAGAAGACCATCGCGAACTATCCCGGCCGCCGCATTCAACTCGCGCAGCAGCCTGGACCGGGCGTGCTTTCTCTGGAACTAGCAATTACCGAGCTGGTGCCCTCGAAAGCTTTCTGGAATGCGAGTGCCACGGCAGCCGGATTTGTTGTCCCCGGAGCGGGTATGCTCTCCGTATTCGGCAACGGCAGCATCGCGATTGAAGGCCGCGCTCGCGAAGATGTCTCCAACGAAGTGATTGCAACCTTCCGCGATCGGGAGGCCGACAAGATGGCTCCAGTGAACGTCGCCGGGTACACTTGGTATCGCGGCGCGGAGGTTAATATCGAGGAATGGGGGCAGCAGATCGCTGAGCTGCTGAACACGCCGCCTTCGCACGTTGTGAAAGACGCCAGCCCCGTCACTCTCAAGCCGTGGTAATCGCGGCTTAATCGTCCACAACCATAACCTTTCCCTAGTAACAACTATTCACCCATGAAACGACTACTGCCAAAGAAAATGATCGCCCTGCTCTCGGTCGCATTGGCCCTGGGTAGCCAGCTTGCTGCACAAGCGGCGGACAGCAAACCTAATATCCTTTACATCATGGTCGACGATCTCGGCTGGAAAGATGTTGGGTTCCACGGAGCGACAGACATCAAAACGCCGAACATTGACAAACTCGCCGCGGAGGGAGCACGGCTCGAACAATTCTATGTTCAGCCCATGTGCACACCTACGCGCGCGGCGATGATGACAGGACGCTACCCGATGCGCTACGGGCTCCAGACGCTGGTGATTCCAACCAAAGCGACCTACGGCCTTGCCCTCGATGAGCGATTACTACCGGAGGCGCTGAAAGACGCCGGGTACACGACTGCAATGGTTGGTAAATGGCATCTCGGCCACGCCGACCGCAGCTATTGGCCACGGCAGCGCGGTTTCGACTACCACTACGGCGCCGTCATCGGCGAGATCGACTACTTCACTCACGATTCCCATGGAATGCTGGACTGGCAGCGTAATAACAAGGCGGTAAAAGAAAAAGGTTATGTGACGCAGCTTCTGGGTCGGGACGCGGTTAAAGTGATCGATGAACACGACACGAAGAAGCCACTCTTCCTTTATCTCGCTTTTACCGCGCCGCATGCGCCGTATCAGGCACCAAAGGAATACTTGGATCGCTACAAGAACATTGAGAACTCCAATCGGCGTGCCTACGCGGGCATGGTGACTTGCATGGATGATGAAATCGGCAAAGTACTCGCAGCCCTCGACAAAAAGAAAATGCGCGAAGATACGCTGATTATCTGGCACAGTGACAACGGCGGCACCACGGACGCACGCTTGGCGGGGGAAGGGCGTACCGCGGAGCCCCCATGTGACAACGGTGAGCTCAAGGGCGGCAAAGGCTCCAACTACGAAGGCGGTACGCGTGTGCCTGCGCTGGTGAACTGGCCCGGCCACATCAAGCCCGGCAGCGAGGTGAAGGAGATGATGCATGTCGTCGATATGTTCCCCACGCTCACCAAATTGGCCGGAGCTCCCCAGGGCGAAGGCAAGCCGCTCGACGGCATCGACATCTGGCCGGCATTGACGGAAGGCAAGCCTGTGGGCCGGGAAGAGTTGGTGTATAATATCGAGCCTTTCCGCGCCGCCGTGCGCAAGGGCGACTGGAAGCTGGTGTGGAAAACGATTGTGCCTTCGAGGATCGAACTCTTCAACATTGCCAACGATCCCAACGAGCAAACGAACCTCGCTGACAAGCAGCCTGACAAGGTGAAGGAACTCCAGGCTCGCGTCGAACAACTTGCCGGGGAATCGGTTCAGCCTCTCTTCATGAAAGCGGCGACGGGAGCCGTCTTCAGCGGCCTCGTGGGCCCGGCACCGATCCCGACAGAAGACAACGAGGCCACGGCCGAGCCGTAAGTAGTACCCAGCCCAACACCCATTCGCCCGTTCTTCAAATGATTCGCACACCCTCCGTTGTTGCAGTAATCGCCGGCCTGGCCATGGCCGCCGCCGCGCCGGCCGGCGAACTCACCCTGGAACCCAAGGCCTCTGCCCCACCATTGGCCAAAGAGCCGTGGACCTTTAAGCTCTCCATGCCCCTCTGGGCGACGTGGATGCAAGGCGAGGCCGGTTTCCATGGGCGCACCGCGTCCCTTGATCTTGGCCCCGGCGACCTCATCCCGCGCATGGACATGGCCGTCAATGTTCGTGCGGAGGCTCACAAAGGGCGCTTCACCGTCATGGGCGAGTTCCTTCATCTGAGCCTTTCCGACGGCGTGGGCACGAACACCGTGGTTAAAAAAATGGACCTGCGGATGGACCAGACCATGGCCGATGTCGGCGTGGCATGGCGGGTGATCGAAAGCCCCCGGGGCTACCTCGACGTGACGGGCGGAGTACGCTACACTAATCTCTACCAGAGGCTCACGCTTCAGGCTAGCGATGATCACATCGACAGACTCGCGGGCAAGCTGGCGGCGGTCGGCACGGCAGCCCAGGTGGCGAAGGCGTTGCGGGCACTCGAGGGTAGAGACCCGTCCATCCCGGGGGCGCCGATCGGTGATGGCGCCATTGCGAAAATCGCCAAAGCCGTCAAACACCTGAAGGGAAGCACGGCGGAGCGCAAAAAGAAGATTGCGGAGATGCTTCGCAGTGCCCTGAATCGGACGGTGTCGCGCACGGACGACTGGCTGGACCCTTACATCGGCCTGCGCGGCCGGTACAATCTCAACCAGACGTTCTATCTCACGGCGAAAGGGGACATCGGCGGCTTCACCGTGGGCTCCGAATTCACCTGGCAGGCAGAAGCGGCGCTTGGTTGCCAGTTGTCGCGTCATCTGTTTGCCGAAATCGGCTACCGCGCGCTGGGGGTCGATTACCGGAAAGACGGATTGATTATGGACACGATCACCCATGGTGTGCAGATGACGGCGGGAGTCAATTTCTAGTCTTCCATGAAGGAACTGCCACCCACAGCGAGTACGGAGGAGATTCCCGCTGCTTTTCGACCAGAAAGGCGGGGGAGACCCGGGGGCGCTCAGTGGGCGGAGCGCTGGCTTTATTACACCCTCTTGTCCATCCAGACGGCGGGTTCGGGTCTCTTTTTCAGCTACGGTACGCCGATCTATCGCCAACTGCTTGCCGGGAGTAAAGCTCGCCTCGAGGTGGACGTTATCCTCGCGTCGGTTGCCTCGATAGCGCTGATTCAGATTGCCTATTGGACCGCGTGGCGACGGATTCCAAGACTCCGTTGTGGGTATCACCCGTTGCTCGGGCATGTCGCGCAGTTCGTCGGCCGCTTGAGCTTTACCCTCGCGGGTGGATTCTTCTCCACGGTATTCATTGTGCGTTTTCAGCAGCTTGACTTCTCGACCTGGAGAGTTGTGCTGCTGATCGCACTACTCTTCTCTGCCTACTGCTACTCGCAGGAACTCGATCGTTTCGCTGCCGCGCTGAAATCGCCCTGACCTTCCACCAAAAAGGCTGTCGATCCCCAAAGCTCGCCTCGACCTCTCCAGTCCTCCAAAATGACGTTTCACCGCTTTACGGCTCTCACGGTTGCGCTCGTGTTTTCGGGCTGCGCCCAGTATACAAGAATTGTGGAAAAAAGGCCGCGCATGCTCCCTCCGCCGTCGGGCTCAGCCGTCCTAGCGCTGTTGGAGCAGAAGATCAACAAAGGCCTCCGCGAAGGCCCAAGGCGGCCCCTTGCCGCATGCGGTGAATACCTTGCAGCGCTCGAAGAAGCCACGCGCCAGCTTCAGCGGTCGCCCGACGATAAGATTGTCCGGCGCGATTACAATTTTGCGCTGGGCCGCCTCTTTACACTCATCCGCGATGCGCAGCTCGATCCGTGGACGCAACCGCTGGTCGTCGGCCGTTATACGCTCACGACGCCGCCCGTCCCGAAATCCCGGCCCGAGTGGAATCCCGCGCTTTACGAATTCATTCCCGCCGATCAACTGGATATTCGAGGCACTTACATGACCGAGCGCAACACCAAAGAGGGCCTCGGCGCGCCCCTAGTGGCGCTGCGGCGCCAAACGCGAAGGGACGCGCGTCAACAATTTGTGATGGATCGGCCGTATTATGGCGTTACGGCCGTTGCGCGCTTTGAGGGGAGGGAAGGGCGGCGTTGCATCATCTCCTTCAACGATCCGCTCTCCACCGAGGAGACCAGGCTGGGCGCGCACTCCTTTCCGCTCGCGGCGGATTTTTCCGCGCCCCTCGCGGTCATGCTTGCGGACGCCGACCCGAAGAAGCTCGAAGTTGGGCGGTTGTTCCGGCCGGAGAAACACGCGGAGACTGCCCGCATCGCGCGGCTCCAGCCTTACGATCCCCGGAAGACCGTCGTCCTCTGCGTGCATGGCTTGGCGGATTCCCCCGCGACATGGACGCCGCTCCTCAACGCCCTGCGTAATGATGCCGACATCCGACGCCACTACCAGTTCTGGTTCTACAGCTATCCCAGCGGCTACCCGTATCCGTACTCGGCCGCGATCATGCGGCAGGAACTCGACGCGATAAAGGCCAAATTCCCGCTACACAAACCGATGGTGCTCATTGGACATAGCATGGGTGGCATCATCAGCCGGTTGATGATTACCGACAGCGACGACAGAATATGGCTTGCTCTTTTCGGCAAACCACCGGCGCAAACCTCTCTCTCGCCGCGAACGCGCAAACTGTTGACGGAGTCGCTCATCTTCCGGCATCGTCCGGAGGTGGGCCGTGTCATTTTCATCGCCGCCCCTCATCGAGGCAGCAATCTTGCCGCAATCTCAGTGGGGCGGCTGGCTTCGTTCCTTGTGAAAGCCCCGCAGGAGCTTATTAAAATAGGCGAGGAGATGCGCCATGCCATCACACTCGACACCGCGTCGCTTCAACTCGACCGCATCCCGAATAGTGTCGATACGCTTGCGCCGAACAACCGCTTCGTGAAAGCGATCAACACTATCCCGATCACGCCCGGCATCCCGTACAACACCATTGTCGGCGATCGCGGCCGAGATGACACACCCAAATCCAGCGATGGAGTGGTGCCGTACTGGAGCAGTCATCTAGACGGTGCGGAAAGCGAGTCCATCGTTCCGTCCAACCACAGCGCGCATCAGAATCAGCAAGCCATTGGCGAGGTGGAACGCATCCTCACGCGACACGCCCGGCTTGGCCTCAAAGTTTCCCGGTCCGAGTGAGTGCAAAATCCACGATACGGTCGCGGATCGTGCGCCATTTGGGCCGTGCGATGGGAATGTTTGCATGGGTGATTGTATTGGGATGCGCTGCCTGGGCTCTCGGAGCGGTATACTTCGACCTGCCGCGCCTGCGTGGTTTGGGCGTCTCCGGGTTAGTGCTCACCATGGCCGCAGGGCTGACCTTTCCGCGTGGCGC
>JBBCKI010000047.1:0-63606 GCA_037190965.1 Chthoniobacteraceae bacterium
TCTGTCGCGGCCTCTCATGAGGAAAAAAGCGAAGCAGAGTCGCTGGCCAGGATGGGAGTCGACCTCGTCTCGGGTGCCATCCTTAGCGCAACAGAAGATCCTGCCCGGGTCTGGTATAGCCAGCCGGGCGCCCTGACAGTATCGAGCACCACGGATCTTCGGAGCAAAACAACCGTTGCCCTTCACTCCGGTGTTCCTGCCAGCTACGACCCGGCCAATACCCCTACCTGGTCAAGTCCAGCGGAACTGAACGTATTGACCTTCCTTTCCCAGCAACCCCTTGTTACCGCAGATCCTGCAACGGGTAGCGCGATTCCCATGCCACTGCGGTGGGTGTACGTCCGAAAGGATGGTAGCTTTGACTCATCGGATATCCCCAATACCACGAATGCCACCAACCCGCTCATAGGGCGGTTCGCTTTCTGGATGGACGACGAATCGGCCAAGATCAACCTTAATACCGCCTGGAAACGCAATCCGCCTGCGACGGTAATTACCAACCCTCTTCCTTTGGCTCATCCTTCCCAAGTCAGCCTCAAGGCCCTTTCCGGGTTTACCGAGGCAATGGCCGACCAGCTTCATCAGTTCATTACCCCGTCTCATAACTACACGGACTTGCCTGCCGCGCTTCGTTTTCTCAATTCTCCGGAAGAAATCCGATCCCTCGATCGGATCCATAACACGACAGACTTCAGCTCTGCGTTGATGAAAAGCCGTTTTGAAGTAACCACGCGCAATTCTTCTCCCGAACTTAACGTCTTCAACGAACCGCGGATCGTTCTCACCACGCAGGAAGAGTATGCCCCGCGTAACGCCGACGGAAGTGTTATGAAGGACAAAGATGGAGTTCCTTACTTTCTCGACATCCTCACAGACAACAAAGCCGAGCCGCGCATTGACAACGTCGATCAGAATAAGTTGAGCAAGATCATGATGAGACTGATAAAGGATCTGAAGCGGACCGATTGGCCCATGACCTCGGAAGCATCCAGCTTTCATCAGAAGTATTTTAACAATGATCATGCAACGGCTCAATTTGCCTTGAATATCATTGAATACGTGCGAAGTGCAGAGTCTTCGCAGACCCTCGTCGAACCGATTCGCGGCAAGCTGGATGGAACGGGTGCTGCGATGAAATTTATTGGGAATGCCGTCAGTCAGACATCAATCAAAGGGGTTACCCGGAAATTTTTTATAACCGAAGTTGGTTGCTGGGCGGCGGCCGCCAAGGATACTGAGGGGACATTTAGCGGGCGAACCAAGTTACGATTGATTTTTGAACTCCACCTTCCCAAAAATTTCGGAGTTCCTGCCATAGACCTCACCAATATTGACGGAAAGCGGATCTATGTCTACCTGTCCGACCTCTTCCTCAATGACCCTAACGTCGTCGTTCGCTTTATGGATAGCAACGGGGCACTCGTGCCGGCGGGTAACCTCATTCGTTTGGATTCTGCTGAAGTAAGCGGGGGGACTACCCTTGCCGCAGGCGGTTACGCGAAGTTCGCTTTTACCTTTTATGTGAATGACGTCCCCAATACCTCTTCGATAGGTTATTTTGGGGGGCGAACTGCCCTCGTCCTGGTTGCCGATCCGACGATGACGAATAAGTACCTTCAGGATGTCGTCTCGCACCGGATGGAGGTTGCTCCAGTATGGGATAGTGGTTTTACTCTTACTCCGGAAACTACTCGTGAAGAACACGAAAAGCAGTTTCCGACCTATCAGATCGGAGACCCAATCCTTAATGGCAATCGCTACAATTGGAAAGATAAGGTTTACCAGCAGTTGGGTAAGCCCCCTCACGAGAATTTTTACCTGTCTGACCCAACCGGCACGGATCGACAGGATGTTGACGATAATGGTCAGGAGACCAATCTGGGAGTTCGGATGCCGGCTCCCAAAGGATCCGCTGCCAATCCTGACGGGATCGTTTATTCCGTCGGCGAACTCGGCTTTATCCATACCGGAATTCAGCCCGATGCGGGCGTCCCGGCCTTGAAGGCGGTTCGTCATCGGACGCTCCATCTTCAGCCCGAAGGAGATCCCAAGAAGGTTCCCGACTGGGCTTTGCTTGACCTGTTCAGGGCACCTCTGAAGACCGGCGGCAATGCACAAGGGGTGCTTAGACCGTCCAAGGACGCCATCGCCGGACGAGTCAATATCAACAGCCGGATTGTCCCATTTGGAATGGAAGAGAGCCAGCGCCCTGCCAAAACCAATGAGTTGGTGCGGAACAATGCCCTTAAGGCTGCCCTGGTGAATGCATCGAAGAATGAAAATGGCGATTCGTTATCCCTTGAGGATGCCGGAACGATTGCATCAAACATTTACTCCCAGCAACTTGCAGAGGGGGCGGCGGCTTATAGGGCGGCGGGCGTTTCCGGCTACAGTATGCCAGCGGAGATCGCGCAGATAAAAGGCGTCGCTGACGGAGGGGAATCCAGTGAATTCCTCATTCGCTCCATTATTGATCAACTGAGTGCCCGAGGGAATGTTTTTACGATCTATAGCGTTGGCCAGGTTCTGAAGCAGACGCCGCGTGGGAGTATTGTTGTCACCTCAGAGCAGCGTTTGAAGAGCAGCGTTGAACGCTACGTTGATGGGAGTCAAACCAAACTTCGCCAAGTAAGCCTGGAGTCTCTGGTTCCCTAATGCCTATTTGGAAAGAGTTTGTGACGCTATCAATCACTGGCGGAGAAAGTCGCCGCAACAGTTGCAGAAATGCCGTGCTCCCTTGCTGAGTCTCCCTGCCACCGACAAAATCCTCGCTTCAGAGAAACGCCGCTCTCGGCTGAATAAGCAGGCCCCACTACTTGAAGTCACCAATTATGATGGAAATGAAACATACCACCTCAAGATTCACTTCGCTATCCTTTGCTAAACCTTGGCGGAGCCTAACGGCAACGTTCATCATCTCTCTGGCGGCGTGGGCTTCGCCGCTGCAAGCCGCAAGTCTCGATACACTAAACGTTGGCATTCTGGCAGGAAGTGCGACACAGAAGGAGTTTGATGGCGCTTTCCAAGAATTGAGTTCGAAGCCGGTTATTTACAGCGATGACGCGGAGGGCTGGGAAGCCCTTTTGAAGGATCTCGATAAGCATGACGTGCTCCTTGGCTCACCCGGATTGACGAATCATCTGCCAAAGGCTGACGGTTCCTCGGAGGCTATTCAAAAGGCAGAGGCTCTCCGCGCTTTCATGGAAAGGGGCGGGGCCATCGTCCTGACGGAGGCCGTCCATCCGGCACAGCTTCAGTGGCTTTCGTTATTAAACCCCGCGTTTGAAGTGACGCCGTCTGTACTTAAAAATGTGCCTGATAAGGCGGCCGTCGAGGAGACGGCCAATCCACCTCACCCTTTTAGGATCCTGCCCGGTAAACTTGGCGATACCGGCAAGCCAACGATATGCTTTGGCCTAAAGAGCGCAAAAGAGTGGGAGCAAATCGCCCGTTTCGCAGGACAACCGTGCATTATGGTCAAACGATTCGGAAAGGGTTTTGTTGTTCTATCCACCCTCCGCCACCCCAATGCGGAACTCGTCAAGAATACGGCAACGATGCTACAATTGCAGAGAATGGGGGTATCATTCCGGTCGGTGGAACTCGACTTTGATGGAGCCAAAAACTTCTTCAACCCCAAGACGATTGCGCCGGGCCGGGGGAAGGTATTTGTTAATTTGAGAAACACATCCACGGAACCTATCTCCGTCACCGGCGTTCTCCGGATGTCCAACGGGAAGGAAAGCAGGACTGTTACTCGAACAAACACCAATGCCGCTCCCGACAAGGCCCTCAAGATGGATATCCCCGTGATGGCCGACCTCAGGGGAGATGTCACGCTGGAGGTTGCTCTTATTGACCCTGCCGACAAGTCGGAGATTCCCCTGTTCAGCGATAAAGCGGAACTCCCTCAATATTCGACCGTGGTGCCTCCTGCCTACCGGGGCATGATCTCGACCGCACGGCGGGATAGGAACATCCACTTCAAGATGCGTTTCTCCCCCGTTGCGGAGAATGTCACAGGATTGCCGCTGACCTTGACGATTACAGGGCCAGACGGGCGACAGGTGTCCAGAAAGCAGATGTCGGTGCCGTCTGAGGAGTTTGCAGTCGTCATGGACCTTCCGGAGAATGCGCCAAAGGGCGAATACAAGATCACCGGCGTGACCAAACGCCCCGGAAACATCGAAGAAAAGGCTGAGGGAACCTTCAAGATTGTCCCTGTCCGCAAAGGGCAGGTCTTTGTCGATCAGGACGGCGTGCTCTTGAAAGACGGTAAGCCATTCTTCCCAATCGGCATCTATCACGTCGCAAGTGACCAAATTGATGAAGCCGCCGCGATCGGCTTCAATATGTTCCAGTTATGGGCATGGGATGCTACACCGGAGAATATGAATCGTTTGGGAGAGAAAGGGATCTCTGTGTTGTGGGAGGGGCAAGCGTGGGGCAGGGCCGTAACGCTCGCGCCCTCAGCGTTGAAAGACAATCAACCTTTTCAGAAGGAACTGGCTATCCAGCGGGAAATCGCGGCCAATTTCAAGACGCATCCCGCGCTGGATATGTGGTATGTCGCCGACGAACCCTCGCCCACGGCCCTCCCGGCGTTGAGGATGATCAATAAGACGTGGCACGAGGTCGATGAAGACCATCCTACCTACCTCGTCGCAACAGGCAACTACGGTTACCTTCAGGAGGCATGCGATGTCCTCGGCATCGACGTCTACCTGGTTTACCGGGGGGACCGGAAGCCCCTTTCAACCATTGCTGATGCAACCGATGATGCATTGCGAGGGGTCGATTATCGGAAGCCGGTCATCGCCATCCCTCAGGCATTTGGCAATAACGAGCGCCATCATGAAAAGCCTGAAGACGTCCGCGCAATCTCTTATCTGCATCTGACGCATGGCGTAAAAGGGGTTATTTGGTATTGCTGGAAGGAAACCGGGGATAAAACCGGGAATGAAGGCATGGGTTTCCATCCTGAAACCCAGAAGGTCGTCAAAGAGCTGGTCAGCGAGATCAAAACCTTCGCTCCTGCATTGCTGGAGCCAGGGGTTCGACAGCTCAAGTCGAGCGATGGAAAGGTCCACGCGCTAATCGCTGGCAGCGATTCCACCGGCAGATACCTCCTGTTCGTCAACAGTGAGGAAACCGCCTCTGATGCAGTGCTTCAGGTTCCGGAACTTTCAGGCAAGAGGCTCAAAGAACTTTTCGGCACTCCTGCCGCGGAGGTAAGGAACGGCAACCTTCAAATGAAGGTTGCTCCTCTGGCGACGGGGGTCTTCCAAATCAGATAACTGGTGGCTAATGGGTGTTGAGCCTCTTCCAATGTCCGCCGATCGCGCAACGACAATGGGTCCAGCGGGATCGGCGGTATATGGATGAACGGGTTCAGGGGCGTCTCTGCATAGCGGGGCTAGAGATTCAGAGATCGCCTCGCCGCTATTCAGACACCTATGCCCATCCTTTTACTCAACTGCCATTTCCGCCCCTTAGTAAGTCTTGAACAAATTCATGAAACCAAAAGAGTTCGCATATCTGATCTCCGCTGAATCGATAGTGTTGCTTCCTGGCTTGGAGGTATTGTCCGGCGATCTCCCCATTGTGCTTGATGGTAATGGTATTCCCATTGAGTTCACCCCTTCCCGCGAAAGGAACGGCTTTCAGGTGGTCCATCAAGGTACACTGGTCAAGATCGCCTATAGGAGGCCCTGTGATGCTTATCGAGCCCTGGCAAGTCTTTTGGCCGACTTGTGTCCCGTGGGTGGGGAATACGAGCGGGACTGTGCATTCGACTCGCTGGGAGTTATGGTCGATGTATCACGCAATGCGGTTTTGAAGGTCGATGCGCTCGAAACGGTGCTGCGGCGCTTGGCATTGATGGGGATCAACAGCGTCCAACTTTATACCGAGGATGTCTATACCATTCCTGGCGAACCTTTCTTTGGATACGGGCGGGGAGCCTATACTCCGGAGGAACTCCGTGCGATTGACGGGTATGGACGCCGCTTGGGAATCGAACTAGTGCCCTGCATTCAAACGCTTGGACACCTCGAGCAGATCCTCCAGTGGCCTGCTTATAGGGACTTGGCGGATACGGGCTGCGTTCTGTTGGCGGAACATGAGCCGACCTATGCCTTGTTGGAGAAAAAACTTGATCAGGTCTCTTCCTGCTTCTCTAGCCGAAGGATTCACATTGGGATGGATGAAGCGCACGGTGTAGGGTTGGGGCGATATCGGCAGATTCATGGGGAAAAGAGGGCCTTTGATATTCTGAGCGACCATTTGAAGCGCGTGACGAGCCTGTGCGCGGAGCGGGGACTGAAGCCAATGATGTGGAGCGATATGTTCTTTCGCCTAGGCTCCGTGAATAACGACTATTACGATGTAAAATCCGAGGTGCCTGCTGAAGTGATTGAGCATATTCCACGGGAGACGGCTATGGTGTATTGGGACTACTACCACGAGGAACCGTCGTTTTATGAAGAATGGATTGCGCGGCATCGCCGAATGGGCAAAGAGCCGATATTGGCCACCGGAGCCTGGACGTGGGGGCGCTTCTGGACCTGCATGGACCGGGTGATTCGAACAAACTCCGCTGGAATGGCAGCCGCCCGGAAGCAGGGGCTGCGTGATGTCTTCATTACCGCCTGGGGAGACGATGGCGCCGAGTGTCATCCCGCCTCCATGTTCGCCAGCATCCAGTATTTTGCCGAATTTGCCTATAACGAAACGGCAGATCCGGACACGCTTGAAAAGCTATTCGCGGTTGGGTCTGGCGGCATATATTCAGGCTACGTAGAAGCGTCTGGAGTGGATACGATACCACGTATCAAGGGGTGCCCGTTGCCGGAGGCGAATTTCGGAAAATGGATTCTTTGGCACGATCCGATTCTGGGCTTCCTGGCGCCCCAAATTCCGGAGGAACTGCCGCTGCATTACGGAACGCACTCGTCGAAACTGGCTTCGCTGGCGCAGCACGACCGTTCTGGAGCCCTCGATTTCCCGGCGTTGCTCTCGCGCGTGCTGGCAGGTAAGGCACAGTTACATCTCGAAGTTCGCGCCCATTATCAAAGTGGCGATACGGCCGCTATGCGTCTGTTGCTTGACGAAGCGCTTGAGCCGACTCTTGAGGCGATGACTGCGCTGTGGGATCTCCACCAGGAGGTCTGGAGCCAGTGGTATAAGCCGTTTGGGTGGGAGGTGATTGAAAGCCGTTACGCTACAGTATGCGCACGGCTTCGGCGCCTTGGCAAGATGATGAGCGATTACCTGAAAGATCCGACCATTCGCTATGAAGAGTTCGAGTATGAACTGCAGCGCGTCTATCCCGAAGAGAGTTACCCTCAGATGTATTTTACTCATAAGAGAACAGTAACGGCGAGCGCGAGTTTTTGACGCTTGAAGAAGGCGCCTTGGTGCGCCGCCCGGCAATGCCATGATTCAGCGATGAAATTCCAATCATGGTCTCCATTGATCAACATCGTAGAATACTCATCCCAGTTTTGAGGAGAACCAAACGCTGTGATTTACAGCCTCTTAATGGGATCGCAGTAATAATGCGCCAACGGAGGCTAGATTGATTCAAAGAGAGTCGGGCTGTAGCAGGTTGTCCCTGGTGCAAACATCCGGGGTTAAAGAAGAGGAAACGTCAACAAGCCAACAAAAAGAAGAACAATGTAATATCACCCGGCCTTCTCACTTGACCACACTCATAGCAGCCCCACAATGACAGTGGGAAACCGCCTTTCGCCCAACCAAAAGCTGAACTGCTCCGGGCAACTCAGAAGAATCCAGACCGCAGGGTCGTACTTTTTCTTCAATTCCTCCTCAACCGGCCTGATTCCCTTTACTTCCCGACGAGGCTGATCCCGTGCGTAGCCAGTGCGCCTTTCGGGAGGAGATCGACGTGGAGGGTAATGAAACGGTGCTGATGGAGCTTGAGGATAACACGCTTTATCAGTTACGGCCAGTGTCAGTACACGCCGGATTACCACCGCAGCTTTACCTTTATTGGGACCAAGGGCCGCATGGAGTGCTTCGAACCGCAAACCCAGCGGAGCGGCTAGCAGAAGGATTTCCGGATCGAAGTTCTTTTCCGCCAAAAGAACAACAGGCGAACGGAGCGCTTTGACTTGAGCACCTTCGGGCATGGCGGTGCGGACTCGGCCATGATCGATGCTTGGCTGGATGACCTCGTTCAGAACCGGTACGATGAATCGAACCCCATCGCAGGGAGGCAGAGCGCGGCCGTAGGGTGCCTTGCGACGGAGAGCCTCAGGGAAGCAACGATTGGAGGGGCGTTCCGCCGCTTCCCTATTCATCGGCATAACTGGGCGCATTGCAGGGGGGAGCACATTCACCACACCCGGCGTTAATCTTCCCCGTGACGGCGTTAATCTCGGGGCTTCGGTCAACGTGATCGGCTCGCAGCGCGTGGAGGTAGGGCTTCGGTATGACGCCGAAATCGCCCCGGATCACATTCGCCATTCGGCAGTTGCCGAAGCGCGCTTCAAATTCTAACGAACCAGGACGCTTTCATCAGCGCTCTCGTTTATGGGACCCTTCAAGATGCGAACTAAATACTGATTTACGGGAAAGCCGGATCTTTCACCGGTGATTGCTCACGCACAGTTGGCCCCGCATACCAGATTCCCTCCGCCAGGATGCTCAACGGCTTGTCGGGCAGGCCCGTTTCATTCCGGTGAATCATCCCCACCACGGTTTCCACGGAGATTCGCCCGATCCTGAGATGGTCTTCATCGATGCCGGTGATGCCTTTGTCGTTGAAGAGAATGTTCGGCACCGCGAGGCCGATGTCTGCCGGTACGGAGAGTCCCTCGGCCTCCAACCATTCGAGCACGGTTCTGGAACAGGTGGTCGCGACGATCAGCGCTTCCGGACGCTCCTGGCGCAACCATTGGAGGAAACCTTCGCGGTTGAAATCGCGGAGCAGCAGGGGCGCGCAACGTTCGTGTTCCTCCAGAAGCTCCAACTGGGCAACATGAAACGCCCCTAGATAATTGTGATCCACCCGCACGTCATTGTCGGCGGGCATGGCGAGCCCGATGCGCCGGTAGCCGAGGGCATGGAGGTGATGCACCGTCTGTTTCATGTTGCGATATTGATGGTTCATCACCACGTGCAGCCGTGGCTTGACCAATGAATAGCCCAGGGCGACCGCCGAAAAGTTCTCCCACTCCAGCGTGATCTCGCCCTGCGCCGTTGGCAGCGGCCCGACAATCAACCCCTGAACGCCACGGTTCTTCAGGATCGCGGAGGCTCTTCCCGGGCTCAAGCCGGGTTCATTGATCCAGAAGTCCTCCAGGTGATAGCCGAGTTCCTCAGCCCTTACTTGCGCTCCCTGGAAGTAGCCGTCGCAATGAGGGTCGGTCTGGTGTCGTGAGAAAAAGGAAAGCCATGCCAGAACTCCCTGGAACCGGTGCGCCGCGTTATCCACCCGGTAGGCATTGAGCGCGGCAAGGGCGGGGTCGGGCCTGTAGCCGTGCTCGCGCGCGAGGGCGACGATACGGTCACGGGTTTCCGCAGGGATCGAGGAATGCCCGCGCAAGGCGAGCGAGACGGTCATGGGCGAGACACCCGCAAGACGGGCGATATCGCGTTGGGAGAGGCGCTCTTTCACGGCTTGTTCGCTGCGGGGGTGGAGGAGGGGTTGGACGCCTTCCTGCGCACGGTTTTACCGGGGAACCAGACCCCCTCCGTCAACAGGCTCCAGGGTCGCACGGGAATGCCCTGTTCGCTCCGGTGGATCATCCCTACCACCGCGTCCACGGTCATCCCGCCCACCATGTGAACGTCTTCATTCATCCCGGAAAGGGTGGTGTCACCGAATGGGGTTGCCGCGACCGCCAGCCCCACCTGCTTCGGAACGGCAATGCCATCGGCCTTGAGCCATTCCTTGACCTGGTACGCCGAACCGGCAGAGGCGATCACCGCATCGGGGCGCTCGCGCCCAAACCAGCCGCGGAAGACCGAGGAAGTAAAATGCGGGGCGAGTAGCGGCTCAAGCCGGGCTGTGCCGGGAGGAAGCTCGCATTGGGCGACCAGGTAGCCGCCAAGGTAATTGTGGTCCACCCGCTCATCATTGGCCGAGGGCATGGCAAGCCCGATGCGCCGGTAGCCGAGCGCAAAGAGACGATGTACCGTGTGCTTCATGTTTCGGCTCTGATGATTCATGACAACATGCAGGTGCGGCTCGGCCAAAGAATAGCCCAGCGTGACGACGGCGAAATGCCGCCAGTCGAGATGAATGACACTATGCGGTTTAGGCAAGGGCGCGACGATGAGGCCGCGCACGCCGCGTGCGAGCAGGATCTGCGTTGCCCGCGCAGGGGTCAGGCCCGGTTCAGCCATCCAGAAATCTTCCAGTTGGTAGCCATATTGTTCCGCCTTGGCGCAGGCGCCGCGATAGTAGCCCTCCATCTGGATCATCTCCCGCCAGCCGGTGCGGGTCGGGAAGTAAGTCAGCCATCCGATGACGCCCTGGAACTGCTTCCTGCTGCTGCTTACCCGGTAGGCATTGAGCGCGGCCAGCGCGGGGTCCGGGCGGTAATGATGCTGATGGGCGAGATCGCTGATGCGCTGTCTTGTCTCCAGGGGAATGGAGGGATGCCCGCGCAAGGCGAGAGAAACGGTCATGGGGGAGACTCCAGCCAGCCGGGCCAGGTCCCGCTGGGAGACGCGCTGCTTCATGGTTCGAGCACCATACATCCGATTGCCGGGGGGCAAACCTCTTTTTGACGAAGAGTCACTTTACAGAAACAGCAGCGGGGGAGTTTCGCGGAGACGCGGCCGGTTGTAAATCGAGGGCGTTGTATGACCTCTCCCGAGAATGCCTTTGACCCGAAATCCGAAGTTGATCGCGGCGATCTGACGCAATTTGCTGACCGCGAATGCCCTTCGTCAGGGCTCGCCGTATCTAAAGATACGCCTCGCCCTTCCTCGAGTCATCGCGACTCAGCCTCTTGCGCCAGCTCATCCGCTCCAAAATCGGATTTCGGGTTTGATGTGATCGTTTGTGGTGGCGGCCCTTCCGGCGTCGCTGCGGCTGTCAGCGCCGCGCGGCGCGGAGCCCGCACCCTGCTGGTGGAACGCTATGGGTTTTGCGGAGGCATGGCGACGGTTGGACTCGTCAATCCCTGGGCCGGGCATGCCTATCACGATCCTCTTGATCCTGCCAGCGGCCGCCCCGGCTCGCTCATCGGCGGGATCTTCAAGGAGGTCTGTATCAAGCTTGCCAAGGGGGGAGGCTACGGCTCGGCGCTTTCCGACGCTGCGTTCGACGAAGAGCTTCTCAAGCGGGTCTACGACGCGCTCCTCGTGGAGGCAGGTGTCGTGGTCCGTTATCACACCTATCTTCAGGCCGTTCACCAGGAAGAGGGGCGGTTGACCGCGATCGACGTCATCTCCAAGGGAGGCGCGGAAACCTTTACGGCCAAGAGCTTCGTGGATTGTTCCGGCGATGCCGACCTCGCCGCTCTGGCCGGTTGCCGTTTCAGCATCGGGCGGCCCGAGGACGGGCTCATGCAGGCAATGACGGTCAGCTTCCGCATGGCGAATGTCGACAAGAGGGAGATGATCGAAACCGGGGTGCTGCGCAAGGCGCGTGCGCTGGTGGAGCCTTATTTCCAGGAGGCGCTGGCCAAGGGCGAGCTTCACTATCCTTATCGCAATTTCATCCATTTCTATGACTACCCGCGCGCGGGAGTGCTGCATTTCAACATGACGCGCATCACCTGCGTCTCGGGGTTATCGGCGGCGGATCTCACCCACGCGGAGATCGAGGGCCGCCGCCAGGCCTGCCTCATGGGCGACTGGTTGGTGAAGTCGGTGCCGTACTTCCGCGATGCCTATGTCGAGAAGATCGCCTGCCAGGTTGGCGTACGTGAGACGCGCCATATCCACGGCCTCTACACCATGACGCAGGAGGACATCGTCGCCGCCCGCAAGTTCTCCGACGGGATCACCCGGTCGCGCTACTTTATCGACATCCATAACCCCGCCGGGGCGAAGGATATCCACCAGCAGGACGGCGGCAAAGGAAAGATCAAGGCTGAGTTCGGCCCGCCCGCCGGGGATTTCTATGAGGTTCCCTTCCGTAGCCTCGTCACGCGCGATTGCAGGAATCTCGCCGTGGCATGCCGCGCGCTTTCCGCCACGCATGAAGCCGCCGCCGCCGTTCGGGTGATGGCGACGATGCACGGGGTGGGAGAAGCCGCGGGGATTGCCGCTGCCGAAGCTGCGAAGCAGGGCCGCGACCTCGTCGATATCCCCGGCGAATGGGTTCGCTCCCAGATCCCTTACCTCTCCGAAGCGCCCGATTTCGGCGTTCCTTGGAACCTTCAACCCGTCTGTGCTAATTAATCCTATGTCCACCCCAGATTCCCCGAAGGGCGTCATCGTTCCGATCATCACTCCTTTCACCAGCACGGGAGCCATCGACTGGCCTTCGTATGAACAGGTGCTCGAGCATGTCATCGAGGGGGGCGTCGATGCCATCTTCGTCCTCGGGACAACCGGCGAAGGCACCAGCCTCGGCAACGAGGAGAAGCGCGCGCTCGTCAAATTCACCTGCGAGAAGGCCGCCAAGCGGTGCCAGATTTATGTCGGCGTCATGGACAATAGCCTGATCGAATCGATCCGGTTGACCGAGTTCTCCGCGGCTTGCGGGGCGGACGCGACGGTGATCGTCCCGTCGCCCTATTTCCCGGCGGGAGTGAAGGAGCAGATCGCATTCTTCCGTGAGTTCGTGGACGCGTCCAAGCTTCCCGTCATTCTTTACAACATCCCGCAGATGACCAAGACGGCGCTCGCGCCGGAGGTCTTCGATGCCCTGCTTGATGATCCGCGTATCATCGGGCTCAAGGACAGCTCCGGCAACATGGTTTATTTCCGCCGCCTCCAGCACATCGCCAGGCGTCGGCGCGGCTTTGCCATGCTGATCGGCTCGGAGGAACTCCTCGCCGAGAGCGTCCTGCTGGGCGCGGCAGGCGGGGTCACGGGAGGAGCCAACGTCTTCCCCGAGCTTCTTCGGGATCTCTATAGAGCCGCGGTGAATCGCGATTTCAACGTGATTGAATCGCTTCAGAACCGGCTCATGAATGTGAGCTGCAAGCTTTATAGCTACGGCAATGGCGGTTACATCATCGCCGGGATCAAGGCGATGCTCAAGGCCAAGGGGCTTTGCGAGTCCAACGTGCTTCGCCCCTTGTTGCCAGCCGACGCGGGTCTTGCAAAAATCGCCCGCGAGCTTCTGGAACAATAAGGCGATAACGTTTCGATTCCCCCCCACCATCATGGCGCTTCATCCTGCGGACATTGTCGTCATCGCATTCTACTTCATCTCGACCCTGGCCCTCGGGTTTTGGGTTTCGAGAAGGAACAAAAACGTCGATCAATACTTCCTCGGAGGCCGGAGCTTCCCGGGTTGGGCCGTCGGCGTCAGTTTCATCGGCGCGATGGTCAGTTCGGTGACCTTCATCGCGCTTCCTGCCGACGCCTTCAAGACGGCGTGGGTTCGGTTCCTGCCGAACCTCGGGTTCCCCATTATCGTCATCCTCTCCGCCTATCTGTTCATCCCGTTCTTCAGGCGGGGCACGATCACGTCGGCCTATCAATACCTCGAGGTCCGCTTCGGGCGATCCATTTCGCTCTATTGCGCCATCATCTTCCTGCTCGGGCAGATCGTTCGCACCTCCACGGTGGTTTACCTGGTGGCATTGTTGATGGCGACGCTCACCGGCATCCGCCTGGAATGGTGCCTCCTCACGGCGGGCGGCATCACGGCTGTTTATACCGTGAAGGGAGGATTCACCGCAGTAATCTGGACCGACGTCGCCCAGACGGTGATCCTGGTGATCGGCGCGATCACTAGTGTCTACTTTATCGTGGACGCGGTACCGGGCGGCCTCGCGCAGATCTGGACGGAGGCCTCAGCGGCAGGAAAGCTTTCCTTCGGAGATCTCAACACCCAGACCGGCCAGATCGAACCGCTGACGACCGGCTTTTCCCTGTCGGAAAAAACCGGGTTGATGCTGGTCCTCGTCGGCTTCATGTCGGCGCTCTCCGGCAAGCTGAACCAGGAGAGCGTCCAGCGGTGGTGCTCGGCGAAGTCGGCCAAGGAAGCCACGAAATCAATGTATGTGCTCGGCCTCGGCTCTCTCCCGATCTGGGCCTGCTTCATGTTCATCGGGACCTGCCTCTGGGTCTATTACCAGCACTCCCCCAGTGAAATCTCCACCGCCATCCTCGCGGGGAAGAGGAAGGCTGAAGAGATCTTTCCTCACTTCATTACCACCGCGATGCCTCCCGGCTTCTGCGGGCTCCTGATCGCGGCAGCTCTCGCGGCGGCGATGTCCACGCTCAGCAGCGCGATCAACTGCGCCAGCATGGTGGTGGTGCAGGATATTTACGGATTTTTCGTCAAAGGCCGGGATTCCCGGCACTACTTCCGCGTCGGCATTACGAGTTCGCTGATCATCTCGATCCTCATGATTGGCGGCGCGTGGCTCTTTCATATCTCCGATACCAAAACGCTCACGGACTTCAATATCATCGTCACCACGCTGCTGGGTGGCGGAACGGCCGGGGCTTTTCTCCTCGGGATGTTCACGCGCCGTGGCGATGTCCGTGCGGTGACCGCCGGGATCGTGGCCGCGCTGATCTTCACCGTCTATGCGATGCTGGCGCAATTCGGCACCGTGCCCAAGGTGATCGATACCTACTACTCCGCGATCATCGCCAACCTGATCGTGTTGGCGGTCGGCTACCTGGCGGCCCTCCTGATGCCTGCCCCACAGAGGGATCTCACAAACCTCACGGTGTGGGATCAGTCCAAACAATCCATGGTTTAACCCCACCGGATCATGATGAAAAATACCTCACTCCTACTGCTGGCTGCCTTCGCCCTTCGGGCTGCACCACTGAATGCAGCCGGGCCGATCTCCGCCTGGGAATTCAATGAAGAGAATGGAGCCCAGCGGCTCATTGACTCCGCCGGTAGCTCAAGCGGCACCCTCGTCGACGTCACCTTCGAGAAAAGCGAGATCGGCTCCGGCAACGTGGCGGTTTTTAACGGAGCGACCTCCAAGGTGGTCTTCGACCCCTACGGTGAATCCAAATGGAGGAACTTCGAGCGTGGGAATTTCACCGTGACCGGCTGCTTCCGGTTGCTCCGTAACGACGCGCGGGAAGACATGCCGCTGATCATCGCCGGAAACGCCCGCAGCAAGTCGGGTTGGGCGTTGCAGGTGGGGCGCGCGGATCGCACTCGCAAGGGCGCTCTTTTTTTCACGGTGGGGGGTGCGGTGGATAAGGAAGTAGTCCTTGTCCAATCCTTGAAGCGGGTGGATGACGGCGCATGGCATTGGTTCGCAGCCGTGGTTCGCGACGAAGCGGCGGAACTTTACGTCGATGGTGTCCTGCAAGGGCGAACTCCCTTCAACCCGAGCACCAACTCCAGCCCGGGTGCCTCACCGGTGATGTTCGGCTCCAACGGGAAGGTGTTTTTCAACGGCAAGCTGGATCGAATCCGCCTTTACGGCGACGCGCTCAGCGAAGTCCTCGATGGTTCGAAGAAGCTCTCCGGCGGCGAGCTTCATGATGACTGGTCCGCCTCTTCGCGTTAACTCCCGGCTTTATAGATAAAGTGGCGCGTCCGTTTACTTGGGAGGAGAGCGGGCGCACCTTACATTTGCTTCTCCCTTCTTGTTTGCTTTGTATACGATGAAAAAGCCCCTTCCCCTCCTTGCCCTTGCGGCCTTTCTGGCAGCCCCGTTCAGCGGGGTGAGCGCGGTGGTCCCCAATGTTGAAAACGTGGTGGTTTACCATAACCCCGCCGAATTCGCCGGATGGCCTGCCAATGAAGGCATGTGGTCCTGGGGCGATGAGTTGCTCGTCGCCTTCGAGGTCGCAAAATACGTCGAAGTTGAGAAGGACCACAGCATCGATCGGGACAGCCCGAAACGGATCGTTTTCGCCCGGAGTCTCGATGGCGGCAAAACGTGGAAGGCGGAAGAACATCCGGCCATTGGCGTGCCGGAGTATCTCGGTGAGCCCGACAAGCACAAGCAGGATCGCCCCGGCCTCAAGGCTCCGGTGGCTTCTCCCGGCGGGATCGATTTCACTCACCCGGATTTCGCCCTGAAAGTGCGCGGCGGTGTCTTCAACGTCTCCACCGATCGCGGCCGCACCTGGTCCGACCCTTATATCTTCCCCGAGTTCGATTTCAGCTCGGAAGCTCGCACCAGCTATATCGTGACGGGCAAGGATTCGTGCAAGTTTTTCATTACCGGCCGCATCTCCGAGGAAGGGGTCAAGTATGCCCGCTCCGGCGTGGTGGAGAGCACGGATGGCGGAAAGACCTTCCAGTTCCTCGGTTGGATTGGAAGCGAAGTGGGCGAACAGCTCAGCCAGCGCAACGAGGGAGCGGATGAGCCGAAGAAGGAAGAAGCCGGCAACGAAAACATCTTCTCCATCATGCCCAGTGCCGTGCGGATCGGCGGCGATCACTACGTTGCCGCGGTGCGCCAGCGCATCGGACGCAAAAAGTGGACAGGCATCTTCGAGTCCGTCGATGGCGGCAAGACCTGGCGCAAGCTCGGTGATCTTGAAAAAGGCTCGAGCAACCCGGCCACTCTCGTGAAGCTTGAAGATGGTACGATCGTCGCCGTCTATGGCAACCGCCGCAAGCGGCCGCTCGGAGTCTCGGGCAAGATCAGCAAAGACAACGGCAAAACGTGGTCCGAGGAAGTGAACCTTCGCGAGGATGCCCGCAAGTGGGACATTGGCTATAGCCGCGCCGTGGTCCGTCCTGACGGCACGGTAGTCTCTGTCTATTACTATACCACCGAAGAACTCCCGCAGAATTTCATCGGTGCTTCCCTTTGGAAGCCCGTGGTGACGAAAGCCAAATAGAACGCTCTCGAATCGTTCAATGCCCCCCATGTCGCTCACTAGAACATTACTTGTTGGTGCTTTTTTGGCGCTCACTCCCGTTCATGCGGCGGAGCCGATCCGGAACGTGGTGGTCTATCATAACCCGGCGCATTTCGCCGGGTGGCCTGCCAACGAAGGGATGTGGAGCTGGGGGGACGAGATCCTCGTCGGCTTCAATCTTGGGCGATTCGAGGAGCGCGGGGAGAAGCATAGTCTTGCCGGGGACGAATGGGTAGCCTTTGCCCGCAGCCTTGACGGCGGGGTGAGCTGGAAGATTGAGGAGCACGCCGAGGTGCGTGCTCCCAAGGCCTTTGGACGGCAAACGTTGCCACCGTTTCCGGAGGAGGTCGACTTCACGCATCCCGATTTCGTGATGAAGACGCGCGGAAAGATCGCGTTTCTTTCCAGAGACCGCGGGCATCATTGGAGCGGGCCGTATCGTCTTCCCGAGACCGGGCAGGACATCAACGCCCGCACCAGCTATCTCGTCACCGGTCCAAAGTCAGCCCTCTTCTTCCTCCCCGCGAATGTGAGTGATAAACGGGGGAAGCGGAGCCGCTCCTTCGTGGCGGAGACCACCGACGGCGGCCAGACGCTTCAGTTTCTCTCGTGGATCGGCGAAGATCTCGCGGACACCCATCCGGAAGAGGAGATCAAGGATGCCGGGGTCTTCTTTTCCACCATGCCCGCCGCAGTCCGGCTGGAGGATGGCCGCCTTATCTGTTCGGTGAGAAACCGGGTCAACCGCAAGAAGTGGACTGACATCCATGAATCCAGGGATGGCGGCAGGACCTGGAGCAAGGTCAGCGAACTGGAGAAAGGCTCCACCAACCCGGCGGCCCTCGTCTCGCTTGGTGGCGAAAAGCTGGTTGCCGTCTATGGCAACCGCAGGAAGTCTCCCGCAGGCCTCGCGGCGAAAGAAAGCACCGATGGCGGGCGGACATGGTCTGAAGAACGGGTGCTTCGCGAGGATGGCCGCAAGTGGGACCTTGGCTATACCCGCGCCGCGCTCCGGCCCGATGGCACCGTCGTCATTCTTTACTACTACACCACGGAAGCGCTCCCCGAGCAGCACATTGGGGCCACGCTCTGGAAACCTTCTCTCTAGTCACATGTCTCTTTCCAATCCCTTCGCCCATCCTGTCAAGCTCATTCTGGATACAGATATGGGCAATGACATCGATGACGCACTTGCCCTGGCGATGATCCACTCGTTGCAATCCCGTGGGGAGTGCGAACTGCTTGGGGTGGTCACCAGTAAAGACAACCCGATGTCCGCGCCGTTTATCGATATGATCAACTGCTTCTACGGTCGCCCCGAGATTCCGGTCGGGGCCGTCAGGAATGGGGTCACGCCGGAGGAGAAGACCTTCCTGCGCCCGATTCTTGAGGCGAAGAATGATGACGGCTCACCGCGCTTCCCGCGTCACCTGAATTCCAACGAGGATGCCCCCGAGGCGGTCGGATTGCTTCGCCGGCTCCTTGCGGCGCAGGAAGATCAATCGGTGGTGATCATCATGATCGGATTCTCCACCAACATGGCGCGCCTGCTCGCATCGGGGCCGGATGCGGCATCCCTGCTTACGGGGCGGGAGCTCCTGTTGCAAAAGGTGCGCTTCATTTCCGCGATGGCCGGCCGCTTCAACGATTATAACACCGAAGGAGAACGCGTTTCCCGCAGGGAGTATAATATCATTATGGATCTCCCGGCGGCCCGTGAATTCTTCGGCAACTGTCCGTTGCCGATCGTGTTCAGCGGCGAGGAAATCGGTCGTGCTGTTCTCTATCCATTCGACAGTATCGATAGGGATTTTACCTGGAGTGATCGAAATCCGATTACGGAAGGCTACCGGCTTTTCCGCCCCATGCCACACGACCGGCCTAGTTGGGATCAAACTTCGGTGCTTCAGGCCGTGCGTCCCGAGGCCGACTATTTCAAACTCTCCGAGCCGGGCTGCGTAGTATTTGATCACGAAGGAGGCACGACGCTTGCTCCCCAAACGGAGGGGCTCCACCGTCATCTTATTCTCGAAGCCGGCGAATCGGAACGCGTGGTCGACGTGATCGTCGAACTCTGCATCCAACCGCCGGACAAACCAGTGGAATCACTAGCGGAACCCGCCTACGTTCCGCTGGAATAACCCCCATCCTTCCATCCCCCCCGATGACCAGGTCCTTCGCATTCTCCAGATCCCGCCGCTCTCGGGCCGATATGGCCTCAGGCTTTACATTAATCGAGCTGCTGGCTGTGATGGCGGTGATTGCCGTCCTGGCTGTATTGGTCGTCTCTTTAACGCCAGGCACGCGATCCGCGGTGCTCTTTAATAAAAATATTTCAAATGTTGCCAGCCTGTTAGAGCAGGCTCGGCAGACGGCGGTCACCCAGAATAGCTATGTCTATGTCGGAATGCTCAGCCCCGGCGCGGCGGATGTCGCCGTCGCGAACCAGGATAAGCCCGGGACTTATGTCGCCGCGTTTATCTCCTCCGATGGGACTGACGTTTTGCGATCGGTTAATCAGGTGCAGGTGGGCGGGGGAACGATCCAGCTCCTTGACCGCATCCAGAAGCTTGCCTCGCTGGCTTTCGAGGAGACGCTTCCTGCCGGGAACGCCTTAAATGGATCGCTCAATCCCGCCATGGCCAGCAAGCCGGGAACCGTCTGGAGCGTGAAGACCCAGGCGGGGAGTGCCGTGGCCGTCATTACTTTCGATCGAATCATCAAGTTCACACCGCAGGGAGCCGCGCGGATCGGCAACGCCCCGGTCGAGGCCGTGGAGATTGTCGTCCGCCCCAGCCATGGAGGCGTTGCCTCCCAGCTCGAGGCCATGCAGGCAGGTGTGATCCGCATCAACGGATTGACGGGAAAAATCGATGTCCATCAACCGGGTGCCTGATCTCATGATAAAGCGTCTCTTAAAAATCTTTCCCGAAGGCACTGGTGCGCTGTGGCCCCAACCACGAAGCGCATTCAGTCTTGTCGAAGTGACGATGGCCCTTGGGATCACCGCCTTCTGTCTCCTCTCGTTGCTCTCTCTCCTTTCCGTCGGCATGAAGAGCAACCGCGAGTCCCGCGATATTGTGGATGCCTCCGCGACTGCTTCGCTATTGCTTGAAGTGAGGCGTTCCGCCCCGCTTCTGACGACGGGAGCCCTTGCGAATTGGGCCATCCCCGCCATCCCTTCCGGAATTGTGGTGGCGACCAATGCCACCCCGCTGCTGATTGATACGGAAGGCAAAGTGGTGACGACGGATCCCGCTTTCGCCTTAACCTACCGGTTGCAGCGCGTGGCCGCGGATTCGCCCCTTTGCAAAGTGTTCCTGCGCCTGAGCACCCCTGCCAAGGCGACTCAGGCTTCATCCCAAACCCATTACGAGGTCGTCACCTCGATCCGCGTGCCATGATTGCAAGTCTTGCCCAGATTCAGCGGCGGTGGCTTTCGCGAAAGGCTTTCACCCTCGTGGAGTTGTTGGTCGCGATGGCCGTGCTGACGTTGATCATGATGCTCTTCACGCAGGTGCTTAACAGCGTCTCGGGAGCTTACACCCGGGGACGCAACGATGCTGAGAGTTATTCCACGGGGCGCGCATTGCTGGATGCCGTCGGGCGCGATCTCCAATGTGCGTTCATCCGGGAGGATCTTGTGAGCTTCCCCGAGGCGGGCAATTCCAGAAGGCTCGCCTTTTACACCGCGCAGGCAGGAATCGCCGATGATCCCGTGGCCATTCGCGATCTGAGCTTTGTCGAGTATTACCAAAGCCAGGAGGCGGACAGCGCGGCTTTGATCCGAGCGGATGCGGATATCGAGTGGAGCTCCGTGGAGAAGGTCGCCTTCGGTTCCACGGCTCCGCCATTGCTGACACCCCGGACGCTCTCCAATGGCATTCTCGCATTTGACTATCGTTTCGTCACTAGTGACGGCGTAGCGGCCCGCAAACCCGGAAAGCCGTCATCGGTGATCGCCGTGCGCATCAGCCTCGCCGTCGCGGATCCCAAGACCATGCAGGTCATTCGGAGGATCAATGCGCTCAGCAGCATGAAGACCGCGTTGAAAACCGCAGTGGAGGAAGAAACGCTCTTAAGTGCAAGATCCGCCTGGGAAGCATGGATCAACACCGCCAGCTATCCAGGCGGCGTGCTGGGCGGAATCCGCTTTTTTGAACGGGTTGTCCCTCTGAACCCACAAGCCACCCTGGAGTAAACAAAATGCTGATCCCCCCTTTCTTCTCCCCGCCAGTATTCTCCCGGAGATCCCGCCGGGGCGTGGCCCTCGTGATCGTTCTTTCAGTCATCGTGCTGGCCTCGGTGCTCGTGCTTTCGTACCTGACGACCAGCCGCTTTGAACTTGCCTCCAGCAGTACCTATTCACGCTCCCTCGTGGCCGATGAACTGGCAAGAGGAGCGGTGGAGGAAATCGTCGAGGGATTTCGTACCGAAGCCCGGCAGGCCGTGTTGGCTTCCACGGACTCCAACAAACTCGGCCTCCTGCCGCTTCGGTTGGGAGTCACGGAGCTGGACGCCCGGAAGTCGCCGGTGATCCGGCGAAGCGTCAACATGGCCGATGGCGCTTACACATCAGCTTTTTCTGCCGCCGGTGTGACCACACCCCCCGCCAACATGGCATCCTCGCTCTCAAGCACCACGCCGAATGCGGACGGGCGTAAACTTTCTGAAGCCCGCTGGCGGGTGCCCCAGCTTTTGGAGGCGACGGCTGCGATGCCTCTCCCCGATTGGATCTATATGACCCGCCAAGGGCCCAAGAAGGTCACGGATTCTGATGTTACGACCCTTCGAGGAGTTGCGAATACCGCAAACCTTGATGCCGCGGTGGGGCGTTATGCTTACGTCATTTACGATACCGGTGGTTTGTTGGACGCCAATGTAGCCGGGAGTCCGGTGTCCGATGTAAAAGTGGGCCAGAAGGGCGCCACGGCTCTCGCCAATCTGCTGCCGGTATTTCTTTCCTTCGGGGGCAACGCCTCCGGCGTTGAGTCATTCCTCCGCTGGCGCAATCCCACCCCAACCAGATACCTCGGCGATGTCTATGGGGAGGATCCTCAGCCGGGGACTGCCGGGAAGGCCGGGGCTCTCGATGTCGGGTTCCGCAGGATCGCCGACGGAAATAACGTTTTCCTGAACCGGATGGAGCTGCTCAAGTACGCTACCGATCACTCCGGCGTCTTCCCGGCAGGCTCTTTGCGCTTCTTCTCCACATTCTCCCGCGCTTCCAACGGACCGGAGATCAATGCCGCCATCCCGGGACGCACCGGGTACATCGCGGCAGCCACCAATGCGCAGATTCCTTATTATACGCTGGAGGGAGAATCCAAGACCTACGCCATCAAGGCAAGCGAGCCCTTTCTCCAGAGAAAATTCCCGCTCAGCCGCCTTCGGTGGTTTGAAAAGAAGGGTGTGGGCGGCAGCCCCGCCACGGCCTTCGAGGCCGCCATCAAACAACATTTCGGGCTGACCTGGGTTGCCAGCTATGCAACGGCGGGTATCACCGCGCCGGAGTTCTCCGGCAAGGGAGGCTACATTTACAGTTCGCCAATCGGATCGACAGCGGTGGCGTCGATCAAAACGTTGGCGCAGGTGGCCTCGGAGAACCGTGAGCCGGACTTCTTTGAATGGTTGAAAGCCGCCATCAAACCCGAGTCTCTGGGCATCAGCGGGGGGAACTCCAACACGGCGGTCACCGCAGCGCAGGACTCCAGCGAGGATTTTCATATAATCCAGATCGGAGCCAATATCATCGATCAGGCTGATTCCGACGACATTCCGACGCTGATCGCTTCGCGCAGCGCCACCAATCGCAATGGGCAGGCGCTCGTGGCGTTCGGGGTGGAGAGCCTCCCTTACATCAACGAGGTCATGGTCTCATGGCATCGCCCCCAAAGCGACACCACAAAGTTCAATGGCTATCTTGAGTTCGAAATGTGGAACCCTCATCAGAACGCCTCGCGCGCTCCGCGCGACGAAGCGGGCAACAATATTACAGGCAACCGCTTTCGCGTGCGGGTAGTGGAGGGACGGCCTTGGGTTTATCCTCGTTTGCGAATTCTGAACTCGGCCAACTCCGTTTTCAGCACCGTGGAAACGGCCGCTGCTGCCCGGAGGACCATTATTCCCAAGACTTTTACGGGAAGCCCGACCGACGATGCCGTGACCTTTTCTTACCAGGAGGCTGATTTCTCCGAGCCCCGCCTCCTGGGAGATAACGGATCGAACACGACGGTTATCGACAACCGCATCGTTCGCTTTGGGCCGCCCCCCGAGACAGCGGGCTATAAAGGAATCTTCGCGGGAGGCGCGCAGGCTCCGGACCCGGTCTTCGCGGTGGGGACCCGGATTCCCGCCACCGGCGTCGCCTCGGTGGTGGAAGACCCCGGGGTGCCAGGCTACTCCTATCCGATTGGGGAGAAGTACTACAATGGCGCTTCATTTGTGTTCGTCAATTCCAGCGTGGTCAATCCCCCGTCAGAGCAACCTCAACCGCTGACCTTCGTGGCGGAAGTCCAGCTTTCCGACGGCAGTTGGGTGGCCTACCAGACCATCGAAAGTTGGAACAACGCCGGAACCTCCCGCGAATATCCGGGCGGGAAGGAGCCGAGGCACTATGGGGCGTCGGGAAACTCGCCGGTCCTCAACTGGGAACCCAGCAACTGGCAGGGTGCCAGCAATCCCGACTGGACGAAGTGGAACTGGTCGAACCCCGGCCAGAGCGGCCCCCAAGGCCCTTATAGCACCATTCTTACCGGCAACGTCACCGGCCGGGCTTATCGCGGCTGGGAGGATATCAACTACCATAACAGCCTGCTGAAAGCCGACCCACGCACGCGCCGGTTCGGGGTGCCGCTGGCCGTACGCCGGGCCTCTCCGGGTTTGAGTGTCAAGGATAGCGACACCTCCATCGACAAGGTGACCGACGGCTTCCCCGCCACGGGCCTCTCCAACTGGACCGGCGCGAGCGACCTCTTCGCGCTCGGGCAGAACATCGCTTCCTCCACGCTCAGGTACACGGATCGCGATAACATCCTGCGTCCCGCGGATTGGGCGGAACTCGGAGCATCGCTACCCACCATTCCCGGTCAGACCCCGGCCCGGCCCGTCGTGCTGAACCGGCCGTTCCGCTCGGTGGCGGAGCTTGGCTATGCTTTCCGGGATCTCCCCTGGAAGACCCTGGATCTCTTCTCCTCCCAAAGCGCGGATCTTCCCGTGCTGGATGTCTTCTGCATCGAGGAAAGCTATGCGGCCGCGGGAAAGGTGAACCCGAACTCCACGCGAACTGAAGTACTGGAAGCGATTCTTTCGGGCGCGTCGAATAACAGCGCAGAGTTCGCGCTGACATCCGCCGGGGTCGTCGCGTCCGGCGCGACTCTCGCGAGCGAATTGGCTGCCGCGATCTCCGGCAGCGATGCGGGTGCCGTTCGGAAGGCCAGCCAACTCGCAGAGCGACTGACGGCCAATAATACCTACAAGGCGGTTTCCAACAAAATTCACCGCGAAGCTTACGCCCGTGCCCTCGCCGGGTCCACCGACGCCCGCACCTGGAATCTCATGATAGACATCATCGCACAGGCTGGGCGTCTTCCCGCCAGCGCCACCAAGCTGAGCCAGTTCAAGATGACCGGCGAGCGGCGATACTGGGCGCATGTGGCGATCGATCGGGTCACGGGGAAAGTCATCGATATGCAATTGGAGCCGGTTTATGAATAAATTCACATTGGGCTTTGTCGCGGGAATGTTCTTGCTCCTCGGAGCGGCTTCAGGAGCTGAACCCGCGCCCACTCCGCCCCTCCCGCCAGCGCCGTTGTTCCAACCTTTGGTACCGGAGAAAATCGTCTGCAAGGTGATCATCACCCGCCCCGCCTTGGAGCGGCTGGCGAAAGCGGGCAAACTCCCCACGGGGCTCCCCGGTCTTGAGAAAGAACGGGAGATCACCCCCGGGGAAAAAATCACGCGCGTCGCACAGAAGTTCACGGATGGTGGGAATCTCACCGCTTATTATACCGAAGGGATGGCCCTGGTGGAGAACGCCAAAGGGAACCCCGAGATTCACAAACCCAAGGGAGAAACCTGGGAGCTGGATCTTTCGGAAACCAGCTTCCCGGAACTTGCCTGGGTGACCGAAACGGCTTACAAAGGAGTTGAGAAGCGAGGAGATCATGAGTTTCATTGCTATGAAGGCAATGATGCGCATTCCCGCCCGCAGCGGCTCTATGTCCACCTCCATAACCTGATGCCCGCCCTTTTCGAGTCCGAGGCGGGGCGTTACGTCTATAGTTACCGAACCGGGAGCGGAGAGAAGATTTCCCTTCCGGCAAAGCTGACAGAAGCCTGGCAGATCTATCGCAAGAACATGGGCCTCAAAAATTAGTATTAGTCAATTCCCGCATGAAAATCGCAGTCGCAGGCAGCCTTAACATGGACATGGTGGTTCGAACCGCCGACTTTCCGCGGCCCGGAGAGACGATCTTCGGCAAGGACTTCGTCACCGGATGTGGCGGCAAGGGGGCCAATCAGGCCGTTGGATGCGGAAGGCTCGGCGCGGAGGTGGCGATGGTGGGGTGCGTCGGGGCGGATGACTTTGGAAGACAGCTCGTCACGGCCATGCAGGCCGCCGGGGTCAGTTCCGACCATGTTGTCGCCGTGGAAGGTGAACGGAGCGGCTGTGCGCTGATCACGATCGCCAGTGATTCCCAGAATAGTATTGTCGTCGTTCCCGGAGCCAATGCCCGCTTTGGCGTGGCTGAGGTCGACGCCGCCCGCCCGATGCTCGACGAGGCAGGCGTTCTCCTGCTGCAACTCGAAACCCCGGTCGCAACCAATCGTGCCGCCGCCCGGATGGTTCGCGCTTCAGGAGGGACGGTTATTCTTGATCCCGCACCGGCCAACGCCTTCCGCCCGGAACTGATGGAATCGGTGGATATCATCACTCCCAACCGGACTGAAGCGGAAGCGCTCACCGGCATGACCATCGAAACCGAGGAAGAGATCTCCCGCGCGATCGACAAGCTTTGCGAGAACTGGCCCGGCACCGTCATCCTCAAGATGGGCGAGAAGGGGGCTTATTGGAAATCGCGCGGAGAGTCGGATCTGCATTGGGCACCGCCCTTCCGGGTCCGTCCCATCGATACCGTCGCAGCAGGGGATGCCTTTAACGCGGGTCTTGCGGTCGCGCTCTCCGAGGGCAAGGAGCTGCCCGTAGCCATCGATTGGGCATCGGCCGCCGGAGCCTTGTGTGTTACCCGCCGTGGTGCGCAGGAGGCGATGCCGACCCGCGACGAAGTGCTTGCCATTCTTTCCGCCCCGAGACCGAAGGGCTCCGCAGGACCTGCCTTGGGTTGATCTCTTCCATGAAAAGGCTCGTCAGTTCCCTATCGCTAGTCATCGCCATCGTCCAAAACCCGCCGACGGGATGGAGCGACGTCCGGATGCCCGGAATTTTTGGAGACCATATGGTGCTCCAGCAGGGGCAGGATCTTCCCGTTTGGGGAAATGCCGATCCGGGTGAAAGCGTCACGGTTTCCATCGAAGGCCGCACCGCCACCATCACCGCCGACGCGGAAGGAAAGTGGCGCGTAAAGCTCGCTCCGTTTCCGGTTAGCAAAACCGGGTCGCAGCTGAAGGTTAGCGGAAAGAATGAACTCGTCTTCAATGATGTGCTGGTGGGCGATGTCTGGCTCTGCTCCGGGCAGTCGAACATGGCGTTCTTCATGTACGAGGCCGCCGATACCGAAACGGCGATTGCCCAGGCGCAGAACCCGGAGATTCGCTTTTTCGTCGTCGGCAAACGCATCGCCTTTGCCCCGGAGACGGAGCAGCCCGGCAAATGGGTCGTCTGCACTCCCGAGACCGCCCGCAAGTTCTCCGCCGTCGGGTACTTCTTTGGGCGCGAGATCTTTGAGACTCAGAAAATCCCCGTCGGCCTGGTTGGAAGCTACTGGGGCGGCACCCCCGCCGAGGCATGGACGAGCCTTGAGGCATTGAAGGCGAACCCCGCCCTGGCTCACTATGCGACGACTTTCGAAGAGACCAGGGCCAACCGCGAAGCTTTGAGAAGACGTTACGATGAGGAGACGCTCCCCCGCTGGAAAGAAGCGGTCGAAGCATGGCGTCGTGAGCACGAGGAGCCGCACAAACAGAAGCTCGCCGCCTGGGAGGCCGAAGCCGCCACGGCGAAAAGCCTGGGGCAGCCGATCCCGCCCAAACCGGTCCTCAAGGTCATGGTCCCGAGGCAGCCTCGGTCCGTGGATGGAAACCCACGCCACCCTTCCGTGCTCTTCAACGGAATGATCAACGCCATCGTTCCCTATGCGATCCGTGGAGTCATCTGGTATCAAGGCGAGGGGAATGCCACCGATGCCCAGACCAGCGCGCTCTATGCCACGCTCTTCCCTGCAATGGTGGCGGACTGGCGGGTCCGGTGGGGGCAGGGGGATTTTCCATTCTTCTACGTGCAGCTTGCGGGCTTCGGAAGAGGCACCTTTTTTCCGGAGCTTCGCGAGTCGCAAAGGAAGTCACTCGTCATTCCGAATTCCGCCATGGCGGTTGCGATCGACGTGGGCGAAAAGGGAGATATCCATCCGAAGAACAAGCACGATGTGGGGCATCGCCTGGCGCTTGCCGCGCGGCATAAGGTCTATGGCGAGAAGTTGGTCCCCGCAGGGCCCCTTTATCGATCCATGAATGTCGAGGGTTCAAAGATTCGCCTTCGGTTTGACCATGTCGGGAGCGGGCTCGCCGTGAGCGAATCTTCTTCGAGCAAGGCGTTGAAAGGATTTGAAGTCTCCGGAGGCGATGGAGTCTTCATGGAAGCCAGCGCCCGGATTGATGGGGACACCGTCGTTGTGGAAAGCGGCAGCATCCCCCGGCCCACGGCGGTGCGGTATGGGTGGAGACCGTTCCCTGATGTCAATTTAATCAACCGCGAAGGGTTGCCCGCCGCTCCCTTCCTTGCAGACTAGTCTTTTTATCAGTTCTGTCCCCGGCGCTTTCAGTGGCTGCCGGAATGCCAATGGCCGCGCTGTTGGGCGGGTGAAGGCACTTTACAGAAATAGTAACGGTGCTCTTGGTCGCAGCAGCATCGAATGAAAAAGTCTCCCCTAACCCCCGAAAAAATCGAAATCATGAAAATCAACTCAAAGTTGGCGCTACCAAAATCTTTGATCGCAGCCGCATTCATGGCCGCCGGCATGATGAATGCCTCTGCAGCAAGTGGCACCTGGATTAGTCTCGGCGGTACCGATTGGAGCGGCGTCTGGAGTGATTCAACCCGCTGGAGCGGCAATGTGATTGCCGATGGCGCAGGGTCCATTGCGGATCTCGCCTCGGTGGGCATCACCTCCGCAGGCATGACGGTGACCATCGACGGCACCTCCCGGACGGTGGGAAAACTCTACATCGGCGATGCGAATGGTACCGCCGGTTCTGCAACGGTTGCCGGTAGTGATGGCGGAACATTGATTTTTGATAACAACGGGAGCAACGCTTTGTTGCGCATGGGGAACCAAGTTGGCGGAGGCGGTTCTTCCTCCGGCAATCCGGTTTCCACTATTAGCGCGGCGGTTGGCTTAAGCGACTCTCTGGATATCGAGAACAACTTCAGTCTCGCGAGCGCATCCATGAGGGTGAGCGGCAATATCAGCGCCAATACCGCAGGGACGAAGACCATTACCCATATCACGAATGCGGGCAATCGAGGCAATGCGGGTGTTATTCTAAGCGGCATAATTTCTAACGGCGCAGGTTCTATCGCGATTGTCCAAAACAGCACCACCGGGAACATGACCCTCACCCGGGCCAACAGCTACACCGGTGGTACCACCATTACCGCCGGAACGCTCCTGTTGACCGGAACGGGAACGGTAGGAGCCGGGAATGTGCATGTCGGCTCAGCGGGAACCTGGGACGTATCCGGGATCACGGCGGGGGTCTACTCCATGACCTCCATGCAGACCTTGAGCGGCTCCGGAACGATCAACGCCGCGGGGAAGGGCATCTTCCTCGCCGGAACGCTGGCCTCCAGGGATCTCGACGTCATCGGAGACTTCACGTTGACGAGCACCGCTAACGTCGATGTCGACGTCACCGGTCTTGGTCTGTCGGATCAGTTTACCGTTTCCGGGATGCTGACTTTGGGGGGTACTTTGAACCTGAATACCACCTACACCGCCCAGTTGGGCGATGTCGTCACGCTGTTTGATGCGGGTCTCTTCAACGGAGCCTTCAACAGCTTTACCGGGCTCGATCTTGGCAGTGGTTTGGCTTGGGACGTGAGCCGGGTCGGAATCGACGGTTCGATCACCGTCATTCCCGAGCCGGGGACCCTTTCGCTGGTCGCCCTCGCGGGAATCGCCGGGATGGTTGTCCGCTCCCGCGTGGCTCGTCTGCGCCGCTCCTAAAATTCATGACCGATGCGGTCGGGAGCCCCCCCCGGCCGACATCGGTCATTTCTATCCCCGCAAGGAGGCTTGCGCAGCATCGCTCGGGCGGTCTGCCGCTGCAGATGGGCGGGCGCTCGATTTCCCTGAGTTCGGTGGGAGCCGCCGCCAAGTTGCAGAAGAAAGAATATAAAGAGAGAGCTCGCGCGGAAGATTGGAAGATTGCTACTATTCTTTTGGGTTAGGAGCACCTCCTTTGGACCAATGACGACAAACGCTAAACTCAGGATTGCCCTCTATGGGGCAAACGGCCACCAGCTACAACACCTGCTTGCCACGCCGCAGGCGCGCGTAGAGGTAATCGCGGTCTGTGGGATCAATGCTCCGGCAGGGGCCGGAATTTCGCCTCGGGAATATGGATCGCTGGATGCGGTGCTGACTGATGACGCCGTGGACTTGGTCTCACTTTGCTCACCGCGCCGGGCCGATCAGGCTGAGGAGGCGATCCGTTGCCTGCGGGCGGGAAAGCATGTTCTCGCCGAAAAGCCGGCCGCTCTCTCCGAGGCACAGCTCGATGAGATTCTTCGTGTAGCGGAAGCGACCGGGCGTTGTTTTCGGGAAATGGGCGGCACAGTTTTTGACCAGCCCTACCTGGCGATGCGGGAATGCGTCCAAAGAGGAGAACTGGGGGAGATCGTTCAGGTGTTCGCGCAGAAGTCGTACCCTTATTACCCGGGCCGTCCGCAAAACGAAGCGGTGGATGGAGGGCTTTTCCTTCAATGTGGCATTCATGCCGCTCGGATGATCGAACACGTGAGCGGGAAAAAAATCGTCTCGCTCTGTCGCACGGAAACCGGCTTGGGCAACCCTGTTCAGGGCGGTTTACGCATGGCCGCTGCCTTTCAAGGGCAGTTGGAGAATGGCGCCATCGCCAGCGCCATCGCCAATTACTTGAACCCGCCGGGTACCGGGCGTTGGGGGAACGAGACGCTACGGGTCTTCGGGACTCGCGGCATGGTGGAAGCGACCGATGGCGGTACGCGGACAAGGCTGGTTGTCGGAGAGGAGGACCGGGGCGCACTGCCGACCGCAGTTTCGACCGATTCGTATTTCTCGCTGCTTGCGGCCCATTTGCTCGACGGCATTCCCATGCCGCTTTCGCTGGAGGAGGAACTGCACCCGTTACGCGCTCTGCTGAGGGCGGAGAGTTTTGAGACCCCGCGCCCGTAAGCCCGGTCGGCAGCAATGATCGCTGGCATTACAGGTTCAGCGCTCGCGTTTCTCCCTCTCGCGGGGCTGCCGGGGAGATGCCGCGGGTCTTCACCAATCGATAAGCGGAACTCCAGTCGGGACGGTCTTTCACTTCCAGGAACAACGTGAAAAGCGGTCCCTCGAATTCGGGAAGCACGCACTGGGCGCGAGGCCCCCTGCAGTTCGTGTTGGGCAAAATCGGGCCTGGGAGCCAACTCAGAAGATGACGACGAAGTCCATCCTGTTCCAGCCAGACGCTGACCTCCATCGGCTCCAGAGCATCCGGACCGTCGTGCAGGAGCCAGATTTCCGGGTCGAAAAGCTCGCCCGGCGTCCATGAGAATTTGCGGATGCGGGCGCTGGCAAGGGTGGGGCGGCAAGCTTCACCGACGGCGGCGAGGGCGGGTTTGGGCACGCAGGGCCAGGCGACCAGGCTGTTGTTGGCGGCAGTGGGCCACGGTTCGTTGAAGCACCAGTTCAACGCCATGCTGGCCACGGGCTTCTGTCGGCGGGCTTCTTCGTAAAGTCCCTGATAACCCGCCGATTGGAGCAGTTGGCCGCGCTCAACAAGTTCCTCCAGCGTTGAGCAAGGGCCAAAATAGTGCTCAATCTCCGGGAGGTTCAGCCAGCTTTCGGACATCCAGACGCCGAAGGCGTGATGACTTTCCCAGGTGGTGCCGCGCCGGGGCGGCCAGAGTTCGGCCTCGGGCAAAATCCGCTTGAGCACCTCCAAGGGGGCGGGGGCGGGGCAACCGAACTCCGAGTAAGCGGTGCAGGATGCCTTTTGGAAAACGGCCCAGGCCTCCTCTCCGGTTTGTGGATCGCGAAAAACATAGTGGCCGTGCCCCATCCCGTCGATGGGCGCTGTTGGCAGGAATGGGGTGGCCGGATCGAGATCGAAGGTGTTCCGGTTGAGCAGCCGCAGGGCGTGCGACTGGTCGGTCATCCCCGACCAGTTGTTGAAGAGTTCGTTGCCGCCACACCAGAGGACTAGCGAAGGGTGCCGCCGGATGCGCAGGATCAAGCTGCGCGATTCCTGATCGAGCTCGGCGAGATAGGCCGCGGTATCGGGATAGTCATTGCAGGCGAGCGGAAATTCCTGCCACACCATGATGCCGAGTTCGTCGCAAAGCTCGTAAAACGACTCCTTCAGAGCGGGAGCGCCGCCCCATAGACGCAGGATGTTAAGGTGATTCCGGCGAACCAGTTGGAGTTGCTCTTCATAGTGCGCCCGCTCAAGGCGGCCGGGAAAAATGTCGGGGCAAACCCAGTTGGAGCCCTTCGCAAAAAGGCGGCGGCCGTTGATTTCCAGCGTGATCGGGGGGCGGCTGCGGGACTTGGGAAACGTGTTGGGCATCTCCCACTCGCCGGGAGCCATCACTAGTCGGACCTGCCGGAAGCCGATCCGGTGACAATGCCGGTCGCAGACCTCGCCTTCGGAGGCTTTTAAGATAATCTCCGAGTGGTAGAGCGACGGCGATCCCTGGTCGTGCGGCCACCATGGCTGGATAGCCTCCAGCGAAAATTCGATGGCGCGGCGCGACTGCCCTTGCTCGATCTTCTCTTCACAAGAAAGAACGCGTTTTTCTTCGGGGTCGATCAAGTGCCACTCGAGCGTCATGCCCTTCCGGGCGGGAGCATTCAGGACGACTTGCAGTTGGCCCTGTGCCGCGCGGCAGTCTTCGCTCAAGGCATAGCTGATCTGTGGTGGCTGAGAGAAATGGAGCGGCGAGCGCACCTCCAAAAAGGTCTCCTGCCACAAACCGAGCGGAATCAGTCGGGGGTGAAAATCCCAGCCATAGGAAACCGCAGGCTTGCACGACTCGCGGGCCTGCGAACGCCCGTGCGGCGCGCCGGGCGCCTTTGGGGCCGGATGGATGAGGACGTCGAGTTGCACACCCGGGTGCCAGCGTTCCGTGACGTCGAGCTCAATCGGTGTCTGCATCCCGGTATGCTGGAGCAGTCGTTCGCCGTTCAGGGAAACTTCGCAAGCATAGTCGACACCCTGAAGAACCAGGAATAGCCGCTCATCAGGCTGGAGCGGCGGCACCTCACCCGGGATGGCGCGGTACTGCCACGCCGAGTTCTCCATCTCCTGCCAGGCATTGAGATGGGGGCCTTCCTGATAGTCCGGAAGCTGGTGCGCAGCGGCCCAGTCGAGCTGAACAGCGCCGGGAACCGTGGCGGGAATCCAATGTTCCGCCTGTTCGGCGGAGTTGGCGCCTTTAATACGGGAGAGCTTCCAACGGAGGAGATAACGGGAGCGTGGCATGAGGCGAAGAGGAAACTAGAAAGTCGCACAAAGGGTCAGAATTTCCTTTGCCCCAAGGGTGAGCCGTTCGCCCGTCACTTCGCACACCCGTTCGCCTCGCAGGTTGGTGGTGTACCAGGCAGTTGCCCCGGAGAGGGTTACCTCGGCGGGAGCCGCGGCGGGGTTGAAGACGCGGAAGAACCAGGATGCCTCGCTCCCTCGGAAGGAGGCGGAAAGGACCACGTCACCCTCGACTTTCGGCAGCGCGCCGGATGGCACGAGGGCGGGTGCCGCAACGGCGCGCAGATCCGCCGCGTCGAGATACAAGCTTCTCACCGGTGCCGCCACGCTCTGGGCGAGCCGGAAGAGTTCCGCTCCCGGCGGGGTTGCGCCCAAAGGTTTGAGGGCGAGCCGGAGACGGTGGATGCCCTGGATCTGGCCGCCCTCGTTTCCGTCGGTAAAGACGGCGCGCCGGAAGGCACGCAACAGCGTAACGCACAGCGGGCGATCCGGCTGGTCGAGAACGGCGCTTTCGTATTGCCCGGGAGCGATGAGCGCCAGGCCGCGATGGCCGTCGGAAATGGCGACCCAGTTTTGCTGGGGCGTCATTTCCACCTGAATTTCCCGCAGGAGATGGTTTCCTTCGCGCAGTTTCACGGGCCGTTCCACGGCATCAAAAGGCGTGTCGCTCCAGAAACTTTCCGCCTTCTGAAGCCCCGTGGGACAGAGGAGACGCAGGCGATGATCGCGGACATGATTATGAATCGTCGTCTCGACTTCCGCATGGGCCTGGCCCTTGCGAAGCGTGACGTGGTGTTCGACGACGAACGGGACAAGCCGCCCGCTCCTTTCGTTGCGCTGAAAGTCGAACGACTCAGGCACCAGCCATTCGACTCGCAAATGCAGCCGCGCAAGGAGCGGTCCGTTCTCGGTGAGGCCGAAGGAGACGTTTCCGCCCGTGGAGAGATAGGCGCGGTCCTGGAGGGCTACTCCGTGGAACCAGCCGTCGCCGATGTCGGCGGTATCCTCCATCGCGAGCAGGCCGTGGTACTCCCCGCCTGTCTGCAGATCCTTGAGCGAGAGCGTGCCCTCGCTCGAGGCGGTAATCTCCAGAAATTCGTTGCGTAACTGGTTGCGCGCGACGCCGATCGCTCCCTCGGGAGCGATGCGGGTTGGCCCGGAGGCACGCCGCAGCACAAAGTGGCGCGCCTCGCGGGGTTCAAGCGAAGTATCCAGCGCAATCCGGATGCCTTGCCGCTCTTCGGGGGAAGGGAAATGATTCCTGGGAATCCTCAGGTGGGTTGTGCTCGGGAGGACTTGGAGAAGTTGGTAGGCGACTTCATTCCCCTCAAGGTCATAGACTCGCAGGGAAGGCTTGGATTCGAACCCGAAGAATTCGCTGAACTGCGGCCAATCTTTTGGCAACCGCGCGGAAACCTCCGGGATGAGCTGCACCGTTCCTCCTGCGGGAGCGAAGAGGCTAAGGCCAATCTCGCTCTCGGCAACCTGCCCGCGCAATGATGCGGCGCTAAAGCCACCCAAGGCGCGGTCGAGATAATACTCGGCAATCTGGCGGCTCTGCTCGAAGCGGTACGGCATCGCGTCATGCGTCTCGTCGGGGCTGCATCCGCAGATGCTGTCATGGGGATGATTCTTGAGCAGGTATTCCCATGCGAGCGTGATCGCGGTGCGCGGATACTCGAGCCCGAGTACGGCACTGGCGGCGGCGCACCAATGCTCCAGCCATAAGGTTAGCAAGGTTTCCCCCGCATGGTTGGCTTGTTTCAGCGGGATGCGGCTGCTGCCCACGCCGGGGATCAGCCAGCCATAAGTCTCCATCGCTGCGGGTTCGCGAAGCTCGCCTTTTACTGTCGGGAGCGACGGCGGCAACTCTTTGCAAAGCGCCTCGATAAAGGCATCGAGCGTGGAGACCCGGATCAGCTCGCGCCCCGCCAGCGCGTTCAGACGCTGCGCCATTTCAAGAATGGCAGGGTCGAATTCCATGTGGTCGCCGCCGTCAAACCAGAGCATCGGCCGCGCTTCGGGCCCAGGGGAGGTTTTTTCCAGGTAGGTCAGCGCGTTGGCAACCATCCCTTCCACTCCGGGGATGACGTCGGGCTTATTGGCGGAGCGCACGTCGAAATCGAAGTCGGTATAGCCATTTTCCGGAAAGCAGTGGACGATGATGCGGGAGCCGTCGGCCCCCTCCCAATGGAAGAGGGGACCCTGCGAGAGATCCACACCCCGCCAGAGAATCGCGTTATTGATCCGCAGCTTGGAGAGGATCTGCGGCATCTGGCTGTTGTGGCCGAAAATGTCGCAAAGCCAGCCAACGCGACTCGTTTGCCCAAAGGCTTCCGCGCGCTCCATCCCCAACAGAAAGTTTCTGACTAGTGATTCGCCGCTCACGAGAAACTCATCCGGCAGGTTGTACCACGGGCCCACTTTGAAGCGACCCGCAGCCACGAGGCTTCGGACCAGCGCCTCCTTCTCGGGGCGAATCTGCAAATAGTCTTCAACGGGAATAAACTGGCCGTCGAGCTGGTAAAATGGCAGGCGGCCTGACTCCAGTTCGCTAAACACCTGGTCCAGCATACCGACGAGTTTTCCGCGGAACTTCTGGAAAGAGAAATACCATTCCCGGTCCCAATGGGAGCTGGAAACAAGATGGATCGTACCGGGGAAGTCTTTGAGCGAGGATGGGGTGTTCATGGAGAAAGAAGGCATGGCGGGGGGTGAGGAAGCGGGAGCTTCCTGGACTTGGAATTGAGTTGTCGGCGACGACCGCCGGGGCCGCTGGCGTTCACCAGCGGGCTGCTCAGCTTGCGGGCAGCGTGCTCTTACCCTGGTGAAAGTGGCAGGGCATAAGGATCAGCCGAGGCGTATCTTCCGGGTGGTCGAGCCGGTGGGCAATACGACGGAGGGCGGCTGCGCCGATCTGCTCTTCGCGCACTTCCGTCGTCGTCAATTCAGGACAGTTCGAGTTGGTAAACGACCGCTGGTGAAAGCCGGTGACCGCGACATCCTCGGGGATGCGGATGCCGCGTTTCATCAACTCCAGGCAAAGGAAATGGGCCAACGCATCGTTGGCGCATATCCATGCCTTTACTCCTCGCTTGATGAGCTCGACGACGCGGTCATAAGCCTTTTCGTCATCATGAGGAGAACCGACCAATGCCAGGGAAGGCGCGACTTCGACCACGTTCTCCTGCGAGAAAGGAAGGCCGAAGCTCACCATGGTTTCCGCATAGGCGGCAAACCGGGAGCGCGACCAACTTGCGGGGGGAATCAGCCCGAAAAAGCCGATCTGGGAATGTCCCGTCTGCTGCAAATGCGAGACCAGCCCGTGGGTGCCACCGACATGGTCGATGCCGATCACGTCGATCGGCAAATCGGGGTAGTGCATGATGATCGACACCGTGGGCCACTTACGGCTGAGAACCTGCACCACTTCCTCTGGCCATTTGTAAATCAATACAATTCCGGCCACCAGCCCCATTCGCAGCGAGGGTGGCTGGTGCTTCGGGCTGAGAATATTGCGGCTTTCAGCCAAGGGAGCCACATGCGAAATAAGGGAGAAATTGAACGGCACCGCCGCCCGGCTCATTCCGGCAAGAAAGCCTGCGGGAGCCGCGTCGGCCCCGAGGGTCAGCATCAGGATATTACGCGGTGCGGGCGGCGCTTCGGCATTTTTTTTGCGGGGCGCCACGTATCCCAGGGAACTCGCCTCTTTCAGCACCTTGTCGCGCGTGGCCGGGTGAATACCAGGCACGTTGCGCAGCGCTCGGGAAACGGTGGAAATAGCCAGCCCCAACCGCTTGGCAATATCTTCCAGCGCGACAGCGGATTCGGAGTGGTTCATTGCAACGAGACGTATTCGAAAACGCCAAATAAGAGAAGAAAATTTTCGAAAATTTGCAAAGCATCTTTTCGCCTTTCTTTAGCTGAAGGCTTGGCCGAAGGGATGAAAATAAAGCCGGAAAAGGCCTGCATCCCTTGTGAAGGTAATGGGAAGCGCTTCTTTACTGATTGCTGAATCACGGGTGCGCAAGCAGGCGGGGGATGGGAATTTGGTTCCTGCAAAATTTAGCAAACGAAAGGAAAATTTAGAAAATTAAATTGACGTTTCCCGGAAGCGAAGATTACTAATAGAGGGAATCAACAGGAATGGAGCTAAGGTTGTTCCATGAATCCTGATTAGATATCTGCCCCCGTGTTCCTATGAGAATTCCCCCCCAATTCCCGTCTGTTGCCGGTTTCCGCCCTCTTGTTTCCTCTCAGTCAGGAAAGAGCCCGAGCAGTCGAGCATGGTTGCGTTTGCTGACCTGCTGCCTGGTGGCGGGAGCCGCCGCCCCCGCGGTGGCTCAGCAGAATGGCACCTGGTCGCTCGCTTCCGGCAGCGGCAACTGGAGCGATGCCGCCAATTGGAATGGAGGGCCGGTCGCCAACGGCACGGGAGGAACGGCATTCTTCAATGCCGTGGATCTGACTTCCGATGTTACCGTGCATCTCGATTCGGCGCGGACGATCAGCATTATCCGCTTTCAGGATACCGCCTCTCCTTTTGCCGCCTATACTATTGATAACAACGGCAATGCTGCCAACACCTTGACACTCGATGGCGCGGCGACGATCTCCGTGGGCGCCTCGACCACAGCCACCATTTCCGCAAGCATTACAGGGACTTCGGGGTTGGTTTTTTCGGGCTCGTCAACTTCGGGAGTATTAATTCTCTCCGGAAATAACACTTATTCCGGCGTGACAAATATTACCGGCGGCTCGACCGGCATGTTGCAGATTGACGCCGACAGCCGCCTCGGGTCCAGCACTCTGTCAATCAGTGCCCAGAATGGCGGAATCCGCTATGGCGCCGCTTTCAATGACCTTCGTGACATCGCCTTTACGGCCAATGGGGGGCGCATCGATACCAACGGCTTCGATGTGACCTACAGCTCGACTTTGTCAGGCGTCGTCTCCGGCAACTTCACCAAAACGGGGAATGGCACGTTAACGTTGGCGGGCAACAACAACATCACCGGGACGGGGGGCGTGGCCGTGCTGGGTGGCGCGTTGCAGATCGATTCCGACGCGCGGTTGGGCGGCGGCACCGGCGCTCTCAATTTCCAAAACAGAAGCGGGATCCGCTATGGAGCGGCCTTCAACAATCTGCGTTCCATCACGCTGGCCGCGAGCGGCGGTTCGCTTGATACGAACGGCTTCGACGTTTCCTACAGCAATGTGATCTCGGGGAGCGGCCCTTTCGTAAAGAGAGGGGCTGGCGGCCTTACGTTCACCACCAACCAGACCTTTACCGGAGCAACCACCATCGAAGCCGGGACGCTGATCGTCAACGGCTCAATGGCCAGTAGCGGAATCACGGTGGGTAATATTAGCAGCCTTTCCACCTCCGCCGTGCTGGCCGGAGGCGGAACGGTGGGGAATGTCATCGTGGGAGCGGCTGCAAATAATACCGGCGCCACGTTGAGACCCGGGAACGGAAAGGGGATTTCCAGTGGGACGACTCTGAACACAGGCAACCTTACTTTTAGGACCGGTGCACACCTGGCCATGCAGTTGGGGCGAACCAGCGGGGGCTCATCGCTGGCTGGAGACGTTTCCGACCATGTGAGCGTTACCGGGACGGTTTCGCTCTCCGGTGATCTGCAATTGAGTCTTCTCACCGGCACCGGGTATCAGCTCAAACAGAATGACGTGTTGTACCTGATCCTCAACGACGGCAGCGACGCGGTCACGGGGATCTTCCAATCCCTGAACGGTCAGGCAATGAATTTGAGCGAAGGAGCCACGTTCAGCTTCGATTCCGCCATCTGGTCCATCAGCTATATTGCCAACGGCGACGGCGGCCTGGTGGGCAATGATGTGGCGCTGACGCTGACGACGGTGATTCCCGAACCCGGAACCCTGCCGCTTGTGTTAGCAGGTGTGGGGGCGCTCCTGTTCCTCAGTCAACGCCGGCGGCGGTTGGCTATGACTAACCCGTAGACCGCAAGTGATTTCTCTTCAATACCATGAGACTATTTAGATTTTACCGGCTATACGCTTTCGGCGCGACTCTCGCTTTGGCAAACCTCCTTTCGGTAAACGCTTCCGCAACAGAGATGGGCGAAGAGGCAAAAGGGCCTCTCCCTTCTGATTGTGCGATTCGTCTGGTCCGCTCGGAAGGCATGCCCGACGAGCCCTGGAGGCATCAGATTTTCCAGAACGCGATCAGTCTCGCACCGGGCGGAGACTATACCCTGACGTTCTGGGCAAAGGCGTCGGGAGAATTCAAACTTGCCGTCTCCACCAAGGTCAGTGCTCCGCCATGGAATTACTTCGGCTTGCGCGACACCGCGCAGTTGACGACAAATTGGCGGCGTTACCAGTTCCGCTTCAGTGCCGAAGGGGCCGTCGAGGGGCAGTCCCGCGTCACTTTCAGCTACCATGCACCCGAACCGGGCGAAATCTGGATCACGGGTGTCCAGGTGCTACCTACCGGTGTGAAAGCGGGAGAGCAGGAGAATCTGATCGCCAATGGCAACTTCGCCGACGGGATGATGCACTGGTACCTCGGCGGCAAACAGCCCGGCGTTTTTGATGCGATGATGGAAATGATTCCCGAAGGAGAGGCCGCCGCCACTCCGTAACGGAAATCCTGACTTTCTTTTAGGCCCGGAGCGGCCGGGCATTCTCGCCTCTCCGGAAAAAACCAAATCCCCCTTGTGTTCTTTTGCGGGCCTAACCTCCGAGAGAGGTTGAGCGTGCGATGGATGCGCGACGGCCTTTATTGATCCAATTACGATGCGGATTTTCTCCACTCTGGTTGTTCTGGGCAGCAGCCTTCTTCATTCAGTTCTCAACCCTTCCGTCGCGCTGGCGGCGTCATCGCCCGAGCTCCCGGCCTTGAGCGTCAAAGGCGAGGACTTCGTCGATCCGGCGGGCTCTCCCGTTCGTTTCTGGGGCGTCAATCTCGTTGGCGTTTACCCGGAGAAGGAACGAGCCGACGCCATGGCGGCTTACCTTGCCGCGTTGCAGGTGAACCTGGTGCGCCCGCATCACCTTCTACGGCCCAGCCTCGACTGGAATCCGAAAATGCAGAGCGGCTCGCTATTGAGTTACCGCAATAACTCGCGCGAATTCGACCCGGTGGCGCTGGACCGCTTCGATTACCTGAACGCGGCCCTCCGCCGCCACGGAATCTACCTTGCGTTCTCCGCCCATTTCAGCCGCCGTTACCTGACAGGCGACGTCGACATCCTCAAAACCGATGATAAAGACCGCTTGGCCTGGATGGCGGGCATACGGGAAATGATGGGATGGAACTGGAAGAAGAGCATCGACCCGCTCAAGATGCTGCCGGTGATCGACGAGCGGGCTGCACTGCTGACCGAGGAGTTCGTGAAGAAACTGCTCACCCATGTCAATCCTTACACGGGCATCGCTTATGGCGTGGATCCTCAGGTGTTGACGATGGAGATCGCCAATGAGGCTTCCACCGAGTACGGCATCATCTGCGGCAATCGCTTTCCCGACTATTGGCAAGCCCGGTTGGTGGAAAAGTGGGAGGCCTTCGCCAGGGCGGAATCGATCGAGCCCGGGGATCTCTACAAACCTGCCAACGACAAGGTGAAGGACGCGCGCGCCCGCTTCTTGCGCAAACTGGACGAAGACTATGCAAAACGGATCACCGCCGTAATCCGGGACACGGGGTGCAAAACGGCAATCACCTACTCCAATCTCTGGCGTGGAGAGGCCGCCGCCGAGATGCATGCCCGTACCGCCGATTTTATCGAGGATCACAATTATATGAACCCGATGGTGGCGGGGGGACTGACCGATGGCATCTATGACCTGAGCCGGAGCGCCTTGGTCAACAAGCCCTTCTTCATTGGCGAGCTGAACCAGGCGGAAGGCAGCGCCAATATCGCGCGGCAGGGCCCGGAGCGCACGATGCTGCCGCTGGCGATCAGCGCCTATGGATCGCTGCACAACTGGAGCGGCGTCGTCTGGTTTGCCTGGATGCACGGCGACACGATGCAGGCGGAGGACGGCTGGTCCAACAACGAAGGCCGGGTGGCTAGTCTGGGAAATATGATTAGCGATGGGATGATGATCGATCACTTGCGTACGACCGGCATGATCTTCCGCAAGGGACTCGTTGCTAAAAGCAAGGAGCCGGTGACGCTTACTGTCGATTCGCCCTTTACGGCGGGCGATTACAACGGGCTCATGCGCGGAAAGTATGCGTACCGTCCCGGCTGGCAGGCGGTGCACGCGGTTCGCAAGACCTTCGGCCCTGTTCCGGAAGAACAGACGAACGCGCAATGGATGAAGCAGTCGCCTCCCAATCCGGCAGTCTCCGATACGGGAGAGATTGTCCGGGATATCGAGCGCAAGCAGTTGACCGTTGCCGCTCCCAAGGCGGAGGCTTTCAGCGGCTATCTTGATGACAAGGCGCCTGCGGGGCTCAAGCGCCTTGAGCTGAAGGGGAGCGGATTTGCCGCCGTCGTGGTGGTGGCCAGTGACGATAAGGCACTGCCCGAAAGCGAGCGCCTCATCATCAGCCGCACAGGCTTGAATGCCGCAAAGTCCGAAACGGCAGAGCCGCGTGTGATCCTTCGCGGGTTGAAGCCGGCGGCGAGCGGGCAACACTGGACCGTCCGGCTGACCCGTCCGCGCCCTGCCGCCGCATTGATGAAAGATTTCACGGGACAGGAAGATCAGAAGTTGCAACCCACCGCCGATGGATCGCTGGAACTTCCGTTGGCACAATGGCACGAATGCGAGTTGATCTTGAAAAAGTAGGAATGGCACCCGCTGTGCAGCCCGTTGCGCGCGCGATTCCGGCGGAGAGCGGCGCTGCTGCCCCACCGGTTCAGCCGCTCCGGCCTCTTCAGCCCTTAAAGCTGGGGATGATCGGCCTCAACTTTGGCGGTTACATTGCCGAGACATTGGCGGCGAGCCCAACCAAGGCGTTCTTTCAGTTGGCAGCGGTGTGCGATCAAGACTCTGCGCGTGCCGATGAGTTTGGCCGACGCAATGGAGTCAAGGCGTACCATTCCCTGGAAGCATTGCTGGCCGACGAGGAGATTCCTGTCGTTGCGCTCTTCACCAGCCCCTCGGGGCGTGCCGATCTCCTGCGCCGGATCATTCGGGCAGGCAAGGATGTGATGACCACAAAGCCCTTCGAGCTCGACTCCCGCGCCGCCCGCAGCGTGCTGGAGGAGGCCCAATCGTTGGGCCGCGTGATCCATCTCAATTCCCCGCCGCCGGAGATTCCCGCTTACCTTCGCCAGATCGAGCACTGGCGGCGGGAGTACGATCTGGGCCAGCCGGTTCATTGCCGCGGGGAAATGCTGGTTTCATACCGGGAAAAGGCCGATGGCCGATGGCTGGACAATCCTGCTCTCTGCCCCGCCGGGCCGATCTTCCGGCTTGGTATTTACACCATGAACGACCTGGTGCGTCTCTTTGGGCAGGTGCACGAGGTGCAGGTCATGACCAGCCGCCTTTTCACCGGTCGGCCCACGCCGGACAACGCGCAGCTCAACCTCCGTTTCGGGAACGGCGCGCTTGGGTCAATCTACGCTAGTTTTTGCGTCGACAATGGCCAGCACTATGCCAACTCGCTCGTGTTGCATTACGAACGGGGAACGATTTTCCGCAACGTCCTGCCCGTTGGCTATGGAAAGGCGGAAGGAAGTTCGCGCCTGTTGCTGATGGCGACCCAAGGGAACCACGAGGTCGTCGTGAAGGAACTGGAACTCCCCGAGATTTGCGGAAGCTATCAATGGGAATCTTTCCACCGCGCCGTAATGGAGCGACGCCCGCTCGCGGACTTTGAAAACATCGTGCACGGCATCGGGATCGTGGAGGCCGTGGTGCGAAGCGAGCAGAGCGGGGGAACGGAACCCGTGTTGCCGTTTGCGGCGTAGATCGCCCCCCTATACCAAGACACTCAAAGAACCCGCCTATCATGAATTCTTCCGTTCCGCCACCGCTTGCAGGGCTTTGCACGTATGAAGCCGGAGCCTGTCCCGGGCTCTCCGTCGACACTACCGTCGAGCGGTTGCGGCGCTATGTCTATTTAAAGTCACAGCTTGTGTTCACGATGGCGGCGCACTTCAACGCCATCGCGGAATGGGAGGTGAAAGGAGCCCTCTCGCTTCATCTCTGGCAGGACGCGGAGCATAGTGCCTGGTTCCGCAAGCGTGTGACGGAGATGCGTACGCCGCCCCACCATCTGGACAAGGTGCCTGACGACGCATTGGAGAACTTCGTCGAGGAACTCAAGCGTTCGGAGAACACGCTGGAGTTGCTCATCGGAATTTATGAGGTGCTCAAGCCCGCCTGCCTTGCCGCCTTTCGTGAGCATCTCTCGCAAGCGAACAAGCTGGCCGACCACCCAACGCTTCGATGTTTGCGGATGGTTGTTGCCGAGGAAGAGGAGCAGATCGCGTGGGGCCAAGCGGCGCTGCAGTCGCAGCTCGTTCGCGAGGGATGTCTGCCCGGAGATGCCGCATTGGACGCGTGGCGAAACCACCTGCGGGCCTGTCTTGCGGCGGCGGGGGGAGTTCATGGCGATCAGCCCAGGCAGGAGATTGGCGATGCGTCGCTGTCTCGACGGGGGCGGCCTTTCGAAATCAACCGCGTACCCCGGCGGGACCGCCGGTTTGCGAATGTCTGGCGCTCCCGGGGAGTTGTGCCCGGAGCGGATCGCCCCGTGCATGAGCGCCTTTGGTGGATGCTCAATGTCCGGCTTCAGGAGATGCACGTTTCGGAACTGATCGCCTCCACGCTTTGCGACTGGCAGGGGCAACCCTGGGAGTTCTATCACGATCTGGCGCGGCATCTCTGGGACGAGACACGGCACTGCATGCTCGGCGAAATTGCGTTCGCCTCGCAGGGGATCGATTTCACTTCGATGCCGGCGCATACCGGCTTTGCCGAATATGCCAATTCACTGCCGCCCGCGGATCGTTACTCGTTTCTTTGGGGAATCGAGCAGGGCTTGATGGGAAAGACCGGCAAGCAGGCAGAGGTCGCTCTGGCCAAGGCTGGCGGCGACGAGCTTGCGACGATGTTCCAGGACTTCGACTGGGCTGATGAGGTGCTCCATGCCCAGATCGGCCGTCGCTGGCTGGAGTCGTACTACGGATCGCGCGAGGCGATGAATGCCGCTTACAGCCGGGTACGGCCCGGTTACGACGCGATGAAGGAGGAAGATCTCGCCCAGCCCGGACGCGACTGGTGGCCTTCGTTTTACCGGGAGCATCTCCAAGCTAAAAACCCTTCGCTTGGCGCGGCGGACGAAGAGGGTGAAGGAAAGGCGCAAACCCCGTGATCGCCGGAGGCGCTCCTGAGCCTCCGGAGGTGGTTGCCGTCGGTTGCATTGCCGCAGACATCGCGGTCGCGGGCACGCCTCGCGGAGTGCAACCGGGCCAGACCGGTTTCGTGCGATCGATCACGCCGCTCCTGGGCGGCAATCCGACCAACATGGCTTCGGGCCTTGCGCGGCTGGGGCATCGGGTGGCAGTGGTGGGCGGAATTGGAGAGGACGCCTTCGGTCGCCTCATCGCCGATCGGCTCACGGTGTGCGGCGTGGATACCCGCCTGCTGCGCATGGAGCCGGGGCTTGCGACTTCGGCCACGCTCGCGATGGTTCACCCATCGGGGGAGAGAACGCTCTACCATTTTCGAGGCAGCAATGATTGGCTGGATGAAGCGGCCCTGGCACCGGCCCTAGGCACGGGTGCGAAGATTTTTTCCGCTGGTGGGTTGGAACTTTTGCCAGCGATGCGTGGAGCTCCCGCGGGCCGGATTTTTGAAGGAGCCCGGCGTGCCGGCATGATGACGGTGCTCGATACAACCTTCGACCCCGATGGCGAATGGCTGCCTGCCATCGGGGAGGCCTTGCCATGGGTGGATCTGCTCCTGACGAGCATGGGCGAAGCCGCGCACTATGCCGGGAGCCATGACCCCTTGGCGGTGCAGCGCTTTTTCCGGCGTCATGGAGCGCGGCGGGTGGTGATCAAAGATGGCGCGCAAGGGTGTTACGTGCCCAGCGACGATTCACTGTGGCAGGTGCCGCCACCGGAGGTGCAGGCCATCGATACTACGGGAGCGGGCGACAACTTTGGAGCCGGGTTTATTGCCGGAGTGCTGCGCGGCTTTTCGTCCTTGGACGCAGCGCGCCTGGGTGTGACGTGCGGCGCGCTTTCGACCGAGAGCCTCGGTGGCGAAGCGCCCTACCGCGATTTTGGGCTCGTCTGGGAAAGGGCTCGCAAGCTGCAAGCATCGTGCCTCGGACCGTGTGCGGAGTGAGTTTCAATCACCCCGCTTCCCTTACTTCGTCCGTTCCAGTAACGCCGCCACGGGAACCAGCGCAAGGTCCACGCTCCCCAGCACGTTGGTAGTGTAGCAAATATATTGGTCGTTCATGCAAAACTGGGGATGGGGATGAATATGGTAGCGGCTGCGCGGATAAGGCAGGCGCGGGAGATCGGAGACGATGCTGACTTCCCGCCCCGTGCCAATATGATAGAAAGCGACACGCCAGAAGTCGGGGTTGATGTGGGAGGGGTTGACGTCACCCACCAGCCAACGGCTCTCGCGATCGCTATGCGAATGGGTATGCCCGTTGGGCCAGACATTCGTTCGCTTGCCGGTTACGATATCCACCTTCTCCGTTCCTTGCCGGTAATCGATATACCAGACATGGCGACCGTCGGCATCCCACCATTCATGGCCCCGGAGATTGGAAGGCGACTCGGGAAAGATAGGTCGGGCGGTTTCGCCCCGGCGCAGGAGCCAAAGCCGATCCTCCACCTCGCCCTTGATGCCGGTGGCCGCGTCAAACCAGCTATCCTGCGCAATGAGAAGGAGGTCGGAATCGGTGGGGCTGAACTGGACGTGGTTATAGCCGCGGTCGAACTTCTGCCAGAGGCGGAAAGGGGAACCGTCGACGGGCATATCTCCCAATAACCATTCATTGCCGATTTGCGCGTCGATGGAGAATGACTTGCGATCGACGGATAGGGTCAGGTGGGTAGCGATGCGCAGGGGGCGACGGTCGCGGGCGAGTTCATTAGGGAACTCGTTGACGAGGACGGCGTCCTGCCCCGGGTGGGGGCCGCGTTTCCAGAGGCCAAGCCCGGTGGTCCAATAGACCTCGCCTGTTTCCTTGTCCACATAGGGCGAGGCATCCATGAACTGCGTGTCGGAGAAATGGCGAAGCTCTTGCTCCTCAAAGTCTGCCACGGCCAACTGTCGTCCGTAATAAGCGTCTCCGCCGGGAGGAAAGGTGCAATAGAACCAGAGATAGCGGCCATCGTGGGTGAAGCTCGGGTTCGTAAAATAAAACGATTGCTGAATGGGCGCTACCCGCCGGGAGAGGATGAAGCTTTCAACGCCGGAAACGGGGTCTTTCCAGCGGGTGAATAAAGGGGAGTTTTCGAGGCACAGGTTCATGGGTGATCAGGGTCGGTAAAGTTGGGTGTAGCCGTTCCAGGGGTCGATCTGCAACGTGGCAAAATTGGGAGGAAGATCCGTGCGATTGTCGCCCGCGTTGGCGTGGTGCAGGGTCACAAACCATTGCTGGCCTGCCACGGAGAGATCCGCAGAGCCGTCGGAGCGGTAAGTGAACGCGCGGGCTTCATAGTTGGTTCCAATTCCGGGAAGCGAGATCTGGGGATCGTTGGAAGTCCACTGCTTCACTCGCGTCGGCCCGAGAAGGGGGGAAAGCGTGGCGCTGGAATCGAGGATGATCAGCCCCGGCAGGCGGTGGAGTTTCCCTAGTGCTTTCGGAGGCCCATTCTCGACGATCTCAAACGCCTGCACCCCCTGGAAATACGAGGCGGTTACTCCCGAGGCCGGAGCAGTAAACTTGTAGAAGCGAACCTCCACGGCCCGGTTCCTGGCCAGAGTGGCTTGCCGGGCCAGGTGAAGCTGGTCCGCGATAATCTGCGCGCCTTGCGTCAGCTGGAAGCCTTGCAGGGTGGAATTAAGGGCGGGAACGGCGGCAACGAGGAGGATCCCGATGATCGCCAGTACCATCAGGATCTCGATCAGTGTAAAGCCGAAGCGGAGGGGGCGGCGGCGCTTCATGGGATGAAGGTGGTCGATTTCAAGGTGCGGATTTTGTAAAAATCCTCGGCGGTGGCGGAGGGGTCCGTTGCGAAATCGGGGAGGTTTGAGCTGCCGGTGCCGATATAGCGTTCCACCGTCGTAGCCCCGCGATATTCCCCTCCCACCTGGTCTCTTCCTTCCACCCATTGGTTCACCGGTGTGCTTGGGACTTTCTTGAGCGCCTGCACGCGCACGTGAATGGTATAGGTATTCGACTTGGTAGTCAGCCGGGGATAGAGATCGCCATAAGGTCTTTCTCTCACGTTGTCGCCGGTAAGCTGGAAGCCCTTGCCGCCGGGGCCGCCGGTTTTCCACCAGGTCGCAACCGTGCTATAGGTCGGTTCGGTAATTGTCGAAGCATAGTTCTTGCCGGCAATCTTTCTGGGCACCAGGTAAATCCCGCAAATTTCGGAGGCCGACCGAAAGATATCTCCCGCTTGGAAGCGGCGCTCGAAGCCTTCAAGGGTTCCGCCGCTTTCTTTTGGGTTGATCTCATAGCGGAGTTCGAACGGATGAGCCAACCCCTCCTTGTAGGCGCGTTCCGAACCGGAGACGGCGGTCGAGGCCGTCGTGGGAATCGCCATCATGCGCGTTGATTTGAGCACGGCCTGCACCCCCGTGCTGCGGGTGATATAGGTAAAAGGCATGATCTGGTAGTTCATGTTGATCTTCCCCGCCGTGGAGAAGGGTTCGCTGATTGCATAGGGCTCCACAATAGGCATGTGGAAAAGATCGAGCATCAGGTGATCAGGCGGCGTGGTATAAGGCGGGCCGGAGGCGGGATTTCCGAGGCCCGGATGACCGGAACCTGCCGCCGGATTGGCGGCGAAAAGCAACGTTTGCCATGGTTTCTGGTTGTCGGCATTGGCGGGATCGATGCCCGTCGGGAGCGAGCCGAACATAACGGCGGAGGAGACTTGCCGATTGGGGGAGAAGGTGACTTCGGTGGTGGCCCGGTAATCCGATCCTTGGTTGTAGCGATTGAGCCCTCGTGAATAGTAGCCCCCGGTCATGGTGCCGCTTGTCACGGCACCGCCGATGCTGGTGAAATTGCTGGCGGTATCGCTGTTGCCCTCATCGGGTTTGTTGACGTAGGGGCCGTCTTCGATCGTGCCGGTCATGTTATCCCAGTCACCGGGCGCTCCGTTGGAATTGAGCGCGGCAGTCAGCCCTTTTGGGACGGCGGGATTGCTTCCAATCCGGTATTCGCCTGCGCCGCTTCCCATGTAGCCCGAGAGCAGCGTTTGCGGGATGAGGAAGCCGGAGACCGTCGCCGTGCTCATGCGGAGATTGGTGTCGGCGCTCGCATGGGAGTCGATGTCATAAGAGTTTCCGAGGCCCTCCGCAGTGGCATCGTAGCCAAACTGGGGGTCGGAGCTGTAAGCGCCATCCCGCAAGCTGTGGGAAAAGCGAATCGCCGGGTTTTGATACCCCTCCGAAGGCTGAAAGTAGGTGCTGGGAACCACCTTGAGCGCCGCATAGACCCGGAGATCCCCTCCGGCGGGACCGTCGGGCCGCGCCTCGACACTGCGGACGACGTCCTTGGTGTCGTCCTGCCTCATGATCAGCCGAAGGCGGAACTCCTTGTCCGTATTTTTATTGGGCGCGGCGGCGCTGCCGAGGCGCGTGTTGAAGTCATGGAAGCCTGCCCCCGGCTGGGTCGTCGGAATGGGGAGCCCTTTGGCTTCGGGGAAGTGCATATGGATTGTCTGCAGTAGCGCACCCGGGGATGCGCCGGCCCCGGCATGAATTTGGATAGTGATGTCGCCGCCGCTGAAGTCGAACGTGGTCGCGTCCATCGGCACTTCCACCGCGCTGCTCACAAAAGGATAGTGGATCTTGGGGTCCGGCGTGGCTCCCGAGGCGGGAATCGATTTTGTGCCATCGGTTCCATCGACTCCCAGGCCCACGTTGGCGGCATAGCGAAAGGCCGCTTTCAGGCCAAGAAAGGCGGTCGTATTCCCTGCGGTGTTGTTATTGTACCCCGAAAAGCCAACCCTGCCTGTCACCCAGTTATCGGCAGGCTCCGGAAAGCCAAGCGGTGCATAGACCTGACTGGGGGCCTGCCCCCCGTCGGTATTCACGCCGATCCGGAACGGAGCCGCGCTTGGCGGGTTGAGGCCGCTGATCACGTAATGAACATTCGGACTCCACGTGGGAAGCCCCGGGGAAGGGGTGAACGGTTCGAGAATAATCAAAGCCCGGATCTGCGGTGGCAGGGGCGCGTTATTTTTATCGATCGTAGGATTGGAACGATAGAAGACGACCGCGGCTTCCGTGATGGTGGCAAAGCGGCCGAAGCCCCGTGTTCCATTCCCCGGCTCCAAAGGAACGACCTGCCCTTCTCCCGGGTCGCCCTGTTTTGGGGCATAGTTGTAGGAAGGATCTCCCGGGGCGATCGGAGTGCCGTACGAGTTGATGCCACTGCGCATCATGTCGAGCATCTCGGTGAGCACTTGTTTGCGCGTGTTCGGATACTTCGCGTCGAATCGTCCTCCAAGGCCGGGAATGGATTGAGAGGTGAGCCGGTCGAGGTAGCCGTAAAGCTGCTGGTTGCGCGAGACGTTGTTCCAGTCCATGGCCGGGTCCTGGCTGGAGGAGGGCTGGCTCGAACCGTAGGCGCTGTACCGCTGGAAATAGTATGGCATTCCCCCAATTTCGGAGCAGAACGCGATCAGCCGGTCTTTGGCATTGCGCTCCGTTTTATTGCTCTGGAGAGGCCACAGGGTCATTCTCGGCTGGCCGAAGAGATTGATCTCCGGGGCCCGGCTTTGGGCGGTGATGAAAAATTTCGCTTTCTGCAGAACCGTATGATCGATGGCCCCGAGATTCGTCTCGCGGAGGCTTGGGTCGGCGGTGGTGGCTTTGAAGAGGAGTTCGTCGGTGGACGCGTAGAGGCGATCCCCGTCGGGTTCGATCGGGCTGGAGAAGCCGCTGGCCGCGTTGTTAATCGTGCCACCCTCCGTGCCGCCATGCCGGATGCGCGGAGCGAGATCGTAATAGGTTTTGAGCGTGGTGCCGGAGGGCAGGAGCGGGCCGAAGACGGTGCTGAGGCTGGTCATCGCCGGATGCCCCGGATATCGCTGGAACTCGTTTTGCGCCGGGATGGAGGTGGAGAACTTCTGCTCCGTGGCGGTATTCGCCCAGGGGCGATCCCAGAAGGTTCCCTCCGAGGCGGTATTGAGGTTGACCTTGCTGGTTTCGTCGTCCGTCCAGAAAGCGATGCGGCCGACGATCGGGTTTGCTTTTGAAGGAACGTTGACCCCAAAGGTCACGACGTTGTTGCTGCTGCTCACGGGAACGGCGAGCTTGCCATCCTGCAAGACGTAGAGCCAGCGCAGCGGCATCGGCAGCCGTTGATCATCGGCTGCACCGCCCGGAAGCACAACGCCGCCCACAGCGGCCTTGTAGTCGAACCCTTCCACGCTCTGGGCTGCATTGGCGGCCTTTGCGCGCGGGTCGACGACCGGAAAGTAGAGGTTGCCCTGTTCGCGCCGCACGGGGCTGTTGAGATCGGTAAACAGGCCCGCCTTGGCGGCGGTGTTCCAATCCGGATCGGGCAGTTCCGCGGCAAGATCGAAGGAGGTGCCGCTGACGATCAACGGGTTGGAAGAATAGAGCTTATAGTATTTGCCTGGCTTGCCGTCGGTGCCGTAGGTGCGAATCATCCCGGGTTGGGAAGCCCAGGCGAGCAGACCGCTTTGATCCTTGCCCCGGGTCGCTTCGGTAATCTGGCCAATGGCGAGTTGCACTGCGGAATCGGCGAGCTGTTTGACGGCGCCTTCGTTCGAATAGTTTGCCGCCGAGTTCGATTCGGTGGCGATGCTGGCAAAAAAAGCAACGATGAGAACCGAAATGAGGACCAGAAAGGAAAGCACGATGACGAGCACGACGCCGCGACGGCGGGCTCCGGCCAAGCCGGCTTGCGCGAAGGATGAACGGTATGGGAAAGGGCTCATGCTAGCTTTGAGGCTCGGTGCTCCATTTCGCACCTTGGATCTGGACGTTGGTGGAGAAAACACGGTAGCCGATGCGTCTGGAGATCAGCGTTCCCTCCAGGGTCTGGAGGTCCTCTTTAAAGCGGGCTGGTTCCTGAAACAGGGCGCTGAGCCCGAGATCGGGCATGGTAGCATTCTCGTGCAGGCGTCGCGCCGAGGTGTCGTCGATGACGACCATCGTGACCTGCACGACGGGGGGAAGCTGGTTGCGGGAGTTGAGCCGGGCATCTGACTTTTCGACCGTGGAGTCGTAGAGATACCCCGGGGAAAGCGCCACACCGCCCGGATCCTGATCCGGCGTCAGGCGAGGGAGAATGACCAGCGCGATCACGTTTTCGGCAAGCACATGGACCGGGCGGTCCGCGCCGCTTTTCTTCAGCGGATCAGTGAACCACTGGCGGCCTGTATAGCTTGCGCTGAGCGGCTTTTTGTTTTGGTCGAGGCCCGAGGTATGGCGATAAATCGAAAGCGCATTGGTCGGCTCAATCAATTCACACAGGCGGAAGCGGTATTGCGGGGCGAGAAGCGCCGGGGTGATGATGCCGGGGCGGTAGGCCAGGTCATCGCCGAATTCGATGAAGTAGCCGAACATATTGAGCAGCGATTGAAGGCCCGCAGAATTGGCCGTCCCGGGTTCCGAAGCACCCAAGGGGGCCTGGAAGAAAAGACCGTGGCCCAGCCAGGTTTTTCCGGCGGGCGCAGTTCCCGCCAGTTCCGCCATCGGCCCGCTCAGAAAGCGAAGTTCCGATTGGCGAACGTAGGCGGCGGGAGCCAGGGGGTTATCATAGTCCAGGTAAGTATTCAGTGTCGCTTTGCCGAGGCGGCGCGTGATGGATTCGAAAGCTCCGCGTCCTTTCTGGATCTGGTCGATTTTCCCGCTGGTGGAACGCCACAGCGTGGTGACCTGGTTTGTCATCGACAGGAGCACGATCAAAAGCATGGCTACAACCGCCAGAGAGACGAGCATCTCCACCAGCGTGAAAGCGGCGATGCGGGAGCTGACATCCCACGGGGGGCGATCACTCCCCCCGCGATGCGGCGTAGGCGAAGTACCTTGAAACATAGATTCCTTGGGATGGTTGCTCGACGATTCTGCCGAGCGAATCGATCTGCAAAGGCTTGCGCCCGGGATTCCGGACGATCTCGATGACAATGGTGGCCATACCCGAGAGATCGCCGCCCAGGACCGGCGAGGGAACCTGTGCCACCGTGTTCACTTCGTAGAGGACCTGCGACATCTCCTCTGGGGTGAGCGGGTCGAGAGAAGTCCCTTTCACGGTCCCCTGTTCATCAAAATAACGAAGCGGCTGCTTCTCCTGAAGTTTGAGGAACCCCGTCTGCCGCACGTCGGAGGCAACCTGCTGCAGAATTTGCGATTTGATGGAATTTTCCATCGCGCCGCGAAAGTTGGTCAGCCCCACGGGTACCAGTCCGAGGACGCTGACAAAGGCGAAGGCCACGATGCCGAGAGCGAGCGTGACTTCTACGAGGCTGAACGCGCGATGGCCACGGAGCTTGCGCTGGCGACGGCGGGAGACGACCGCAAGCGGCCGCAAGAATCGGAGGGGAGTCTTCACGGGACGGGGGGAACTTCGACTACGCTCCATAGTAAAGCAAATGGGAATGGATAGGTAAAGTCGTCATTCAAAAAACTTTCGAAATTTTGCGAAATTTTGCAAAGCTTCGAAAACCTCCAAAGAAAGGAAGGCAAACGAGGGAATATGATCTCGGCAGTCCCTATGATTGAGGATTCGATATGGGCTGATTTTCAGGAAGTTTCTGAGAAACCGGACGCGATTGGCATCGCTCCAAGCGAGGCTGTCGCGGAAGATCCTGAGGGCATTTTTTGCCTCGCTGCCGCTGCAGGCTAGCCGGCTTCGCAGGTTGATTTTCGAAAACGAGACGAAAATTCTGATTGCAATATTTCGGAAATAAAGACAGAGCTTTTGCAGGCCGGGCAGGGAACCTTTCAGCGCGTCTCCCCCGACGAGAGGGCCAAGCCTTCTTTTCCCCGCCCGGCAATTCGCCTCGCTTACCAATCAATTTCCCCCCCGAATGAATCTGACTCTCCTCGATTTTGTGGTGATCGCGGTGCCGCTCATCCTAGTGATCGGTGTCTCCCTCTTCATGAAACGGTATATGAGGAGCGTGGCTGATTTTCTGGCAGCCAACCGTTGCGCGGGACGTTATCTGATCTGCACTGCGATGGACGCCACCGGCGGAGGGGTGATCCTGCTGCTCATTAGCATGGAGGTCTTCTCGAAGGTCGGCTTTTCGCTCGTCTTCTGGAGTAAATCGGCGGAGGTCGTGACTTTTTTTCTGGGGATGCTCGGGTTGGTGACCTACCGCTTTCGCGAGACGCGGGCACTTACTTTTCACCAGTTCTTCGAGATCCGTTACAGCAAAGGGATCCGGGTTTTTGCCAGCGGGCTCAATGTCTTTTCGGGGTTATTCAATTTTGGCGTCCAGCCTGCCGTCGGGGCGCGGTTCTTCGTCTACTTCTGCGGAATGCCGGAAGTCTTCGAATTGGCAGGAATGAAGCTGCCGACCTTTGCGGTGGTGATGGTGATCCTCATGGGGGTCTCGCTTTTTTTCGCCCTGACGGGCGGGCAAATCAGCGTGATGGTGACGGACTGTCTGGAGGGTCTGATCTCCTCGCTTTTCTACCTGGTCGTCGCGATCTTCCTGATCTGCACGCTCACGGGGACCGAGGTTCGCGAGGCCCTGCTTTCCGGAGCCGCGGGGACGTCCTATGTCGACCCCTTCGACATTGGCGCCCGTACTGACTTCAACGGCTGGTATGTCATCTTCGGTATTTTTCTGAGCGTCTATTTCTATCGAGGCAACGCGTGGACGCAGGGCTTCGCGGCGGCGGCGAAAACGGCTCATGAGGGACGCATGGCGCAGATTCTCGGGAATTGGCGCGGCATGAGTTACGCCGCAATGGGGACGCTCGTCTCTATCGCAGCCTTCACGGTTCTGACTCATCCCGACTTTTCCGCGCAGCAGGCCGTCGTGGAGGAAGGGGTGCGGGGGATTAGCGATCAGGCAATGCAAGGGCAACTGCGGCTGCCAATGGCGCTGGGGCTTTTGCTCGCTCCGGGCGTCAAGGGGGCGTTCTGCGCGGTGCTCCTCTTCGGGGTCATCGCTTCACAGGGGGTGCAGCTTCACGGCTACGGCTCGACAATTCTCCAGGACGTGGTGCTTCCGATCCGGAAACGGCCGCTCGATGCCAAGAGTCATATCCGGTGGTTGCGGCTGACGGTGATGGGTGTGGCGGCGTTCGCTTGCACATTCAGCTATTTCTTCAAGCCGGTGGAGTATCTGGTAATGGTGGTGACCCTGATCGGGGCGATCTACCTTGGCGGCATTGGCCTGGTTGCCTGGGGGGGCTTGTATTGGAATCGTGGAACCACGGCGGGGGCGTGGGTGGCGATGGGGATCGGCGCTGTGTTTGGCGTGCTTTTCAATCTTGTTCAGCAGCTATGGAAACCGCTGCATCCCACCATGCTTTCATGGTTTGGCGTTGAAAGCCCGGTGGGGCGTTTCCTGGCGGCATACCCTGATGCCAGCCCCTTGAACGGCCAGCAGTTCACTGTCGTGACGGCTGTGACGGCTGGGACGGCATATGTGATCGTTTCGCTGCTCACCTCTCGCAAGCCTTTCAATATGGATGCAATGCTTCATCGTGGCGCCTATCGATTGGAGCCGGAGGAAGGGGCCGCCGCCATTCCGGCCAAGAGATCGTGGTTTGCGCGTCTGGTAAATATTGACGAGCAGTTTACGCGGGGCGACAAGGTGCTGACCGTCGCGACGGTCATCTGGACACTTCTCTGGAAGGTGGTGGCGCTGGGCGTGCTGCTCTGGACATTATTTGTGGGCCGCCTTTCGCCCGACTGGTGGTTCGACTATTCGATGATTACCGGCGTCTACGTGACGTTGGGGGTTGGCTGTATCACGACTGTCTGGTTTCTTTTTGGGGCAAGCCGCGATCTGAAGGATCTCTTTGCGGCCCTGCGCGCGGCAAAACGAAGTGACGCCGACGACGGAACGGTCATCGAAAACCTTCATGCCGAGGAAGCAACATCCAAAGAGCCTGCGACGGGTGCGTGATCGCCGCTGATCAGGCGTTCGATCGATTCCGGAAAGCGGGAAATCCATTTTACACGCGGAAGCGGGAGAGGAGCCGATTTTGCTGCGGCTATGGTTCACTCTTCCCAATCTCTGTGGCGCCAGGGCTGGCAGCCGCGCGGGCCTGTGCCGCGGTTCAACCTTCACCGGGCGTTCACTGCCCGTGCTTGCCATGGATAAGCGCACCACGGACGGTTTCACGGGCCGAATCGGCCGAATCGAGGAACTGATCCGTGTCCTTGATGGGAGTGCCGACAAAAGCGTTCGCTCGAATGCCGGCGAACTGGTGCGGGCTTTGCTGGAAATCCACGCGGCAGGAATGGAGCGGATGCTCGAAATTGTGGACGCAGCGGGCGCAGCCGGAGAAGCCGCCATTGCTGAGATGACCGCCGATGATCTCGTATCGAACCTGATGTTGTTGCATGGCCTGCATCCGGTCGCATTGGAGACACGGGTGAGGCGCGCGCTTGATAGCGTTCGTCCACGGCTCGGATTGCATGGGGGAAACGTCGAACTGCTCGATGTGACGGAAAACGGTGAAATCCGGCTTCGATTGCAGGGGAATTGCCACGGCTGCCCCTCTTCTCAGGTTACGCTGAAATATTTGATCGAAGAGGCCATTTATGCCGCGGCTCCCGATGCAAGCGGGATTGAAGTGGAAGGGGCAATCGGTGGCATAGCCGCAACGGAGAGAACCGTTCCGAAGTTTGCCGAATGCCCCCTACCGCAGGAAATAGATTCCATACCGAAGCAAGCCGTATGAAAAAGCCGACTGAACCTGTGCATGTGCCCGGAACCATGAAGGGCGAGGAAATGGTTCTCCGCAAAGGCCGCGAGCCGGGACGGAGCACGAGAGCGAAAGCATACCGAAGCGCGCGCGATTCCACGGGAATCCGGGCGCGAAGCATGGGACCGATCGACCGGCGAATGCCGCAGATTCCCCCGGCTTAGATTCAAGGGCGAGCCTTCCTCACCCCCGTGCGCCTATGCATTCTCCGTTTTCCGCATTGCGTCGTTTCGCCCGCCCCGCCGCTCCGGAAGAGCGTTGCGAGCTTTGCGGCATGGTTCTGCCCGCGCGGCACAGGCACCTGCTTGCGATGGCAACGCGCAAAGTGGCGTGCTCGTGCGATTCCTGTGCACTGCTTTTTCAGAACCCCCGCAACGGCCGCTTCAACTTGATCCCGCAAGAGGTGCGGGCCTTGTCTCACTTCGGGATGAGCGATGCCGAGTGGGAAGACCTGGCGTTGCCGATCAACATGGCCTTCTTCTTTCACAACGCCCCGGAGGGCAAAGTGACGGCGCTTTACCCGAGCCCCGCCGGGGCGACGGAATCACTCATTCCGCTCCAGAAGTGGGAGGCGTTGGCCGGGCTTGCGCCCGATGTCGAAGCGCTGCTCGTCAATCGCGTCGGGTCTGCCAGGGAGGCCTTTATCGTTCCCATCGATGTTTGCTACGAACTCGTTGGCATCATTCGTCTCCATTGGCGGGGGCTGCATGGAGGCGAAGAGGTTTGGCAGGAGATCGACCGCTTCTTTGCCCGGCTGAAGGATGCCGCCGATCCGGCGAGGGAGGGCCATCATGCCTGACCTCGGCTTCACCGTTACCGGAGTCGAGCCCGCGGCCCATGGGCTGACACCGTTGTTGCATTTCAAGCTCAAGATCGACGCGGCCCCCTCCCAAGACGAAGACGGTGGGATCGCGATGATCGAGAGCGTCATTCTTCAGGTGCAGATTCAAATTCAGTCGCACGGGCGGTCTTATAATCGCACGGAGAGGGAAAAGCTCGTGGAGCTCTTTGGCACGCCCGAGCGGTGGGGGCAGACGTTGAGGCCGATGCTGTGGGCTCACGCAAACACCACCGTGGGACGTTTCTCGGGCAGCATTGAAACGCAGCTTCCAGTCGCTTGCACCTACGATTTCAACATCGCGGCGACGAAATATTTCCATGCCCTGGAGGAGGGGGAGGTGCCCTTGTTGTTTCTCTTCAGCGGCACGATTTTCTACGCTTCCCCAGGCGAAGGGCTCCAGGTGCAGCAGATCTCCTGGGAGAAAGAGTGTCTCTGGCGAATGCCCGCGTTGCGATGGCGGGAGCTTATGGAGTATCACTACCCGAACAGCGCATGGATCTGCCTGCATCAGGATGTCTTTGAACGCCTCTGTGAATTCAAGCGCCGCTCGGGATGTGCGACCTGGGAGCAAGCGCTCGATCAACTACTCCTGCAAAAACCCGAACCTGCCGCACTATGAATCGCGAGCTTGTCGAAAACCTCGTGAACGCCATCCTGTACGAAGGGCACATCCTCTATCCGTACCGGGCTTCATCCAGGAAGAACCGGCACCGCTTCCCATTCGGGCGCGTCTATCCGCGGGACTATAGTGTCGCACAGAACGGTGCGGAAGCGTGCGAGATCCACACCGAGTGCCTGCTGGAAGGATGGAGGGAAGACTCCATGTTGACGATTCGGGTCTCCTTTCTTCAGCCGATGGCGCGTGAGATTGGCGTTTCAAAGGAGACATCCGATGCGGAGCAGGAGATCGAGATCGTTCCCGAGCTGCGGGTGGACGGGGTTCGCTATCAAACATGGCATGAAGCGACCGAGCGATGCCTCGAAATGAGGGCGAGCGTGAAGGAATTGACGGCATCTCGCCTGCTGGAATTTCGCTATCCCGCGACGCGCGGGTGCGAGCCGATCCCCGACAGAGAGGGGAAAGTGGTGGGAATCATTCAACGCCGACAGACGTCGATTGAGGGAAGGATCGAGGCAAGCGTGGAAAGACTGGATGCGGGGCTTCTGAAAGTCCGCGTTCATCTTCTCAATACCACACCGGTCCAGGCTGGCGACCTGGAGAATGGCGAGGCTATTCTCATGCGAACCTTCGCCTCCACGCATGCGCTCCTGCATGTCGGAGGGGAGGGTCGGTTCATTTCACTCCTCGAGCCGCCCTCGCCGTACGCCGCCGCTGCCGCGCAATGCGGGAACCGAGGCGTCTGGCCGGTTCTCGTGGGAGACGACACAATTCCCGAACGCGACACGATCCTCTCCTCGCCCATCATTCTCTATGACTATCCCAAGATCGCCCCGGAAAGCCCGGGCGACCTTTTCGACGGCACGGAGATCGACGAGATCCTCACACTGCGTATCATGACCATGACGGACGAGGAGAAGAGCGAGATGCGCCACCTCGATGCCCATGCACGGCGCATTCTCGAACGCACGGAAGGGATGTCCGCCGGACAGTTGATCGACTTGCACGGCGTTCTTCGCGATGTCTGCCCGGTGCGATCGCCCGGCGAAGCGTTCTTTAACCCCGCCGAGCGGCTGGAGAGCGCCGAAGTGGGCGGCGTCATGCTGAAGGCGGGGGATCGCGTCCGGCTTGCGCCCAAGAACCGCGCGGATGTGATGGACATCGCTCTTGCGGGGCGAATCGGGATCATCGAAGCGGTTGAGCACGATGTTGAAAACCGCGTTCACTTCGCCGTGGTGATCGAGGACGACCCTGGCCGCGATCTGGGAATGACCCGCTACCCGGGGCATCGCTTCTTCTTCGGGTTGGATGAAGTCGAACCGCTGGAGGGTCCCTCATGAAGCGCATCCTCGTGGCGGGCATCGGCAATATTTTCCTGGGCGATGACGCTTTTGGGGTAGAAGTTGCCCAGGCTTTGATGCGGCGTCCGCTGCCGGAAGAAGTTTCCGTGGTCGATTTTGGCATTCGTGGCTACGATCTCGCCTATGCGCTGATGGACGGCTATGACGCCACGATCCTTGTCGATGCCATGGCGCGCGGCGAGCCGCCTGGCACGATTTTTCTGATCGAACCCGATCCCGTGGAACCGGGCGCAGCCGGCGAGCCCCCTGCCATCGACGCTCACAGTATGAACCCGCTCCAGGTGCTCCGATTGGTGCGCGCGCTGGGCGGCGACGCGCCCCGGAATCTTTACCTCGTCGCCTGCGAACCGGCGGTGCTTGGCTCCGAGACGGGAGAGATCGCTTTGAGTTCCGTGGTGAGCGCGGCGGTCCCTTCGGCCATTGGAATGATCGAGATGCTGATTGGCGATCTGTTGGGAAAGAGCGGCGAAGAGAGAAGTCGAACCGCTATTTCACCCGTCTGAAAAAATGAAAGGAATCGATATGGGCTATCAAAAAAAAGACGCAACCTTGACGGTGTTTGGCCTCTTCATGCTGTTCGCTCTGGCCGTGGGAGCCTCGATGCTCCCCGAGTTGTGGCGATATTTGAAGATCCGGTCGATGTAGGGGCCGGTCTGGCCCCTCAATGGCCAAATGGATGCACCCGAATCGACGCGGCCCAGCGAATCTCGCTATGACTCGTCATGCAAGGAGCGGCAACCGGGAATTCACACTATGAAAGCTCTCGAAGTTTTTGCGAACCGTCCCCCCAAGGTGAAGGAGATTCACATCATCTGGATGACAACGGGACTTAGCTGCGACGGCGACTCCGTTTCGACGACGGCGGCCACGCAGCCGAGCCTCGAAGACGTCGTGATGGGAGCCGTCCCGGGACTGCCCAAGGTGCATCTGCACAACCCGGTGTTGGCCTACGAAGTCGGCGCGGATTTCATGAAGTACTGGCACGAAGCCGCGGCGGGTTTGCTGGAACCATTCGTACTGGTTCTGGAGGGCTCGGTGCCGAACGAAGAGATCAAGGAGGAGGGATATTGGGCGGCGATGGGCACTGACCCTGCCACGGGGCAGCCGATCACGACCAGCGAATGGATCGACCGCCTGGCACCGAAAGCATTGGCGGTGATCGCCGCCGGAACCTGCGCGACTTACGGCGGCATCCATGCCATGGAGGGGAACCCGACCGGCGCGATGGGCCTCGCGGATTACCTCGGCTGGGGGTGGCGCTCCAAAGGCGGATTGCCGGTCGTCAATGTCCCCGGTTGCCCCGTTCAGCCCGATAATATGATGGAGACGCTTCTCTATCTCCTCTACCAGGTCGCCGGGCTCGCGCCGATGATTCCATTGGATGAACAGTTGCGCCCCACCTGGCTTTTCGGCAAGACCGTTCACGAAGGCTGCGACAGGGCCGGTTACTATGAACAGGGCGATTTTGCCCATGAATACGGTTCGCCAAAATGCCTGGTCAAGGTCGGTTGCTGGGGCCCGGTTGTGAACTGCAACGTGACGAAGCGGGGCTGGATGGGCGGCATCGGCGGTTGTCCTAATGTCGGCGGGATCTGCATCGGCTGCACGATGCCCGGTTTCCCTGATAAATTCATGCCCTTCATGGATGCCCCCCCCGGCTCCGCCCTCTCATCGAGAGTCGTTACCGTTTGGGGAGGGCTGCTCCGCGTCCTGCGCGGCTTCACCAACCGGACTGCCAACAAGGAGCCGAAATGGCGGCACCGCGGAGGCAGACTAACCACCGGCTACCAGCCTGTCTGGTACGATCACGGGAACTAACAACCCCTCTCTTATGCCAAAGATTACCTCGCCTGCCGAACAGAGAACCCAGGAGACAGGGACGATCCGCGAAATGTCGTGGGATCCGATCACGCGCATTGTCGGTAGCCTGGGGATTTATACCAAGATTGATTTCGAGGCCAAGAAGGTTCTCGAATGCCATAGCACCTCGTCGATCTTTCGCGGCTACAGCATCTTCATGCAGAACAAGGACCCGCGAGATACGCATTTCATCACCAGCCGGATCTGCGGCATCTGCGGCGACAATCATGCCACCTGCTCGGTCTATGCGCAGAACATGGCCTACGGCATCAAGCCGCCGCCACTTGCCGAATGGATCATCAATCTCGGCGAAGCGGCGGAATACATGTTCGACCATTGCATTTATCAGGACAACCTGGTGGGGGTCGATTTCTGCGAGATGATGGTCAGAGAGACCAACCCGGGCGTTTGGGAAAAGGCGGTGCGGACCCCGGCCCCGCACGCGGCCGATCACGGCTACAAGACCATCGGCGAGATCATGACGGCGTTGAACCCGTTTGAGGGAGCCTTCTACCGCGAGACTCTCCAGATGAGCCGTCTCTGCCGCGAGATGTTCTGCCTGATGGAGGGCCGCCACGTGCATCCTTCCACGCTCTACCCCGGCGGGGTGGGCACTGTTCCCTCCATCCAGGTCTTTACGGACTATCTTGTACGCCTGACCAGGTATGTCGAATTCATGAAACGGGTCGTCCCGCTGCATGACGACCTGTTCGACTTCTTCTACGAGGCGCTGCCGGGTTATGAAGCCGTGGGGCAGCGCCGCATCCTGCTCGGCTGCTGGGGCTCTTTCCAGGATCCCGATTCCTGCGACTATGATTACAGGACCATGGCGGATTGGGGCCGGAAGATGTTTGTGACGCCCGGCATTATCGTCGACGGCAAGCTGATCACGACGAGTCTTGTCGATATCAACCTTGGGATGCGCATCCTTCTTGGCTCTTCCTATTACGAAGACTGGGAGGCAACCGGAGAGCAGTTCGTCACGCACGATCCGCTCGGCAATCCCATCGACAAGCGCCATCCGTGGAATCAGACGACCATCCCCAAACCGCAGAAGCGCGACTTCAACGAAAACTATACATGGGTCATGTCACCGCGATGGTACGACGATCGCACGGGCGACCACCTGGCGCTCGATACCGGTGGCGGGCCGATTGCCCGGCTCTGGTCTACGGCTTTGGCGGGACTGGTCGATATCGGGTACGTCAAAGCGACCGGCAGCAGCGTGAAGATCACGCTTCCGAAAACGATGACGAAGCCGGAAGTCGAGTTTGAATGGAAGATTCCCAAATGGAGCAACGCCATCGAACGCGACCGCGCCCGAACCTACTTCCAGGCCTACTCCGCCGCCTGCGCGCTCTATTTTCTGGAAAAAGCGATGGCCGAGGTCTACGCCGGGCGGACTCAAACTTTCACCCCCTTCAAGGTTCCCAAGGAGGCGATCGGCTGCGGCTTTCATGAGGCGGTGCGCGGCGTTCTGTCGCATCACATAGTCATCCGCAACGGGAAAGTGGCCAACTACCATCCTTACCCGCCGACGCCCTGGAATGCCTCGCCCCGCGATATCTACGGAACGCCCGGGCCTTACGAAGACGCCGTGCAGAACACGCCGATCTTTGAAGAGAACGGGCCGGATAATTTCAAGGGGATCGATATCATGCGCGCGGTCCGAAGCTTCGACCCTTGTCTCCCGTGCGGCGTCCATATGTATCTAGGAGGCGGCAAGACTCTCAAGCAGCTCCACACCCCGACCGCCCTGGCCGGGCTGGCGAAACCTTAAACCTACCATCAACTCGAACCTCCACCCCCATGCTAACCATCCAATCCTCCCCCGACGAAATCTACGACATCGAGCTGGAGCATAGTCTCCTCGAAGCCAACGAAAAACTGGCCATCGAAAACCGCGCCCTGCTCGACTGCCATGGCGTGACCGCCATCGATCTGATGGGAGCCATCGGCTCGGGCAAGACCACGTTGATCACGAAGCTCGCGGCTATGCTGAAGGACCGCCTCGGAATCGCGGTATTCAATGGCGATGCCACGACCAGCAGCGACGCCGACGCCATTGCGGCAATGGGGGTTCCCGTGGTCCAGATCGCAACCATCAACGGATGCCATCTGGACGCGAATGTCGTCGGGAAAGGGCTGCGAGGCATCGATCTCGAAGGGTTGAGGCTTCTCCTGATCGAAAATATCGGCAACCTGATCTGCCCCGCCGAGTTTCCGCTCGGTTCGAAGGCGCGCGTGGTGGTGATCAGCGTCACGGAAGGACCCTACATGGTGAAGAAGCACCCTCATATGTTCCTCGGCGCGCAGGTGGTGGTCATCAACAAGATCGACCTGGCCGATGTGATGGGGGTGAGCGTCGATGCCCTGATCCGCGACGTGCATACGCTCAAGCCGGACATCCGCGTCATTCCTGCCAGTTGCCAGCACGGGACAGGGTTGGAAGAGATCGCCGAGACGCTGCTGGCGCTTTAGACCAGCGCGCCAATGCACGAAATGTCGATCGCGGCGGCCCTCATGGAGCGGATGCTGGAGTTCACGCGGGAACACCCCGGAAAGCGTGTTCTCCAGGTGCGGCTCTCGGTCGGGGAATTAGCCGCCATCGAAGCGGAACAGTTGAGCTTCTGTTACGGCGCGATCACGACGGGGACGGCGCTGGAAGGATCGTCGCTCGAGATCGAAACGAGTGGGGCGGTGATTCGATGCCCGCGCTGTTCCTATCTCGGCGCGCCGAAAACATGGGACGACGCGCTCGCCTTCGCGGCACCGCCGACGCTCTGCTGCCCCCGCTGTGGCTCGACGGCGGAGGCGATCCAGGGGCAGGAGTGCGCCATCAAAAGCGTGCAATACCAGGAGAATGCCGGTTGATGATGAACACGCTCGGTTGTGTTTACGAACTGGGAAAGATTAGTACGTTCAAGAAAAGGCCGCCGAGTTGTTGAGAAGAAGAAATAGAGGGCCTATGGCCAAAGGCGGCGTCGTGGAACTCCGCCCTCCCTCTACCGCGCGGCAAGCGCGCGCAGGACGAAAGTTTT
>JBBCKI010000048.1:0-146981 GCA_037190965.1 Chthoniobacteraceae bacterium
GGCTCTATGGCTTCACGAGGGTCGCATCCCAACAACAGAAGCCCATCCTGCGGGGATGGGCATCAAACGCGATACTTCGCCCATCCCGCGCTCGACGGCGCGAGCGGGCTACCGGTGCTGCCGCACCAACGGCGGCATATATGCCCCGCAAACTACACAACACCACCGCGAGCAACATCGATTCCGGGTTTAAAACGGAAACAGGCCGGGATTTCTCCCGGCCTGTTGCTATAAAGAACTGACAAATTGCTCGGCTCCGGACCCTCTCCCTTAGCGGGAGTAGAGTTCGACGATCAACTGTTCGTTGACGATCGGCGCAATCTCGTCGCGGGTCGGAATGCGGGAAACCGTCCCGGAGAAGTGCTCCTTGTCAGCTTCGAGCCAAGCCGGAATCGGCGCGATCTGCGTCAATTCCAAAAAGCGAGCGGCGAGGCTGCGGGAAGCGGGCTTGTCCTTGATGACGATCTTGTCGCCGGGGCGCACGCTGAACGAAGAGACGTCCACCTTGCGGCCGTTCACCGTGACGTGACCGTGAGAAACCAACTGACGGGCCGCAGCGCGGGAATTTGCGAACCCGAGGCGATAAACGACGTTGTCGAGGCGGGTTTCAAGCAGCTGAAGCAGGATTTCGCCCGTGATACCACGGCGGGTCGCCGCGATCTCGAAGTAGCGGCGGAACTGGCGTTCGAGGACACCGTACTGATAGCGGAGCTTCTGCTTTTCGGCGAGGGCCACCGAGTACTCCGACTGCTTGCGCCGGGAGCCTTTGGGGCCGTGCATGCCGGGACCGTAGTTCTTACGCTCCAATGCTTTTGAAGGGCCAAAGATAGGCACTCCGAAGCGGCGGCTGATTTTCGATTTAGGACCAGTATAACGAGCCATAAAAAATGAGTTAGAAAACTGCTAACGATGCAGAGGCATCAGACACGCCGCTGCTTCGGAGGACGGCAACCGTTATGAGGAACCGGGGTAACGTCACGAATCACCGTGATGTCGAGTCCCATGGCCTGCATGGCGCGGACAGCCGACTCGCGTCCGGCCCCAGGGCCTTTCACGCGGACTTCCACTTCCTTGAGGCCGTGCCCCATTGCCTGGCGGCAAGCGTCCTGCGCGACCATCTGGGCGGCATAAGCGGTGCTCTTACGGGAACCACGGAACCCGGCCTTGCCTGCGCTCGACCAACCGATGACGGCACCCGTGAGGTCGGTGATGCTGACGATCGTGTTGTTGAAGCTGGCTTGAACGTGCGCAACGCCCGTGTGGACGTTCTTGGCACCCTTGGCCTTGATAATCTTGACCGGCTCGATGACGTTCTGGTCCAGAGAGAGGTTTTCCTCTTTCTTCGGCTCGGCGGCAGCGGCTGCGGCTGCGGCTTTCTTCTTGGGCGCAGCCTTTTTCTTGGCGGGCGCGGCGGTGGCTCCCTCAGCGGCGGCTGCGGCTGGAGCCGCTGCTTCTGCAACAGGAGCGGCCGGGGTTTCCGGCGTCTCGGGTGCGTTCGTTTCTTCTGCCATAAATGATCGGGTTCTTGTAATTCTAAGAAGCTCCAGGACTTACCTGACGCTATTTTTGGCGCTATTTCTTGTCCTTGGCACGCTGGACGCCAACGGTCCGGCGCGGACCCTTGCGGGTACGGGCGTTAGTAGAGGTGCGCTGACCGCGGACCGGGAGACCACGACGATGGCGCAAACCGCGATAGCAGTTGATCGCCTGGAGACGCTTCAGATTACTCTGAATATCCCGACGGAGATCGCCCTCGATGAGGATCTGGTTGGCGGTAATCGCCTGGATGATCTGGTTGATCTGCTCCACCGACAGGTCCTTTGCGCGGGTGTCGGGATTGATGTTGGTCTGTTCGAGGATCTTTTTCGCCCAAGACGGTCCGATGCCGTAAATGTACGGCAGGGAGGCCTCAATGCGCTTATCGCCGGGAATCTCAACTCCAAGTAGTCGTGGCATATGCTGAAAATTTTCTGTCGCCGAGGTTAGCCTTGCCGCTGTTTGTGCCGAGCGTTTTTGCACAAAACGCGCACCACGTTCTTGCGTTTAACGATCTTGCAAGACTCGCACAATCTCTTAACCGATGCTCTAACTTTCATAATTCTAAGCCCTGTCGGGTTCCAAAACTGGGGACGAAAAAACCGCTCGGAAAGAAACCGAATCTTTCCGGAGCGACTTTCTAAAAACAGTTACTTTTTTCTAAAGGTAATTCGCCCTTTCGACAAGTCGTAAGGGGACATTTCTAGCAGAACTTTGTCGCCTGGCAAGATTCTAATGAAGTGTAATCGCATTTTTCCTGAAATATGCGCCAAAACACGGTGTCCATTGGGCAGTTCCACCCGGAACATCGTGTTGGGGAGCAGTTCCAATACCCTGCCTTCTACTTCAATAGCGTCTTTTCTCGCCATGTAAGGATCTCCGGTTCTCCGCGGGTCACCAAAACGGTATGTTCAAAATGAGCCGAGGGTTTCGCGTCGGTCGTCACGACCGTCCAACCGTCGGGAAGGATGCGGACTCCGCTCCCGCCAAGGTTGACCATCGGTTCGATGGCCAGCGTCATTCCGGCCTTCAATCTCGGCCCGGTCCCGCGCCGTCCGTAATTCGGGATCTGCGGCTCTTCATGAAGCTGCCGCCCCACGCCGTGACCCACGAACTCCCGAACCACCGTGAAACCTCCCTCAACCACCTTTTCTTCAACGGAAGCACACAAATCGCCAAGCCGTCCGCCATCCACGGCGTAGGAAATCGCCTCGTAAAGAGACTCCTCTGTGACCTGCAACAACCGCTGCACGGCTTCATCCACAACGCCAACGGGAACCGTTGTGGCCGTATCGCCAACCCAGCCGTTCTGGATGACGCCGATATCGATCTTTACCACGTCACCGTACTGGATCTTTCGAGCTCCCCCAATTCCGTGAACCACTTCTTCGTTCACCGAAATGCAAATGTGGCCCGGAAATCCCCGGTAGTTCAAAAACGCGCTCTTGCAACCGGCTTCCGCGATCAAATCGGCCGCGGCCGAGTCGATTTCTCCGGTGGTCGCACCGGGACGGACAAGCCCGGCAAGCCGATCCCGGATCGCACCCGCGGTCTGGCAGGCGATTCGCATCTTATCAATCTCCTTGGCAGTCTTGATCGGGATCATTCGGCCTCCAAAATTGAGGAAATCTGGGCGAACACCGTCTCAGGCCGCTCAGCAGCTTTCAACTCGAAAAGCAGCCCGCGTCCGCGATAGAAAGCGACGAGGGGCTCCGTTTTTTCATGATATTCGATCATGCGCTGCTCGAGGGCTTCGAGCGTGTCGTCATTGCGGCGGCACAGCGTCCCTCCGCACTCGGGACAGGCATCGCTTTCATTGGCGATCTGCAAGCCGATCTTGAAAATTCTGCCGCAGTCGCGGCAACTCACCCGATTCAGAACCCGATTGCGGATCTCATCAAGGGAAACATTGAAGAAGAAAACCGCCTCAAGCGGTGTATTCCGCGCCGCCAGAAGATGGTCCAGCTCGACAGCCTGCGGAACCGTGCGTGGAAATCCGTCGAAAACAAAGGAATCACCATGACTTTCCAGCCACTTCCCGACGAGTTCCGTAACCATCGCGTCAGGGACGAGTTGACCCCGGCTTGTCAGTGCATTGGCCGCCGCACCCAGTTCGGTGCCCCGGCGTAACTCGTCGCGGAGCATGGCACCACTGGAAGTAGGCTCGATGTTAAAGCGGGCTTTGATCAGCTCGGCCTGCGTGCCCTTCCCCGATGCGGGTGGCCCAAGTAACACGATCCTTGTTTTCACGAGCCTGGTACCCTCGTTGATCTTGTTGAAGATGGTGACGTCGCCTTCAAAACAGACCCGGGCGGATTAGCGGAAGCGTTGGGCGATATAGATCACCATGACACCCAGCACCAGAAGCGCCACGGCCGCGTAACCCCAAACCAGGGCACTCTGCTGGACTGCCTCGCCGCGTCCGGCAGGACTGCGGTCGGAGCGTCCCCGGATCTTCCCCTTGCGGAGGAACCCGTCGTAATGACGCTGAATGAGGTGAGTCTCGATCTGCCGCATCGTGTCGAGCACGACGCCGACGATAATCAGGAGGCCCGTGCCGCCAAAGAATTGAGCCGTCATCTGCGGGACGTGCAGTTGGCGGGCCAGCATCTGGGGAAGAATTGCAATGATCGTCAGGAAGACCGCACCGGCGAAGGTGAGACGGGTCATCGTGAAGTCGAGGAAGTCAGCCGTCGGCTTGCCCGGGCGAACGCCTGGGATATAACCGCCGTACTTCTTAAGATCCTCTGCAATCTGCTGGGGTTGGAACTGCGTCGCCACCCAGAAGTAGCTGAAGAAGAAAATCATCACGCCGTAGAGGCTGTAGTGAACCCAGCCATCCGTCAGCGCGGACGCGATCCGGCCTGCCAAGGGACTATTCTTGAAGGCCATGTTGACGATCTGCGCCGGGAACATCAGCAACGCTTGGGCGAAAATGATCGGCATGACCCCGGCGTAGTTCACCTTCAGCGGCATGTACTGAGTCTGTCCGCCGTAGACCTTCCGGCCCACGACGCGTTTCGCGTACTGAACGCTGATCTTCCTTTGGGCCTGGGTGACGCAAATAACGGCCGCGATCACCAACAGGAAGAACGCGATCAGCATCACCAGCACCATCGGACTCACCTGGCTTCCCTGTCCTGCGCTCGGAACAAAAATTCTCCAAGCCTGGATCAGAGCTCCGGGAAGCTGGGCAACGATGCCGACGGTAATGATCATCGACATCCCGTTCCCTACGCCGCGATCGGTGATTTGATCACCGATCCACATCAGGAACGTTGTTGCCGCCGTCAACGTGATCACCGATGAAACGATGAACAATGGACCCGGATTCACGACGAGATCTCGCCCTAGGCGGGCAATCGTATCGTTGATGCCGTGAAGCATCGGGTTCGACGACGGATTCTGGAATGTCAGGGCCAGAAGATAGCCCTGGAAAATGCACAGCGCGATCGTTGCGTATCGCGTGTATTGCATGATCTTTTGCCTTCCCCCATCTTCCTTGGAAAGTTTGCTGAGCTGCGGGATGACCGCGGTCAACAACTGCAACATGATCGACGCGCTGATGTAGGGCATGACCCCCAGCGAGAAGATGGCACAGTTCTCCAAAGCGCCGCCGCTGAACAGGTTAAAGAGAGCGACGACGCTCCCGCCCTGTTGCTGGGTCACTTCCGTGGCGAACCACTCCTTCAACACCGAGGGATCGACACCGGGGACCGCAATGACGGCCCCGACGCGGACGACGATCAGAAGGAGCAGGGTGAAAATAACACGATTCCGGAGTTCCGGAATTTTAAACGTGTTGGAGAAGGCTGAAATCATGCGGGCGGTTGGAACCCGTTATTTGGCTTCAGCTGAAGCGGCTTCAACCGTTGCAACAGAACCACCAGCCTTCTGGATCTTCTCTGCTGCGGCGGCGCTCACCTTGTCAACGCTGATGGTGAGTTTCTTGGTTACTTCGCCGGTTGCGAGGAGCTTCACTCCATCGTAATTCCCGCGAATGAGACCCTTCTCCAGCAACGCTGCCTCGTTCACCGTGGCACCGTCCTCGAAGGCCTCGAGGTCCGTCAGATTGACAACCGCGTAAACCGTCTTGAACTGAGCGTTGTTGAACCCGCGCTTGGGCAAGCGACGGATAAGGGGCATCTGGCCGCCTTCGAACCCGAGGCGGAGCGAACCGCCCGAACGGGCCTTCTGACCTTTGTGCCCTTTGCCGGAGGTCTTACCGTGTCCGGAGCTTTCGCCGCATCCAAGCCGCTTAACGCGGTGTTTGGAACCGGGGCGGGGCTTCAAGTTATTGAGATTCATAGACAAATCTGTGATTAAGCTACTGTGAGCTTGATTGACCTCTGATTAAACTTCGGCAGGAGCCGCGGCCGCCGGCTTTGCGATGCCGCGAATCTTGTAAATTTCGTCACGCTGACGCAGCCCGTGGAGCGCTTCAATGGTCGCCTTGACCACGTTGGCGTGGTTGCTGGAACCGAGCGACTTCGCGAGAACGTCGCGGATCCCCGCGGCTTCCACCACGGCGCGAACCCCGCCACCGGCGATGACACCGGTACCCGGAGAAGCAGGACGCAGGAGCACCCGGCCACCGCCGAATTCACCGATCACTTCGTGAGGGATGGTGTTTTCGCGGATTGCCACGGGGCGAAGCGCCTTCTTGGCGGCCTCAGAAGCCTTCCGAATCGCTTCGGAAACCTCATTCGCCTTGCCGAAGCCGTATCCGACCTTCCCGGCGCGGTTGCCGGTGACGATCAGGGCGCTGAAGCTGAAACGGCGTCCGCCTTTCACGACTTTGGCGCAACGATTGATGAAGACCACCTTTTCGGTGAGATCCGACTTCGGTTCGGAGGATTCCCTCCGCTCGCGGCGGTCGTTTTTACGTTGAGGAGCTGCCATAATTAAAATTCAAGTCCCGCTTCACGCGCGGCGTCAGCCAGCGCTTTTACTTTACCGTGGTACTGGAAGCCACCGCGGTCGAACACCACTTTGCTCACCTGGGCGCTTTTGCTGCGCTCGGCGATCAGTTTGCCGATCGTCAGGGCGGTGGCAACGTTGGCGCGGAGCGACTTATCGCCCTGAAGCCCCTTTTCCGTGGTGGTCGCAGCCGCGAGGGTGCGTCCCGCCACGTCGTCAATCACCTGGGCATAAATATTCTTGCCCGAAAAATGAACCGCCAACCGGGGGCGTTCAGCCGTTCCCGATACCCGTTTGCGAATCCGGGCGTGGCGCATCTTAACTTTTTGCAGAGAAGCCATACGACGTTACTCCAAATATTACTGAACTGTCTTACCTTCCTTACGCAGGATCTTCTCGCCGGCATACCGGACACCCTTGCCTTTGTAAGGCTCAGGCGGATAGTAGGAACGGATATCCGAGGCGACCTGACCGACCACCTTCTTGTCAATCCCTTCGATGCGGATCTTGGTGTTGTCGGTGACGGTGATTTTGATCCCTTCGGGGATCGGGAAGAGAATCGGGTGCGAGAAGCCGAGCGCCAGGTTGAGAACCGAGCCCTGAACGGCAGACTTGAAACCGACCCCGTGAATTTCGAGGTCCTTGACGAAACCGGTGGAAACGCCGGTCACCATGTTGGCGACCAAGGCGCGTGAGAGGCCGTGCAATGCGCGGACGTTGCGGTTGTCACCGCTGCGTTCCACGAGCACCGTCGAGTTCTCGATACGGGCAGAAATCTGCTTGGGCAGTGTCCACTCGAGCTTCCCCTTGGGACCTTCAACTTTCACCCCGCCCTCGGGCGAGATGGCGATCTTTACCGAACCCGGCAGATCGATGATCTTTTTTCCAATTCGCGACATACGGATTACCAGGTTTTACCAAACGTAGGCGAGCAGTTCGCCGCCGACATTCTGTTTCTTTGCTTCACGGCCCGTCACAATCCCGCGAGGGGTGGAAAGGATCGAAATCCCGAGACCGCCGAGAACGCGGGGGATTTCCTTGGATCCAACGTAACGACGGAGACCAGGGCGGCTGACGCGCTTAAGGCCCGTGATCGCAGGGGTGCGATTCACGAACTTGTTCGCGATACGGATGACAGGAAACGTGCCCGTGGTGTCGAGTTCGTAGTTCGAGATGTACCCTTCCTGCTTGAGCAGGCGGGCGATCTCAATCTTGATCTTCGAGTAGGGAACAACGGTTTCCGCCTTCTGAGCGCCGGCGCTGTTACGCAGCCGCGTCAGGAAATCTGCTATAGGATCGGACAAATTGCTCATATAATAACTACAACCTCAAATGGGGCCAAACTAAGCGGCCTTCTTCGCCTTGTCGGTGAAGGGGACACCCAATTCAACCAGCAACGCCTTCGCGTGTTCGTTGGTGCGGGCGCTGGTGACGATCGTCACGTCAAACCCGATGTTGCGCTTGATCTTATCGAGCTCAACCTCTGGGAAAATGCTCTGATCGGTGACGCCGAGCGTATAATTCCCCTGCCCGTCGAAGGCGCGAGGAGAAATGCCACGGAAGTCACGGATACGGGGAAGCGCCATGCGGATGAGGCGCTCGAGGAACTCATACATCCGGGCGCCACGAAGGGTCACCTTGGCGCCGATGGCCTGCGCTTCGCGGAGTTTGAAGTTCGAAATGCTCTTCTTTGCGCGGGTCTCGGCGGGGCGCTGACCGGTGATCAGCGTGAGTTCCGCTTTCGCGTCTTCAAGCGCCTGTTTCACATCCGAAGCCGAGCCGACGCTCGTGTTGATCACGATCTTTTCGACACGGGGAACCTCGTGGATGTTCTTGCAGCCGAGCTGGGCCGTAAGCGCGGGGATGACCCGTTCTTTGTATTCTTGGTAAAGTGCGACTGGCATAAACAGATGCTAGCGATAAATGGCTTGGTTTGAACAGCCTTCTCTTAGGCCGCCTTTTTCTTTCCGGTGGTCTCGGACTTGTTGGCCTTCTCGACAACTTTGACGTTGGAGATGTGCACCGGCCCTTCGCGCTCGATGATGGCGCCCTGAGGGTTGTCCTGGGACTTGCGGGTGTGTTTTTTGATGAGGCGAACGCCCTCGATCAACACGTGGCTTTTCTTGGGAAGAACCTGGAGGACTTTTCCTGTGGCCCCTTTATGGTTCCCGGAGATCACTTCCACCTGATCTCCCTTCTTAACGTGAAATTTCTGGCTCATGGAGTTTGGAATGTCGGACTTAAACCTCAAAGAACTTCAGGAGCAAGCGAGACGATCTTCATGAAGTTGCGCTCGCGCAACTCACGTGCGACCGGCCCGAAGATACGCGTTCCGCGTGGGTTCGAGTCTTTGTCAATGATGACGATGGCGTTCTTGTCGAAGCGGAGGTAGGAACCGTCTTCGCGGCGAACCGGCTGCCTGGTGCGAACAACCACTGCGCGGACGACGTCGCCCTTCTTCACGCTCCCGCCGGGCGAAGCCTCGCGGATGTGGGCGGTGATGATATCACCCACGCGTGCTTCTTTCGTCGGCTTGCCGATGACGCCAATCATCTTGGCCATGCGTGCGCCCGTGTTGTCGGCGACATCGAGTCTGGATCGAATCTGGAGCATATTGCGAAAAGGGGTATCTAGCTTACACTAATGTTTGAGGATTTCAACAATCCTCCAGCGCTTCAATTTGCTGAGGGGGCGGGTCTCCATGATGCGAACGGTGTCGCCGACCTGCGCCTTGTTTTCTTCGTCGTGCGCGTGGAACTTCTTCACCTGCTTGACAATCTTGCCGAAGCGGGGGTGCGGGACGCGCGTCACCGTCTCAATGACGGCGGTCTTGTTCATCTTGCTGGAAACCACCTGTCCCACCCTCGTCTTACGGAGGTTGCGGGCGTCCTGGTTTTCGATCGTTTGATTCTCGCTCATGGTTTCGCTTGGGCTTACGCCTTGGTGGCCTGCTGGGCTTTGCGTTCGGTGATCACGGTCTCGATGCGGGCGATGTCGCGGCGCACCGCGCGGATCTCGCTCGGTTTCTCGAGCTGACCGATCTTGCCCTGAAGGCGGAGACGAAAAGTTGTTTCGCGAAGCTCGCGCTCGCGCACCTCCAGCTCCTCGGTGCTCAATTCTCTGATTTCTTTAATCTTCATACCTGTTTGGTAAAGGGTCGGGCTTAAGGATCGGCCTTAGGCCGCGGCGCGATGGCGGGTCAGGAACCGGGTGCGGATCGGTAGCTTGGTCGCGGCGAGACGCAGCGACTCACGAGCCACCGATTCGGGAATCCCGTCGAGTTCGAACAGGATGTTCCCCGGGCGGACAACGGCGACCCAGTATTCGGGAGCACCCTTACCTTTACCCATTCGGGTTTCCGGCGGCCGGGAAGTTACGGACTTGTCCGGGAAGATCCGGATCCAGAGCTTGCCTTTACGCTTCATGTTGCGGGTGAGCGCGACACGGGCGGCTTCGATCTGGGTGTTAGTGATCCAAGCGCGCTCGAGCGTCTGCAACGCGTAAGCGCCGAAATCGATGGTCACGTTGCGCGAAGCAATCCCCTTGCGGCTTCCCCGCTGGGTCTTACGATACTTCACGCGTTTTGGCATCAATGGCATAGTGAGTCTCCTCTAAAAATCTCGGGCTTGGTTGCGCCTGTTATCTGTTCCGGTCGCGATCACGATCACGGTCGCGGCCTTCCCGACCCTCACGGACGGGCTGCTCTTTCTCGGTGCCGGGTTCGGGCTTGCACAGCCAGACCTTGACGCCAATCTTCCCATAAACCGTCATCGCTTCCGCGAAGCCGTAGTCGATCGGGGTACGGAGGGTGTGCAGTGGCACTTTCCCTTCATGGTAACGCTCAGCACGGGAAATTTCCGCGCCGCCGAGACGTCCGGCGCAACGGACCTTGATCCCCTGGGCGCCGAAATCCATCGTGGTCTGCACGGCCTTCTTCATCGCGCGGCGGAACGAAATACGGCGCTCGATCTGGAGGGAGATGTTCTCCGCGACCAGCTGGGCGTCGAGTTCCGGGGTCTTGATCTCTTGAATGTCGATCTTGACCTGCTTGCCACCCGACATGGAGGCGATCTCTTCGGTCATCCGCTCGATCTCGGTTCCTTTACGGCCGATCACGATCCCGGGGCGGGCCGTGTAGATCGTTACGCGGAGGCTGTTCCAGGCGCGCTCGATGACGATCTTCGCCACAGCGGCCAGGGCCAGTTTCTTTTTGACGTAGCCACGGATCTTGAGGTCCGTGTGAAGGAATTCCGGGAAATCCTTGGGCGATGCATACCACCGCGAGCGCCAGTCCCGATTGAGGGCGAGGCGGTAGCCGATTGGATTAACTTTCTGACCCATAAAATTACTTGCTCTCCTGACTTGCTGCGCTCTTACGGGCCCGGGCCGGCTTGGCGGCTCCCGATTTTGCCCGCTTTCTGCTCTTGGCTTCGCGCGTTTGAATTTCGATCTCGTCGGTGAGGATGATCCTGATGTGTGAGGAACGCTTCAGGATTGGACCGGCACTGCCACGAGCCTTCGGCTGCGACCGCTTCAAGGACGGACCTTCACCAACGGTGGCCTCCTTGACGACGAGCGTATCGACACGCAAGTTGGCGTTGTTTTCGGCGTTGGCGACTGCGCTCTTGAGCGTTTTCGCGACCAGCACGGCCGCTTTCTTCGGACTGAACGCAACGATGTCCAGCGCCGCCGCGACGGGCAGGCCCTGAATTTCGCGCGTCACCTCCCGAGCCTTGAAGGCCGAAATGCGCGCATACTTGTATGTCGAATGAATCTGCATGTTAGTTGAAATTTACCTGGCATCCACCCTAAGGCGGTCGCCGACTTTAATTTTGTTCTTCTCAGAGTCCAGACTTTGTATCACTCCACCGCAAATTTTTTCGCGAACGTCCACCACCCGGATCACCCCGATGTCATTTCCATCGCGAATGATTCGGAAGGGCATCCCCACTTTCACCCCATGGGCACTCCCGATATTGCCCACAACCAGTGACCACTCCTCTTTGATGCTGATCACCATCCCTTGGGTCAGGTCGGCCGGTGCCGAGTAAGGCTGGCCACTTCCCGGGATTCCGAGGGCCTCCGCCACACTGCGCATCCGGGCTTCCAACGCCAGGCGGGCCTCCGCATCTTCCGATGTGGCCCCTTTGGTGAAACGCAGCACCGCTTCGCTGAGTTGGACAAGCTCGTCGGCGAGCTTGTCTTTCTCGCTCTGCAGGAGCTGGAGATCGCGCACTCCTTTCAGAAGCCGCTGCTCGAGCTTGCGCTTGTCGCCGCTGAGTCCATCGACTCCGAGCGCCTCCATTCGCAACTTCAGCTCCGCCGCCTCTTTCCGGAACACCTCGGCTTCGCTGTTGGATACAGCGAGGCTTTCGGTGAGCGATTTCACTGCGGTCTGTGCTTCGGAGAGTTGCTGCTTGAGAAGTTGATTCTCGGCAGCAACCGTCTGAAGCGTGACCTTCGCTTCCGTAAATTCTATGTCTAGATCTGAGAAAGAACTCTCCCCATTGGCGACTGGCCCCATTGCCAGCGCCAAAAGCACCCCTCTTACGGCTTTCGCCGCTCCTGCCATTGTAGCAGGAAAACTCACTACTTGCTGACCTTGGCCGTGTGCGCTCCGTGCTTCTTGAACACACGCGTCGGGGAAAATTCCCCGAGTTTGTGACCAACCATGTTCTCGGTCACAAATACCGAGTTGAAAATCTTGCCGTTGTGCACCAGGAACGTATGCCCAACGAAATCCGGCGTGATCATCGACCGGCGGGACCAGGTCTTGATCGGCTTCTTGACTCCGCCTTCGTTCATCTTGTCGATCTTTTCGAGCAGATGGAGGGCGACGAAAGGCCCTTTTTTCAGTGATCTTCCCATAAAATCTCGGCGTTACTTCTTGGCGTTGCGGCGCTGCACAATAAAGTTGTTGCTCTCCTTGTGCTTACGGCGGGTCTTGAAGCCCTTGGCGAGCTGACCCCATGGGCTCATCGGGTGGTGGCGTCCACCGCCGCCCTTCGACTTGCCCTGACCTCCACCCATCGGGTGGTCTACCGGGTTCATCACCATACCGCGGACGTGCGGACGGCGTCCGAGCCAGCGGCTACGGCCCGCTTTGCCCGAGGAGACGTTCATGTGGTCAACGTTGCCGACCTGTCCGATCGTCGCGTAAGCCGTTTCATGGATCTTGCGGATCTCACCGGAAGGCAACTTGACGAGGGCATAACCAGCTTCGCGGTTGCTGAGAACAGCCACCTGACCGGCGCTACGGGCGATCTGGCCGCCACGGCCGGGGATCAACTCGATATTGTGGATCGAAGAACCGAGCGGGATGCTCTTGAGAGGAAGAGCATTACCGACTTCCGGTGCAGCCGTTTCCCCTGCGGAGACCTTGCGGCCGACGGTGAGACCCACTGGAGCGAGGATGTATGCCTTCTCGCCGTCTGCGTACTGGAGCAGCGCGATGCGGGCCGAACGGTTCGGATCGTACTCGATGCCAACCACTTCCGCGGCGATGTCGCGCTTGCTGCGCTTGAAGTCGATCAACCGATACTTCTGCTTGTGCCCACCGCCGATGTGGCGGGAGGTCAAGCGACCGCGGTTGTTACGCCCGCCGGTCCGCTTCTTGGGAGCAAGGAGGCTTTTCTCGGGCTTGGATTTGGTGATCTCCTCGAAGGCCGGGAGCGCCTTGTAGCGCTGTGCCGGGGTCAAAGGACGGAAAGTTTTAAGTGCCATGGTCCGTTATTCTTGTTTGGCGGCTCTGAGAGAACCCGGTTAGGCCGTTAGGCCAGTTCGATCTTCTCCCCTTTCTTGAGAGTAACGATCGCCTTTTTCCAGTGCGCGGTCCGCCCGGCGTCGGCCCGACGTTCCCGGCGCTTCTTGCCGGCATAGTTCGCGGTGTTGACCGACGCTACTTTCTTGCCGAAAAGCTTCTCGATGGCCTGCTTGATCTGGAGCTTGTTGGCGCGAGGCGAAACGCGGAAGACATACTTGCCGAGTTTTTCGCTCAGGAGCGTCGCCTTCTCCGTCAGGACAGGCGTTTGAATCAATTGATGCGGCTCGTTCATTACTGGATCCTTTCTGCCAACTTCGCGAGGGCGTCTTTGGTAATGACGATCTTCTTGAACGCGAGGAGGTTTTCGGTATTCACCTCACTGGCCGTAATCAGGCGCGTCGGCTGGACGTTGCGGGCGGCCTTAAAGGTGTTCTCGTCGAACTGGGTCGAGATGATCAGCGTCTTCTCAACTCCGACGTTATCTTTCACCCAACCGATAAACTGTTTGGTCTTCGGCTCGGCGATGGCAAAGCTGTCAACGGTCAGAACATCACCGGCAATAATCCGGGAGCTGAGCGCTTTCTTGAGGGCGAGGCGGCGAACCGACTTCGTGACCTTCTTGGAATAGTCGCGGGGCTTTGGGCCGAAAACGACACCACCACCCACCCAGACGGGCGAGCTCTTGTAGCCGGCGCGGGCGCGACCCGTGCCCTTCTGACGCCAGGGCTTGGAACCGGATCCGCTGACATCCGCCTTGGTCTTGGTGTTGGCGGTTCCGCTGCGGCGGTTGGCCCGGAGGGCGACAACTACGTCATGCACCGCTTGGGTGCCGCGGCCGTTTTCAATCAAGGCGAGATTCGCCTTCTTGGCTGCATCAATGGTGAGAACGGTAGCGCTCATTACTTAGCCTCCGCGGGAAGGGGTTTTTTCTTGGCAGGGCGGACGATCACATAACCGCCGTTGCTGCCGGGAACTGCGCCCTTGATGAGCAAAACCTGTTCGGCTTCGCGCACCTGGACGATGGAAAGATTCTGGACGGTGATACGATCATCACCCATGTGACCGGGCATCCCCTGGTTTTTCCAGATACGGCCTGGGGTAGAGCGGTTGCCGATGGCACCCGGACGGCGATGCATCATCGAACCGTGCGAAGCGGGCTGTCCCTGGAAGCCGTGCTTTTTGACGACACCCTGGAAACCGTGGCCCTTGGAACGCCCAATCACGTCAACGATCTGACCGACCTGGAAGTGCGAAGCGGTAAGATTGAGTTCCCCTTCGACCTTATCGCCGTCGAGGAGGCGGAATTCCGCAACCCGCTTTTTGGCTTCGGAGCCTGCCTTCTTGAAGTGGCCCAACTCAGCCTTGTTCACGCGGGATTCCTTCTGGGTATCAAACCCGACCTGGATGGCAGAGTAGCCGTCCTTTTCGAGAGTCTTAACCTGAAGAAGGGTGTTGCCGCCGACAGCGACGACGGTCACGGGGGTTGAACGCCCCTTCTCGTCGTACACTCGGGTCATCCCGACTTTCTTACCTATCAGTCCGTATTTCATTGCGTCTATTGGTTCGTGAACACCGGTCAGATCTTGATGGTGATATCAACACCAGCCGGGAGGTTCAGCTTCTTGAGTTCATCTACCGTCTTTGCGGTCGGCTCGATGATATCCAGGAGGCGTTTGTGCGTCCGGATTTCGAACTGATCCATCGACTTCTTGTCGACGTGCGGGGAGCGGTTGACAGTAAATTTTTCGATCCGCGTAGGAAGCGGGATCGGCCCAGCCACCTTGGCGCCGGTGCGCTTGGCGGTCTCGACGATGTCCAGGGAGGACTGGTCGAGCGTCCGGTAATCGAAGGCTTTGAGCCGGATGCGAATTCGTTGGCCGTTGGTCATAGAAATTTGCGGTTGCTAGCGTTGATCGAAACTTTTTATCCCTTCTGATCGATGACAGCCGCAAGGACGCTCGCGGGAACCTGTTCGAAGTGCGAGGGCTCCATCGAGTACGAGGAGCGCCCTTTGGAGAGGGAGCGAATTGCGGTGGAGTAACCGAACATTTCAGCCAGCGGCACTTCGGCGTGAACGACGGAGAGATTCCCCTTCGCTTCCATGCTCTGGATGCGGCCGCGGCGGCGGTTGAGGTCACCGAGAATATCGCCCTGGTATTCTTCAGGCGTGACGTTCTCGACCTTCATGATCGGTTCGAGGAGGATCGATTTCGCTTTCTTGAAGGCGTCCTTCGCGGCGAAGATGGCTGCCATTTTGAACGCCATTTCGTTGGAGTCGACCTCGTGGAACGATCCGTCAATGATGTCGATGCTGACGTCGATGACCGGGTATCCACCCACGACACCGTTGAGCACTGCCTCTTCGAGGCCCTTCTTGACGGCGGGAATGAAGTCCTTCGGAATGGAGCCACCGACCGTCTTGTTCTCGATGACGATCCCCTTGCCGCGCTCGTTCGGCGTGACGGTGACGATCACGTGTCCGTACTGACCACGTCCGCCCGACTGCTTGACCAGTTTTCCTTCGCCCGTGGCGTTGGAGGTGATGGTTTCGCGGTAAGCGATCTGCGGTTTGCCGGAGTTCGCTTCGACCTTGAACTCGCGAAGGAGGCGGTCGCGGATGATTTCGAGGTGAAGCTCGCCCATGCCGGCGATCAGAGTCTGGCCGGTTTCTTCGTTGGAAGTCACGCGGAAGGTCGGATCTTCTTCAGCGAGGCGCTGGAGAGCGATGGACATCTTCTCCTGGTCGATCTTCGTCTTGGGCTCGATGGCCATCGAGATAACCGGATCAGGGAACGACGGCGGTTCGAGAAGGATCGGATGATCCTCGTCGCAAAGCGTGTCACCGGTGGTGATATTCTTGATGCCGACGATGGCGGCGATGTCGCCCGAGTAGCAAACGTCGATATCTTCCCGCTTGTCGGCCTGGATCTGAATCAGACGGCTGATGCGCTCGCGCTTGTTAGTGCGGGGGTTATAAACGGTGTCGCCCTTGGCCAGCTTCCCGGAGTAGACGCGGAAGAAGACGAGCTTACCGACGAAAGGATCGCTCCAGAGTTTGAATGCCAACGAACAGAACTTGGCGTTGTCGTCGGAAGGAGCGGAGATCGGCTCGCCGTTGTCAGGGTTCTGACCCTGAGCCGCCGGAATGTCGAGCGGGCTCGGGAGATAATCGACAACTGCGTCAACAAGGCCCTGTACACCCTTGTGCTTGAAGGCGGAACCGCCGACCACAGGGACGAGCTTATTTGCAATGGTCTGACGACGGATCGCCGCCTTGAGAACGGGAATGGTGATCGGCTGTTCTTCGAGGAAGAGCATCCCGACTTCGTCGTCGAGATCGGCAACGGCGCTGACGAGACTGTCATAAGCCTCATCCACGAGATCCTTCAGATCAGCGGGAATTTCTTCAACCGTGTAGGTGGAACCGAGACCTTCGCTGTCGGTGTAGACATACGCCTTCTTGTTGATGACGTCGAGCTGACCGCGGAGGTTGTCCTCAGCGCCGAGCGGGATCAGAACAGGCCACGCATTGGCACCGAGTTTCGTCCGCATGTCATTGACGGCATTGGCGAAGTTCGCGCCGGTGCGGTCCATCTTGTTGACGAACGCGATACGCGGGACGTTATACTTCGTGGCCTGACGCCATACGGTCTCGGACTGGGGCTGAACGCCCGCAACGCCACAGAATACGGCGACGGCACCATCGAGAACGCGGAGCGAACGCTCCACCTCTGCGGTGAAGTCGACGTGCCCCGGGGTGTCGATGATGTTGACGCGCTGCTTGATGTTCTCGAACAGCTTGAAGACGCCTTCTTCCTTGCGCTGGTTCCAGAAACAGGTCGTGGCGGCGGAAGTGATCGTGATACCACGCTCACGCTCCTGCTCCATCCAGTCCGTGGTCGCGGTCCCTTCGTGCACCTCGCCGATCTTGTGGATCGTCCCGGTGTAGAAAAGGATGCGCTCGGTTGTTGTCGTCTTGCCCGCATCGATGTGCGCGGCAATCCCGATGTTGCGGGTCCGCTCGAGCGGATAGGCGCGGTTCGGGGAGTTTGGATTGGAAGCAGATTCAGCCACGGCAATAAATTAAGTTAGAAGCGGAAGTGTGCGAACGCGCGATTGGCCTGTGCCATCTTGTGGGTGTCGTCGCGCTTTTTGATCGCGTTCCCCTGCCCGGCGGCGGCTTCCTTGAGTTCGTTGGCGAGAGCGTCAACCATCGGGATGCTCTTGCGCTTGCCGGCGAATCCGACGATCCATCGCATCGCGAGCGCCAACTGGCGGGCGGGCGGGACTTCCATCGGGACCTGGTAGGTCGCACCGCCGACGCGGCGGGATTTGACTTCGAGGCGCGGCTTGACGTTGTCGATCGCCTTGTTGAGCGTCTCGAGCGGATCAACCGCATCGGACCCCTCGCGGGTCTTCTCGATGGCGGTGTAAACAATCCGTTCAGCAACGGACTTTTTACCATCCTGCATGATCGTGCTGATCAACCGGGCAACCACTGGGCTACCGTAACGGCTGTCGAACTTCTCGGTTTTTTTGATGACTCTGCGGCGACGTGACATGGTGACGCTTTCTGAAGTTAATTACTTGCGCTTCCCACCCTTGCCTTTGGCGGCGGCAGCTTCCTGACCGGGCTTCGGACGCTTGGCTCCGTATTTGGAGCGGGAACGACGGCGGCCGTCCACCCCGAGGGCGTCGAGCGTACCGCGGACGATATGATAACGAACGCCGGGAAGATCCTTCACACGACCGCCACGGACGAGCACGATGGAGTGCTCCTGAAGGTTGTGACCTTCACCGGGGATGTACGCGATGACTTCCTGACCGTTCGTCAACCGAACCTTGGCCACTTTACGAAGCGCGGAGTTGGGCTTTTTAGGCGTGCGGGTCATTACCTGCACACACACCCCACGGCGCTGTGGGCAATTCACGAGAGCCGGTGATTTGGATTTCACCGTCACCTGTTTGCGTCCCTTGCGGACAAGCTGGTTGATCGTTGGCATTTCTATTAAAAATTTCCCTGGTTTACGGGACTAAAAACCCGCCTCTCAGTGGGCTTACCACGTCCACACTGGTTGCGGGGAGCGCGAACTGTAGACGAATCCAATCCCGGCGCAAGTAATTTTTCTGCGACGTGAGGACTTTTTTCGCCGCCCGGATAGCCGGGTCAGCCCAAAAGAATACGGGGAGGTGATGTCTACCCTAGTCGCCGTTTTATCGCAAGGGGTGTTTTCAGAAATTATGAAGCGAGACATCCCGGTATTTCAGGTTGCCGCCGGTCCGGTTCGGGTTCAGCGTACCGCAGCGCCGCCATGAAATACCGCACTTATCCTGACACCGATCTTACCGTGAGCGAGGTCGGCTTTGGCCTCTGGACCGTCTCGACCGGCTGGTGGGGAGACTACACCGACACCGAGGCTATCTCGCTGATGCACAAGGCATTAGACCTTGGAATCACCCTCTTCGACGCCGCCGATACCTACGGGAATGGCCGGAGCGAAGAGCTTCTCGCCAAGGCGTTTCCGAAGCAGCGGGACGAGGTCGTGATTGCCACGAAGATCGGCTACGATTTCGTCAACTTCGGCGGCAGTGAGCGCCGTGGGCAACGCGAGATTCCTCACGATTTTTCGCCGGCAGGATTAACCCGCGCGACCGACGCCGCGCTCAAACGTCTCAGAACGGATCGCGTGGATTTGATGCAACTTCACAATATCCGAATGGAGCAGGTGGAAGACGATTCCGTTTGGGAAACCCTCGAATCGCTGCGAAAGGCCGGAAAGATTCGCCAGTACGGAGCGGCCATCGGCCCGGCGATCGGCTGGTTATACGAAGGAGTTCGCGCCATCGAGGAGAGAAACTTCGCCAGCCTCCAACATATCTACAACATTCTGGAACAGCACCCCGGGCGCACCCTGCACCAAACCGCCGCCGAGACAGGCAAGAAAACGATGTTTCTGGTCCGCGTCCCTCACTCCAGCGGAATGCTGGAGGGCCATTATACTCCCGAAACTGTGTTTCCACCCAATGATCACCGGATCCACCGCCCGAAGAGCTGGCTCATCAACGGGTGCAGGAAGGTCGAGCAACTCCGCTTCCTGGAGAACAGCGAGCGCACCCTTGGGCAGGCAGCGCTCCAGTGGCTGCTGGCCGACACTCGCGTCGCCTCCACGCTCCCCAATATCTACAACGAGGCGCAACTGACCGAGTTCGCAAAAGCTCCCGAATGTCCGCCCCTTACCGCCGACGACCGCGCCCGAATTGACGACCTCTATACGTCCCATTTCGGAATCGACGAGTCGCCGCCAAAGTATAAAGGGACCATGTCGCCCGGTGGCGGCGAGGTCGATTGAGGCGATTAGCCTCAAGACAACCAGGGGGGAGCAAATCGGCAGCTTTGCCGACATGAGCCGATCATGACACGGCGCTTGCAAAGAGGCTTTCCCCCACTGATAATTAAGAGGATGAATCTGGACCTGAACAATCTCCTCGAAGGCTGGCCGCACGAGCCCGGGCAGATCCGTGTTCGCAAAGTGTTGGGCAATGATGGACGCGAAAAGCTCCAGCTTCGGATCGATCTCGGACTTATCCAGATGGAACTGAATGGCCGACCTGATGGCCACCGCCCCCATGGCAGCGAATCGCTTCTCGAATGGCATAAGGAACGCGCAGAGGCAGCCGAAGCCAAAGGCGACTCTTTTACCCTAAGCCCGGAAGATTGTGCCGAGCTTCAGCACGAAGGCATCCAGTATTATCACCGTTATATCTCCTTCTTCCAGATCGAGGATTACCCCGGTGTCATCCGTGACACCCAGCGCAACCTCGAACTCCTGAACTTCGTCGTCAAATACGCGGAGCGCGAGGAACTGGCGTGGCAGATCGAGCAATTCCGCGCGTACCTCATCATGATGAACACGCGCGCCAAGGCTTCCATTGAACTGGACCGGAACGACTACACCGCCGCAATCCGCCAGATCGAGCGGGGCCGGGATAAGATTCTCGAAGCCTTGCAGGAGCAGGAGCGCCCCGAAGGGAGCCAAAACAGCGGGGAAATCCAGTTTCTGGAGCAATGGCTGGAAGAACTTCGAAACAAACGCCCGCTCTCCAAACTGGAAATGCTCCAACAGGAGATGGATCGAGCCATTGCCGCCGAGGCCTACGAGCGCGCCGCGGAGCTTCGCGACGCCATCAAGGCGGAACGCGACACCGCGTCTTCCTCTTCGCCGTCCAGTTAAACACGAGCTAGACACGCGGCCTTGTTTGATGGCAGGCTTCGCTTCCTCATGAAGAGCCTGAAAAATATTTGCCCGCTGTTGCAAGTCGCAGACCTGGATCGTTCACGGGAGTTCTACACTCAAAAGCTGGGATTTCAGGAGACATGGAAAGATCCGGGCGGCTTCACCATCCTTTGCCGGGATGAATGCCTTCTTTTCATCTCCCCCAAGCAGCGCGAAGTCGACCTGCGGAATGCGACGGCCCGCCTGACCAACGACGGTTACGCGAATTACGATCTCCACATCCACTGCTTCACGGGAAGCCTCGACGCGCTCTGGAAAGAATATAAAGAGGCAGGCGTGGAGATGGGGGCCTCCTTTGTCAATGGCCCCGTCACCCGGGACTACGGAGTGAGGGATTTTGCGGTAATCGATCCCGACGGGTATGACCTCGTCTTTGGGGAATCCATTGAACCCGCGTAGGCATAAGCCCTGCTACAGGAGGAAGTTGACCATGCTCACTCTTTCTACGTTTGCCATTGCTGTCGGGTTTCTGTTCACCAGTGTCTGGTACGCCTGCAAAAGCGAGGACTGATTAAAGATTCCATCACCCCTTGGGGATCCATCGGTTCCGTTTGCCATCGTGTGCCGGACAATTTCAGGGATGGCCGTGGATGCAAAGATGTGGCATCGCGGAGTTCCGCCCTCCGATGATCGCGCGGGAAAGCGTCAGGCAAAATTGGCGCGGCAGCGCCCCTCGACGGAGGGCGAAGCTCTGCGACGCCGTGAACGCCGCAGGCGCTTGCCCTTGCCTTTCTCCTCAGCGGCTACCCGCCCACATTATTCCCCGTCTTGACCTCAATGACATCGTGCGTTCCCGATTCCCGCTGGCCTGCCGGGGTGACGCGGATGTAGCGCGCTTTCTCCCGCAACTGCGGCAACGTGGCGGCACCGAGGTAACCCATGCCGGACTGGATGCCCCCCACGAGTTGCGTGAGCACGGTGTCGATGGAAGCGGAAACCTCCTTGAGCGCCTCGACCCCTTCGGCCGCAACCTTCCGGGTGGTGTCGTTCTTTGAATGCCCGTAACGAGCGGCGGACCCTGCCTGCATCGCCGCGAGGCTACCCATGCCGCGATACTGTTTATAAAGCTTCCCGTTAATCTCCATGATCTGCCCGGGCGCTTCCGGGCAACCGGCCAGAAGGCCGCCACAGATCACCGCGTCAGCCAATGTCAACGCCTTCACGATGTCGCCGGATTTAGTGACGCCGCCGTCGGCGATAATCCGCACCCCCTTTTTCTTCGCTTCCAAGGAGGCCACGTAAAGGGCGGTCAACTGGGGAATCCCCACCCCCGCGACGATTCGCGTGGTGCAGATGGACCCCGGGCCCTGCCCGACTTTGATCGCGCTGGCGCCGCACTCGGCCAGGAATTCAACCCCCGCGCCGCTGGTCACGTTCCCCGCGATAATGGGGAGATCCGGGTAAGTCTCGCGCACCAGGCGCACCGTCTCCCCAACCCCCTTGCTGTGGCCGTGCGCCGTCGAGACGGCGATGACATCCGCGCCGCGCTCCACCAATGCCCCGACATGCGCGCGGATGCGCTCCTTGTCGAGTTCGCCGGTGGAACTCCGCGTTGCGGAGACGGCAGCCCCGCAAACGAGGCGAAACTTGCTGTCGCGCGCCGGTTTTAACTGCGCGCTGTGCTCCTGCGTGATCCTCTCCACGTCGCTTAACGTAAAGAGACCGCGCAGGCGGTCCTCCCCATCGACGACCAGGAGCTTGTGAATCCCGAGGTGTTCGGTGAAAAAGCGATCCGCTCGCGCGATCGGGTCATCGCCCAATTCATCGTGACGGAGGGTGTGCAGCGCGGAGCGCGGCGTCATCGCCTCGCTCACCAGTTTGGAGGCGTACCGTTGCTTGAGAACATGCCCCGGCAGCAGGCCCAGAAGCCGGTCGTGATCGTCCACCACCGGGAAGGTGCTGAAGGAAAAACGCTTCTCCTCGATCCGTTGCAGCACATCGCCGATGTATTGCCCGGGGGCGACCTTGATCGGCTCCTGAATCAGCCCATGCACATGGTTTTTGACCCTACTGACCTCCGAGAGCTGCTGGCGCTCGGGCATGTTATAGTGGATCAAGCCAAGCCCGCCGCTCAGCGCCATCGAAATCGCCATTCGCGACTCGGTGACGGTGTCCATATCGGCGGAAACAATCGGGATCTTGAGCCGAAGCGAATCAGCCAGCGTGGTTTCGAGGTTCGCGTCGCGCGGCAGAACGTCGGAGTAGAGAGTCGCCAGCGAGACGTCGTCGTAGGTGAGGCCGACGCTGGAATTGTCGGCGAAAAATTCGGTGGCCGCTTTGTAGAATGCGGCGTCAGCGGAGGCGCGCACGGATGTCATGGCCTACAATGAAGGAGATTATCGCACCCTTGCAAGCTCACAAAGCGGGGAAGTGATCGCGCTCGTTCAGGCTTCCGCAACGAGGGCATCGGGGGAGCGGCTCCTCAGTCGGGTCCTCAAACTCGAACGCGCAAAGACTGCACCGAACACGATGCCGCAACGCCAGCCGCTCGCGGCGCTGCCGCTTCCACCCTCCCCAGATCCAAAGCCCGAACACCACGCTCAGGAAGAGAAAGAGATAGATGAAAATAAGGGTGGTAAGGCTGACCCGGATCATGGAGCGGTGGAAGATGAGGTCGAGGGGATTGGAGCCGCGAAAGCGTCCGCCCCCCAGGTAAACGTGGCGAATCCCCAGACCACCTCGGGCGCTCCTTCCTGCCGGGAAAATTCGTGCCGCAGAAGAATCCTCTCGGCTTCCTCATCCAGCGCGCGGCTCCCGGAGCTTGCCTGCAAGAAGGTATAAAGGATCTCCCCCCGGTCGCCGATGCCGATCAGAAACACACTGGGCAGGAGACTTCCCTCGGCCCGGGTGGCAACGGCCATCGGCTCCCGCTTCCCGGCATCGCGCTGCTGCAATGCTTCGGAAAAAGTCAGTAAAGAAGGGGCCGCGCCCCGGGGTGTTTCGCGCGCGGCGGTCACCGGAGCCAAAAGCGTGAGCGGATCGTAGGCAGGCGGGTAAAAAGTAGACTCCGCCGCCGGTTCCGCCGGTTTCGGAAGCGTCTGCACCGTGGCGTAAGAGGGCAAATAGGCAATCTCCCCGAGCCCGGCAGGCAATGTCTCCTGAAGGCGCGGCGCCTTTGCGGGGTCCTGCGAATCGATCCACTCCAGCAATGCGGCATTGGCCGGAGAGGAAGGAGTGATCAACGTCACCGATGCCGCAGGCGGCATCGTCGATGCCACGGGAGGGTAAACCACCTGAAACCCGTAAAAAGTCAGCGCATGCACCCCTACCGCGAGGACGAACAAAAGCGGGAGCACAAACGAGGCATTCCGCTCCGGCCACTGGAAAATCAAGCGCCCTCGGGCCAATGGCGGAGGCGGCGATGAAGGGGATGACGGGGTCATCGCTTCAGGGGCTGGGGAGCACTGGCGGCGATGGCCACGGAGAACCCGCGCTGCAGGCCGATGTTCATCACCTGGGTAACGATTTCATGGGGAGCGGAGCGATCCGCCCGGATAATGAGCGAGCGTTCCTTGATCCCGGCCTCGGAAAGCATTTCGTCGAGCTCCTGGGGCGTCACCTTTTTCTCCTGAAAGTAAATCACCGGCACCGCCCCGGAGGCGATGCTGACAATCTGCGGATTCCGTTGCGGGCCGAGCACAAACGAAGTGAACGGCGGCGTGATGGAAATCCCCGGCTGCGAAACGAACGTCCCGCTCAACGTGACAAACGCCAGCACCAGCACCAGCACGTTCACCAACGGAACGAGAATGATATTCTGGGGGTTATGCCCGACGCTCCGGTGCAGTTTCACGAGATAAACCTTCTATTCCGCCACCAACGCGGCGGGATGGCGCGTGTCAAAGTCGATGATTCCATCCGCTTCGGGCGCTTTCTCGGTGATCAGGTTCACGATCTCAATGCCACCGCGCTCCATGTCATGGATCAGAGAGTTCACCCGCGAGGAGAGAAAGGCGTACGCCAGCGAAGTCGGAATCGCGACGACCAGCCCCGCCGCCGTCGTGAGCAGGCTTTTGTAGATCCCGGCGGAAACATCCATCGAAGTCGCCGACCCGGCCTGGCTGGAGAGCGCGACAAACGCGTCGATCAGCCCGGTGACCGTCCCGAGCAACCCCACGAGAGGAGCGACATAGGCGATGGTCGCCAGCATCGGGAGGAAACGCTCCAGCTTGGGCACCTCGAGTTGCCCGGCCTCCTGCACAATCTCCTTGAGTTCCGGGCGTCTGGCGTCGTGCCGGATAATCGCGGCGTGAATCACCCGCGCCACCGGCCCGGGCGTCCCCGCGCTTTCATGGAGAGCCTCGGCAAAATTGCGTCGCCCGATCAGATTGGCCAGCCCCCGAAGAAATTCGCCCACGCGGATCGTCGCACGGTGGTAGTACACCAGGCGTTCGAAAAAGAGAGTGATGGAGAGGATGCTGAGGAGCAACAGGAGCCACATCAGGGGCCCGCCCTTCTGCATATAGTCGATCATGGAAGGAGTTTATACCCCCTGTTTTTGGCAATTGCAACGCAGGGATGCAGGGGGGGCAGCACAGGTAGTCCGCTCGCGCCGTCGAGCGCGGGCATCGCCTCCTGTGGCCCTGAAGGTCAATCCACAATTCAAAAAGCCTGTCCTGCGGGGATGGACGCAAAACGCGACTCTGGAAACGCATCCCGCGCTCGCGGCGAGAGCGGGCTACCTGGCCGGTCCTTCAATTCGGTCACTTTTCCGTCCTGCGCCGAGAGGGAGATCGGAAGAACTCTTGCAAAACCGGGAATCTCCCCGGAGGCTGGGGCGTCTTATCATGCCATCCATCCGCGAAATCATCCCCGCCCATCGCCCCCTGCTCATCCTGGCGCCGATGCAGGATGTAACCGACCTCCCCTTCTGGCGGGTGATGCACCGGTACGGCGGCGCGGATCTTTATTATACGGAGTATTTCCGCGTCCACCGGGATTCCCAGCCCGAACGGCATATTCTGGCCGACATCGAAGGCAACCCGACGGGCCGTCCCGTCATCGCCCAGATGATCGGGCAAGACATTCCCGCCCTGCTGCGAACCGCCGAGGCTCTCCAGAAGCGGAACATTCTCGGCATCGACCTCAACCTCGGTTGCCCCGCCCCCATCGTCTGCAAAAAGAACGCGGGCGGCGGGCTGCTCAAACACCCCGAGCAGATCGACGAGATTCTCGCCGCGCTCCGGCCCGCGATCAGCCTGCAATTCACGGTAAAGACCCGCATCGGCTACGACGACCCGTCGGAGTTTGACCGGGTATTAGAGATTTTCGCCAAGCATCGCGTCGACGCCTTCACCGTCCATGGTCGAACCGTGCGGGAGATGTACCGGACGCGTGTTCACCTCGACCGGATCCGCCAGGCGGTGGAACGGCTCGATGCGCCGGTGTTCGCAAACGGCAATGTCCTCTCCGTCGGCTTGGCCCGGGAAACGCTCGCCCAAACGGGCGCCGCCGGGCTGATGATGGGGCGCGGAGCCATTCGCAACCCGTGGCTCTTCCAGCAAATTCGAGACGACGCCGAGGGGCGGCCCGTCTTCCAACCGACGCTCCGCGATCTGCGCGGCTACATCGACATCCTTTACAAGGAGACGCGCCTGCCGCACCTCAACGAAGCCGCCAGCGTCTCCAAGATGAAGAAATATATGAACTTCATCGGCCAGGGGATCGGGCCCGAAGAGGCGTTCCTGCACTCCATTCGCCGCGCCACGACGGAACTGGAGTTCTTCGGTCTCTGCGATCAATACCTCAACACCGACGAACCATTTCCGGCGGAGCCGTCGCAGCGGGCACTGATCTGCACCCGCAGCGAACGACTGCCAGGCGCGATGGCCGGCTAAACCGGCTCGACCAGCGCGCCCGCAAAAAATTACGAAGCGTAGTGGAACACCACGGGCTTTTCCACCTCGGGATGGAGGCTCTGATGGACCGGGCAGGTCAACGCGGCGCGCTCCAGCGGCTCGCTCTTTTCGACGCCTGCGGGGAACCAGATTTCCGTGATGAGACGGGCGATCCGGCGCGGCGGCGTCTGCGTCATTTCCTTGGAAACCTCGATCCGCATCCCGCGCAAATCGATCTCGTGCCGCGCGGCATAGATCCCCATGACGGTCGCCATGCACGCTCCCATCCCGGTGGCAACCAAGTCGGTCGGCGAAAAGGACTCACCCCGCCCGTGGTTGTCAACCGGTGCGTCGGTTTCCAAAACCCGGCCGGACGGGCCGTGCGTGGCGGTACAATGAAGATCGCCGCCGTATTCGATGCCAATTTTTACCATGGGCGATTCTAAACCCGAAAGCGGAAAGAGGCGCGAGAGGAATTGTGAACGGCCGTCGCGTTATCAATGCGTCGCACCCTGCCAACCGTCGCCACACGGTCCGCCGCCATCCGCTGCCGGGACATGGCTGACCACTTCCCCCCGCATATTGAAGATGGGGTGGTAAAACTTGGAAATTTGCTCGGATGCGTCGTCGATATAATGGCCGATAAACGTCCTCCGGGAACGATCTGTCGTGCGGTTCGGGCCGGAACCGTGAATCAGATTACCGCCAAAGAACATCGTTTCCCCCCGTTTCACCGGAACCGCCACCGGCTTTTCGTCGCGTGGAAACTTGGTGATATGGCTATCTCCGTAGTTCAGCCAGCGCTCCGCCCCCTCCTCGGGACAATAGATCCCCCTTTGATGGGAACGGGGGACGACCCAGAGGCAGCCGTTATTGACGTCCGCGCTGTCGATGGCCGTCCACGCCGCGATGCAGGTCGCGGGCTTTGCAAGAAGATAGAAGTTGTCCTGATGCATCCCCTGCCCCTTCGCGCCCGGCGGCTTGTAATAATACATCGTCTGCGCCCCGAGCGCGGGCTTGCCCAGCAACCGCTCCAGGACGGCGGCCACCTTCGGGTTTACCAGCCACTCCAGCGCCTTGCGGCTGTAATGATGCGGATGCATGGCGCGCAACTGCCGCTGGGAAGGGTCAATCTCCTCGTACCCATTCCCCCCATCGAAGACCTTCCCACCGACATGGCGGTATTCTTCGAAGAAATTCTCGATTTCCTGAAGCTCCGTTTCCGAAAAGAGACCGGAAACCACGCAATAGCCGAGTTCGGCAAACTGCGTCTCTTGAGCTGAATCCAGAGAACCCAATAGCGATGTCATATGGCCTCAATGATGCCGGACGCGCCCGAAAAAGAGAATGGAACCCCCTCTCATAGACCTGTAATATCTTCCTGCATGAGCTATCGGAACGCCACACCCCACCTCCCCGTCAGGGAACTCTACTGCGACGAATTCCGACGCGGCCCCCGTTACACCAACTGGCGGCCCGGCGGCAGTGGCGACTGGCTCCTGATCTACACGGAGGGCGGCAGCGGGCGGTTTGCTTCCCCATCAGGCCCGCTCGATACTCAGCCGGGAGACGCCGTTCTCTACGCCCCGCAAGATTCGCAGGACTACAGCACTGCCCCGGGAACGAGCGAATGGCATCTTCTCTGGGTCCACTTCACCCCGAAACCGCATTGGCACGCCTTGCTCCATTGGCCCGCTGGCCCGGGCGGAATCCGCCTTCTCCAGTTGGAAAACGGCGAAGTGCGCGAGCAGTTCCGCCTCTCCATGCGCCGGATGCACAAACTCTATCGGCGCGAAATCCCCGGCGCATTCGAACTTGCCGCCAACGCTCTGGAAGGAGCGCTGCTCTGGGCCGGTGTTTCCGCCTCCCGCGAACCGTGGCTGACCATGGACGCGCGGGTGAGAAAAGCGGTGGATCACCTCATCGCGCACCTGCGGGAACCGTTCGCGCTCGGGGATCTCGCGGCGCACTGCGGCCTCTCCGTCTCACGCCTTGCCGCGCTCTTCAAACAGGAGACCGGCACCTCCCCCCAGCAGTTTCTGGAACGCCACCGGATGCAGCACGCCTCCCAACTCCTGCGCCTCACCAGCCTCACCATCGCGGAGATCGCCACTGAAGTCGGCTTTGAAGACCCCTTCTACTTCACCAACCGCTTTCGCCGCTATGCGGGAACAAGCCCTTCACACTTTCGGGCAAACGGCCCCAACCCGTCCACAAACAAATAAAAAGCGGGGCAAGCCGGAAGGCTCGCCCCGCATTACAAAACGCTTAATCTCTCGCGAAGCTTAGGCTACCCGCGATCCGCCATGCCGCTTCCTCCATCCCAGGAGCGCGCCCGCTCCAAGGACAAGCAGAGCCCAATTGCCGGGCTCGGGAACAACGGCGAACTCGCTATTGTGATTGATGACAGCCCAGACCGTCTTTTTCGAAACGTCGACTCCGTAGTATCCGAGAATAAAGTCGCTGCTTGCATCGAAGGCTTTCTCTCCGCGATTGAAGGCCGTTCCGCCGATGTTGCCATCGACCGCATTGACCCATTTGTTGGTCTCCGTATTCAACCAGCCAAGAATATTCCCGGCCGTGATGTCGGCAACCGTGATTTCAAGGACGAACATGTCCGTCTCCCCCGTGTTGCCATCAAGCACCGAGACCCCGCTCAGGTGGAACACATTACCAAGGCGAAGATCATCATTGATTGCCAAGGAGCTTGCGGAAAAACTCCCTTCCAGCGTCGCTGCCCCCGAACTGGTGCCCGCTGCAATCCTGGCCTTGGTGGTCACGCCACCAATGGAGCCGGTGAGATTCATGGAATTAGTCAGGCTTGCGCCGGACTCGATCCCGCGTTCGAAACTGCCGCCTTCCAGGGTGAGGGTGTTACCAAAATCAACGCCCGCGTTGATCGAAAGCGTCCCACTCTTGACGGTGACCGCTCCTGTGCCGAGAGCATAATTGGCGCTGGCGACAAGACGCCCCGCTTCGAGCACAGTTCCACCACTGTAACTATTGCTGGCACTCAGAGTGAGAGAACCGACCCCCTGCTTGATAATCCGTCCGGTTCCGCTCACAGAGTTAGCGACGGCAATATCGGAGCCGACGCCCGCCTGCACGATGAGCGTGCCGCTCGTCATGCTGACGTTGCCGGTACCGAGAGCATCATTCGCGTTCACGACGATGCTACCCCCTTGAAGCGTCGTTCCGCCGCTATAGCTATTGCTGGCGCTTAGAGTCAGAGAACCGGCCCCTTGCTTGATCACCCTCCCGGTTCCGCTCACGGAAGAAGCGATGGATATATTGGAGCCCGACTGCGCCGTCACCATGAGCGTGCCGCTGTTGATGGCCACGCCACCCGTCCCAAGAGCATGATCGGCGGTGACGGTCACGTTCCCCCCTTCGATAACCGTTCCGCCACTATAGCTATTACTGGCACTGAGGGTGAGAACCCCCGTTCCCTGTTTGATCAGCCCCCCACTCCCGCTCACCGAAGAGGTCACGGAAATGTTGAAGCCGTTGCTATCGATGTAAGCGCCGCCATTCCCGAAGGCGACCTCCCCGTTGGAGAAACCTGAAATAAAAGTGCTCGATCCAGCCTGGGCGCGAACTATTCCACCGTCCAAAACCAAAGAGGCCGTTCCTGAGCTATTGTTCTTTTTGATCTGTGTCGCTTCCAGAACGGCGCGGTTGCCTGCGCTGCCGGAAAGCGTGAGAGTGCCATTACCGGTAGCAGAACCACTCAGGCTGACCACTTTCGCTTTGACCAGACCGCTAGAGATGTCCAGAGCCCCGGTACCGCCGTCGCCAACGGTCAAGGCGGCGGTCGTCACATTCACTGTCCCGCTGGAAACCGTCACGATTCCGTTACCGGTCGTGCCGGTTCCTATCGTCATTCCGTTCGCCGTGAGAACCCCTCCATTGAGCGCCATCGTAGCAGATCCGCTGCTTCCAACATGCAGGGTTGCGCTCGTATTCCATGTTCCGTCGGACATCGTCACATCGCCCCTGCCGTCCTTGCCACTTCCAATGTAAACCGTGGTGGTTTGAACAGCCCCACCGCTCACTGTCATCGCCGCCGTCCCCGAATTTCCCAAAGACAAATAGCCGGGGTTGAAAGTGCCGCCCGTAACGGTGATGTCGGCACGAGTGTTTGCGTTGGGTGCCGCGTAAAAACTCGCGCTGGAAAAAGTTCCACCGCTCACCTCCAACGAGGCTTTGTTGGTTTGCCCAAAGTAGATCGTGCTTCCATTGAAAGCACCACTGCTGACCACCACCTCCCCCTCGCCGGTTCCGGCCCCAACATAAGTGGAACCGGTGGAAGAAACATACCCGCCATTGACCGTTAATGTCCCTTTACCCCTATTGCCGATGTACGGGGCGTTCAGGGTCAAAGTGCCGCTGGTAACGGTCACGGAGCCGACACCGGTGCCGCTGCCGCCGGAGGCACCGCCGATTGAGGAGCCAGTGCCTGCGGCGGAAACATTGCCGCCATTGATAACCATCGAGCCGGTGCCGGAACTACCCACCGTCAAGGTGCCCGTCATGTCCCATGTTCCACCGGTGATCGAGGCGCTGCCGTTTGAGCCGCTACTATTTCCGATACTGCCACCAACGCTGGAAATGGAGCCACCGCTCATGTTGAGCACACCTTGTCCCTGATGACCAACGTACAACGTATTGCTGCTGGTCCAGGTGCCGCTCGTGATGGTGGCCGTACCGCTCCCTAGAGCGTCAAATCCCAAGTAAGCCGCACCTCCAGTAAGCTGGCCGCCCGAGAGCGCTAGCGTTCCCGCTCCCCCGGAAGTATTCCCGAGATAGAGACTACCATAGCTTCCAGTAACACCGCTCCCAACAGAGGCAACGCCCTTGTTGTTGATGATGGTCGAGCCGCTTGTAGTCGGCACAGTCCCGCCGCTCCAATTCGAGCCGGTACCCCAAGAAGCACTGCTTCCCGTCCATGACTTCTGGGCATATGCCGACGGCTGGGCGAAAAACATCCCCGCACTCAGGAGCGCCAGTGCACCCAAGTTTCTCGCGATGCGACTCACTTGACTTACCTCCCTGGACACAACGGGGCGATCGCCTGCAAGGTAAGTTGATGGACTGAAGTGGGCCTCTTCTTTGAATAAGAGGGCATGAGCAACGCTGGGGTTGGGTTGATTTTCGGTCTGCATGATAAGATTAGGGAAGCTGCGGCAAACTTCCTCGAAGCGAGGAGCGCCTCTCAAGACGACGAACCTCTTGATCAAAAGACAATTAGTCCATAGTCCAGGTTCGATTGAAGAGATGACTTCAACAACACAGTCATTTGTACCTCATACTGAATGCTCCAACAATCGGCGCAGATCGTCTTTTATTTGTAGGACTTTCCCTACAAACACCTGAGCTCTCAAGCAGAGCGATCGCCCGAAGCAAAACAGCCGCCCGGATCGAGATCCGAACGGCACCTTTGATGGGAATGGACGGCGTGGTGAACGGTGAGGATGCCTTCGGCAGCGATCATGCCACGGAGATCATCCCAAATAAAATACGGGGCTAGCCGGAAGGCTCGCCCCGTATTACAAAAATGTTCAATCGCTGGCGAAGCTTAGGCTACCCGCGATCCGCCATGCCGCTTCCTCCACCCTAGAAGCGCACCCGCTCCAAGGACGAACAACGCCCAGCTGCCGGGCTCGGGAATGACGGTGAACTCGCTATTGTGGTTGATAACAGCCCAGACCGTTCCTTTCGAAACGTCGATTCCGTAATACCCGAGAATGAAGTCGCTACTGGCATTATAGGCCTTGTCCCCGAGGTTAGTGGCCGTTCCACCGATGTTGCCATCGACCGCGTTGACCCATAGGTTGGTTTCCGCATTCAACCAACCGAGGATGTTGCCGGCCGCAATATCGGCAACCGCGATTTCAAGGACGAATATATCCGTCTCGCCCGTGTTGCCATCAAGCACGGAAACCCCGCTCAGGTGAAACACGTTCCCGATGCGAATTTCATCGTTGATCGCCGCGGAGTTCGCGGAGAAGCTGCCATCCAGTGTCGTTGCCCCCGAGCTGGTACCCCCCGCAATCCTGGCCCCGGTGGTGACGCCGCCGATGGAGCCGGTGAGATTCATAGAATCCACAAGGCTTGCTCCGGAGCTAATGCCACGCCTGAAATTACCGTCCTCCAGGGTGACGTCATTATCAAAGTCAACGCCCGCCTGCACCGAAAGCGTGCCGCTCTTGACGGTGACCGCGCCTGTACCCAGAGCGTGATTGGCGCCGGCGACTACGCTACCCGCTTCGACGACAGTTCCTCCACTGTAGCTATTGCTAGCGCTCAGAGTCAGCGCCCCCGTCCCCTGCTTGGTCAGCCCTCCGCTTCCGCTAACGGACGCAGCGATGCCAATATCGGAGCCAAGTTCCGCCTGCACCGTAAGCGAGCCGCTCTTGAGAGTAACGTCGCCCGTGCCGAGGGCGTGATTGGCGCTGACGATAATGTCACCCGCTTCGAGAACCGTTCCACCGCTATAGCTATTGCTGGCGCTCAGAGTCAGCGCCCCCGCCCCCTGCTTGGTCAGCGCTCCGCTTCCGCTCACCGATGAGGTAATGGCAATATCGGAGCCGACTCCCGCCTGTACCGTAAGAGTGCCACTCTTGAGGGTGATGTCGCCCGTACCGAGAGCATGATTGGCGCTGACGATAATATCACCCGCTTCGAGAACCGTTCCGCCACTGTAGCTATTACTGGCGCTCAGAGTCAGCGCCCCCGCCCCCTGCTTGGTCAGCGCTCCGCTTCCGCTCACCGATGAGGTGATGGCAATATCGAAGCCATTGCTATCGATGTAAGCTCCGCCATTCCCTATGGCGACTTCCCCGGCGGCAAAATTGGAGATAAAGGCGTTCGACGCGGCCCGGGCGCGAAGGACTCCGCCATCGAACGCAACGGAAGCCGTTCCTGCGCTGCTGCCCCTCTGGACCTGCGTCGCCTCCAGAACGGCTCGGTTGCCTGCGCTGCCGGAAAGCTTCAGGGTGCCATTACCGCTGGAAGTACCCGCGACAATAACCGCCTGCGCGTTGACCAAACCGCCGGAAAGATCCAGAGTTCCTTTACCTTTGCCGGCAACGGTCAGGCCGGATGTTGTGACGTTCAGAGTCCCGCTGGTAACCGATACGGTTCCGTCGCCGGTGTCTTCCAGCCCGATCGTCATTCCAGTCGTCGTGAGAAGGCCGCCTTCAACCGCCATGGAAGCAGTTCCCCTGGTCCCAACGGCCATGGTTCCCGAGGTCCACGTTCCCCCGGTTAGACTGACGTCGGCGTTGGCGCCCGCGTTAGTACCGAAAGTGGTGCTACCTGTCGTGACAACCCCGCCGCTCACCGTCATTGACGCCGCTCCATTTTGCCCAATGTGAGAAAGAGCAGTGCTGAATGTACCGCTCGAGACGGTTATATTAGCACTACCCTCCGCTCTGGAAGCCGCGTAAAATACGCCCGTGTTGTTGAGAAAGGTGCCGCCGCTCACTTCCAAAGAGCCTGCGCCGAAGTTTCCGACGGTAAAATTTGCACTCGAAGTAAAGGTACCACTACTAACGACCATCTTCCCCTCGTTCGCCCCAGCCGCAACAATAACGGCGCCGGTATTGCTAACGTACCCACCATTGATGGTCATTGTTCCTTTTCCCTGAGAACCGACTGTCATGCCCGAGGCTGAGGTCAAGGTGCCACTGGTGACGGTGACGGTACCGACACTAGTATTTGAAGAACCGATAACCAGAACATAGCTGGTAACAGTGCCTCCATTGATCGCCATCGAGCCGGTACCGCTTTTGCCCACAATCAAGTTGCCAGACATTGCCCATGTCCCACCGGTAACCGAAGCACTGCCGTTTGCACCGGCCAAACTTCCGAAATCGACCATATTGCTGGAAATGCGACCACCGCTCAAGCTGACTACGCCCTGCCCTCCGTAGCCAAGAAACGTAGAGCCAGTGGTAGTCCAGGTACCGCTCGTAACGGTTGCGGTACCGCTCCCCAAGGCATCATACCCCAAGTAAGAAGCAGCCCCAGACAGTTGGCCACCCGTGATCGATATGGTCCCCGCCCCCCCGGATGTGTTCCCGAGGTGAAGATAGCTGTAGTTTCCAGTAACACCGGTCGCAACCGAAGCAACGCCTTTGTTATTAATCATGGTCGTGCCGCTTGCCGTCGGCACGCTTCCGCCGTTCCAGTTCGAGCCTGTACCCCAGGAACCGCTACTTCCCGTCCACGTCTTCTGAGCATTGGCCGAAGGTTGGGCGAAGAGCAGGCCCGCTCCCACGATCGCCAGTGCGCCGACGTTTCTCGTAAGGCCACTAACCCATCTTCCCCGCACCGACACAATCGGGCGGTTTTCCGCCAAGCAAGCTGATGATCTGGAGTGAGCCTCCTCACTGAGCAAGGAAGAAAAGGTAACGCTGGAGCTTGGAAGGTTCTCTGTAGACATAATGTGGTTAAGGGAGTTGGGCGATCGTCCGTGGCGTGCGACCACCTCTTTGAAAGAGGCCGTGCCAATCAGAAGATCAGCAGTCCATCGCCGCTTACAAAGATGATCTCAATGAAGCGCCCCCTTTTTACTTTGATTCAGCATCCCCCGACAGTCGGCGCATATCGTCATTTTTTTGTAGGACTTTTCCTACAAGCCCGGATTAGTAGTGGCGAATGAGCACCCTGCGATGTGCGCTTTGGGAGAGGTGACCGCGGTCTGAGAGGGAGAGCCCCTCCGGTCCCACGCCGGTATTCGACGAAATAAAGAGAGCCGCCCGGATTAAAATCCAGACGGCTCCTTTTGATCGGAATTTGCGGAGAGGCACCCGGGGGCCTATGAGGCCTTTACGATAGACCACCGCTGACGAAGGCCAAGGAATATGGCTCCTCCAAAGAAAAGCAGCGCCAAGGCACCCGGCTCGGGGATCGCGGCAAAGTCGCTGTTGTGGTTGATAACCGCCCAAACCGTTCCGTTCGAAGATTGACTCCGTAATACCCAGTTAGTACCCAGTTAGTACCCAGCTAGTACCCAGTTAGTACCCAGCGTTACCGAGCTTGCTGAGATAGCTCCGCCACTTACCGTCATCGTGGCGCTCCCCGAGTTTGCCACGTAGAGGGTGGTAGCGCTGAAGGAGCCGCTTGTGACCGCGATGTCCGCAACACTGTTCGCCTTGGCGCCTGCGTACATGATGCCGGCGGCAAAGGTTCCGCCGCTCACTTCCAATGAGCCCTTGCCGGAATCGGCGAGGTAGACGATTTGGTTGATGCTAAAGGTGCCGCTGCTTACAGCCAGCCTCCCCGAGCCGCTCGTTGTGGTTCCAACATAAATGGAACCGGTAGAGGAAACATATCCCCCATTGACGGTAAGTGCCCCTTTTCCATAATCGCCGATCGTTATGCACCTTCGAGCTCAAGGTGCCGCTCTTAACAGTCACTGTACCGGTACTATTATCCCTGCCGCCGAGAAAGAAAGAAATAAAGGGGCCGCCCGGACCAAAGTCCGAACGACCCCTTCTGATGGGAATCTTAGCTAGTCTGTAGCCTGGTTACATTCCCGCTGGATCACTAGGCAAGTGCCGCCTGGGCTGCCGCGAGGCGCGCGACGGGCACACGGTAAGGCGAGCAGCTCACGTAGGTGAGGCCCAGCTTGTGGCAGAACTTGACGGAATCGGGATCGCCGCCATGTTCGCCGCAGATGCCCAGCTTGATGCCGGGGCGGGCCTTGCGGCCCTTCTCGGAGGCGATCTCCATGAGCTGGCCGACGCCGGTCTGGTCGATCGTGGCGAAGGGGTTCTTCTTCACGATTTCCAGTTCCGCATAGTGCGGCAGGAACGAGCCCGAGTCGTCGCGGCTCATGCCCAGCGCGGTCTGCGTGAGGTCGTTGGTGCCGAAGCTGAAGAACTCGGCGGTCCCGGCGATTTCGTCCGCCGTGAGCGCGCCACGAGGCACTTCGATCATCGTACCGACGAGGTACTTGATCTTCACCTTCTGTTCCTTCTGCACTTCGTCAGCCACGCGGCGGACGATCTCCACCTGAATATCGAGCTCCTTCTTGAAGCCGACGAGCGGGATCATCACCTCGGGGTTCACCTTCACGCCGCTCTTCTGCACTTCGGCGGCGGCCTCGAAGATGGCGCGCGCCTGCATCTCGGTGATCTCGGGGAACGAGATCCCAAGACGGCAGCCACGGTGGCCGAGCATCGGGTTCATTTCATGCAGCTCGTGAACGCGCTTGGCGATCTTCTCGGCGGGCACTCCCAGCTTCTCGGCCAGCGCGCTCTGGGCGGCGTGGTCGTTGGGCAGGAATTCATGCAAGGGCGGATCGAGCAGGCGGATCGTGGCAGGCAGGCCTTTGAGCGCCTTGAAGATGCCCACGAAGTCGCCCTTCTGGAACGGCAGGAGGCGTTTGACCGCCGCCTTCCGGTCGTCGTCCTTGTCGGCGAGGATCATCTCGCGGACCACGTCGATGCGCTCGCCCTCGAAGAACATGTGCTCCGTGCGGGTGAGGCCGATGCCGCTCGCGCCGAAGGCGATTGCGTTCTCGACCTGTTCCGGCGTGTCGGCGTTCGTGCGGACCTGGAGCTTGGTGGCTTTCGCGCACCAGTCCATGAGCTGGACGAAGTTCTTGTAGGTGCCGCCCTTCTTGGCAATGGCGTCGTTCTCGATGAGGCCCTGGATGACTTCCGAGGCCGCCGTCTTGAGTTCGCCGGCGTAAACCGCGCCGCTGGTGCCGTCGATGGAGAGGTAGTCCTCGCCTTCGCGGAACACCTGGCCGTCCACGGTCATTGTCCGGGCAGTGTAGTCGACCACGATGGCCGCAGCGCCGCAGACGCAGACTTTGCCCATCTGACGGGCGACGAGCGCCGCGTGCGAGGAGACCCCGCCGCGAGCGGTGAGGATGCCTTCGGCGGCGATCATGCCACGGAGATCTTCCGGGGAAGTCTCCACGCGAACGAGGAGCACTTTCTCGCCCTTGGCCGCAGCGGCAGCCGCGCGGTCGGCGTTCACATAGATCTTGCCGGTGGCCGCGCCCGGGCCCGCAGGCAGGCCGGTGGCGATCACCTTGCTGTTCTTGACGGCGGTGCGATCGAAGATCGGCGCGAGCACCTGCTCAAGCTGGTCAGCCGGGACGCGATGCACGGCGGTCTTCCAGTCGATGAGCTTCTCCTTGACCATCTCGACAGCGAAGCGGACGGCGGCGACGCCGGTGCGCTTTCCGTTGCGGGTCTGGAGCATGAAGACAGTGCCGTCCTGAATGGTGAACTCGAAGTCCTGCACGTCCTTGAAGTGGGTCTCCAAGGTCTTGCGGATGCGGTCGAGCTCGGCGTAAGCCTTCGGGAGCTGCTTCTTAAGGTCGGCGACGGGCTCCGGCGTGCGAACGCCCGCCACCACGTCTTCGCCCTGCGCGTTGATGAGGAATTCTCCGTAGAACACCTTCTCGCCGGTGGCCGGGTCACGCGTGAAGGCGACGCCGGAACCGGAGTTTTCGCCGGTGTTGCCGAACACCATCGCCTGCACGTTGACGGCCGTGCCCCACTCGTGCGGGATGCCGTACTTGCGGCGGTAGACGATCGCGCGATCGTTCATCCAGGAGCCGAACACGGCACCCACCGCGCCCTTGAGCTGCGCCCACGGGTCGTTCGGGAAGTCCTTGCCGGTACGCTCCTTAACGAGCTTCTTGAATCGGGCGACGAGTTCGCGGAAGTCGTCGGCGCTCAGCTGCGCGTCGGAGAGTTCGTGGTTGCCGTAGCGTTCGTCCTTAAGGTGCTCGATCACCGTTTCGAACGGTTCGTGATCTTCGCTCGGGAGCTTCTGCACGCCGAGAACGACGTCGCCGTACATCTGGATGAACCGGCGGTAGCAATCCCAGGCGAAACGCTCGTTCTTGGTGGCGGCGGCAACCGCCTGCACCGTCTCGTCATTGAGACCGAGGTTGAGAATCGTGTCCATCATGCCGGGCATCGAATCGCGCGCGCCGGAGCGGACAGCGACGAGCAGCGGCATCTTGGAGGTGTCGCCGAACTTCGTCCCCATGATCTTCTCCATGTTCTTGACGCCGGCTTCCACCTGCCCCTGGAGTTCCTGGGGATAGGTGCGCTTGTTGTCGTAGAAATAGGTGCAGACTTCCGTGGTGATGGTGAACCCGGGAGGCACCGGCAGGTTGATGCGGGTCATCTCGGCGAGGTTCGCGCCCTTGCCGCCGAGCAGCGCCTTCATCGTTCCGTTCCCGTCGGCCTTGCCTGCGCCCCAGGTGTAAACGTACTTATTCTTGCGGGCAGTCGGCTTGGCTGCTGGCTTGGCGACCGGCTTGGCGGCTTTGACCGCTTTGACTGCCTTGGTAGCTGGCTTCACGGCTTTGGCTGCGGGCTTGGCTGCTGGCTTCACAGGCTTGACTGCCTTTACCGCTTTGACAGCCTTCACCGGCTTCACGGCCTTCGCCGCTTTGGCGGCCGGAGCTTTTTTGGCGGGAGCCGCTTTGGCGGCCGGTTTCACAGCCTTTGCTGGTGCCGCCTTCTTCGAGGCGACCTTCTTGGGAGCCGCCTTAAGAGCCTTCACGGCCTTAGGGGCTGACTTCGTTTTTTTGGGCATAATATTTCGTGGTTTCGAGGGTCCGGCCTTTGTCTAAGCCGGTGTGAGATTTTGTGCTTCCGTCAGCACTTTGGTGATGGCTCCGGTAAAGTCGCCAATCCCCGTGCTGGGGATGATGATGGTGTTGCGCCTTCCATGCGCTTCTTCGCAGATCCGCAAAAATTGTCCGCGATCATTCTCGCGGAACTCGACGGTAAGATGCTTCCGTTCAACCTGAAATTCTTGTTTGGCGATAACGTGGTCCATGAAAAAGCTCTACATCCGGGGAGAACCAATCATCTCGTTTCGGGAAAAGTCGCCGCGCCATTCTTCCGCCGACCGGGAAGGGGTTTATCGAAATGTTGATTTGACAAAGAGAGCACGGGAAAGCCGCGAACTTTCTCACAGTTCACGAGAACCGTAAACAAGGAAAAATCGATGGCTGAGTTGTGCGGGATTGTGCGGGACGGCCAGGCGCCAAGCCAGACCGCAAGCCGCTTAGTCATCGTTGCGAGGGGGCGTCTTCGAAATAAATGGCCGCCTCGTCTTCTCCCGGCATGACGTAGAGGGATTTGTGACCACCGACGATTTCCTTTCCGTGGGGATAACGAACCATGAGAAAGACTTGCTGTGCAGGAGCATCGACAAACTCGAACCGGCCTTCCTGATCGGTCGTGAGTTCAGGGCTCGAAACTCCACTATTGTCGATGGTCCAGTTCAACCGGACGCCGGGGATTCCCGCCCCGGTGGATTTATCGAGGATCCGCCCGGCAACCCGCTTTCCATTTTTGAGGACCACCGGCTTCCCGCTCGAAAATTCAACCGGCGTTTCAGCGCGAAGATAACCGCCGCTCTCCGGTCGAAGAAAGAAGCGTTCCCCCGGTTCATCGCCTCCGACCCACAATGTGACGCGGCCACTGGCATCCGTTTGAAGGGAATGATCGCCCGCGATCCGCTCAAAACCATCCTTGAAGATCGATGTTGAAAGGCTGATCCCCGAGGCCGGTCGCCCGTCTTCACCCACCACAAGGATCTCGTACTTTCTTGGCTCGGGCAGCGTCAGAATGACATCGCTGACGGGATTGCGGGCATTGATTCTGACAGGCTGGCTGATGACGAAACGGTTCCAGCAAGAAGCGACGACCTGATAACCCCTTCCACCAAACTCGATCGGTTTGGAAAGATACCATTCCCTCGCATCCTCCGGAGATGCCCCGTTCTTGATCTCGATGCGGTCCCACTCGCTGTCCCCTTTCCGTCGCCCCCAGACAAAGACGGATTGCGCCAGCTCTCCATTTTTCTCCAGAACTTTCACCCGTATCATTCCTGCGGGCTTAACGGGAATCGTCAGAACGGTGGGGTCTGTCGTGGCCTGATACTCGGCTTTTTCATCAATCTTGCCCCCAAGCAACGTTGAATTGTTCAGCCGAAAGAGAGCAGTCCCCGGAAGCTCGAATTCCGCCTTACCCTCTTTGATGGGCACGTCAAAACCTCTCCACGCTTCCGTCTTTCCCGGCAGTGCCCAGTTGAGCCAGAAACTTCCCGTGGGGGCCGCGCCGCCTCGTCCGGTATCCAGATTGAGAACGACCTTCACCTTCGCGGGCGGCTTGATTTTTGCATAGTCGATCGTGAACTCCGTGGTTTCTGCACTGAGTTCAGGCGAGTGACTCCAAAGGCCCAACATATAAATATCCACTGGCAAGGGGCGGAGCCCGCGCAGTTCAACCTCAGCGATACCCTCGGCGATGGGCATTGTCACACGCGCTGAATCTGAGCCGTTCTCGGACGTTCTTTGACCATACTGAACCGTGATCTCCTTTTCGGGAACGTCCAGATTGATGATCTTGAGTTTCAACCGCCGCTCGCGAGGCAATCGCAACGTCAGGCTGTTTTCCTTGCCGGGGCTGATCCGAAATAGCGCCCCACGACGGAATGACGCGCCCGTCTCGTCGCGGATCGAAGCTTCCGCCTGCATTCCATAAATCACTTTCGGATCCAGCCCATCCAGCGTCGCCTGCCCCCCGGCATCGGTCCGCAATCCAGTGTAGTTCCATTTTGGCCATGCGAGCCCGGCGTTATTGGGCCACGCCTCGTTGATCCGAAGAGTAACGTCCTTGAGAGGAGTCCCGTCGAGTTCGTCGATGACGGTCAGCACAAATGGCGCTGTTCTTTTAAGCGCAAACTGAGGCGGTTCTGTTTGCGACCTCACCAGAAATCTCTCAATGCGGGCCGTCTGGTATCCCGGCGCGGAGATGCGAAGCTCTCCGAACCAGCGTTCGGGTTGATGCTTGAAATGAGCAAGGCCGTCAGCGTCAGTCGTCGAGCGCTGCTCCGAAATGCTCCATCCATAAGAGATCGCCACTTCCGCGCCGTGAATCGGCCTCGACTCCGTATCCACACAACGCACCGCATAAACGATGCCGCGTTTGAGCACGACGGAAACATTCTCCGACGATCTTGTCAGTTCAAAGATTTCCGACGCGAACGCAAATTCCTCGGCTGTGACATAGAACCGCAGCAATCCATTGGGCAGCTCACCCTCGAACCTTCCATCGGCCAGGGTTTCTCCACGCGCGGTGGTCGAATTCGAGACGGGAAGCATTCTCCAAACGGCGCGCGGCACCGGTTTTCCCATCTCGTCCACGATGGTGCCGGAGAAGCGACGCATTTCCTGCCGCTCTTGCGAAGGATTTTGATAAACCCCGATCTGCCGCATGAACGGAGCCGCAAGGCGCTGAATCATCTCCACGCGCTCCTTGGCGGTTAACTGCTTGACGGCGAACCGCACGCCCTGCCCTGCCGCCACGAAAAACAGCGCCACGAGACAGGCGACGGCTCCCGCGCCGAGCCAACCCGCCGGAGTGCGTGGAATATGGCCCGGGTTCAGAAGCCGCATCACCCGGTCGCGCAACCCGCTCCGCGACTTCTTTCCATCTCCGCTTATCGCCATTGCGGCCCCGACAGCCTCTCCTCCGGCGTTGCGAGTCCACCAGATCAGCGCCTCTGCATAAACGGCGGGATCGCTGCAAAAATGACTAGCCATCGCATCGCAGCAGGCTTCCCGTTCGCGACGCACGGTTCGATTGAGCGCCCAGACGAAAGGGTTGAAGAAGAGCAATGCCTCGGTGCCCATTTGCAGCAGGTTGATCAGGAGATCCCACCGGACCACATGCGCCACTTCGTGCGCCAACGCCGCGCGCAACACCTCGGGAGAAACGCCCGTCACAAGAGAGGCAGGCAACAGAATGACAGGCCGCGCTATTCCAACGACCACGGGAGAAAGAACGCGGTGGCAGGTTTTGAGCCGGATCGTCATCCGCGTTCCATAAGCCGCACAGACCTTGTCCAATTCCATGACCCAATCCGGATCTTTCACCAGCCTGGCTTCCCGGTGGAATTTCCGCGCGGAAGCAACCGAAGTGGCAATCCGCCAAAAGCCGATCGCCACGCCCGCCTGCCACACCATCAATAACCCGCTTTGCCACGGAAAGGCGGTGCGAGATACGGATAGGGACGAAACGGATGCGGGTTGGACCGTCGCCTGCAAGTCCGCATGAATACCGCCGGAAGCGTTCAAAGCGGGCGACTCCCTTTTCAATTCAGATTTCCGTTCTTGGGCAACTTCCCTTTCCAACAAAGTCCAAGTCGCAAACCATGCGGTCGTCACCAGGCAAACCGCTCCAAGTGCCAACCGGTATCGCGCATTCGAGGCTCGCGCCGGAATGAATCGAAGAAGAAAAAATACAACCAGCCATGCCAATCCGCCCTGCCAGATCGAATGCAGCAATGACGCGGATAGCGGATTCATTCCTTGGCCCTCCTTTTGTGTACCCGGATCATCCGTTCGATCTCGGAAAGCTCCGCTTCGCTAACATCGCCCGATTCCAAAAGCTGCATGAACACCGCCGAAGGCTTGCCGCCAAACACCTTCTGAACCATCTCTCCAAGATACTGCCCAAGGACGCTTTGCTTTGGATTGGCCGGTCTCCAACGATCCGTCAGCCCTTCCCTCTTTCGTTTGACCAGCCCCTTTCGATCCATGATTTGAAGGATCGAAAGAATGCTGGTGTAAGCCCGTTCCTTCTGATCGGGCATATTCTCCAACACCTCCCTTGCCGTCGACGGACCACGCTCCCACAAGACCACAAGAATCTGCATCTCAAGTTCAGACGGCTTCATACTAATAACTCAGTAGGTACTGAATTATTAGTAGGATGTCAACCGTGCCGTTTCAGCAGGCCGCTCATTCGGAGGCGAAAAGATGGCAGGCAGCTTGAGGGAAGGGCGCGCGCCAAACGCCAAAGCGGCGGGGGCGCCGCACTCCAAGGCGCTCTCGCGCCTGCATGGCGCACGACGGAACGCGGCAGCGTCTTGGAGTGCTGCGGTTTTCCGCAGCTTTCGTGCGCAGGCCCCCCCTTCGAACTCAGTGGAAAACTCCAGGCGGACTCACCCCGTGAGTCCCTTCACCCAATCCAGTCTCGCCTGCATCCACGGGAAATCACCGTATCTCGTTTCATCCCCGCCGCCTCTTTTTCATCCCGGCACGATCTTCTCTCCTGCCCTTGAAACCTTTCGCCCCTTTTAGCTCTCCACCCGCTTTCGGCGTTCTCACTCCACGTCCCTCTTTCTCCGGCGCAGGCTTGAAGTCGATCTGCTGTTTATAGACATCAACCTTGAGCACCGCCACACGGAGGCGTTCCCCAACGGCGTAAACCTTGTGCGTCTTCCGCCCGACAAAACGGAAGCGGACAGGATCGAACATATAGAAGTCACCCGAGAGCGCGGAGACATGCACCAGCCCGGAGATCAGATACTCCGGCAATTCGATCACTAACCCATAGTTGCGAACATCGAGAATCACCGCTTCAAACTCGTCCTGCCGCGCGGCGGCGAGGGAGAAATATTCGATCTTCTTGAGCTTCACCGATTCGCGCTCGGCCTCTTCCGCCGTTCTCTCCGTCTGCGAAATATGCGCGGTTACCGAAGGGAGATCCGCCGCCGCGATCCGCTGACGCGCTTCGCCGATATGGCCCACCACCCGGTGCACGACGAGATCCGCATACCGTCGGATCGGGCTGGTGAAATGAGTATAGTTAACCTTCGACAACCCAAAGTGGCCCAGCGGCTCGACGCCGTACGCCGCTCGCTTGAGGCTCTTTAGAAATGCGATCTTCAACGCGTACTCTTCGGGCTGGCCCTTGATCGCTTCCAGTAGCCGCGCCAACTCGGCGCGCTGTTTGAGATCGCCGACCTTATAGTCGTAGTTCCTCACCAGCTCGCGAAATTCCGCCAACTTCTCCTCCGCCGGGTCCTCATGGACGCGGTAGACCGAAGGGTAGTTGCGCGACCGCGTTTCCTTGGCCACCGCTTCATTGGCAACGAGCATGAACTCCTCGATGAGCTGGTGCGAGATATCGTTCTCAATCTTCTCCAGCTTGACCGGGGTTCCCTGTTCGTTGAGCCAGACTTTGACCTCCGGGAAGTCGAGATCAAGCGACCCGGATTGAAAGCGGTTCTTCCGCAGGATCGACGCCAATTCCCACGCGAGCTTGATATTCTCCACCACGGCGGTCGGAATGACCTCCGTGCGATCCGGCACCGTCGCGGGCAGCGGCTCGGGCGTTTTGCCGGTGAGAATCGCGTAGGCCTGTTTGTATGTCAGCCGCGCGACGCTCCGGATCACGCTCTTGGAGAACCTTGCCTTCTTCATCTTGCCATTGCGGCTGAACTCAATGAAGGCGGAGCGGGTCAGGCGATCCACAGTCGGCTTTAATGAACAGATGCCGTTGCTCAGCCGCTCGGGAAGCATCGGGATCACGCGGTCCGCGAGGTAGACGCTATTACCACGCTGGAACGCTTCCTTGTCGAGCGCTGTCCCCGGCTGAACATAGTGAGAAACGTCGGCGATATGCACACCGACCCGCCATCCATCGCTAGTCTTTTCCACCTGGATCGCGTCGTCGAAATCGCGCGCGTCATCGGGGTCGATCGTATAGATCAATTCCCCGCGCAGATCTTCACGCCGCGCGATCTCATGAGGCGGCACCGCCTCCGAAACCCCGTGCGCCTCCTTCACCACCTCGGAGGGAAACTCGACGGGGAGATGGTGCTTGCGGACGATGGATAGCATATCCACGCCGGGAGCCGAAGCCGGCCCGAGGACTTCGATAATCGCGCCTTCGGGATTGATGTGGCGCGAGGTCCATTCATCGAGCCGAACCACTACTTTGTCTCCCACGCGCGGCGGTGCAGGCAGCGGCGACTCACCGGGATGCACATAGACATCGTGGATGAACCGGGGATCGTCGGGGATGACGTAATGGAATTTCTTTGTCGTCTGGAGCGTGCCGACGATGGTGTCGGTGGCACGCTTGAGAATGCGAATGACACGCCCCTCCCGCCGCTCTCCGGGCGCAGGACGGCGGCGGCCCCGCAAGGTTTCGACACCTTCCATCCCTTCATGAATAATGCGGGCGACCACGGTGTCATTGGGCATCGCCGTCCAGGTGTTCTCTCCGGCGATATAGAGATCGGGCTGCCCCTTGCGTTCACTCAAGAGATGCGCGTTGCCGTTGGCGTGAATCTGGATCACCCCTGTGACCAGCTGCGCCTCTTCGGGAAGCACATAGCGATCTTTGCGAACGCGGGCGATCTCGCCGCGTTGTTCGAGTTCCTTGAGAATGCCGCGAAGAAGGCTCCGGTCGTCCAAACCTAGCTTGAGCTTCTTGCTGATCTCGACTTTATCGAGCGGTTGGTAACGCGGTGAACGCATCAGCGCAAGAATGCGTTGAGCAATGATGGTGCTGGCGGGGGTGCTCATAGAGGTTCAGCGGGAAAAAGTGTTTTGGAATTACGAAGCCCAACCCAAAAGCTGCTTTGGACTTGCGCATCGCCTCCCTTGCAGAATGTACCACCCCAACTCGAAAGTTGGAAGCGGCATTGCACAGGGCAGACGCATCGGGTGCAGCGGCAAGGTAGTCCGCTCTCGCCGAGAGCGCGGGATCGATTGACGAGTCGCGTTTGGCGTCCATCCCCGCAGGACGGGCTGCTGCTTGTCGGGGCGGTCCCATGAAGCCACGGGAGCCAAACCCCGCGCTCGGCGGCGCGAGCGGGCTACCGGTGCTGCCGCACCCCTCTGATTTGCGCGCTACGCCAGTCTCGCTACTTCCCGTCCTTCGACTCGGGCCGTACCACGGCCAGGATGGAAGGCGTGTCCGCAAAGTATTTTTGCGCGACCGCCTTCACTTCCTTCAGCGTGATCGCCTCGATCCGCGTCCGCAGGCGTCGGTAGTCATCGAAGCCCAGCCCGTAAAGCTCATCAAGGGCGCAAGCGTGCGCAAAGGCATCGTTGCTTTGATTGCGAATTTCCTGCTGCCCGAGCAGCTTTTCTTTCGCGCGGCGAAGCTCGTCCACCGTCAGCCCTTCCTTGGCCAGCTGGCTGATCTCATCGAGGAACTCGGCCTTGACCGCTTCCACCTTCGCGGGCGCGGTGCCCAAATAGAAAACAAACGGCCCGGGAACCAACCCCGCCAACTGGCTCGTGCCGACAAAATAGGCCAACCCCAGTTTTTCGCGGATGCGGATGAAGAAGCGCGAACCGAGATCACTGCTCGCTTCGTCGATCAACTCGAGGGCAAGACGATCCGGGCTATAAAGATCGGTGCCCCGATAGCCGATCATCACAATCGCCTGCGCCTTGTCTTTGAATTCCTCGACACTTTTCGCCTCGGTAAGCGGCGCCGGTTGCGGCAACTTCGCGAGCGCGGGCTCTCCCTTGGGGAGATTACCAAGGGCCTTCTCCACCAGCGCCTTGACCTCGGCGGCCTTCACATCGCCGAAGACAGCGATGACCCCATTGCTTCCCGCGACATATTGCTGATGAAAAGCGGCGAGTTGATCGCGGTCCAGCGCCTTGACGCTTTCCACCGATCCATTGCCGCGCAAGCCATAGGGATGCCCCGGGTAGAGATTGCGCCTCAGGAGGTTACGCGCCATCGTCGTCATCTCCTCCTCCTCGGCCTTGATGGAGGCAAGCTGCGCTTCCTTCTCGCGGGCAATCGCCTTTTCCGGGAACGCCGGATTGCGAAGCACATCCGCCAGAATCTCCAGCCCGGTGGCCAGATCGGGCTCCATGACCTTCACCGAAATGTTGAACGAGTTGTTCCCCGCCTCCGCGCCGATCCCGCCGCCGAGCGATTCGATTTCCTCGGCGATCTGTTCAGCGCTACGGGTTTTCGTCCCCTTGAGGAGCGTCCTCGAAAAAAGCTTGGTGATGCCGTTGGATTCCGTGTTCTCCACCAGCAGCCCGGCCTTGAAGGTCGCTACCATGGAAACGAGCGGCAACCGGGCATCTTCGCGAACGAGAAGCCGGAGGCCGTTGGAAAGCGTGAACTTCTGGATCTCCCCCGCCGCCAGCGGTGCCGCTTCCTGGGCCGCCGCCGCCAGCGAACCGACCGGGTTCAAGGAGGAGACCGTCAGGTTGCGATCTTCAAAGTAAGTCTGCAAAACGCGGGTGATATCGGCCACCGTCACTTTCTGCACCGCTTCAAGATAATCGCGGGTGAAGTCGAGGTTACGGATCAGCATCCAGTTCGTCCCGAGATCGGACGCCTTGCCGCGCGTGGTGGCGAGGCCGCTGAGATGTCCGGCGAGAGTCTGCTTCTTCGCCTTGGCGAGTTCCTCCGGCGTGATGCCGTCGCGTTTCAACTCTTCCAGGATCGCCAGCACCCCTTTTTGGACGGTCTCCCGTTTATCGGGGTCAAGGGTCGCATCGACGCCGAAAAGCCCAGGCTGCCCCGGGGTATAACACCAGGCGTGAATGGCATGGGCGGAGCCCTCCTCTTCACGCAGCTTGCGATAAAGGCGGCTGGAGCGCCCGCCCCCCAGCACGAGCGCGAGAAGATCCAGCGCGGGCACGTCGGGATGGGTGACCTCCGGGATGTGCCACGCCATGTCGAGCCGGGTCAGCTCCGTCGGAAACTCCCGATGCTCTTCGCGGCGGCCGAGTTGCATCGGCTCCTGCGGAATATAAACCGGAGCAATGGCCTGCCGGGGATATTTCTCGAAATAGGTCGCGATCTGTTTGTAGACCTCCTCGGCGTTGACATCGCCGACCACGACAAAAAAGAGGTTATTCGGCACGTACCGGGCCTTGTAATAGGCCATCACATCGTCGCGCGTCAGCGTGTTGTAGACGTCCAGATGCCCGATGACCGGATAACGGTAAGGGTGCTCGCGGTACGCGGTGGCAAAAAGTTTGCGCGAGCTCACCCGGTCCGGGTCATCCTCGCCCATGGCGAACTCGCGACGGATCACCTCCTGCTCCTTGACGTATTCTTCCGCCGGGAGCGTGGAGTTCATCATCGCGTCGGCAAGAATATCGATCGCCGTCGCGGTGCCCTTGGAGGGGAGATCGATCCAGTAGACCGTCCGCTCAAACGAGGTATAGGCGTTGATGTAACCGCCGAGATCCTGCACCGACTGCGCGATCTCGTTCGGTTGGCGCGTGGTCGTCCCCTTAAAGAGCATGTGCTCCAAAATATGGGAGAGCCCCGCGCCGAGCTGTTTATCCTCGGTGATCGACCCCGTCTCGCACCACGCCTGCACGCTGGCTACCGGCGCGGAGTGATCTTCCTGCACGATCACCACAAGCCCATTGGGCAACGTCCATTGCCGCGCGGTCGTGGCGGGGAAAATGCCGGAGGCGGCAGCGGAAAGTTCAGGCTTGGCTTTTTGAGCTTCGGATAAAGTCGGCATGAGGAAAAAAACGGTCGCGAGCGCCGCAGAGATGCCTTTCATAAGGCAAAAAACAGAAAAACCTACGTCCTACCCTTCTTTGCCGTCGCTCTTGGCGGCGACGCTCTTGCGCTTGGGCGCACGGGTGGGGAGCGAAGCAGGGACCACGGCCAACACCGGCTTTTCAGGCAGGTAAGGCTTCACGAAGGCTTCGTGGAAATCGTAGCAGTTCTTGAAATCCTCGATGCTGTCGGTCTCCGTTTTACCAAAGATCCCCGCGTTGATGAGGTTGAAAACCATATGCCCGACATCGGTGCATTCCTTGACGCCCCAGGTATCGAAGACCGTGGGCACCATCGGGCCGAACTCCTGAATCGCAAACTGGCGCACTCCTTCGAGCAATTCCGGCCCCGTGACATGCCGGGAGAGATCGGACTTCTGTTTCTTCCGACTTTTGATGGTGAAATCGAGAGCGTCCCGCAGGAAGAGATACGCCTCTTTATCGAAGCGTCTGTCTTCGGCGACAATCTGATCCAAGGCTTCCGCGAAACCGATTTTCTGCATAATAATTTGGATTTCAACGCGTTCCGTCACCCGAGGCGTGCTTCCGCACCTCTCCCGCCGCCCCCACCTTCCGTGAGAGCCCAGGGCCCTCCCCTGGATGCCGGAACCAGCGCACTGTTATTCCGATCGTAATCGAAATCAACACTGCGCCCACGAGAATCGCCTCGCGATGGGTCAACCGAAACATGCTGAAACCCCGGGAGCCTACGCGGAGGGAAGAGGAGCGTCAACTCTCCCGGAAGCCCCGGAGTTTGCGGGGCTCCCTTAATTCCTCTCGCCTCCCTAGGCCCTTCCCCTCTTCAGAGAGGCGCAATCTCCATTGCCGCTCCGAATCCCGTAGAAGAAAAAATGAAATCCTCTCATTGACAACCGGCGATCACCCCCTAGGATTCCCCTTCGCGCTGGCCCAGTATTTACAGCAGCCGCGTCTGAAGAAATTCGAGAGCCACCACTCGAGGATCTGAAAAAAAATTAAAAAATTTAGCCCGACTTAACCGTCTTTTAGACCAGGACCGAAAAGGAGAAAACCATGCCAGAAGTTGTCGTTCGCAAAGGGGAACCCATCGACCGCGCATTGAAGCGTTTGAAGAACAAGCTCGATTCCGAAGGGGTGATGGAAGAAGTTCGCCGTCTGCGCGCCTTCGAAACCCCGACGCAAAAGACCAAGCGCAAAGCCAAAGCCAACGCCAAGCGCATGAAGATGAAGTTCCGCTTCAGCTCCTAGCGTCCAAAAAATTTCGCGCATTTAGCTGCGCCCCCTACAAACAGCCACTGCTTCGCGGATTCTGCGGGCAGTGGCTGTTTTTTTGCAGAAATCGGATTGCGGAATGCGCGCCGGAGGCGCGGCAAAAGCTCACCCCTCGTTCCCAATCTCCAGATTGGGAACGCCCTTGTCTTCGAATCTTCGGTTCGTCCGCTTACGGGATTCCCAAGGCGTCCCCCTACCCCACCGCCAGATCCAACTCCGTCTGTCCCGGCTCGATCACCAGAAGCGGTGGCCGTCCCAGGAGGTTTGAGAGCATTTCTCTGTTCGTCGCCCCAGCGACATCCCCTGCGGGCTCCGTTTCGTTGAAAATGAACCCGGCAAAGGGAATCCCGCGCCGCTCGATGTCGCGCACGGTTAGGAGCGTGTGATTGATCGCGCCGAGCCTGTTTTTCACCACGACCGCCACGGGGAGGGCAAACTCCGCCGCGAGGTCGGCCACGAAAAAATCGCGCTCGATCGGCACGAGCCATCCCCCCACCCCTTCGACGATGAGCGAACGATGCCGCGCCCGGAGGGATTGGAACACCTCCCGAATCAGGGCCAGATCGACCGGACGGTTCTCCACCATCGCGGCGGTATAGGGAGCCGCCGGGGTTCGAAACCAGACCGGGTTGATCACGTTGAGCGGCTCCTCGCCGTCGCAGGCGCGGTGCAGCACCTCCGCGTCCTCCCGGTCACCCGCGCAGATCGGCTTCATCGGCGCGGTGTCAAACCCCGCCCGGCGCAAGGCACGGACGAGAAGCGACGCGACGTGGGTTTTGCCCACGCCGGTATCGGTCCCTGTCAGGAAGAGATTCATACGCCGATCTTTTCAAGGATCGCCCCGGCGATCCTGTCCGCGTGCGCGGAAATGTGCGTGTCGTCGCGCCCCTCGATCAGAAGCCGGATCTTCGGCTCCGTCCCCGAGTAGCGAAGCAGCACGCGACCTGCCCCCTTGAGTGAGGCTTCCGCCTCTTTGACCAGCGCGAGTACTTCGGGAAGCTGCTCCAAGGGACGCTTCTCGCGAACTTTGAGATTCCGTTGCGCTTGCGGGTACTTCCGCAGGCACTTCTTGAGTTCGCTGAGCGGGACGCCCGTTTCGGTCATGATCCGGAGGATCTGAAGCGCGCTCACGATCCCGTCGCCGGTGGTCGAATAATCGTTGAAGATCATGTGGCCGCTCTGTTCGCCGCCGACATTGTAACCGCCGCGCATCATTTCTTCGATCACGTAACGGTCGCCAACCTTCGTGCGGATAACCCGCCCCCCGGCGCTGGAAAGCGTTTCGTCGAGGCCGAAGTTGCTCATGATCGTGGCGACCAGCGTGTTGCTGATCAGCCGCCCCTGCCGAAGCAGGTCGAGCGCGGCGATCGCCATAATCTCATCCCCGTCCACGACTTCGCCACTTTCATCGCACAACAGGACGCGATCCGCGTCGCCGTCGTGGCTGATTCCAACGCGCGCGCCGGTTTCCTTGACGAGCCGGGCGATCTCCTCGGGGTGCGTGCTGCCGCAGTTCGCGTTGATGTTACGACCGTTTGGCGCATTGTGAGCCACGATCAGATCGGCCCCCAACTCGCGAAGAATGCACGGGCTAGATTTGTAAGCGGCTCCGTTGGCGCAATCGAGGACGACCTTCATCCCCTCGAGCGTCAATCCTCGGGGGAAGCTCGCCTTGGCGTACTCGATGTAGCGGCCCAGGGCGTCGTCGATGCGCGTGGCGCGGCCAATGTTATCGGCGGTGGGGCGGATCGACTCGATCTCGCCGCTGAAAACCAAGTTCTCGATCTTCGCCTCGATGGCATCGTCGAGCTTGTAGCCGTCATGCCGGAAAAACTTGATCCCGTTATCCTCGTAAGGATTGTGCGAGGCGCTCAGGACAATCCCCGCGTCGGCCCGCAGCGAACGGGTGATATAGGCGACCCCGGGGGTCGGCAGCGGCCCGATTACGAGCACATCGACGCCGAGCGAGGTGATCCCCGCGACGAGCGCATTCTCCAGCATGTAGCCGGAAATCCGCGTGTCTTTGCCGATGACGATCTTGGGGCGCACGCCGTCGCGATGCGCGCGTGGCGCCAGAGTGGTGATGATGTGAGCGGCGGCACGGCCAAGCTTGAGCGCCGTTTCAGCCGTTACCGGCTCGACATTGGCGACGCCGCGCACGCCATCGGTGCCGAAGATTTTACGGGGGAGTGAGGAAGGATTAGTGGTGGATGACATCAGAATGGGCAGGATTATAGCTCCTCGACGTTGTATCGATGTTCTTTTTTATGAGAAACCAGAGGGTTGTCGCGATCAGCAGCGAGACGAGCTTCGCCCCCCAATTGTTCAGAATCAGATTCTTCATACTTTTCGAGCAACAGCAGTTGGCCAAGACGGCGCTTAAAACTATCAGGGTCGAAGTTCCGTTCGACACGACCCCGGTGGCAAATGGAAACAATCCCCGTCTCCTCGCTCACGACGATGGTAATGGCATCGCTCTCTTCGGTGATCCCGAGTCCGGCACGATGCCGCAAGCCAAGGTTGCGATCCAGATCGTGGCGCTGGCTGATCGGGAAAACGCAGGCCGCCGCGAGCACGCGGTCGTTACGGATAATCACGCCGCCGTCGTGGAGGGGCGTTTTTGGATGGAAAAAAGTCACCAGCAACTCCGGCGATAGCTCGGAATCGACCTTCACACCGGTCTCGGCCATCGGGTGCAGATTGGTGTCGCGCTCAAGGGCGATCAGCGCGCCGAACTGCCGGTTGGAGAGTTCGAAGGCGGTCTCCGTCAGGAGCTCGATGGTTTCCCGGTTCTGGGTGACCGTTGCAAAAACATGCTGGCTCCCGAGCGCCGCCAGCGCCCGCCGCAGTTCCGGCTGAAAGATCACGACAAGGGCGATGGCGAGAAAGGCGGTGAACGAACGGATCAACCAGTAAATGACCTCCAACTGAAGGAGTTGCGAAATCAGCGTGAACGTCAGCAACAACCCGAGAAGCCCGGTCAGCACCTTGGCCCCGCGCGTGCCGCGGAAGTAAAGGTAGCTGTAGTAAATGACGACCGTCAGAATCGCGATCTCCAGCGGAGAGCGCCAGCTCTCCGCGATGAAGTCGAATACGCGGCTCAATCCGTCGGCAATCATGGTGAAAGAATCGCGTCGGCCACTCGAAGCGCCTCCACATTGGGTTTCACGTCATGAACCCGAAGCACCTGCGCCCCCAGTTCACGACCCAGGCTTGTCATCGCCACCGTGGGCCAGAGCCGCTGCTCAGGATCGCTGTTGTCGGTCAGCTTCCCAAGAAATGATTTCCGGGAAACTCCGAGGACGATGGGCCGTTCTGCCGCCCGCAAGTCTTCCAACCGCCGCAGCAGCATCAGATTGTGCGCCTGCGTTTTTCCAAAACCGATTCCCGGATCCAATGCGATGCACTCGGCAGCAATGCCCGCCCCGACTGCCCGCAAATACCTTTGCCTGAGGAACTCCCTTACCTCCGGGATCAGGTCGCCGTACCATGGACCATCCTGCATATTTTTAGGGGTACCCTTCATGTGCATCAGGACAATCCCAGCACCGCTCTCCGCAATAACCTTGAGCATCTCGGGATCGCGGAGCGCCGTGATGTCGTTGACGATCTCCGCACCCCGTTCCACGGCGGCGCGCGCCACGGCGGGCTTGTACGTGTCGATCGAGATGGCGGCTTTCAGGCGACCCTGGAGGAGTTCCAGAACCGGAATCACCCGGGCGAGTTCCTCCTCTTCCGACACGGGGTCCGAGCCGGGGCGGGTCGATTCCCCGCCAATGTCGATGATTTCCGCCCCCTCGGCCTCCATCTGCAAGGCATGTTCAACGGCCGCCTCAGGGGCCTTAGGGGAACCAAAACACCCCGCGTCAGAGAACGAATCGGGCGTCAGGTTGAGAATGCCCATGATCGCCCCGCGCGAGCGGAAGTCGAATTCGCGATTTTTGGTCTTCCAAATCATCGTTTCAAAGTTTCGAATTGAAGTCACGGTTCCCTGGCAGCCGCGCGAAAGGGGTCCGGTAGGTTTATTAAATTGAGGATCGAGGCGACTCAAGCGGCAACGGTCGTCTTTCCGTATCAAAACAGAACGAAGCTCATGCACACAATCACCAATCAGCCTTCTTCTCACCGTAATTTTCCTCCATTTAGCCTGACGCGCCTCCTAAAAACAGTTTTTGCGCCAAAAGCCGGTGAACGGATCTGCATTTTGATCGATCTCGCCGATCCTCGGGACGTCAAGGACTTCGGCTTCCTCCGGAACCCTGCGCTGACCATCCAGCGCCATGCTTACGAGGATTTCTACCAGACCCTCAAAAACGGCGGCATGGCAGAGATGGGGCTCACCGGGGGCGACTTCTACGCCTACGAAATCACCGGCGGCAGCAATCTCGACCTGCCGGACGCAGCCTTTGCCCCGGATGGCCGGGAACTCTCCCTTGAGCGGGACATTTACCCGAACTACGATCTCATCCTCTGCATCTCCACCTATTCGGCCACCGCGCCGCTGACCGCTTTTGCGAAAAAGTACGGCTTCCGGGGGGCGACGCTCCACGGAGTCAACGCGATCATCCTCGGCTCCGGCCTCGCGGTCAATTACGACGAGGTGAGCCGCGACGCGGAGAAACTGCGCCTCGGGATGACCAAGGCCGACGCCGTGGAGATCGACTTTGACGTGGAAGGCCACCGCCACACCCTGCGCCTCGAACTCGCCGGGCAAGAGGCGCAGAAGAGCCACGGCCTCTGCCGGGGCGGCCCCGACGTTGCCAACCTCCCGGCGGGCGAAATCTACTACGTCCCCGCAGGCGCGGAGGGCGAGTTCCCGATGAAGTACGAAGACGGCACGCTCGGCCTGATGCGCGTCACCGGCGGGCGAATCGTGGAAGCCACGCTCATCAACGGCGACGCCAAAACCATCGAGGCACACAACGCCAAGCTGAAGAGCGACCCCGTGACCGGCGAACTCGGCGAGCTCGGTTTCGGCACGCAGGTCCTCCCCGTCTCAGGCCGCGACATTCAGGATGAAAAGGTGCTCGGCACGCTCCACGTCGCCACCGGCCGTAGCGATCATCTGGGAGGCAAACTGACGCCGGACCGTTTCGCCAACAAAATGAACGCCACCCACGACGACATCCTCTTCGCCCCGCACAAAACCCCCGAGGTCAACGTCACCCAGGCGCGGATGTTCAAAAACGGCGAAGTGAAGATCCTCATCGAGAACTTCGAACCTCGCTATATGCAGGAATTGCTGGAGGCGTAGAAATTCACGACTCTCGGATTAACGGCAGCCCAGCACCGTCCGCTGGCTGCCGAGGGGGGGGGGCCTTGGTGCGGCAGCACGGTAGCCCGCTCGCGCCGTCGAGCGCGGGTATCGGCTCCCGTAGCTTCATGAGGGCCTCATCCCAACACCGATAACCCGTCCTGCGGGGATGGGCGTCAAACGCGGCTCTTCGCCGATCCCGCGCTCTCGGCGAGAGCGGGCTACCCGTCCCCCAAATCGATTGCGTTTCCGTCACGCATCCGATCGGGCGAAGCTCTGGCCCTTTCCTTGGTGCTCGCCATCTCTACTGGATTTTCAAGGGATGTTCGCTTTCAGGACCTTCAGATTAGCAGGCCAACAGAATGGACTATTGCTTCACCTGAGCGTTCGAATGCGTAGGCAGCTCGGTCGCGGAAACACTGATGCTTCGCAGTGCAGATGGCACCATGTAGATTACTGCTCAAAAGTTACCCCAGCGAATTTTCAATCAGATAATGGAAGCAATGAAGAAGGAATTTGTCGAAATCGGCTTGGAAAGACGCAAAATGACAAGCTTACGGCATAGCTCGCTTTAATCAGTGGTTCCTTAGGCAATATTGCTGGCTACCCCTTCTCCATCTTTCAATTCCTCCGATTCCAATAACACTCCAGGGCTATTCAATTTCCAACATTACAGAGCTACTTCTCGCTTCTATTCACTTCAAAAACCGCGCGCAACTGCGTGGCAATCGCGAGGACGTTCCGCCAGCGCCCTCCCCTTTTGACCTTGACTATAGAGCGGGCAAAGTTGTGTAACGTACCCAGATTCATGGCGGAAGGAAGAAAGCCTCTTTCCACCAGGAAGGGAGCATCCCAAAAACGAAGGTTTGATAATAATATGAAAAGGAAGGCCAACAAAACGGATCGATGGAAACTACAGATGGGCGCGCAAGCAGTACGCCCCCCGCGAAGCACAAACTGGTTTAAGATGCTTCCGACTATCATCTTAAACATTGCCGCTGCTTCATCGGCAATGGCGTCTGCTTGGACAGGTGAAGGCACAAACAGCTATTTCGACAATCCCGTCAACTGGAGCAGCGGCGTCCTGCCTTCAAGCAATGGTGCTAGCGCGGTGTTTGATCGGCTCGCGAGTGTGGAATTCCGAGCATCCGGCGGAGCCTCCTCCCTTTTCATAGGCCAGTCCACGAGTTTTCTTCTCCAGGGGCGGACATTTTCGACCTCCTCTACCTATATTAATCAGAAAGCATTTTTTACCATAGATGGCGGAATGGCCTCTCTGGGTGACGTCAGCCTATCCGGCGGAATTACGGCAAAAGGCGCCGGAACGATCGTGTCCGCAGGTTCCATCCAAGGTGAAGGCTCCGGCGTAAGTATCTTGCAATTCAGCAATGGCGCTATTTTAAGCGCCGATTCTGTTTCCGGCGTAAAGTCCATCCAGTTTCTCTCCGGTGCCGTGGGCGACGTGGGAGGCCTTGGGCTTATGCAGGGGCAATCCCTGGTGGTAAGCGGGGCAGGAACAAGCCTTGGCGTTTCTTCTCTCTCCAACAATGGAGGCCAAGTTTCGCTTAGCGCCGGAGCGCAACTGAACTCGACTGGATACAACGCAATTGGAAACCTCTCGGTTTCCGGAGCTGGAAGCCAATTTATCGGCGAATGGTTGACCGATGCCAGATCGGTCTCCATTAGTGATGGAGGCAGTCTTTCTGTCCTAGGTGTTGATTTCAGCTACGGTGGTCAACTTACTGTTTCCGGTCCGGGCAGCAGCCTTTCGAGCCGTCACCTTACCGGTTCGGTGGACATTAACATTTCCAATGGAGGCTCCATCACGGCAGTAGAAACTCAAAATCTGGGCAGCCTTTCGATTTCGGGTGGAAGTTCAAGCTACAAGAGTTCCAGTACAACCAGAATCAAGGATGTATTTTCCCTCCGTGATGGCGCCAGCATGTCGGTTCAGCAGTTAAATCTTTCGGGCGCCTCTTCCATCCAGAATGCTGTTCTGATCGCCAATCAAATTGATAACTCAGGTGCCCTGGAGATCCGGGAAAGCAGCATCGCTCCTCGCGACAAGGGCGGCGCATTCACCAACTCCGGTTCCCTAACCGGAGATTTCGCCTCCGAATACCAGTTGAACAATTTCGGTCACGTATCCATCGAACGCGAGGATTCGATGGTGTTTCGAAGAGGCGGAAACTATTCCATCGGCTATATCAACGTACGCGGTTCGATGGAGTTCCTTGAATATTTCACCAATGACGGCACGATTGTGCTTTCCGGGTCGCTCCGGGCCAATGACTTGCTTACCAACCAGCGCACGATTGAAGTCAGCGGTACGGCCAGTATTGGGGGTGGAGATTTCTACAACAACACGTCGGGTTCGGTCGCCGTACTCGGGCAGTCCAGGGTGAATTTCCTGGATGACGTCGTGAACGATGGCACGATCGCAATCGCCCTTGATTCAACGGCCGTTTTCCATGGGAGTTATTCCGGCAACGGTTCGATTACCGGTACGGGAACTTCGGTTTTGCTCGGCGATCTCCGCCCCGGCCATAGCCCCGGCAGTCAAACCTTCGAAGGCGATGTCGTTTTTGGAGATGATTTCAGCTACACCGTCGAAATTGGCGGGCTTACTCAGGGAAGCGAGTATGACGTCATCCACGTTGGCGGTCTTCTCACTCTGGATGGAACCCTCTCCATTTCGCTATTGAACGGCGTTTCCTTGAAACAAGGAGATACTTTCGAGATTCTAACCTTCGGAGCGATTGAGGGAGAGTTCGCCGCGTTTCAGGGCCTTACGTTTGAGGGCCTCTCTTTCGAAACCATCTGGGGCGCGAATAATTTGACGCTTATGGTGATTCCCGAGCCGAACGCGGCGACCCTGCTGCTCCCTGGCTTGGCTGGCGTCATCGCCTTCGGCTGGCGTCGTCGCTGGAAGCAATCTTAGGGCAGAATCGAGTTCGCACGCAAGCGGGGTAGACTCTTCGGGCGTCGACCCGATTGAACACACGTCCGGGCAAAGCCGGTGTTCCGTTCCATGCTGGAACGGGAAGAATCGGCGGTTTCCGGTCTTTACTCCAAACGCTTGTACCGGTAATGTTTGGGTGTTCGGCAATAGTCGAATCGGGGTGTAAGAGCCCCGCCAAAGCGGTTCGGTATTGACCGGAACAATGCCGTCTTCTCGTCCTCAAAAAGGTCGGGGAGACGGCGACGCATGTCCAGGCTGTGGCCTCGCGCCACGGCTAAAGGTCGTCGTGGCTGTCTTTGGCGGTCTCTTAACTCCCCGACCACCTTGAGAAATCAAGGTGGTCGCTTTGTTAACCGCCCAGACGGACCGACCATGAATGACGATCCCTTTATTCCCACCTCCGAAACCGTGACAGTTGCGCAGGGCTGTCAGGAAGAGATGCCCCTTGAAGCATTGTTCAGGATTTCGACCTGCTACGCGGGTATTGGCTCCAGAAACACCCCGCGTCCAGTCCTGATCCTTATGGGCGAGATTGCCATGATGCTGGCCGACTACGGCTTGATTCTTCGGAGCGGAGGAGCCCCCGGAGCAGACACCGCCTTTGAAAATGGGTGCGATCGGAGGGGCAGAAAGAAGGAAATCTTCCTTCCGTGGAAAAGGTTCAATAATCACCCGTCCCCTTTCTTCGATCCTCCTGAAGACGCCCGGATACTCGCCTCCTTTTGCCATCCAAACTGGACGGCTTGCGGATCTACCGCTCGTAAGCTTCACGCCAGAAATTGCCAACAGGTGGTTGGTCTTCATCTGAACGACCCGGTGGATTTCGTCCTCTTGTGGGCTCCCGAAGAGAGCGGCCGGGTTAAAGGAGGCACGGCCACCGCCGTGAACCTCGCCCGACGAATGAAGATTCCGACCTTCAATTTGTGGGATGAATCCACCTATGAACGGTGGAAGGAAATGATAGCCACCCATCAGAGACGCCAGGAACTCCTCTGGCGCCGCATTCTTTCGTGGTTGGGAAATAGGGAAGGCGAGGACCATGACTGATCCCTCACTCAAGCAGCATGGATCATGTCCTTGATCTCCGTTTAAAATACTGGTGTCCGAGTCCTCATTTTTTGGCGAACACCAAGAATCAGGCACCGGCAATTGAACCAAAAGGTACTGAGATCGCCGCAAGATCGGCAAGATTGCCTGAAAGGGAGATATTGAACTCCGAAGTTCACTCAATTGTTGAATGGACTCGACCCCTCTCCAATACTCTGGGAACCCATCTCGCCTAAGGCACAATGAAAGAATCTGATTAGAAGATTTTCAGCCGGGAGCTTTATCCGTCCGCGCGCACCCGGTATTCGCAAAAGACGCTTGATGATCTGGCAGCGCTCTCTGCGAATAGCGAAAAGGATCCTCACGAAAGATATCTCGATATTTCCGAGCTAATCCGAAAGAGAAATAAGGAAATCGCCCAGATATTCGCCAGTCTCTCACGTTCGAGTGCCTTTTTGGGGTTTCAAATTTACTCCCGAAACCTGATCACCGAAAATCAGTTGATGAAACTATCCCCGGAAACCCGCGCCAGTCTGCATTCACAAATTGAGAAAAGGTGAGCCTTCGGCTGCAAGGAGTGCGGCGTCGCGGAGCTCCGCCCTCCGTTGGGGGGTGTTGCCACATCGGAAGAACCTCTCGCCCTGCGCGCGCTTGCCGCGCGGGAGAGGGAGGGCGGAGTTCCACGACGCCGCCTGTGGCCAAAGGCCCTTTACTTCTTCTTCTCAACCACTCGTGGTTGTGCCGCCTTTTCGAGGTTGAAAGGAAATCAGTGAAGACCAAGCAGCGAAGCCAAGGCTGATATCGTCACCTGCCCTGCGACAGCACCCCCTGGCGTCAACTCCTCCCGGCCAAAAGACAGGCGGTAAGGATTAGCCGGTTTTCCTGCAAGGAATTCCTGACTTGCCTTGAAGGGATAAAGGGCCGTTGGCTTTTGGGCCGGGGTCCCCACCGAGGCCACCGCCTCCCAGATCATCTTGGGATCACTCACTTCTCTCAACGCCGAAGCGGAGCGCCCCTTTGGATTCAGCTTGAAGAGATGTACCGCAATCGCATCCCGCTCTGCGGCTGGAAGGCGAACATGCGATGAGGCGCTGAGAAGACGCTTCCAGGCATTGAGATACTCGGGATCAAGCGCGACCGCCTTCCGATAGTGAGCCAGCGCTTCATCATAGCGCTTCTGCTCATCCCGCAGATAGCCAAGGAGGTAAAAGACCTGAGGCTTGTCCGGATTTTTCCGGCTCAAATCGGTAAAGATCGTTTCCGCGATCCCTTGCTGCTGCGTCCCTTCAAACGCCTGTTCGCAGCCAAAGCAATGACTCTCCACCCGTCCGAAGCTATCCGGCATCAATTCGTAAGCCCGCCGATAATGCTCTTCGGCTTCCTTCATCCTGCCGAGATTGAAAAGCTGCCGCGCAAGCCGCGATTGGATGCAATAGGCATCCGCAAAATGAGTCAGCGACTCCTGGTACATTTTTACCGCCCGGCTCAGCAACCCCGCCTCGTAGAACCGATCAGCCTTCTCCGAAAGCCGAATTGCCTTCACAACGTTACGGTATAAAGCCACGTCCTTTGTATCCCCCCGGGCTTCGAGAATATCCGCCAGGATAGCGTAAGCGCGCATCCGGTCGTTGGGGCCCTGCTCCCCGTCGGACGGATCAATCGCGATGGCCTTGCGGATCGTCGCCTCCGCTTCCGGTAGCCGCTTGGCATCCAATAGGAGTTTCGCCTTCCAGATCAACGGCCGTTCCTCAAAGGGATCCGCCGCAAAAAGGGCATCCAGCTTCGCCTCGGCTTCCGGTCCAGCCAGTTCCAATAGAAGTTCATAGCCACGATCGAAGCCAGGTCGATCCGTCAACGTCGCTTCGATAATGGGACGAGCCGCTGCCGCCTGACCGGTCTTGGCCAAAGCCGCTGCAACCAGGTACCCGACAGGAAAGTCTTCCTTCGCCGAACCCAAAGCATCCGTCTGCCTGGAATAAATTGCAGCCAGATCCGCAACACCCCAATCGGGAGATTGATCCATGAGCGCAAGCACATCGCGATAGTTGCCGGATTGGTGATACAACGCCGCGAGACTTAGAAGTGCATCCTGACATCCATCGGGCGATGCATAGCCTCCGGAAGCGGCAGCTTTGTTCTGCTTGACCTTGCTCAGCAAATAGTCCGCCAGGACTTTCTCGGCAGCACCGTTTTTGCCTGCCGCAAAAAGAATTCCGGCAATCTGCTGATCGTTTTGGTCAGCGCTGCTGTCGAAAGCCGTCTTCTCGGCAGCACCGTCGGCACGCAAAATTGCCAGCCCCTCCTCCACCAACGCAGGCTTCTGCAAGACTAACCCGAGTTGAGCTAAACGAAGCGCTAACTCAGAACGCTTTTTACTAGCCTCCGATGGGCTTCCCGTCCCTTTTTCACCGGCCACCAAAGCCTTTCGGATCACCGCCAATCCTTCCTCCACCTGATCGGCGGCAAGCAGGGCATCGATCAGAGCCTCATCCAACTCATTTCGCCTTTCCGGGGACAAAGTCTTCACGGCCACCCCCGCCCGGACTCGTTCCAACATCTTATCCGTCGCTCCGACCTTGGCAGAAAGCCCGATATAGAAACTCCAGAAAGGAAGATCCGGATTTTTGGAAAGGAGCTTATCAAGAAAATCGAAGGCCTGCTCGCCCCGCCCCGCCTTTACCAGGGCTGCAAGGGAAGGCCCCGCAATACCGCCCTCCGAGGGAAACTTTTCCGCAACGGCAAGCGCCTTTTCTGTTTCGCCCCGCGCAATCAAACCTACTAGATAGTAAACCCTCGCCTCTCTTGCATCATAGTCCTGTTGACTGGAAATATCGGCGGGAAAGCGGCGCTCCAACGCCTCATAAAGCTCTCCGGCATCGAGGGAGGCCGCCAGCGCCCATTGAGGACTTTTCAAAGCATCCACCCGCTCCAATGCGATTTTCCGGGCTAGTTCCAGCGTCTTATCCCCCTCCGAAACGGAAAGTTTGACGTTCTCAGCCGTCAATGCCGTTCGGAGAACTTCTGCCGCGCGCTCTTCCCCCAGGATCGTGGCCAGATCCGGAACGGCAAAATCCATGGGATAAGACATCTTGTTCTTCTGGAGCCACTTCAGCTGCTCTTGAAGACTATTGAGAATTTGATTTGGATCATCCGATCTGTCGATCAGCGCCTGTCTCAAGAGATAAAGAAGTTGGGCGGATTGCCCTCCGTAACGAGGATCTTCCGTCTCGCCCGCAGCCTCCAAAGCCGAGAATTCCTTCTCAAACGCGGCGCGGTCGGACGTCAAGCTTGCCACGAGCATCCGAAGACCGATCTCGCGAACCGTCGCTTTCGCCTTCGCCGTAGGCCGCGCCAGGACTTCCTTTTTCAGAACATCCCAAGCTGCGGGCGGCGGAAGAGCGGCGATCAGCAATCTCCCTTCCGGCACATATCCAAACTGTTCTGTCAAAGACGCATGGGCATCGAAGAGACTCAGCCATTCCTTGACGGCCGCTTCCACAGGGAGACCAGCCCCCTTCTTCTGCAAATCGCCCACCCGCCTCTTCCACAATTCGCGGGCGTCGGGTGGAAGAGCATCGCCGCCTTCAGCGGCAACCCGTTTCAAAATCGCCTCCGCTCCTTGGTAATGATCTGCCGCTCTCAATGGACAGAGCGACAACAACGTGACAGCGACAAGATAGGGGGAAAATCGCGCGGCAACCGTGACCATTTGCCCGTGTTAAACAATCACACTCAATATAGCCAGCCTTTTCAGGCAGCCGACGTTCGAAGGAAGTATCAGCAGATCTAAACGCCACTTCCGCGAACGAAAGCGGCGGGAAACCGCCGCACTCCAAGACGCTGCCGCGAGTCTCGGAGCGTTCTATGGCGCGCCAGCGTCTTGGGTGCGGTGGCTCGATACCGCTTTGGAACGAGACGCCGAGACTATTTGCCATGACCGTCCAAAACGCAAACAAGCCGCAGGTTCCCCTGCGGCTTGTTTGTTGGAATTGATTCTCGAAAAACGAGGGCTTACTCCGCGGCGGGAGTGGCTTCGCCTTCGACGCCTTCGCCCACCATGTAGCGGGTGAAGCGGCGGATGATGATGTTCTCACCGAGTTCCGCGATCTTGCTCTTCACGACATCCTGGATGGTCATGTCGGGGTTCTTGATGAACGGCTGCTCGAGGAGAGCGACCGAGGCGCAGAATTTGTCGATCTTGCCGTCGACGATCTTCTCCACGATGTTCTCGGGCTTGCCTTTGACCTGGTCGCGGGCGATCTCGCGCTCACGAGCGATCAGCGCCGGGGAGATTTCCTCACGGCTGATGCAGATCGGGCTGGCGGCGGCGATGTGAAGGGTGATGTCCTTGACGAAGTCGCGGAAGCTCTCGTTCTTCGCAACGAAGTCGGTTTCGCAGTTGATCTCGACGAGCACGCCCACCTTGCCCTGCATGTGAATGTAGGAGGCAATGGTGCCTTCCTTCGCGGCGCGGGAGGCTTTCTTCCCGGCGCTGGCAATGCCTTTCTTGCGGAGAATGTCTTCGGCCTTCTCGATGTCGCCACCGGATTCGGTAAGAGCGCGCTTGCAATCCATCATGCCGGCGTTGGTCTTTTCGCGAAGGGTCTTTACGAGTTGAGGAGTAATTTCGCTCATAGAAAAATGATTAAAGGGTCAAAAGTAGGGTCAAAAAAGCGCAGCCGAAGAGAATCCCCTCGGCTGCGCGCACTGCTTCTCAGGTTTGACTGAAAAGGGTATTACTCGGCGATCGCAGCCAGCGAGGCCGGCTCGGAAGCAGGCACGTGTCCGCCGCCCGAAACGAGGGCGTCGACCAGCTTCTGGAGGATCACGCGGATGGCGCGGATGGCGTCGTCGTTCCCGGCGATCGGGTAGTCGATCAGGTCGGGGTTCGCGTTGGTGTCAACGATGGCAACAACGGGGATCCCAAGGCGGCGGGCTTCTGCCACGGCGATGGCTTCGCGCTGGGTGTCGATGACGATCAACGCGTCAGGGAATTTCTCCATGTTGCGGATGCCTTCGAGGTTGCGGAAGAGCTTCTCGCCCTCACGGCGGACAGCGGCGATCTCCTGCTTGCCCATCTTGGAATACTCGGCCTGCTTGTCGAGATTCTCGATGTACTTGAGGCGGCCGATGCTCTTGCGGATCGTCGCGAGGTTGGTGAGGGTGCCACCCAGCCAGCGCTGGTTGACGTAAAAGTGTCCGCAGGCCTGCGCGGCTTCTTTCACTGCTTCCTGCGCCTGCTTCTTGCAGCCGACGAAAAGCACTTTGCCTTTGCGCTCCGCCAACTCACTCAGGAACTGCGTGGCGGCCTGGAGCTGCTTGACGGTTTCACCGAGGTTGATGATGTAGATCGCGTTCCTCTTCTCGAAGATAAAAGGCTTCATCTTCGGGTTCCAGCGCTTGGTCTGGTGACCAAAGTGGACTCCGGCCTCGAGAAGTTCCGTCATTAATTCTGTCGACATAACTTATTATTCTGCTTCCAAAAGGGCGCGTAGTATCTACGGCTCCTGCTTTGAACGCAAGGGGTAATTTTGAGGCCCTCTTTGGCTTAAAGGTGGCTCCAGCGTCCCTTCACGTTACGGTTGGTTTTTGGTTTTGGGTTGGTGGGTTCTCTGCGTGCGTTTCCGTCCACCTTGCCCAGAGCCAGCAAAGGTCTGAGAGGCGGTTTAGGTAACGCAAAATTTCCAAATTCAGGGTCGGGTCGGCTTCGTGCAGCCTCGTCACCTGCCTTTCGGCGCGGCGACAAACGGTCCTCGCCATATCGAGGGCGGCGCTTTCCACGGTCGCACCGGGGGTAGCCCAATGCTTGAAGCTGATCTGGTGGTTCTTCTCCAGATCGTCGATGGCGGCGGTAAGCCGGTCGACACTCTCTGCCGCGATGGAGCCGAAACCGGCTTTCGCATGGCGATCCCGGTCTTCCGGGGTCACGGCGATCTCGCCCATCAGGGTAATGAGTTCCTTCTGAATCCCGAGGATTGGCCGGGCAATGAATGCCTCGGCTTCGCTCCCCCCGGTCGCCGTCAGCGTGGCTCGCGCCATGCCGAGGGCTGCGTTGAGTTCATCCACCGCGCCGTTGCAGTCGATCCGAAGATCGCCCTTCGACACGCGCTTTCCGAAGAGGAGAGCGGTGGTGCCGTTATCACCGGTTTTGGTTGCGATGGACATTTCTGAAAAAGAGAGCGGCGGCGTCTCGTGTTTCCGGGGACGCCGCCGCTCAAACTGGATCGTTATGCCAGAGCGGGCTCGATGTCGGTCGGCTCAGGCTCCGGGAAGGTCTCGCCAGAGGAGATCAACTTGATGTTCCGGTGAGTCTGGAAGCCGGTACCCGCGGGGATGAGGTGCCCCATGATGACGTTTTCCTTGAACCCGCGGAGCTGATCGATACGGCCGAGGGTGGCCGCTTCGGTGAGCACGCGCGTGGTGTCCTGGAAGGACGCCGCGGAGATGAACGAGTCGGTCTCCAGCGAAGCCTTGGTGATGCCGAGGAGCACCGGGGAGGCTTCGGCAGGTTTGCCGCCCTTCTCGATGACCTTCTTGTTCTCGGCCTCGAACTCGAGCTTGTCGATCTGGTCGCCCCAGAGGAGCGTCGTGTCGCCGGGATCGGTGATCTTCACCTTGCGGAGCATCTGGCGGATGATGATCTCGATGTGCTTGTCGGCGATTTCCACGCCCTGGAGGCGGTAAACCTCCTGCACTTCGTTGACCAGGTGTTCCTGAAGCTCCTGCGGCCCGCAGACGTCGAGGATCTCGTGAGGAACCACGGGACCTTCCGTCAACTGGCTGCCCTTCTTCACAAAGTCGCCCTTGAAGACGATGATGTGCTTATTGAGCGGGATGAGGTGTTCTTCTTCGGTGCCGGTCGTCGGGTCCTTGAGAACCAGACGGCGCTTACCGCGAACGGAACCGCCGATTTCGACCACGCCGTCGATCTTCGCGATCTCGGCGGCGTCTTTCGGACGACGAGCTTCGAAAAGCTCGGCCACACGCGGCAGACCGCCGGTGATGTCCTTGGTTTTCGAGCTCTTACGCGGCGTCTTGGCGAGCAACTGACCCGCCTGGACTTTCTTGCCTTCGCCCACGGTGATGTGCGCCCCGGCCGGAATCGAGTAGCTCGCGAGGATATCGCCCTTGTCGTCGACGATGACGATCTGCGGGTGAAGATCCTCTTTGTGCTCGATAACAACGGTGCCCAACACGCCGGTGGCTTCGTCCACCTCGCGCTTAACGGTCACGCCCGAGATCATGTCGCGGAATTCCGCCTTACCGGCCTTCTCGGTGAGAATCGGCACGTTGTACGGATCCCACTGCACGAACGTCTGGCCCTTGGTGACCTGCTCGCCGTCGGCGACCGAGATAACCGAACCGATAACGATGTTGTAGCGGTCGAGTTCGCGGCCGTCCGTAGCGTGGATGCTGATGCTGCCGTTCTTGTTAAGAACGATCCAGCTTCCATCCAGCGCCTGCACGACGCGGAGGTCGTTGAAGCGGGCGGCGCCGTCGGCCTTGGACTTGATGATCGGCTGCTTGAAGGTCTGCGACGCGGTACCACCGATGTGGAAGGTACGCATGGTGAGCTGCGTTCCAGGCTCGCCGATCGACTGGGCGGCGATAATGCCGACCGCTTCGCCGAGCTTGACGTAGAGCCCGGTGGCGAGGTTGCGCCCGTAGCAACGGGAGCAGACGCCGCGCTTGGACTCGCAGGTGAGCACCGAACGGATCTTGAGCTGTTCCACCCCGATCTTGACGACCTGGTTGGCCACGATCTCGTCGATCAGCTGGCCCGGCTTGACGAGCTTGCTGTTGGCCACCGGATCCACGATCGATTCGCAGCTCACGCGGCCCACGATACGCTGACCGAGATCGACGACTTCTTCGTCGCCCTCGTAGATGGAGCGAACGACGATGCCGTTGACGGTACCGCAGTCTTCTTCGGTGATGATGACGTCCTGCGCACAGTCGACGAGCTTACGGGTGAGGTACCCGGAGTCGGCAGTCTTGAGCGCGGTGTCGGCGAGACCCTTACGGGCGCCGTGCGTGGAGATGAAGTACTCCAACACGGTGAGACCTTCGCGGAAGTTCGAGGTAATCGGCTGCTCGATAATTTCGCCCGAGGGCTTGGCCATCAAGCCGCGCATACCGGCCAGCTGCTTGACCTGCTGACGGTTACCACGCGCTCCGGAGTCCACCATGACGTAGACCGGGTTGAGCTCCTTGCGACCCTCGTTGTGCTCGAGGGTGCGGAACATGACGTTGGAGATCTCTTCACCGGCGTGGGTCCAGATGTCGATGACCTTGTTGTAACGCTCGCCGTCGGTGATGATACCGTTGCGGTACTGCTTCTCGACCTGCGCGATTTCCTTGTAGGCGCGCTCGAGCTCGACCTTCTTCTCGCCCGGGATGATCATGTCGGTGATCCCGATGGAGATACCGGCGCGGGTCGCCCAGACGAAGCCGAGGGCCTTGAGGCGATCGAGGGTCTCGACCGTCTGCTGCTGACCGCCGACCTGGTAGCAACGCCAGATGATGTCGGAGAGCTGCTTCTTGGAAGCCGCCTTGTTGAAGAAACCGAGCCCTTCCGGCCAGATCGCGTTGAAGAGAACGCGGCCCAGCGTGGTCTCGATGATCTTCACGTCGGGATTGCCGTAGTGGCTGACCTTCTTGTAGTCGGGGTTGACGTACCGGATGCGGTCGGCGATGTGCAGCTTTCCTTCGGCCAGCGCGAACTCCACTTCGGAGATCGAGCTGAAGAGCGGGAGGCGATCGCCTTCCTTCAACGCCTTGCGGGGGTTCTGCGTCAGGTAGTAACACCCGAGCGTAATGTCCTGCGAAGGCGTGGTGATCGGCTTGCCGCTGGAAGGCGAGAAGATGTTGTTGGGCGCAAGCATGAGCATGCGCGTTTCCATCTGCGCTTCCACCGAGAGCGGAACGTGAACGGCCATCTGGTCACCGTCGAAGTCCGCGTTGTAGGCGGTACAAACCAGCGGGTGAACGCGGATCGCCTCGCCTTCGATCAACTGCGGCTCGAAGGCCTGGATCGAGAGACGGTGCAGCGTCGGCGCACGGTTCAGGAGAACCGGGTGGCCCTTGGTGACTTCTTCGAGGATGTCCCAGACTTCCGGCGTCTGGCGCTCGATCATCTTCTTGGCCGAGCGGACGGTGTGGACGTAGCCGAGTTCCTTGAGGCGGCGGATGATGAACGGCTCGAACAGAACGAGCGCCATCTTCTTCGGAAGACCGCACTGGTTGAGCTTGAGCTCCGGCCCGATGACGATGACGGAACGGCCCGAGTAGTCAACGCGCTTACCGAGCAGGTTCTGACGGAAGCGGCCTCCTTTGCCCTTGAGCATGTCGGAGAGCGACTTGAGCGGACGGTTGCCTGCCCCGGTGACGGCGCGCCCGTGACGGCCGTTGTCGAAGAGGGCGTCCACAGCCTCCTGCAACATCCGCTTTTCGTTGCGGATAATGACTTCCGGCGTTTTGAGCTGGAGGAGGTTCTTGAGACGGTTGTTCCGGTTGATGACGCGGCGATAGAGGTCGTTCAGGTCGGACGTCGCAAACCGGCCCCCTTCGAGGGGAACCAGCGGGCGGAGGTCCGGCGGGATGACCGGCAGCACGTCGAGGATCATCCATTCCGGGCGGCTCCGCGAGTTGATAAAGCCCTGCACCAGCTTGAGACGCTTGGCGAGCTTCTTGCGGATCTGCTTGGAACGGGTGACGCCCATCTGCTCTTCCAGCTCTTTGTTGAGGCTGGCGAGTTCGGTCTGCGAGAGGAGAAGGCTGATACCTTCCGCACCCATCGCGGCCTGGAAGCTGCCGTCGCCGTACTGGTCAAGCGCTTCGCGGTACTCATTCTCCGTAAGGAGCTGGCAGCGCTGCAGCGGGGTGTTGCCGGCGTCGACAACAATGTAGTCCTCGTAATAGATGACGCGCTCGAGCTGGCGGCTCGACATATCGAGCATCAAGCCGATGCGCGAAGGCATGCACTTGTAGAACCAGATGTGCGATACGGGCACGGCCAGTTCGATGTGGCCCATGCGCTCGCGGCGCACGCGGGAGAGAGTCACTTCGACGCCGCAGCGGTCGCAGATGACGCCCTTATGCTTGATGCGCTTGTACTTGCCGCAGGAGCACTCCCAGTCCCGGGTGGGACCGAAAATGCGCTCGCAGAAGAGGCCGCCCTTCTCGGGCTTGAAGGTACGATAGTTGATCGTCTCCGGGTTCTTGACCTCTCCGCTGCTCCACTGGCGGATGGTGTCCGGCGAGGCAACGCTGATGGCAACCTGATCGAACGAAGCTGTGCGTTCGACGCCGAAAATCTCACGAAAGTTGGGATCACTCATAGGAATAGCAATGCGATTTGCTGGATTTGCGAACGGTTGCGGGGATTAAACGAGCCCTTCCGGCAGCGCAGGGGTTTCCGACCCGGCGCGGACATCGAGGCAGAGACTCTGCATTTCTTTGATCAAGACGTTGAACGACTCAGGCGTTCCGGCTTCCAGCGAGTTGTCACCTTTGACAATCGACTCGTAGATGCGGGTACGACCCTGAACGTCGTCCGACTTGACGGTGAGAAGCTCCTGCAGGGTGTAGGCGGCTCCGTACGCTTCGAGCGCCCAGACCTCCATCTCCCCGAAGCGCTGACCGCCGTACTGCGCCTTACCGCCCAGCGGCTGCTGGGTGACGAGGGAGTAAGGTCCAACGGCGCGGGCGTGGATCTTGTCCGCGACCAAGTGGCCGAGCTTGAGCATGTAGATGTAGCCGACGACGACCTGCTGCTCGAACGCGTCGCCCGTGCGACCGTCGAAGAGCGAGGCTTTGCCGTTGGGCTCCACCCAGGTGAAGCCGTCCACTTTCTTGGCTTCCCTCAGGTACTCGAAGATGCGGGATTCCGGGATACCGTCGAAGACCGGCGTGGCGACCTTGAAACCGAGCGCCTTGGCGGCAACGCCGAGGTGGGTTTCGAGAACCTGGCCGACGTTCATACGCGAAGGCACGCCCAGCGGGTTGAGCACGATCTCAACCGGGGTTCCGTCCGCGAGGAACGGCATGTCTTCTTCAGGCACGATCCGGGCGACAACGCCCTTGTTACCGTGACGACCGGCCATCTTGTCGCCCACGGAGAGTTTCCGCTTACTGGCGATGTAGACCTTCACCTGCTTGATGATGCCGGGGTCGATCTCGTCGCCCGCTTCGATACGATCCATCGAGCGCTCGCCTTCGAGTTCCAGCTCCTGGAAGCGGTGCTCGAACTGCGAGATGATCTCGCGGATCTTGTTGCGGATCGGGCTTGGGTCGATTTCGACGTGATCGTAGACGCCCGCGAGCTTGCGCAGCAGGGTCTTGGTGATCTTGCGGTTGGCCGGGATGATGATCTCACCGGTCTGCGCGTTCACCACGTCGAGCGGGATTTTCTCGCCGAGGAGGATGTTCGAGAGCGCCTCGGTCAACTGCTCGTGCAGTTCGTCGCGGCGGCGGGTGATGTCCTCCGTGGCGGCCTTCATCTGGCGCTTGGTTTCAGCCGGGGTAAGCTTGGACTTGGTGATCTCCTTGCGGGAGGAAACCTTCACGTCCATCACGATGCCGTAGGTGCCCGAGGGAACCGTCAGCGAGGTGTCCTTAACGTCAGCGGCCTTCTCACCGAAGATGGCGCGCAGGAGGCGCTCTTCGGGGGCGAGTTCGGTTTCGCTCTTCGGCGTGATCTTGCCAACGAGAATGTCGCCGGGCTTGACCTCTGCGCCGATGCGGATGACGCCGTCCGGCCCGAGGTTGCGCAAGGCTTCTTCGGAGACGTTCGGGATGTCGCGCGTGATTTCTTCAGGCCCGAGCTTGGTGTCGCGGGCGCCGATTTCGAACTCGTCGATGTGAATGGAGGTGTAGATGTCCTCCTTCACGATCTTCTCGGAGATCAGGATGGCGTCCTCGAAGTTGTAGCCGTTCCACGGGGTGAACGCGACGAGCACGTTGCGCCCGAGGGCGAGTTCGCCCTTCTCGGTGTTCGGACCGTCGGCGAGGACCTGCCCCTTGGTGATGGTCTGCCCCTTTACGATGATCGGCTTCTGGTTCACGCAGGTCCCGGCGTTGGAACGCATGAACTTGCGGAGTTCGTAGACGTAGATGCCTTCAGAGGGATCGGTCTTGATCTTCCGCTTCCCTTCAGGCACGACGCCGTCTTTGGTCACGATGATCTGGTCGGCGGTGACGGAGGCGGCGATGCCGTCCGCTTCCGCGAGGATCACGGCCTTCGAGTCGCGGGCGACCTTGCCTTCCATGCCGGTGCCGACGAGCGGCGACTCGGAAACGAGAAGCGGCACGCCCTGGCGCTGCATGTTCGAGCCCATCAACGCACGGTTGGCGTCGTCATGTTCGAGGAACGGAATCAACCCTGCGGCCACGGAAACGAGCTGCTTGGGCGAAATGTCCATGTAGTGGACCTTGCTCGGCTCCACTTCAAGGAAGTCCCCGCGGTAACGGATCGCAATCTTGTCGTTGAGGAAGTTGCCTTCTTCGTCGATCGGCACGTTGGCCTGGGCGACGAGGTAGTTTTCTTCGCGGTCAGCCGTCAGGAAGTCGATCTTGTCGGTGACGCGTGAGTTTTCCACGCGACGGTAAGGCGTTTCGATGAAGCCGAAGTCGTTGATCCGCGCGAAGGTGGACATCGAGCTGATCAGACCGATGTTCGGACCTTCCGGCGTCTCAATCGGACAGATACGGCCGTAGTGCGACGGGTGAACGTCACGAACTTCGAAGCCTGCACGATCCCGGGAGAGACCGCCTGGCCCGAGGGCCGACAGACGGCGCTTGTGGGTCAGTTCGGCGAGCGGGTTCGTCTGGTCCATGAACTGCGAGAGCTGGGACCGGCCGAAGAAGTCGCGGATCACGGCGCTGAGCGCCTTCGGGTTGATGAGTTTCTGCGGGGTCATCCCTTCGACGTTCACGTCGAACAGGGTCATGCGCTCCTTGACCAGGCGCTCCGTACGGGCAAGGCCCACGCGGCACTGGTTGGCGAGCAATTCGCCCACGGTACGCACACGGCGGCTGCCGAGGTGATCGATGTCATCGAGCGTCCCCTCCCCCTGACGGAGGCTGATGAGGTACTTCATCGCGGCGATGAAGTCTTCCTTGGTCATCGTACGTTCGTTGAGATTGACGTCAATCGTCAGCTTCTGGTTGAGCTTGTAGCGGCCCACGCGCCCGAGATCGTACTTCTTCGGATCGAAGAAGAGGCGCTTGAGCAGGCCACGAGCGTTCGGCACCGTGGGAGGATCCCCAGGCCGCAGGCGGCGGTAAATATCCTTGAGGGCCTCTTCCTCGTCGTGAGCAGGATCCTTCTTGAGGGCCTTGATGATCGTGTCATCGGTCTTGGTGTCGACCACCTGCACTTCGGAAATCCCTAGCGTGATGATCTGGCGAACCGTCGCCTTGGTCAGCGGTTCGAAGGCACGGGCCACCGTGATTTCGCCGTCGCGAATATCTTCGATGAGCACCTTGCTGCTGATCTCTTCCTCTTCGAGCTTCTCGGAGAGCTTCAGCTTCTCGATCGTGTAGAAAAGTTTGATGATCTCCTCGTCCGAGCCATAACCGATGGCGCGCAAGAACGTGGTCGCGAGGAACTTGCGACGGCGTTTGCGGCGGTCGAGGTAGATGTAGAGGAGGTCGTTCGTGTCGAACTGGACCTCGAGCCAGGAACCGCGATCAGGAATAATGCGGAAGCTGTAGAGGACCTTGCCGTTGAGGTGAATCGACGATTCAAAAGCGATACCGGGCGACCGGTGCAACTGACTGACGACGACGCGCTCCGCGCCGTTGATCACGAAAGTCCCCTGCGGGGTCATGAGCGGAATTTCGCCCATGTACACTTTTTCCTCCTTGGTCCCCTTCTCATCCGCGAGGCGGAAGGTAATGTGGAGAGGGGCGCTGAAGGTCTGCCCTTCGCGCTGGCACTCGAGGGCGCTCAGCTTGGGGTCACCGATCTCGTAACTGACAAAATCGAGCGTGACTTTCTCGTCGTAGCTCTGAATCGGGAACACTTCCCGGAAGACCGCCTGGAGACCGATCTCTTTGCGTTTGCTCGGCGCGAGGTCCTTTTGAAGGAACTCGATGTAGGAGTTCACCTGAACCTCGATGAGGTTGGGTGGTTCACTGACTTCCTTGAGTTTACCGAAGTGGATGCGCTCTGACATAGGTGGTGCGTTGGAGTTGGGACCTTGTATTGGGACGTGCCGTGGAGCCTTATTAACCTTCTATCCTGACCTGTAACTCGCGGTGCCTCGGGAGAAAACGGGAACTCGCGATCATGGGTACAACAAAACCTTCCCCCGCGCGAACGCGGGAAAAAGGAATAGGCTGAAAGTCGCGGGCCGTCAAACAGCCCGCGACTTTCAACCTCTGAGTACTGGATCGGTGAAACGCTGAGTTCAGAATACGCCGGGTCGAATAAAGAAAATGGGTTGGGACCCTATGACACAAATCGGCGTGCGGCAAGCAATTTTTTTGCCTACCGCACGCTCGAAAGTGCTTTTTATCGAAATTACTTGATTTCGACCTTGGCTCCGGCCGCTTCGATCTTCTTCTTGATCTCTTCGGCTTCAGCCTTCGTCCCGCCTTCCTTGATTGCCTTGGGAGCGCCTTCAACGAGGGCTTTGGCTTCGGCGAGGCCGAGTCCGGCAACAGCGGCGCGGACTTCCTTAATCACGCCGATCTTGTTGCCACCCACGTCAGCGAGGATGACGTCAAAGGAGGTCTTCTCCTCGACAGGAGCGGCGGCGGCTGCCGGAGCGGCGGCGGCTGCAACAGGAGCAGCGGCGCTCACGCCCCACTTCTCTTCGAGGTTCTTGACGAGATCAGCAATTTCCAGAACGGTGAGACCGCTGAGCTGATCGACGATTGCGTTGATATCTGCCATAGTATTTTTTCGGTGTCGTCGTATCCCGGAGGCATCCGGATGTTTCAGGCAATCAGCCGATCACCCGACGAGGAACCAGTTTTTGGGTTTTTTTGGATTTGCGGGGCCAACGACCGTATTGGTGGTCGACCCCGCAAAAGGATGTTGTGATCTTGGTTGTCCGATTAAGCGGCGGCTTCGGTGGCTTCGCCACCTGCAGATCCACCGGCCGCTTCGGCCTTGGCCTTGAGCACGCGAGCCAGCGAGGAAGCCGGTTCGTTGAGCAGGCGCACCAGCGTGCTGGCGGGCGAGAGCAACGTTCCGAGCAACTGGCCCAGAAGAACTTCGCGGCTTGGGAGGTCGGCAATGGCGGCAATCTGCTCGCTGCTGACGACAACCCGGTCAACCACGCCGACCTTGACGGCCAGCTTCTTGGTTTCACCGGCGAAAGTTTTGACGATTTTGGCGGCGGCGGCCACATCCTTGTCACCGATGACGATGGCCGTCTGGCCATTGAGGTCGGCGCTGATGTCGGGCAACCCGGCATCGCTCAAGGCGCGGCGGAGGAACGTGTTCTTGACCACCTTGCACTCGGCACCCGCTTCGGCGAGCCGGTTGCGGAGGGTCGAAAACTGCTCAACCCGGAGGCCGGCATAATCGGTCACAAGCACGAACGGCGAGGCGTTCAGCTTGCCCTGCAAATCTTCAACAATTGTGACTTTTTCGGGTCTCATGATGGGCGGCTCCGGTTAGTTCTTCAGGTAGGGCGACGGGTCGAGTTTCAGACCCGGGAGCATCGTGGCGCTCAGCGTGATGTTGGTGACAAACGTCCCCTTTGCGGTGGCCGGACGAGCCTTGACGATCGCTTCGATGACGGTCGTGCCGTTGTCGTTGAGGGCTTCTTCGCTGAAGGAGAACTTGCCGAACGGCACGGCGATGTTGCCATTCTTGTCGAGCTTGAACTCAACGCGGCCCGCCTTGACTTCCTTGACCGCTTTGGCGGTGTCGTCGGTCACGGTGCCGGTTTTCGGGTTTGGCATCAAGCCGCGAGGCCCGAGGACTTTACCGAGCTTGCGGACTTCAGTCATCGCAGCCGGAGTGGCGATGGCGACGTCGAAATCCTGGAAGCCTTCCTGAACCTTCTTGAGGAGGTCTTCGTAACCGACGAATTCCGCACCAGCTTCGCGGGCGGCTTCAGCGGCCTGGCCCTGGGCGAACACGAGAACGCGGACCGACTTGCCGCTGCCGTGAGGAAGCGGAGTGGTGCCACGGACCATCTGGTCGGACTGGCGGGGATCCACGCCGAGACGGAACGAGAGAGTGACCGTCTGGTCGAATTTGGTGGCGGGGAGCGTCTTGATGAGAGAGACGGCTTCCTGCAGGGAGTACGCTTTGTCGGCCACCTTTTCAAGGGCGGCGCGGTAACGCTTGCTTCTTTTCTTTGCCATAAAGGGTTGCAGTAAAAGCGAGCCTCCTTTCGGAGGCTCTCCTGCGGTTTTGATTGTGTTGACTTAGCCTTCGATCTCAATGCCCATCTGACGGGCCGTTCCGGCGATGATGCGGAAGCCGGCTTCTTCAGTGCGGGCGTTGAGGTCTTTGGACTTGATCTTGACGATGTCGAGGACCTGTTTTTTGGTGAGCTTGGCCACTTTCACCTTGTTGGGCTCCTTGGAACCGGCGGCGATACCGGCGGCTTTCTTCAGGAGGACGCCGGCGGGAGGCGACTTGGTGATGAAGGTGAAGGACTTGTCCTTGTAGACCGTGATGACAACCGGGAGGATGTCTCCAGCCTGCTTCTGCGTGGTGGCGTTGAACTCCTTGCAGAAAGCCATGATGTTGACGCCCTGCTGACCGAGCGCGGGCCCGATGGGGGGCGCTGGGTTGGCCTGGCCTGCAGGGATCTGCAATTTGATGAACGCGACGACTTCTTTAGCCATAGGATAATTGAAAAGTGATTTAGACGGGTAAAAAGGATTTTCCGGCAGCGGAGTTAGCTCCGTTCAACCTGCCAGTACTCGAGTTCCACCGGGGTGGAGCGCCCGAAGATGCTGACAGAGACGCGCAGCTTGCCGCGCTCGGGGTCGATCTCCTCGACCACCCCGCTCTGATTCTGGAAGGGGCCGTCGGCCACCTTGACGGTCTCGCCGATCTCGAAGCTGACCTTCGGTTTGACGGTGTCTTCGCGCTCGGCCATTTGGGCGAGCATGGTCTGCACCTCCTGGTCCCGCATGGGAATGGGCCGGTCTTTGGTGCCTGCGAACCCGATAACGCCAGGGGTTTCGCGGATGAAATACCAAGTGCGCTCAACGAGCTTCCCATCTTCGAGAAGGCGCATGTTGATGATGAGATAGCCTGGCAGCAACTTGCGCACCGTTTCGGTGCGTTTGCCACGCTTTACCTCGGAGATCCGCTCTGTAGGAATCAGCACTTCAAAGATCAGGTCGCCCATCTCTTCGGTCTTGATGCGTTTGACGATATTGTCATGCACCTTCTGTTCCTGGCCTGCGAGAACATGCACCGCAAACCACTGATTGCCTGTCGATTCTGCCATTAGTGCCAGCCTCCGGTCGTGATGGCACCAACCACGTGCACCAGGATCAAATCCCAAAACGCCACATAGCCGCTCAAGAGCAGCATGGCGACGACGACGACAACGGTGGAATCAACCAGCTCCTTATATTTTTTGAATCCCTTTTCCTTTGGATCCCAAGGCCAGCTGGCTTTCAGAAGCTCCCCTTTGACTTCGCTGATGAAAGTGTTGATGCGAGCGAACATTAAATTACGGGATTAAAAAGAACAGGCCAGGAGGGACTCGAACCCCCAACAAACGGTTTTGGAGACCGCTACTCTACCAATTGAGTTACTGACCTATCTCTTTAATGAAGTGAAGTTCTTTTCTCAAACCCTCCGGGAAGCTAGCTCCCCGGAGGTTTGAAAGCAATCCTTGTCCTCTTTAGAGGATTTCGGAAACGCGGCCTGCACCCACCGTACGGCCACCTTCGCGGATGGCGAAGCGGATGGTCTTCTCCATGGCGATCGGGGTGACGAGCTCGACTTCGATGGCGACGTTGTCACCAGGCATCACCATTTCAACTCCTTCAGGGAGGCTGACGGTGCCGGTCACGTCCGTGGTACGGAAGTAGAACTGCGGGCGGTAGTTGGTGAAGAACGGCGTGTGGCGGCCGCCTTCGTCTTTGCTCAAGACGTAGATTTCAGCCTTGAACTTGCTGTGCGGGGTGATCGAGCCGGGCTTGGCGATCACCTGACCACGCTGAATGTCTTCCTTCTTCACGCCGCGGAGCAGAACGCCGACGTTGTCACCGGCGCGGGCTTCGTCGAGAAGCTTGCGGAACATTTCGATGTCGGTCGCGGTCGTCTTCGAGGTCGGACGGATACCAACGATCTCGACTTCGTCCATCTTCTTGAGGATGCCACGTTCGACACGGCCGGTCGCGACGGTGCCGCGGCCTTCAATGTTGAACACGTCTTCCACAGGGAGGAGGAAGGGCTGATCCACCGGACGCTCAGGAACGGCGATGTACTCGTCGACAGCGGCAACGAGGTCGAGGATGCGCTGCTCGTATTCGGCGTCGCCTTCGAGCGCCTTGAGAGCGGAACCCTTGACGATCGGAATCGAGTCACCAGGGAATTCGTACTGGTTGAGAAGGTCGCGAACTTCCATCTCGACGAGGTCGAGGAGTTCGGGATCGTCCACCATGTCGCACTTGTTGAGGAAGACAACCATCGCGGGCACGCCGACCTGACGGGCGAGCAGGATGTGCTCACGGGTCTGAGGCATGGGGCCGTCAGCGGCACTGACGACGAGGATCGCTCCGTCCATCTGCGCGGCGCCGGTGATCATGTTCTTCACATAGTCGGCGTGGCCGGGGCAGTCGACGTGCGCGTAGTGGCGGTTGTCGCTCTGGTACTCGACGTGAGCGGTGTTAATGGTGATACCGCGCTCTTTTTCTTCCGGAGCCGCGTCGATGTCGGCGTAGGCGCGGGCCTGAGCGAAGCCTTTCTTCGCAAGAATCGTCGTGATTGCCGCTGTGAGGGTGGTCTTGCCGTGATCGACGTGACCGATCGTGCCAATGTTCACGTGCGGCTTATCGCGCTTGAATGATTCCTTTGCCATTTTCTGGTCTCCTCGTGACTGGGTTAGTCTTGGGTTAAGTTTAGTCTTGGTGGTTAAAATTGTTGTGCCGTTCAAGTCCCGGCTTCCAGTGCCGGAGGTGGAGCCCATGACCGGGATTGAACCGGTGACCTCGTCCTTACCAAGGACGTGCTCTGCCAACTGAGCTACATGGGCGTATCCATTTCATCTCCTGAGACCGAACGGGATTTCTCCCGGTCCTCCCAAGATCTCGCTCCAAGAGGCCAAGGGCGAAAAACCCCTGAGCCGAACCCGCATAGAAACGAGCACGATCAGGGTAAAAATCACTCTTGGCTCCTAAAAGCGAGCGGTGAAAGTAGCAAAAGCCCCCCGACTGTCAAAAGATTTCTCGCGGATTTTATCTCAAAGTTCGCGCAAACCCTCCGCAGAGGTGCAATTTTTCCTCGCCAGCACGGGAAGTGAAGCCTAAAACGCTCGTCCCTTCAAGCGGCAAACCCCGTATGAAGCCTTAATTCGATGAACCAGCAGATTCTCAGAATCGGACTCCCTTCCGGCAGTCTACAGGAGCCCACCCTGGCGCTTTTCGCCAAGGCCGGGTTCACGATCACTGTTCCAAAGAGGTCCTACAAGCCCTCCGTGGACGACCCGCAGCTCGAAGTTTGCCTTTTGCGCGCCCAGGAGATCAGCCGCTATGTAGAGAACGGCTATCTGGATTGCGGCCTTACCGGGCTGGACTGGGTCGTGGAGAACGACTCCAACGTCGAACGGCTCTGCGAACTGACCTTTTCCAAGGTAAGCAGCGCCCCGACGCGCTGGGTGCTCGTGGTGCCGGAGGCCTCGCCGATCCGTTCCGTCAAGGATCTGGAAGGCAAAGTGATCGCCACGGAGGCGATCAACATGACCCGCCGGTTTCTCGAAAAGAACGGCGTGAAGGCCGAAGTCGAATTTTCATGGGGTGCGACGGAAGTGAAAGTCCCGGACCTGGTTGACGCGATCGTCGACGTCACGGAGACCGGCTCCTCGTTGCGCGCCAACAAATTGCGGATCGTGGAGACGCTCATGGAGTCGTCCCCTCAGTTCATTGCCAACAAGACCGCTGCCCTCGACGCTTGGAAGCGGGAGAAGATGGAAACCCTCGTTCTCCTGCTGCGCGGCGCCCTGAATGCACGGGACAAGGTTGGCCTCAAGATGAATATCGAAGAAAAGAAATTGCAGAATCTGCTGCAAGCTCTACCTTCGCTCCGCAATCCGACCATCGCACACCTGGCGACGGGAGGCTGGGTCGCGGTGGAAACAGTCATTGACGAAAAAGTCGTCAGAGAGATTATCCCCCAACTCAAGGCGCTCGGCGCCGAAGGGATCATTGAGTATCCCCTGAACAAGGTCGTTTACTAAAAAAATCGACTAGAAACCAGCAGGTCAACAGCCAAGCAGAACAGTAGCAACGTATGGGTTCATTAAAGAAAAGACGCAAAGCCAAAATTGCGAAGCACAAGCGCCGTAAGCGGATGAAAGAAAACCGCCACAAGAAGCGTTTGCGCTACAAGAGCTAGCCAATACGTTAGTGCAATGAACCCACTGAGAGCCCTGACCCTAAAAAGCCGGCGGCTCTCGTGGCTCTTTCGCCTTTCATCGCCTGGCGTCCGTGGCTTGCGCCCCGGAATCTGCTGCGGGATTCGTCACGGGATTGCCCGTGCCATCCATTACGGTATCCACCGCAGTATTCAAATAGGAATTGGGGTCGGTCTTCTGGCCGGCCCGATTCTGTTTTCCGCCCAAGCGGCAAAGCCGGGCCGTGCGTATCCCGGCTCACGGGGTGTCCAATCCGACATCCTGCCAAAAACAACGCTCAAGCCTGAAGCGACTCCGACAGATCTCCTCCTCCAGAAATCGGGGGAAAAGATTGCGGAGGCGCTTGCTTCGTTTTCAGAAGGTCTTGCCGCGGAGGAGAATGCCGACTTCGAACGCGCGCTCGAAGCCTACCGGCGCACGCTGTCGCTGGACCCGAGCAATACCGAGCTTGCGGTCAAGGTCGCCTTCACACTGGCCCAACGCGGAGAAGTTCCGCAAGGGATCGACATCCTTAAAGACGCGGCCAAAGCCTCTCCGAAAGAGTCGCTGCCCCCTCTCTGCCTTTCGCAGCTTTACGGGAAATTCCTCAAAAAGCAGGATCTTGCGGAACGATACGCGCTTACCGCGCTGAACCTGGAGCCGGAAAGCTTCGCCGCTTATCTCGCGCTCTTCGAGATTTACACCGTCAGCAATCAACCCAAGAAAGCCGACGCGATCCTCCACCGCGCCTCCCAATCTCCCACGCAGGACCCCCAGTTCTGGCTTCAGCTGGCGGAAATCTATTCGAAACTTCCCACCAACGACGAGGAGAAGACGACCCGTGTCATCGCCGCCCTCGATAAGGCGTTGGCCTCCGGGAAGGAAAACCTGGCCGTCATGGCCAAAGTGGCCGATGCCTACGCCGTGATGCGAAAGGTGGAACTGGCGATCCCGCTCTATCGCAAGGTCATTGAAGGAAGCAAGAACCCACGCTCCGAAGAAACGCTGGCAATGCGGGACAAGCTCGCCCGCTGCCTGCTGGCCGATGGCAAACGGGATGAAGCGATCGCCGTCCTCGAGGCCATGGTCAAGGATGGCCCGGCTCGTTATGAGACCTACGAAATGCTGGGTGAATTACACGCCCTCAACGATCAATTGGAACGGGCCACTCTCAGCTACCAGCAAGCCCTGCTGATCGACGCTTCGCAACCGGAGAAATTCCTCCGCATCGCCGATCTCCAATTGCGGCAGAAGAAACCTGAGGAGGCCGTCAAAACGCTGACTGCGGCCCGGGCGAGGTTCCCTCGTTTCCCCAGAATCACCTATTCCCTCGCCCTCGTCATGAGGGAGGCGAAACAGTTTCCACAAGCTCTGGCAATGTTCGATCAAGCCGCGCAGGAAGGCCAGAATTCCTCCGAAGGGCTCTTTACCAGCGTGTTCTATTTCGACTACGGAGTGGCTGCCGAACAGGCCGGGAAGCTCGAACTGGCCGCGGAGATGCTTCGCAAGTGCATTCAGCTTGACCCCTCCAACGCCGCGCAGGCTTACAACTACCTCGGCTACATGTGGGCTGATAAAGGCGAGCATCTGGAGGAGGCTCTGGAGTTGATCAAGAACGCCCTCGCCCTCATTCCGGATGAAGCCGCCTTCCTGGACAGCCTCGGCTGGTGCTATTTCAAGCTCGGTGACTACGAGAACGCGATCACCTACCTCCAAAAGGCCGCCGAAAAGATGCAGCCGGAGGAAGCGGTCATCTTCGACCACCTCGGCGACGCCTATGCAGCCGGGGGAAAACAGGCCGAAGCGCTGGAGAACTGGAACAAGGCCGTCGCGCTTGATCCGAAAAACAAGGAACTAACCGAGAAAATCGACAAAGCGCAGAAGCGCAAAGCCCCGGCTCCCGCCGCTGTGGTCCCCTGATCAAGGACGCAAGACGGATGGTGCGGCAGCACCGGTAGCACGCTCGCGCCGTCGAGCGCGGGTATCGGCTCTCGTGGCTTCATGAAGGCTGCATCCCAATACCAGAAGCCTATCCTGCGGGGATGGGCGGCGCAAAACGCGGCTCGTTAACCCATCCCGCGCTCGCGGCGCGAGTGGTCTACCAAGCACGCCCACTCTCTCAGCAAATCGGCCATGCCCTCTCCGGGCCATTTGCGCTCACGCGCTTCCTGGGACATCTTGAGATGCCCATGATGTCGTTGGACGCCACCATCAAAGCCCAGGGAGAACGGCTTTTTGCACGCATGTGCCAGCAGCCGCGCGGCTTCTTCTCCAAACGCGGTATCTACGACCGGCTCATGGAGTGGTCGATGCGCGACCCCGCTTTCAAGACGCAACTCTTCCGGTTTGTCGATGTGCTCCCCTCCCTGAATTCGGGGGCCGAGATCGTGCGGCATCTGCGTGAGTATCTGGACGCGCAGGCCCGGGTTCTTCACCCGTGGCTCGCTTCCGGCTTGCGTACCGCGTCGGTCGCCCCGGCGCTTTCGGCCTGGCTAATCAAAGAGCAAATGGGCACCATGGCCCGCCGGTTTGTCGCGGGGAAGGACGCCTCCGATCTGTTGCGCCGCTACCGTTCCAACCTCCGCGACGGAATGACGACAACCGTCGATCTTCTCGGCGAGGCGGTCGTCAGCGAAGCCGAGGCCGAGGCCTTCCTTGCCAGGAATCTTGAAATGCTCGAAACGCTTTCCAAGGCTTTTCCCGAAGGGAGCAAACCGGGCGATCTCAATCTTTCCGTCAAAATTTCAGCTCTTTCGCCGGAGATCGACCCCCAGGATCCGGAACGCTCCCTGGAAGCCTTGAAAATACGCCTCCGGCCCATTCTCCGACGGGCCGCCGCCTCCGGGGCGTTCATCAACTTTGACATGGAAAGCTACCGCTTGAAGGACCTGACACTGGCCCTCTTCAAATCGGTGCTCGAAGAGCCCGAATTCCGCTCGGGCCCCGCGGCAGGAATTGCTCTTCAGGCTTATTTGCGGGATTGCGAGGCCGATCTGCTGGATTTGATCCGGTGGACCAGAGAGCAAGAGCGAAAGATTGGCGTGCGACTCGTCAAGGGAGCCTACTGGGATTACGAATCGATCACCGCCCGGCAAAAACATTGGCCTGTTCCCGTCTGGGAAAGCAAACCGGAGAGCGATGCCTGCTTCGAGGCGCTCTCCCTGCTTCTGCTGGAGAACATCGACACCGTGGAACCGGCGTTTGCTTCGCATAATGTTCGGAGCGTCGCCCATGCCATTGCCCAGGCCGAACGCCTCGGGATCGCCCCCGGAGCTTACGAATTCCAGGCGCTCTACGGCATGGCGGACGACCTGAAACGCGCATTGATCGAGGAAGGATTCCGTGTGCGGGAGTATTGCCCAGTGGGCGAACTGCTGCCCGGGATGGCTTACCTTGTGAGGCGGCTGCTTGAAAACACGAGCAATGAAGGGTTTCTGAGGGCATGGGATCGCGGGGAAGCGGAGATTGACGAACTGCTCCGCGATCCACGCGATCGTCTGGTCCAGCCGCCGCCGCGACCCACATCGTCCCCTTCGGCACGCGACAGGTTCATTAACGCGCCCAACACCGATTTCACCCGCCCTGAGGCTCGCATGCGCTTCCGAAAAGCCCTTGCGGCGATCGATTCCGGTCGTGGAAAACATCATCCGCTGGTGATCGGAGGGCAACGGCGCCCGGGGAGTGGCGCCGTGCCATCGGCCAATCCCGCGCGGCCGAAGGAGATTCTCGGCACCTGGAGCCGTGCGACTCCCGCCGATGCGGAGGCAGCCGTCAAGGCAGCCCGGCTCGCGCAACCCACTTGGGAGGCGACCCCGCAGGAGGACCGTTCGGCAATCCTCGAACGCGCCGCTTCCCTGATGGAAGAGAAACGTTTCGAACTGGCGGCGCTGGAGGTTCGGGAGGCCGGGAAACCATGGGGCGAGGCCGACGCCGACGTGAGCGAAGCCATCGACTTCTGCCGTTTCTACGCGACGCAGATGCGGCGAAGAGTCCCCGCCCTCACCCAGAACACCCCCGGTGAGTGGAACCTGCAACTTTACAAACCGCGCGGGGTCGGCGTGGTCATCGCCCCTTGGAATTTCCCGCTCGCGATCCTCTGCGGGATGAGCGTGGCCCCGCTCGTGGCTGGGAACACGGTCATCATGAAACCGGCGGAACAGACCTCGCTCGTTGCCGCCGCGTTCATGGAGATCCTGGAAGCCGCGGGAGTGCCCGCCGGAGTGGCAAACCTCTTGACCGGCATGGGCGAAGAGGTCGGCGCGCTGCTCGTGGAGCATCCACAGGTGGATTTCATCGCCTTCACCGGCTCGCGGGCCGTCGGCACGCAGATCTGGGAAAAGGCGGGCCGGACTCTGCCCGGACAGGCCAGTCTCAAGAAAGTCGTCTGCGAAATGGGCGGAAAGAATCCGCTGATCATCGACGATTCCGCGGATCTCGACGAAGCCATCCCCGCCGCCCTCCACTCCGCTTTCGGATACAGCGGGCAAAAGTGCTCCGCGCTCTCCCGCCTGATCGTACTGGATGGCATTTACGATCGATTCGTAAGTCGCTTTGTGGCTGGGGCGGCCTCCGTCCCGGTGGGCGATCCCGGGGAACCGGGAACGGTAATCAGCCCGGTCATCGACGAGGAAGCCCAGTTGAGAATCCTGAGCGTCATCGAACGCGGAAAGAAAGAGGCGCAAATTCTCTTCCAGGGGGAAGCGCCCGCCGCCGGCTATTTCGTCCCGCCCACCATTTTCGGGAACGTAAAACCGGGCTCATTTCTCGAACGGGAGGAGATCTTTGGCCCGGTGGTCGCGGTCATCCGGGCGGCGACCCTGACCGAAGCCTTCGCCATTGCCAACGATACCCCGTACGCATTGACCGCGGGGGTTTTCTCGCGCACGCCGAGCACCCTTGAACGGGCCAGGCGCGAGATTCTCGCCGGGAATCTCTATCTCAACCGGGGGATCACCGGCGCGCTGGTGGAGCGCCAGCCCTTCGGCGGCTTCAAAATGAGCGGCGGCGGAACGCAGGCGGGAGGCCAGGGCTATCTGGACAATTTCCTCATCCCCCGGGTGATTACGGAAAACATCGTCCGGCGCGGGTTTGCGGAGTAACAAAAACGGCGCCGGACCTCCTGGAGATCCGGCGCCGCGACGTTTCAAATTTTTCCCAGGGATCAACCGCCCCGTTTGAACTCCATCCGGCTGAGGCGTTTCAACTGGATCAGGGCGAACCCGACAAGCAGGGAACCGAGGATCCACGCCATGGCCGTTGCCGGGCCGAACTGGAGGAACATGAAGGCCTGGTAAAAGATCCGCAGCGCGGCGACTTCCGTGATGGCGTTGGGGCCACCCGCCGTCATGATGAGGATATTCTGGGAGGCCTGGAAGGCCCCCATGACCGCGCCGATGAAGTTGATCGCAATCAATGGGAGCAACGCAGGGACGACGATGTGGAAGGTCTTGCGCCAGAACCCGGCTCCGTCGATCTCCGAGGCTTCAAACTGCTCCTCGGGAATCGTCTTGAGGGCGGCGAGATAAATCAGACAGCCGGGACCCGCCCCTGCCCAGACGCCGGGCAAAACACAAGAGATCATGGCAAAAGCCGGATCCTCCGGCCAGGCGCGACGGATGTGGATCCCCACGGCATCGAGCATGGTGTTGATCACGCCATTGACGGCGAAAAACTCTTTCCACAAGACGAAGACCGCCGTGCCGGTTAACAGCGCGGGGAGGTAATAGAGCGTCCGGAAGAGAAGCTTGTGCCTCGGCACAACGTGAAGCAGATAGGCCAGCGTGATCGGCACGCAGAACCCGACCGTCAGCATCCAGAAAGCAAAATGGAACGTGGCCAGCATCGAAGACCAGAAGCGTTTGTCGAACAGGGTGTTGGCAAAGTTGTCGATGCCGACAAAGGTTGACTTCAGCATGATCTGGTAATCCAGCAGCGACATCCACGCCCCTCTTGCAAGCGGGAGGTAAGACCAGGTGAAGGCCAGGCCCAGCGGGATGATCAACATCCCCCAGGCGATGAACTTCGCCTTGCCGCGCACGCGACTGGTTGCGGCCCCCGCCTCCGAAAAGGATTTGAAGATCACCCGGCCGACCAACACAAAGGCCCCGATGATCACCAATACGACGACCCAGCCGACCCCGCGACGCTGCGCCATCTTCTCCGGCGGGACGATGCCGAGCATCCGTTCGTCAGTCGCCTTGACGGCGGTATCGAGGATTCGCTTGATCTCCTCCTTGACGGCTTTCTTGTCACCCGTCTTCCACGAATTGGCAATTTTCGAACTCAGCAAAATCTGGTCGAGCGGATAGGTCATCTCGAGATAAACGAGGTCGCAATTTTTGCCGTAGGGCTCGGGCTTCCCGTTCGCCATGGCGATCTTGAACTCTTCCTCGGTGCCGGGCGGCACCATCTCAAGGAAAGAGGTGAACCCGAAACGCCGCAAATCAACCGGGTTGATGACGTTGGCTGTGCCGAGTTCGACTAGCGCTTCGGTTCGGATCCGCTGCGCCTCGTCGCTACCGTAGAAGTTAATGTATTCCCAGGCGGCAGCCCGCACTTTGGGGTCTTTGACTCCGGCAAAGATCCCCATCATCCCGGCGTTGACCTCCGAGCCGCGAATTCCTGTCGGCCCCTTCGGGACCGCTCCGAATCCCCAGACGTTGGGGTCGAAGCTCATAGAGGCTCCGATGTACCCGAAGGTCATTCCAATATAACGGCTTTCGGCCGAATTAATCTGCGTTCCAGCGTCGGTGGCCCTGGTGGCAATCCGATCTCCCTCGACCAACTGGTAATAGAACTCGAAAGCGTCAACCGCCGCGTCGGAATTGAACACAGCGCGCCACTCGTTCTTCTCGATCTCCTCCACGGCCTCTCCCCCGGTGGACCAGAGGAAGTTCATGAGGTTCCAGGAAGCCTGCTGCCCCGCGTTCAACAGCAACGGCTTGTTCCGAGGGTTGACGGCCTTGATCTTTCTGGAGAACTCCACCAACTCGTCCCAGTCTTTGGGTGTGCGCTGAGGAAGCCCTACCTGCCGGAACAGACTCCGGTTGAAGTAGAGACCCATGACATAGTAGCGATACGGCAGCGCATAAGTACGGGTTTCATTATCAGGGCCGGGCCGACGAATTACGTCCTCGATCTGCGGAAGAATATGCTCCCCTTTCCACCCCGGATTTCCGGCGGTCTCTTTCTCGATGAACTCGTCGAGCGGATAGAGAATCCCCTGCCGGACATAACTGTCGATCTTCCGGAAGTTGACGTAGAGAACATCGGGGGAGATGCCACCCGCGATCATCATCAATGGGCCGATCTCGCTCCCCATGCCTTCAACCTTCAGCCCGGTGACTGATTTAAGCTCAATATGCGAATACTTCTTGCTGAAAGCCTCCAGCACCCGCAAGTCGGCAATGTCGGTGGAACTGGTACTCCCCGGATTTGGGAGGCCAAACACCTTTACGACGGTTTTTTCGGAGTTTTCCTTCCCCGGACGCTCGGCGGCACACACGCCGGCACCGGTGAAAAAGGCGGCCAAGAGCAGCAGAGCCTTACGGACAGGGGCCGCAAAATTTGCAAATCGGTTCATACAGTGATGCAAAGAGATTATTTATCCGAAGGAACGACAATCCCTCGCAGGATGACATTCTGCGCGCAAAGGAAGACAATCAGCGTCGGGACGGCGGTGATAAGAAGCGAAGCGTAAATGATTCCCGGCCCGGCACTCTGCCTCAACTGGTAAATCCAGACCATCAAGGTCCACATCTCCGGGTCAGGCGCCAGGATAAGGGCAAAGAAGAAGGCGCCATAAGCGGAGATGAACGCTCCAAGGGCGATCACCGCGAGAATCGGGCGGGAGAGGTTCATGGTGATCCCCCAGAAAATCTGCCACTCGCTGGCCCCGTCGATATCCGCCGCCTCGTAAAGTTCCTTGGGGAGGCTGTCGAAGAAGCCCTTTAGCAGGAAAATGGAGAAGCCGTTCACCAACCCCGGCAGCACCAGCGCGCCGAAGGTGTTCAGAAGGCCGAATTCCTTGAGTTGCAGGAAGTTTGGAATCATGGCCACCTCAGCGGGGAAGGCAATGGTGGCAAGGAAAAAGAGGAGCACGTGATAGCTCTGCGGGAGCTTGTAGCGCGACAGGGCATACGCGGCCATGGGATTGATCGTGAGCGCACCGAGCACTGAAAGACCGATGAGAATGAGCGTATTCTTCACGCCATTCCCCTGAATCAACACCTCGTCAATCACGTCGAGGTAGTTCTGACAGACAAACCGCCAGCGCCAGAATCCCTTCTCGTTCTGGAAGTTCTCCCAGTCGAGCGCCATTTGCGGGATGCGGGCGTCGGCGACGCCGCGTTTCGCCGCCCACTCCGCGAACGCAATGTCGATGCTGCGGACACGGACATCCTGAGCCGTTGCCTTTATCGAGATGAACTCCTTCTTGGACATCCCTGCTGCGATCCGGGCCGCCTCCCCGGAGGGCGTCAACTCGACGAAAGAGGGGTTAAGCAGTTTTTTGACAAAGGAAAACCATGGGACACTGGCTCCGCCTTCCGGGGCGGTGCCGGGAAACGGGATCTCCGAATAGGAATGATACTGGGTCCCCGCCGTCTTGTTGTAGGCCTCAATTCCACCCTTGGAATCGGAGTCCGCCCCTTCCGTTTTGACATCGCTGGCCTCGCCATAGAGCCGCACGAGATAAACCGAGCGATAGAAATTCCCGACGTTCCAGATCAGGCGATGGCTTTCAGGAACGGTTTCGAGATACTCCAGAAATTTCCCCGTCAGGGCCGAATCGGTGTCCGGCTTGAAAACCCTCGCCTGCACGGGCGGTATAATACTGGTCGAGTGAACAACCTGGATCGAGAGCGCCTCATTGAGCTTGTCGAGGCTGCCGTATTGATCGAGCAACCAGATGCGGAAATTCCGGTTGTGGTAACCGGCGTCGCGCTTGTTCATCCGCGTGAAGGAGAGGCCGGCGTCGGTTCCCTTCAGAGGGCCATGCTCAGCCTTGAACTCCTGCCAGAGCTTCATCTGCTCCGGCGGAGCCGGAGGCACGGGGTAAACCGGCGCGTAGAAATCGACGCTCGAGGAGTTCGTCGCCATCGCGAAGTTCTCCAACGAACCGCCGTACTTCGCATCGACATACCGTCCCCAAAGGGCCTCTTCCTTAAAGAGAAACCGGGGATAGAAAGAAAACGTCTGCGCGTCATAAGGACCGGAGGTGGAACCGGTCACCGTCACCAACAACGGCAGCACCATTGTCAGCGCGCCCAGAATCAGCAGTCCGTAAATGGAGGCGAAAAGAAACCGCACGGTGGCGGAGCGTTCCGTAATGGGGGAAAAAAAACTCATTTCGTAAATTCAAAGGGAGGGGAACCCCCTGGTGTAAAACCAACAGGCCGGCTGTTTTACCATCCCTCAGCCCAGCCACAAATCAATTTTCCTGATGTTGACCTTAAAATTTTCAACCTGAATTCCGATGCCGGAGCGGATGATCTTGTGCAATCGCCGCGAGCAACTTCGGAATTCAGGTTTAACACCGGGAGAATCACCCGCCGTGCACTCCTCGTCTGGTCTCCCGCGGAGTGCTTCCAGCCCAGCGTCGAAAGGCCCGGCTGAAATAGCTGGGATCCCGGAAACCGGCTGCTTCGCTAACCTCCGCGATATTCAAAGTGGAGTTCTCCAACAGCACCTGGGCCCGCATCAAACGCTGGCCATTGATATAAGCCTGCAGGGTGCCGCCCGTTGTTTTCCGGAAAAGCTGGGAGAGATAGTCGGCGCTGCATTGAAGCTCCCGCGCCAGGCGCGCAACGGAGAGATCAGGGTCGGCCAGGAGTTGAATGACCCAGTGCCTTGCCTGGGTCACCTTGAAGGGCTCCCTTCGGGAGGGCGCGCTGGATCCCTCCAACGCCGCCAGCAGTAGGGAAAGATGAGCAAGCATCAACCCCTTCAACCCGATGAGACGAGCCGATCCGGAGGAATGGGCCAGTTCAGCCGCCTCATCCAGCAACGCGACAACGCCCGGCCCGATCTTGCCAATCGAGCTGCCGACAACCCCGACCGGGACCCCCCGGGGCTTTTCGTGAGCAAGATGGAAGTACCCCTCGCGGGCAAACATAAAGACCAGATTCGCGAAGGGCCCCTGCCAGGCTCGCACCCGCTCGAAATGCGGCATCCCACGGGGCACCAAACAAATCTCACCGGGGCCGACCCGGATTTTTTCCTCGGGAAATTCAAAAACCGTCACCCCCGACAATTGAATAAATAATTCGGGATGGAGGTGAAACACCTTCCCAGGGAGGAGCCGCATCACTCCCCGCAACCTGGGGATTCGCACCGGAATTCGCCCCGCGTCCATTTCCCCAATCCAGCGCCGAAGAGTCTCACGGGTGAAATCACGCAATTCGTTTTCCGTGGAAGGCGAACCTTTGGAGGCGAAAATCGACACCTCGGATATGTCCTATTTTTAGGAGGGATTGTCCAAACAATCCTGATTGAGACCTGCTTGCGACGGGATTAATACAGAAGGAAAGTGAAACTTCCCCCGCCCGCGCTTCATCGCGAGTAAGAAAGGATAAATTCTAATCCAACCTGTCATCCAACCCATGAGCACGCCCAGGCCCATTCAAGTCACCATCTGGAACGAGTACCGCCACGAGAAAAAGAACGAAGCCATCCGGAAAATTTATCCCGAAGGAATGCACCGCACCCTGGCGGACGCCCTCGGGAAGCACGCAGACTTTTGCGTGCGGACGGCCACCCTCGACGAACCGGAGCATGGCCTCACCGCCGAGGTCCTCGACGATACCGATGTCCTCCTCTGGTGGGGGCATATCGCCCATGCCGAAGTCAGCGACGAAGTCGTCAACCGCGTGCAAAAGCGCGTGTTGGAGGGGATGGGGCTGATCGTGCTCCACTCAGGGCACTATTCGAAGATCTTCAAGCGACTGATGGGCACCACCTGCTCGCTACGCTGGCGGGAGTCGACCGACAAGGAGCGGCTCTGGAATCTGGAACCCGGCCACCCCATCACCCAGGGGATCGGCGACACCATCGAACTGCCGCGCCATGAGATGTACGGAGAACGCTTCGACATCCCGACCCCCGACGAGTTGATCTTCGTCTCCTGGTTCAGCGGCGGGGAGATCTTCCGGAGCGGCTGCACCTGGCGGCGAGGCCACGGGAAAGTCTTCTATTTCAGCCCGGGCCACGAAACCTACCCGATCTATCATAACGCGCAGATCCAGCAGGTCATCACCAATGCGGTTCGCTGGGCAAAGCCGCAGGTGCGCATCGCCGATGCCGCCCCGCGGGTCGAGCCGCGCGAAATCCTTCCCGCAGAATAAACTCCCGATTCATAGACCATGAAAAAACTTAAAGTCGGCGTGATCGGACTCGGCATGGGCCGGTTCCATCTACTCGAATACAAAAACCACCCGCAGGTTGAACTGGCGGCGGTGGCGGATCTCGATGAAAAACGATTGGCCAATGCCGTCACCGAGTGCGGTGTCGCACGGACCTACACCTCCGCCGAGGAGATGTTGGAAAAAGAATCGCTCGACCTCGTCAGCATCTGCACCCCCAACAAATTCCACAAGCCGCTGACCGTCGCGGCTCTTCGCGCCGGATGCCATGTGCTTTGCGAGAAGCCGATGGCAATGAACGCGACTGAAGCCCGGGAGATGCTGGAGGCAGCGCGCAAGGCGGATCGCCGCCTGATGATCAACTTCTCCTATCGATTCAGCGACCAGAGCTTCGCGCTCAAAAAGCAGGTGGAAAGCGGCATCCTCGGCGACATCTACTTCGGGCGGTCGATCTGGCATCGCCGCCGTGGCATTCCCGGCTTTGGCGGATGGTTCGGCATCAAAGAGCTCTCCGGCGGCGGCCCGCTGATCGATCTTGGCGTCCATCGGCTCGACCTCGCTCTCTGGCTCATGGGCTACCCGAAGCCGACCTGGGTGATGGGCTCCGCCTACGACCCGATCGCCCGGGAACTGGCCGCAAAAGAAGGAAAGAAGTTCGACGTCGAAGATCTCGCCGCCGCCTGCATCAAGTTTGAAAACGGGGCGACGCTGATGATCGAGGCTTCATGGGCTTCCAATTCGAAAAAGAACGAACAGATGGAAACGATTCTCTTCGGAACCAAGGGCGGGCTTACCCAGCGGAACGTTGGCGAAGGATATGGATCATTCGAAGCCGAGATCCACCTGGAATCCCAGGGCTGCCAGTTCGACATGAAGCTTCACCCTCCAGTGCCTGCGGCCAAGAAATCGATGATCCATTTTGTGGACGCCATTCTCAACAATGAGCCGCACATCGCCACCGGCGAAGAAGGCCTCATCGTGATGGAGATTCTCGACGCGATCTATGAGAGCGCGAGAACCGGCGCGCCGGTGAAGATCTAGGAGAAAATCGGAAAGCGGAGACTGGAGGAAAGGTTTCCGCTTTCCCTAATAGCTTTTCCGCATGTTGCTCGGCAGGATGCCGAGTTCCGAGCGGTATTTGGCAACGGTGCGCCGGGCGATAGGGATGCCGCGATCCGTCAGGATATCGACGATTTCCTTGTCGGAGAGCGGGTTGCGGGTGTCCTCTCCCCGCACCAGTTCGCCAATGGCGTTTTTCACGCTGGTATTGCTCATCGCCTCGCCATCCGAGGTCTTGTACCCCGGCGTGAAGAAATATTTCATCTCAAACACACCCCATGGGGTGGCAATATATTTGCCGGAGATGGCGCGGCTGACGGTCGTCTCATGAACCCCGACCGCGTCGGCAATTTGCACCATCGTCAGGGGCCGAAGGGCGGTCGGGCCCTGTTCGAAAAAATCAAGCTGCCGGGTTAAAATTTCGTGCGCGATATTGGAGATCGTCTGCTGCCGCTGATGGATGCTCTTGATGAGAAACTTGCCGCTGCGAATTTTATCCCGGATGTAGTCACGCACATCCATCGGGTTTCCGTCCCGAGCCATCAGGTCTTTGTAGGTATTGGAAATTCTTAGATGCGGAATCTGGTCGCCATTCAGCGTGACCTGCCAATCGCCCCCCGCTTTTTCAATCGCGACATCCGGCAGAACATAATTGTTCGGGTTCGGCGTAAAGATCTGCCCGGGCTTGGGGTCGAGCGATGCGATGAAGTTCGCACACCGTTGGATCTGTTCCACCGTGGTTCCCAACTTGCGTGCGATCTCGGGAAAACGCCGCTTCCCAAGGTCCTCCAGATGCGACGCCACGATGCGATACTCCATACTCCCCTCTTTGCCCAGCCGCCTAAGCTGGATAAGAAGGCAGTCCCGCAAATCGCGCGCACCCACGCCGACGGGATGAAAGCTCTGCACCACATCCAGAACGCTCCGGATGGATTCCACCGCAAGCCCGGTATTCTGCGCCATCTCTTCGACGGAGGCCTGAAGAAAACCGAGGTCGTCGATGTTGCCGATAATCAGTTCCGCAATCTTCCGGTTCTCAAGACCCACCTCGCTCGTCTGCAGCTGATCAAGCAGATGCGCCTGAAGCGTCTCCTGCCCGACGATTGAGTCGAAAAAGAACTGGCGGCGCTCTTCGTCCTCCTGCGAGCGGCTGGAGTACGCGCTGCTCTGAGACATGAAATCGCGCCATTCTTCATCCAGCTTGGCCAGATGATCGAACTCCTGTTGAAATTCGTCCAGCTCCCGCTGCTTGTCTTCAAGGCTTGGCTCGGTGCGCTCCTCCTCGATCACCGGATTGACGGCGAGTTCCGCCTGAATCAAGGCCCTCAGTTCCAACATGGGAACTTGAAGGATTTGCAGGCTTTGCTGGAGCTGAGGCGCCAGCGTCTGCTGCATGGAGAGGTTCTGAACCTGTTGCATTCCGGCCATCCGGAGCAAAATACGAGGCAGCGTAATATGAGCAAGCAGAATCCGCGCCAACCCCTCGATAAAAATCAAAATACTGAACCTTTTATCTATACTCCGCCCCGATTCCGGGATATACTTTCGCGCCATGAAGATGACCCGCTCGCTCTACTTCCTGGCGATGGCAGGCGCGCTGACCCTTTTTGCGCTAGCTGATCCCGAACCAATCTTCGGACAGAATCTCCCAGTCGCCCAGGTCACCACGGAGGCCCCTCTGGAAGCGCTCATCACCGAACTCACCGCGCAAAACGCGGAACTTGCAAAGAACCAGGCAGAGATGGACGCAAAGATCGATCAAATCGCCGAAGCGGTCCGCCAAGCCCGGCTTTATGCGGCCCGCGCCGGCAAAGGAGGAGCCAAGCCATGAGAAACCCGATTGCACACCTGACCCTGGCAGCCACCCTCGCCACCCTTCTCCTCACCGGCGGCAGACTGATCTCCCAAACACAGCCGCTCGTCGCGAAATCGCCGGAGCAGAGATTGGCGGAACTCAAAGCCGCCAATGCCGAGTTGCTAAAAAAGCAAGCGACGACCCAGGAGAGGCTTGACGCTCTTCTGAAGGACGCGGAGCAGTTGCGGATCTTCGCGAAGAGAAGCTAAGAGGCGATGCCGCCGGAAGCCAGGTGGTGCGGCAGCACCGGTAGCCCGCTCGCGCCGCCGAGCGCGGGTATCGACTCCCGTGTGCTTTATGAGAGCCACATCCCAATGTCAGCAGCCCGTCCTGCGGGGATGGACGCGAAACGCGGCTCTTCACCAATCCCGCGCTCGGCGGCGCGAGCGGGCTACCCTAGCCGGTCCTCCAATCGGTAACTTTGCGGTCCATGCACCCGGTTAAACAAAGGCAACCTGTTTTCGATTGAAAACGTAAGGGAATATCCTAGCTTCCACCCAGGTCACACCTTGGCCTACTGAAGCATATCGTCCAAATGGCCTCTTTCGCGTACCTCTTCGAGCGCTTTCCCGCTCCCACCCAGACCTTTTGTTACCGGGAGGTAGCCGAGATGTGCAGGAAGGGAGTTGAACCGGCCATATTTTCGATCCGACGCCCCTCCGAGATTCCCTTGGATTGCCCCGAAGAAGTGATCCGCCTGATTCGCCATCTCCCCGAAGAAAGGACTCTCCGGAGTGAAATCGGGCGGTTGCGCGCCGAACGCCGGATCGGACGCAAGGCGAGCAAGCAGCTTGCCCTTAACCCCAAGAGGGATGTCCTGCGGATCTACGAGGCGCTCTGGCTCGGCCCGCGTCTTCGGGAAGAGGGCATTCGGCACGTTCACGCCCACTTCGCCGGAATCGCCGCGCGCACCGCTTATTGGCTCAAAAAGCTCTACGGAATCAGCTATAGCTTTACCGGCCATGCCAATGATATTTTTTGCGAAACGAGCTTCCCCGTAACGCAGGTCGATCTCATTCGCGAAGCCGCGCTGGTGGTCACGGAAACCGACTACAGTTGCGACTGGCTCAAGAAGCATTACCCCCAATGGGCCGGCAAATTCCATCGGGTCTATAACGGCATCGATTCGACCCAGCTTTTACAGGCGGCCCCCACTCCCGGCAGGCCGCATATCATCTCGGTGGGCCGCTGCATCGAAAAGAAGGGGTTTGCGGACCTGATCGACGCCTGTGCGTTGTTGCGGGATCGAGGAGTGGAGTTCGAGTGCTCCATCGTCGGCAGCGGGCCGCTGGAAGATTCGCTTCGCGCCCGGGTGACGGAGCGCAGCCTCGACGGAGTGGTCCGGTTGACCGGCTCGCAGCCGCAGGCGGAAGTACGCTCGCTTCTCTCACGCTCCCACGTCTTCGCACTTGCTTGCAGCACCGAGGCCAATGGAGGCATGGATAACTTTCCCACCGTGATTGTCGAAGCGATGGGCAGTAGGCTCCCGATCGTTTCCACCCGCCTGGCGGGAGTACCCGAGATGGTCCAGGAGAACGTCAACGGGTTGCTCGTGAATGAACGGGATCCGGCCGCTCTGGCCGTTGCAATCGAGACCCTGCTTGCCGATCCCGAGCGAGCGAGCCGATTCGGAGCTGCCGGGGTCAACCTCGTCGCCGAGAAATTTGTAGTATCCGTCACTACAGACAGCCTGATCAACCTGCTTGCAAGTCTCCCGCAGGTCCAGATGCCGCCACCCCACCCGCAGCGCAAGGCATCATGGCTTCAATGGCTGCGGGAACCCATCGCGAGCTTTTTGACCCTGGCCACCGTTGCGGACTCATCCACGATGGGAGCTTAGAGCGCTCAAGAAAAGTCCGCACAAGGACGAGTTGTTGAGAAGAAAATATTAGGGCCTTCGGCCATAGGCGGCGTCGTGGAACTCCGCCCTCCCTCTACCGCGCGGCAAGCGCGCGCAGGGTAAAAGCTTCTTGATCAACCAGAGTGAAATACCCTCCAACGGAGGGCGGAGCTCCGCGACGCCGCAACCCTTGCAGCCGAAGGCTCACTTTTTTCACAGCATCTTTTGGAGGATCGCCTCCAGTTGCGCAGGGTCGATCCGCATGTCGTTGTTAAGGAGAGGATCGTCGTGAGCCGGCACAGCCTCTCCCACAAGCGCCTGATAGCCTAGGCCCATCTGCAATGCCAGCGAACGAAAGTGAGTGGGGGCGTAATCGGGAGAAAAGAGTTCAAGCAACGTTGCAGGCCTCTCGCAGAAACAGAGATTGCTCAATCCACCCCCGTGCGGGGCGACAATGAACTCCGCCGAAGCAAAGAGCCTCGCCTGCTCCTGAAACCCGATATCGCCCAGTGTCGCCCGCTGAAACCCAAACCGGTCTAGTATCGGCATCAGTTCATGTTCATTGGTGATCCGGCGTACGGCCCTCACCGAGTCTTTGCGACTGATAACGAGGCGGATCCGTTGATTGGGCGAGACGGATGAAGGGCGATGAAGCTGCCGTAAAAAGGGAAAAACGAACGGGTGATGCTGCCGGTCATTGTTGGGGAAAGAAGCGGCGACCAGACTGTCGCATTCGACATGGCGCGTTTTCGTACACCAGACAATCTTCTCCCGGGGAATGCCCAGCAAATCGAGAGTCTCGTAATGCGGATCGTACTTCGGCTTGGTCATCAGAAAGCCGTCGAAATCCTTGATCCTGAACCCCGCCAGCCGAAGAACCTCGAGGCGGGCAATGTTATCGTACATCCAGTGGTAAGTGGAATTTCCCGGACCGTTGAGAAGGGCATAACGGCCCCGCAAACGACGCAGGGGCGGCAATTCCGTCTCGCAAAGCAGCGGGTGATCCCAGGGCTCCCGGAAGAATACCCGGGAAACGTCGCTCAAAAGCACGTTGTCATTCGTCAGCACCGCCCCGTACCGCCCGATCATACGGCCAAATGGGATCTCGATGGCAAACTGGGCGGGAACCGTGAACGGACCGACCTGCCATTCTCCTTCCTCCAATATCGGGTGAGGGCAAATAAAGGGCTCCAGGGAAAACTCGCCCCGATAGGGAGGCGCCACCTCAACGAAACTCGAACGATTCCAGCATCCAAAATGCCAAGCCCGGGCCGTCTGACTTTCCACCGGAACCGGAGCTTTTAGTCCAATTCTTTTCGGCTTGCCGGGAATGGCGGGAATGGCGTTGACACCTTTGTTCACCAGGCGGGCGACGCGCATCCGAAAACGATTCTTAACGCAATCCCAATCCTGTTGCCCGCTTACGGTACTCATTCTTTCCCCGGTGGATAGCTAGGGAAATACCCGCACGCAAGCGATATCTACCATTGGAGGCTAGTGAAAGCCTCCAACTCCCGCCGCCCAACCACCCAACAACGCTGCCAAAGCCTCCATCGGGAGACCGACCACGTTGGTCCGCGACCCTTCGATGCACTCGACCACGCTCTCCGGGCCGTCGTCCTGCGCGGCATAGGCTCCGGCCTTATCAAGCGGCTCAATGCGAGCCAGATAGCGGCGAATCTCCGCTTCGTCGAGGGGGCGGAATTTGACATGACTGACCTCGATGGAAGCCCGCGACCTTCCCGACGCCAGACAAATCGCCCAGATTGAAGAGTAAACCTCATGCACCCGGTTGCTCAGGCGGCTGAGCATGGCGAACGCGTCGTCCAGATCGCGCGGCTTGCCGATTGGCGCCCCATCCAGTGCCACAAGAGTATCGACCCCGATCACCAAGGCGTCGGGATTGCGCCGGGCGACGTCCAATGCTTTGAGCTTTGCGTTGAAAAGAGTGGTCTCCGCAACGGTAAGATGCGCCGGAGCGATCTCGTCCACCGTTGCCGGTTGTACGGTGAAGCGATACCCGTATTCCGTCAGCAATTGACGACGGCGGGGTGAGGAGGAGGCAAGAAGAAGGTGTTGCGAATTCATCGGATCACTCGGCGCAGTCCCGGGAAAGGACGGATCCTGACAAGTCGCGCTTACAGCCGCGTTCACGACCTTTTTACAACCGGTCTGCCGCCGTTTCCGATACTCTATCCTATTTTTCGAGGCTCTGCCGCCTTTTTTTTGCCTCCGCGAGGCCCCGAGGAACCGATTATAGTCCCGGAATTAATTTCCGGGATGTAAAGGAACGCCGCTCCAGTGCATCCGGAGAGGATTGGGATGCGCTCCCCTCCTGCTATTACTCCCCGGCTCCAGGCATTGTCGGCATCGACATCGCCTTGTAACCGGCGGGAACCGCGAATTCCGAATCGTTAACCGGCTCATCCTTGAGCGACATCAGCGTGGTGGTCACCTTCTGTCCCGCGCCCATCTCGACCTGAGTCTTCACCGGGACGCCGGGGAAATCTTCGGGCTGCGGCGCGGCTTCCCGCGCCATCTTGCTCAGCGCGGAACCCTGCATCTTTTTGAAAAAATCCAGAAACTTTGCGCCCTCGGGATAGTCTTTTGCAATCCAGTAGGTGGCCTTCTGATCGCCGACAACGGTGGTGTAGATCTCCGTCTCATATCCATTGACGGTTTCCTTCTTGCCGGTCGGTTGCAGCGTCACCTTCTCGTTGCCCGACTTGCCGCTCTGCGCCGCGGCGTTCTTGAGCATCTGCGCCGTCATGGCGCCGCTGACCTGCATGTAAACCTTTTGAGAATGCATGAGCGTCGTCATGTCTCCGGACTCGGTGTCGGTCATCACGGAGGCCTCCTTGGAGATATCGATTCGCAGCTTGTTCCCCTTCATCTTGACGGTCATTTCGCCATTCTGGCCGAGGCCGCCACCCTCAATGCTTTGAACCATCACGAGATCGGCATGGAGGAAAGCGGAAGAAAGGAGCGCGAGCGCACAAGAAAGGAGGGAGGTTTTCATGAGATGCACGGAAGTATGGATAAACGCTGTAAAAAAACAACAGCGCTGTTTTCAGGGAATCAGCTTCCCTGATCCTCGGTGGACACCCTACTTTCGGCCTTCCCGGATTGGGACTCTTCCAACGCCTGTTCGAACGCGCGCCACGCCAGCATGGCACACTTGACGCGCTGGGGGAATTTGCGAACGCCGCTCAGCACATTCAAATCGCCCAGTTCGCGCGGCCCGGGCTCTTCTCCGGTTTCTCCCGGCTTTCCCGCAACCCGGTCGTGAAAGAGTTGAGCCAACCGTTGAGCCTCGCCCTTCGGCTTGCCCTTGAGCTTGAGTGTCATCATCGAGGCGGATGCCTGGCTGATGGCGCAACCGTGCCCGGTGAACTTGATTGCCTCGACGGCTTCCGGACCGAACTTCACATGCAGGTGAATCTCGTCACCGCACGAAGGATTATCGCCGTGCACATGCACGGCGTCCCCCTCCAGTTCCCCAAAATTGCGGGGGCGCTTGGAATGGTCGAGAATCAGCTCCTGGTATAGTTCTTCGAAGTTCATCGGAAAAAACGGTCAATTTCGGCCAAAATGACGGCCATCCGGTCGATCTCGGCCTCGGTGTTGTAGAAATAAAAACTCGCCCGAGCGGAAGAACTCAAGCCGAGTTTGCGCATCAGAGGCTGGGTGCAATGATGCCCGCCGCGCAACGCGAGACCCCGCTGGTCGGCCAGCGTGACGACGTCGTGCGCGTGCGCGTTCTCCATCACGAAACTGACGACGCCACTTCGGCTCTCGCTCCCCAGCGGCGGCCCCAGAACGCGAAGGCCGGGGATTTTCGCCAGCTTCTCGTGCGCATAACGGCCCAGATGCCGGTCATGCGCGAAGATCGCATCGCGCCCGATCCCTTCGAGATAATCCACCGCCGCGCCCAGCGCGATGGCATCCCCGATATTGGGAGTCCCCGCTTCGAAACGATGCGGCGGCTGCTTCCAGGTGCTTTTCTCGTACTGGACGCTCAGGATCATCTCGCCGCCGCCGTGCCACGGAGGCATGGCATCGAGAAGCGCGCGCCGCCCATAAAGAACGCCAATGCCGGTCGGCCCGCACATCTTATGGCCCGAGAGGGCCAGGAAATCGCACCCGAGCGCCTGCACATCGAGCGTGCAATGCCCCGCGCTCTGGGCGGCATCCACTAGCGTCACCGCTCCCACTTCACGCGCGGCGCGGCAAAGGACCTCGGCCGGGTTGATCGTCCCGAGGGAGTTGGAAATATGCACGAAGGAAAAGAGCTTCACCTCGGGCGTCAAAAACTCCCCGAGACGTTCCAGATCCAGCTCGTGCCGGTCATTGATCGGGAGAAAGCGAAGCTTCACGCCGGTACGCTCCGCCAGAAGCTGCCATGGCACCAGGTTGCTGTGATGCTCCATCTCGGTGAGCAGGATTACATCGCCCTCGCGCAAAAATTTTGCCCCCCAGGTCTGGGCAACCAGGTTTATGCTCTCCGTGGTCCCCCGGGTGAAAATGATCTCCTCCTCGCTGGGCGCATTCAGGTACCGGGCAATCCGCGTGCGGGAGGCCTCGAACTCCGCCGTCGCCCGGGCGCTCAACTCGTGCATCCCCCGGTGGACATTGCTGTTGTCCCGCTCGTAATAATGCCGGAGCGAATCGATCACCCCCTGAGGCTTTTGCGAGGTGGCGGCGTTGTCGAAGTAGATCAACGGCTGCCCGTGGACCTGCTGGTCGAGGATCGGAAAATCGGCCCGGATTGTGTTCCAGGAAAAGGTTGGATGGTTCATCGTCGGCTTCCTTTAGTCTCAACCGAAAAACCGGGCGAGCCAAGCCTCTTCCGCAAAAGATGTCTCGCGCCAAGCCTCTTCTGCAAAGAAGGCGGCGTTCCGCCTCAAAAGGCAGAACGCCGCCCGTTTTCCCCTACCGAAATGATCGGATCAAATCAGGCCAACCCGGTCGCTCCATGCGTCCCAGGCAGCGGTCCTTCCGAGTGATGAACCGAGAACGCGAACGTGGACCACCAGATCCCCCTAAAGACAAGGGCGATGCCTACCGCCATCCCCAGGAACCAGAACGCCGAGAACGGCCAGGACACCAACAGGATCACCCCGAGCACAAAATCAATAATCCCGCTGAACACGGCCCATCCCCTGTTGGGCAGCCTCAACATCAATGCCGAAAAGACCCGAACCGGGCCACCCACCAGAAAGAAAACGGCAAGGATGAACGTCAGTCCCGCCGCGCCTGCAGCCGGAAACGCGATCAACAACGCGCCGCAGACAATATCTAGGATACCCGTGAAAAGGTGCATCCAGAGATCGCCGTGACGCCCTCTCTGAAAGGAATTGCTGATCTCGAAGATTCCCCCGATCAGAAGCACGATTCCCAAAGCCCATACGGCGGCCAGCGTGGCGGCAAACGTCATGGAGAGCGCGATCAGCCCCAAAATGATGAGTGCAATACCGAGCGCCAACAACCAACCCCAGTGGTAGTGCCCGAACTCGGCCTCATCCGGTAAATTCATTCCAATAGCCATAGTATTCCCCCTATGCCAAGAGAACGCGTGCCGGGGCGACTCAGGCTGTGTTGAAAGGGACTTCGCCCATTTTCAGCCCGCAACCAGGTCGGCGAACCTACCAATAAAATCGGCGGTTTGGACCATTGCCGCCTCTTCCCTTGCAGGTCCACTCCATGAGAAAGTGGCGGCAAAGCCAAACTCAAATCAGATCAAAAACCAGCACCATGCGCCCCAGCCGAATCCTAAAAGATAGCGCCAACGGCAAGTTGGCAACCTGCGTAAAGTCCAATCTGCACGACCCGCGCGTGATCGAACTGGCAGGCATGGCAGGGTTCTCCGCGGTCTGGCTTTGCAACGAACACGTCCCGGGAGACTGGGCCGCCATCGAACACGGCGTTCGGGCCGCAAAAATCCACGATCTCGACGTCATCGTCCGCATCGCCAAAGGCTCCTACAGCGATTACATCAAACCCTTGGAGTGCGATGCGGCAGGCATCATGGTGCCCCACGTGACCTCCGCCCAGGAGGCCCGCGAGGTGGTCGACAAGTGCCGCTTCCGGCCGCTCGGCAACCGGGCGCTGGACGGCGGCAACGTCGATGGAGGATTCTGCCAGCTCCCCCTTGTCGAATATCTGGAAGCAAGCAATCGCGAAAAGATCATTATCCTCCAGATTGAATCGCCAGAAGGCGTCGAGGCCGCCGACGAGATCGCCGCCGTGGAAGGGTACGACTTTCTGCTCTTCGGCCCGGGCGACTATGCCCACCGGATCGGAAAGCCGGGACAGATCCATGATCCCGAAGTCCTTGCCGCCCGGGCGCGCGTGGAAGCCGCCATCCTTAAACATGGCAAACGCGGGTTCGCAGTGGGCGCGCCAGGCAATCCGAAAGAACTGATCGAACGCGGCTACGGCATCGTCAATCTCGGCTCCGATGTCGGATCCCTTAGCGTTGCCTTTCGCGGCATACTCGATGGCTTCTGCAAGAACGCCTCCGACAGCGGGGCGTACTATCAGCGTTAAACCCAAACTCCGATGCCCGGAGGGGAAGGCGTGACGCAAAGGCGGTAGCCCGCTCTCGCTGAGAGCGCGGGATCGGTAAGGAGTCGCGCTTGGCGCTCAACCCAGCGGGACGGACCGCCGCTGTTGGGATGCGGCATTAAGGAGAAACGAGAGCCGATACCCGCGCTCGGCGGCGCGAGCGGACTACCGGTACTACCGCACCACTCTTCGTTTTGTAACTTTTCGACGCCTCCGCAAAGATGACGCGCGAGCTCCGCGATGCTATCCTCCGGCAATGGATCGGCGCGTCATTCCTGTTTTCGAACTCAGCGAGTACCGGCTACCTGCGTCGGATCTGAGCGGCTTTTCCATCGAAACTCTCGCCAGTTCCCTATTGAATCACCCCTATCGGTCACGTCCCCATTATCATCACTTCTTTCAGGTCTTCCTGACTTTCGGCTCGGGCAGCCTGATGCATGATTTTGTCGACTATTCGATCTCCGGTCCGGTGCTGACCTTCACGAGCCCCGGTCAGGTGCATACGGTGCTGGGCGCGGTAACGGGGTCGTTCATCTCATTCTCGCAGGAGTTCTTCGACGGCGACACCCCGCCTCCCAGCAAATTGCTCGAATACCCGTTCTTCTTCGCGCCAACGGCACCTCCTTTTCTAAAACTGCGCGACGGGGATATCGACTGGTGCAAGAAACTCTTTGCCGAGTTGCAGCGCGAGTATCAAACCGGCCAGCCCGGTGCTCAGGAAATCTTGCGGGCCTACCTGCGGATCCTTTTCACCCGCATCGCCCGGCTCTACCCTCCCCCGGCTTACGGCGCTTCAGGTTCAGGGGCTTCGTCGCGCCCCGCGCAGCTCGTGCTCGAGTTCCGGCTCGCGGTGGAAAACCGGTTTCGCGAGTTGACCGCGCTCCCGGCCTACGCCGCGCTTTTGAAGGTCACCGCCAACCATTTGAACGACACCGTAAGGAAGGAGACGGGGCAGTCGGCAGGCGAGATCATCCGCCAACGCCTGCTTTTGGAGGCAAAGCGGCTTCTGCTCCATTCGGACTTGAGCGTTTCCGAGATCAGTTACGAACTCCGTTTCAAGGATCCCTCTTACTTTAGCCGCTTCTTCCGACGCCGTTCCGGCCATGCTCCGGCGGCGTTCCGCAACAAAATCCGAGAAAAATACCAGGAAAGCACTTCTTAACACCAAGGACGGCCATTGTTGTTCCCTGCGGAACCGCTTTGATAAAAGCCGCCCATCATGAAGACGCTTGCCGCCGAAGAAGAATTTCCCGCCGGAGAAAGTACCGGGGAAAACGCCGGAAATAACCGGGACGACCAGACCGCTTTTGCGATTCTGTCCGCCATCGCCTTTTCGCACTTCCTCAACGACTCCATCCAGTCGCTGCTCCCGGCGCTTTACCCGCTCTTCAAGGACTCCTTCGCGCTCAGCTTCACGCAGGTGGGGCTGATCTCGCTCGCGTTTCACCTCACTTCCTCCTTCCTCCAGCCCCTCGTCGGCTTTTACACCGATCGCAACCCGAAGCCGTACCTTCTCGCCATCGGCCTGAGCGTTACTTTGGTCGGCCTGCTGTTGCTCTCGCTGGCGGGCAACTATCCCCTGATCATCCTGTCAGCTGCGCTGGTGGGGACGGGATCGGCGGTGTTTCACCCCGAAGCATCGCGGATTGCCCATCTTGCCTCGGGCGGACGCCACGGCTTTGCCCAATCGTTCTTTCAACTCGGCGGCAATGCCGGCTCCTCGCTCGGCCCGCTCGTGGCGGTTCTGGTGGTGACCCAACCGCACATCGCCTGGTTCTCGCTGGTCGCCCTGCTGGCGATCCTCGTTCTTTCGCGCGTCGGCAAGTGGTACCACGCCAAGCTCGCCCTGATGAGCCGGGGGGCCCGCTCGCAAACCCGCGTCGTCCGCCCCGCGCTCTCCCGCAAAAGGATCATCGGCGCGATCGGGATTCTCCTGGCGTTGATCTTTTCCAAGTACTTTTACATCGCCAGCCTGGGCAGCTACTACACCTTCTATCTGATCCAGAAGTTCGGCGTCTCCGTGCAAAGCGCGCAGATCCATCTCTTCGTGCTCATGGCGTCCATCGCGGCCGGAACACTGATCGGCGGGCCGGTGGGCGACCGCTTTGGCCGCAGGATTGTCATCTGGATTTCCATCCTCGGCACTGCCCCTTTCAGCCTTTTGCTGCCTCACGCGAGCCTCTTCTGGACGGGCGTGTTGAGCGTTTTCATCGGTGTCATCCTCTCCTCGGCGTTCTCGGCGATTCTTGTCTACGCGCAGGCGCTCATTCCCGGGAAAGTCGGGATGATCGCGGGGCTTTTCTTCGGGTTCGCCTTCGGCATGGGAGGAATCGGATCGGCGTTGCTGGGAAAACTGGCGGATTCCACCAGCATCGACACCGTTTTCCACCTCTGCGCCTTCCTCCCTTTGATCGGATTGCTGACGATCTTCCTGCCCGATGTGGAGCAACGCTCCTCAAGAAAAACTACGTAACCAGCCGCAGGATTAATGGGTAACGAAACGCCCTCCCCTTGCTGGCCGCGATGGCCCCGAGAATGACCAGCGCAATATCCGCGATCCAAAGGGCGAATAGGAGAACAAACCCCACCAGGATCAGGACGAGCACCCCCGCGATCACGGCGTAAAGCGTATAGCTGATCTGAGCATTGAGCGCCTCCTTGCCCTGATCGTCCACAAACGGGGAGGTATCCCGTTTGATCAGCCACACCACCAGCGGTCCGATGATTTGCCCGAGAGGGAAAAAATGCCCGGCAAATGCGCTCAGATGCGCGATGACAGCCCAGTTCCGATCATCTTTTCCCGTCGGGACGGGGCGTGAATCCGGATAGTGCGATGCGGAGCCGGGGCCGGGATTGAGCGGGTCCATCAAACCGGAATCGAAGCGCATCCTGTTTTTGCGCGATTTCTCCCGGCTCCCTTGACGAGACCCGCGCCGGGCCCGCACATTGGGCTTATACTACTCTCACCATCTGGAGTTCACGATGCGCCTCTTCTCTTTCCTGCTTCTCCTCGCCGCCGCCGTGCCGCTCCATGCCGGGTGGCGCGTGGAATCGTCCACCCCCCATTCGGCCAGCCCCGCCCTCACCCATTGGGTGAAAAAAGTCCGCAACGGTCGCGAGCGTCCAATGGAGCTGCAACTGGTCCTCCTCGACCGGTCCAAAACCACCCTGAAGGTGATCGACCTTCCGCCCGGGGCCAGCGTTGCCGAGGGGCTTCGAAAATCCGGCGCTTTGGCCGGCGTCAATGGCGGCTACTTTCACCGCGACCGCACCCCGTTGGGCCTCGTCATCAGCGGCGGCGTCAAGACGAACCCTTTCCAACGCGCAAAACTGCTCAGTGGCGTATTGGCTGTGACACCGCGCGGAGCAAGCCTGCTGCGTAACGCGGAGTACCGTGACGGCGCCCAAGTCAAGGAAGCTCTCCAGTCGGGCCCCTACCTCGTGGACCGTGGCAAAGCCGTCGCTGGCCTCAATGCCACGCGCGCGGCGGAACGAACCGTGCTGCTCGCCGACAAAAAAGGGGTGGCGGCACTCCTGATCACCCCGCCGATCACGCTGGCCAAAGCAGGCGAACTGCTCGCCACTCCGGGGCTGTTTCCGGAGCTCAAGATCGAACGCGCCCTGAACCTCGACGGCGGAAGCTCGACCGCGCTTTGGGTGAATGATCACCCCGCCCCCTATTCCCACAGCGAATGGAAACGAGTCCGTAATGCCGTGGCCGTGATGCCGAAGAATCCGTGATCAGGATGCGCGCCAACTGGTGCGGCAGCACCGGTAGCCCGCTCGCGCCGCGAGCGCGGGAGAGGACGCGGTGGCGCGTTCGGCTTTCATCCCAGCCAGACAAACTGCCGGTCTTGAGATTGGCAAAAATCGGGAGGCATCAAGAGACACGTAAGTCGATACCCGCGCTCGCGGCGCGAGCGGGCTACCTTTGCCTGTCCTCCAGAAACCCGTCCCTTGCTTATCTCACCGCGCGCAAGATCGGCGCGGGCGTATGCGCGGGAATCATTGACGGAGCGATTGCCCGCGATTCGGCCTCGGATTCTTTGCCGACGTAAATCGCTTCGTCGGGCCAATCCTTGCGAAGATAACCGTCCTGCATGTTCACGCTGGGGACGTAGTTACGCAAAACCCGCACGGGCGCGAGAAGGCGCATGGTGGAAATCTCCTCGATGGAATCTTCCCCGTGATTGCGCCGCAGGAGCGGGATCAACTTTTCCTGCACCGTCACGACGATGTCGGTGTCGCTTGCCCCGTCGATGAAAAGAAGCATGGCGATCTTCCCGTCGATTTCGGCAATGTGGCTCTCGAAAATGAACTCCGTGAAGATGGAGCGGACAAACGGCTCCTGGGCGATGTCCTGCTTGATCTGGGTGGGCGTCATCCCGATCCGGAACTTGATGATGTAAAGGTGCCGGGTCTTGAACTGGCCCGTCCCGGTCATGGAGAGATCGACATGGGTGTGGTAGCTCAGGACGCCGTCCTGCTCCAAACGCTGGCGTTTGCGGCTCACGGTCCGGACGTTGACGCCGGTCAGTTCACCAATCCCGTTATCGCTTTCGCGGGGGTCTCGAATGAGGGCGCGGGCGATTAACCGCTCCTGCTCGTCAAGTTCTCTCATGGCTGGGTAATCGACATCGTAGCCCATTTTTTCCTGCGGTCACGCCAAACCTCTTCAAAGTTATGATTCACCTGTAGAAACGCTCAAACTGGCCATTCGATACGATTCATTGTCCAGTTTGAGTCTCATTATTTTTAAAAAATGCAAATTTACGCCTCTTTCATGTTTAAATTGTCTTGAATCAACATCCCGCATCCCTAGGATGAGCAGACCGCCAAGAGCGCACCCCCCACCATTAAACCTCATGCCACCTCACTAAAGTTTACTGCTTATGAACCAGGTCATCCTCGATCAGACCTCGCACCTTCGCGGGCTCTATTCCCCGGGCCAAGAACATGACGCCTGCGGCGTCGGATTCATCGCTTCCATCAAGGGCCAACGCTCCCACAAAATTCTGCGCCACAGTTTGACGGCGCTCCGCAACCTGGCTCATCGCGGCGCCATCGACGCCGATGCCAAAACCGGCGACGGCGCCGGCGTGATGACCCAGATCCCCCACAAACTCTTCGCCGCCGAAGTCAAAAAGCTGGGTCACCGACTTTATCACGACGAAGACCTCGGCGTCGGATTCATCTTCCTGCCGCACGACAACGCTTACGCCCAGGCCCGGGCCAAGGCCATTGTCGAAAAAGTCATCGCCAAGCGCGGTCTCTTCCTCTTCGGCTGGCGCGAAGTGCCGATCCACCTCAGGGTTCTCGGCGAAAAGGCACAACTCACCATGCCCCGCATCGAGCAAGTGCTCGTGGGCAAGCCCGCCGACATCGACGCCGACGAGTACGAACGCCGCCTCTTCCTGGTCCGCAACGAAGTGGAAAAACGCGCCGCCGAAGCGGAAATCAAGCATTTCTATATCCCGTCGTTCTCGCACCGGACGATCATCTACAAGGGGCTGCTCACCTCCCCCACGCTGGAGACGTTCTATAAGGATCTGACGAACCCGGATTACGAGACCTCCATCGCCGTCTACCACTCCCGCTACAGCACCAACACCTTCCCGACCTGGCCGCTCGGCCAGCCGTTCCGGATGCTCGCGCACAATGGCGAGATCAATACCCGGCGCGGCAACGTGAACTGGATGCACGCCCGCGAAGCCGAATTGCAGGCGGGCGCATGGGGCACGGACATTGACCTTCTCAAGCCGATCATCCAGCCCGGCGGCTCGGACTCCGCGGAACTCGACAACTCGCTGGAAGCCCTCGTGATGAGCGGGCGCAACATCCTGCACGCGATGACCATGCTGGTGCCGCCCGCCTTCCGCGCGGACAAGAACCTGCCGGAGCCGATCCGCGCGTTCCATGAATATCACCGCGCCTTTAACGAACCGTGGGACGGCCCCGCCGCCCTCGTTTTCAGCGACGGGCTTACCGTCGGCGCGTGTCTCGACCGCAACGGCCTGCGCCCCTCCCGCTACAAACTGACTGACGATGGGATCTTCTCGCTCGGCTCCGAAGTCGGCACCATCGAGTTCGACGACGAGCACGTGCTGGAAAAGGGACGGCTCGCTCCCGGCGAGATGATCGCCATCGACACGGTGGAAGGCGTCCTGCTGCGTGACGATGCCATCAAGACCCGCCTCGCCGCCGCGCAGCCGTATGGCGAATGGGTGAAGACCCATCTCAAGCCGCTCGAAACGTTCGTGACCGAACCGGTCAAGGAACCGGAGGGCGACCTCGATATTCTCACGCTGACGCAAAAGCAGATCGCCGCCGGGTACTCCAGCGAAGAGTTGGAAATGGTGCTCAAGCCGATGGCAAAAAGCGCCTACGAAGGGATCAGCTCCATGGGCGACGACACGCCGCTGGCCGTTCTCTCGCTCCAGCCGCGTTTGTTGTATAGCTACTTCAAGCAACTCTTCGCGCAGGTGACAAACCCGCCGATCGATCCGATCCGCGAGAAGCTGGTCATGTCGCTCTACACCGGCCTCGGCTGGCGGCGCAACCTGCTGGGCGAAACTCCGGAACACGCGAATCTGGTGATCGCCAAATCGCCCATTCTTCTGGAGAACGAATTTGCGGCCCTCAACACCATCCCCGACCACCCGCTGGCCGTCATCAGCACTGTCTGGCCCTTGGCGGAAGGCGAACAGGGATTGGAAAAAGCGATCGACCAGATTTGCGAAGAAGCGGAATTCCGCGTTCGCCAGGGCGTTCGGCTGCTGGTCCTGAGCGACCGCGCCGTCGATCACGAGAACGTGGGCGTCCCGATGCTCCTCGCCACCGGTGCGGTGCATCACCGCCTGATTCGCGCGGGGCTCCGCATGAAGGCGAGCATTATCTGCGACACGGCGGAAGCCCGCGACGTGCACCAGATCGCCTGCCTCATCGGCTACGGCGCAAGCGCGGTCTGCCCCTACCTCGGCTTCGAAACCTGCCGGGAGCTTCTGGAAAAAGACAAGGCGCTCGCCCCCGCCAAGCAGCAGTTCGTCGGAATTAGCTACGAGAAGACCGTCGCCAACATGCGCCAGGCCCTGGAGGACGGGCTGCTCAAGATCATGTCGAAGATGGGAATCTCCGTGCTCGCCAGCTACCAGGGCGCGCAGATCTTCCAGGCCATCGGCGTGGGCGATGCGGTAATCGCCAAGGCGTTCAACGGCACCCCATCGGGCGTCGGCGGCGTCGGCTTTGCCGAGATCGCCCGCGAAAGCCTGGAACGGCACCACAAGGCCTATGCCGCGCCGGTTCCCACGGACAAGGACGGCACCCCGCTTCTCGAAGACGCCGGGTATTTCCGGTTCCGCCGCGACGGGGAGACGCACGCCGTCACTCCGCCGGTCATCAAGAACTTCCATACCTTCGTCAAGAGCGGCAACCCCGCCGACTACAAGGCCTATGTGGAAGCGCTCAAGGCAAACCGCCCCATCGCGCTCCGCGACCTCTTCGAATTGGTCCCCTCACCCGAAGGGCCGGTGCCCATTGAGGAAGTCGAGGAGATCGAAGACATCCGTAAACGTTTCACCACGGCAGCCATGTCGCTCGGCGCGCTCAGCCCCGAAGCCCACGAATGCCTGGCCATCGCCATGAACCGGATCGGCGGCAAGTCGAACTCCGGCGAAGGCGGCGAGGACCCCGAACGCTTCCGCCGCCGCGACAATGGCGACCTCGCCAACAGCGCGATCAAGCAGGTGGCCTCCGCCCGCTTCGGCGTGCATGCGGCTTACCTGGCCAGCGCGAAGGAAATCGAGATCAAGATGGCGCAAGGCTCCAAGCCGGGCGAAGGCGGGCAGCTCCCCGGCTTCAAGGTGAGCGGGTTGATCGCCACGCTCCGGCACACCGTGCCGGGCGTGATGCTCATCTCCCCGCCGCCACATCACGACATCTATTCCATCGAGGATCTCGCCCAGCTCATCCATGACTTGAAAGAGGTCAACCCGCGTGCACGCATCTGCGTAAAGCTCGTCTCCGAAGCCGGGGTAGGCACCGTGGCGGCAGGCGTCGCCAAGGCGCATGCGGACATCATCCTGATCAGCGGCCACGACGGCGGCACCGGCGCGTCCCCCCTGAGTTCGATCAAGAACGCGGGGAGCGCGTGGGAACTGGGCGTCGCGGAAGCCCAGCAGGTACTAGTGATGAACGGCCTGCGCAACCGCGTGACGCTACGCACCGACGGCGGCCTCAAGAACGGCCTCGACATCATCCACGCCACGATCCTCGGCGCGGAGGAATACAACTTCGGCACCATCGCGTTGATCGCCGCCGGTTGCGTCTACGTCCGCCAGTGTCACCTCAACACCTGCCCGGTCGGCGTCGCCACCCAGGACGAACGGCTGCGCGGAAAGTTCAAGGGGAAGCCCGAGCATGTCATCAACTTCTTCAACGCAGTGGCAGAAGAAGTTCGCGAAATCATGGCAGCCCTCGGCGTCCGGAGCATCGACGAACTGGTGGGACGCACGGAGTTCCTGCGCCAGCGGCACGTCGCCGATCACCCGAAGGCCAACACCCTCGACCTCTCCCGCCTCCTCGCGAGCGCGGTCCCCGTCGACGGCAGCCCCCGGCATAACACCCGCAATCGCAACGACGGCTCGCGCGATCGCCCGCTCGACGACCTGATCCTTCAGGACGCGAAAGACGCGATCAGCGACAAGCGCCCCGTCTCGCTCTCCTACGAGGTGAGCAACATGCACCGTTCCATCGGCGCGAAGGTCTCCGGCGAGATCGGCTACCAGTGGGGCATCGAGGGATTGCCCGAAGGCACCTTGGAGCTCAAGCTGGAAGGAAGCGCGGGCCAGAGCCTCGGGGCGTTCCTGAGCGCGGGCGTGAAGATTGAATTGACCGGCGAAGCCAATGATTATGTCGGCAAAGGGATGAGCGGCGGCGAGATCATCGTGCGGCCGCACGCCAAGGTCGGGTTCAAACCGCAGGACAACTCGATCATCGGCAACACCTGTATCTACGGAGCGACCGGTGGCACCCTCTTCGCGGCAGGCCGCGCCGGGGAACGCTTCGCCGTCCGCAACTCAGGCGCGGCGGCGGTTGTCGAAGGAATTGGCGATCACGGCTGCGAATACATGACCAACGGCACCGTGGTCGTACTCGGCAGCACCGGGAAGAACTTCGGCGCCGGGATGACCGGTGGCGTCGCCTACGTGCTCGACAAGGATGGCCAGTTTGAGTCGCGCACCAACCTTTCGCTGGTCAGCCTGGAAAGCCTGACACCGGAAGACGTGGTGATTCTCCAGCAGTTGATCTACCGGCACCTCGTCGCCACCGACAGCGCCCTCGCCCGTTGGATCCTGGCCACCTGGCCCGATCACGGACCGAAATTCCGCAAAGTCATTCCCCGCGCCCCGGAAGCTCCGGCGGCCAAGGTGGTGGCGGCAGCGGAAACGGTGCTGACCGAGCAAGTCACGGCGGCGAAACCGTAACCTGAGCCGAAAGTATAACAATGAAGCAGCGCGGGACAGGATCCCGCGCTGCTTTTGTTTGTGCGATTCACGACGCTCCCTTTTACCGCCCGATTTCCGGCTGCTCTTCTTTCCTCGCCGTTTCGGCCAAGGCGAGCATCAAATCGGTTTTCGACAAGCTCCCCAGCAGGCGGCCATCCGTTGCCGTTACCGGAATGCGTTCGCCCTCGTGCTTTGAAAATCGTTCGAGCGCCTCCGCAAAACTCGCATTCGGAGTAATGGTGGGGAAATTTCGCCGCTCGATATCGCGCGCAATCACCAGCAGCGCGAGGTTTGGATCGTTAAGATAGCTTTTGATGTCGTGGAGGGAAATGACGCCCCTGAATCGCCCACGTTCATCCACCACGTAGAGATAGCTGAAGCGATTATCGACAAACCTCTCGGCGATCTCCGCGAAACGTGCTGACTCCCGGACCGACACCGGGTCTCTGCGCATGATTCCGGCGACAGGCATCTTTGCAATCTCGAGGGCAAAGCGCCCCGCGCCTTTCTCTTTCAGCGAATGTGCATAGATCGAATTCGGCTCAATGGAACGACTGAGGTAATGCGCCACGACACAGGCGCTCATAAGCGGGAGGATCATTTGATAGTCCAACGTCAGCTCAAAGAGCATGATGATCGCCATGAGCGGCGCGTGCGTCGTTGCGGAAAGGAAGGCCCCCATTCCAACCAGCGTAAATTCGGCAAGCGGGAGTGGCTGTCCCGGCCAAACCGGCCCCAGCGCACCCGCGAAAAGATTTCCCACACATGCCCCCATAAAAAGCGTCGGCGTAAAGACACCGCCGACCGCGCCAGAGCCAAAAGTGGCGGCGGTTGCGAGGATCTTGAGAATCAGGATCACAACCAGCAGCTTCCAGGCGTATGCTCCATGCAAGATACCGCTGACGACACTGTATCCGTTGCCGCTGACTTCAGGCATCACTGTAGCGAACAATCCGACCACCGCGCCGCCCGCTGCAAGACGCAGAAATGCCGGGCCCGGGAGCTTTGCGAAAAGCTGTTCACTACGCCCGAGCAATCGAAGGAACATGGGAGCAATCAGGCCCGCGAGGAGGCCCAGCCCCAAATACGGCACCATCTCCCAGCCGAAGCCGGCCTCACCGGGCGATGTAGTGATCTGGTAAACCGGGGCACTGCCGAGAAAATGACGCGTGGTGAGTGTCGCCACAACGGACGCAAATACCAGCGGCCCGAAGCTCTCCATCGCCAGTGATCGCAGGACGATCTCCGCGACGAAGAGGGCCCCCGCGATCGGAGCATTATAAGCGGAGGCGATGCCCGCCGCCGCGCCGCACGCGACGAAAAGCCGCAGGCGAACCGTGGAAATGCGCTGGATACGCCCAATCAACGAAGCAACCATCGCCGAAAGCTGAACCAGCGGGCCTTCGCGGCCAATGGAAGCCCCGGAAGCGATCGAGAAGAGCGCGGAGAGCGATTTCACAAGGCTCACACGCGAAGAGATGACGCCATTGCCCAGCACGATGGCTTCCATGTAATCCGTGCTACTCTTGGCCCGCGCCGCAAACCGGCTCGCAAAGCGGAGGGTGACGCCCGCCAATGCACCACCCAGGCACGGAAGAAGCAGCCGCTGCCACCAGGCGAGCCGCGAAAAACTTTCCACAAGCCCACCCTTAAACCCGGTGAAAAGCCAATGAACCAACCCGGTCGCATCGCGAAAAAATACCGACACCAAAGCACCGAGAAACCCGATCACCCCCGCCCAGAAGAGCGTTGCCTGCAGTTCAGTAAGCCGGAGAGTTTCGGAAACCCGGAGCCAAAATTTAAGCAGCGAAACCCTCCAACGGGCCCATCGAGAGCAGGCAGGTGCAGGCGCCTCATTCATCACACCCGAGAAAAGGGGCTCTTCGGCTTGCTTTAAAGACTTTTTTCACAGCCACCTTGCATCGCTCCGTCCGTAGAGTCGAGCGGGTATTGGTCTACTTTCATGGGTATCCTTACCTCTCGATTCTTAGTTTACCTTACTGGAACCGGCGTTCACGTATCACTCATTCATCATATCTTTACCCATGATAAAGAAGTATCTCTGCGTCCATCTTTGCCTCGGGGCGCGTGCACCCGGCCAAATACTTCGACGGGACGGGCTAGGTTTCTGCATAGGAATATGCACGATGCCAGGATCAAGGATAGTCTGATCGCTATTATCTTGTACCTAGTAAAATCGTATTTACAGTGATTCCAAAATCCCAAAAGCTATGAACACAAAACGCTCGACTGTTTATGTAGTGGCTGTCGTTGGATTATCGGGAAGTCTCTTCCCCACTCTTTTCCCATTCGGCGCGGCGACCGCCTATGCCCAATTGGCGACCCCCAGCGCTCTTCCGGGCGGAGTCACTCTGACTCAACCGACTTCCTCCATTCTCCTTACTCCTGGCGAGATCACCGGGCTGCAAACCTGGTGGAACAGCCCCGCGTCGACCTACCAAACAAATGTCAAAACGGATGTCAACAATACCGCCAATGGCACATTGGTCATGGCAGTGCCATCGACGCTGGCCGACACCGAAGCCCAAGCCTCCAACGCCCAGGCCAAAGCGCTCCGATGGCTGCTGACCGGCGGTGGCAATACCAGCTTGCCGGATTTTGTCAATGTTCGCAATGTATTGACCAACTATGCAGGTATCGGCACCGGCAGTTCGGGAATTACCGCCCCCCTGGTGTCCAAAGGCTATTTTGTGGCTTATGATTTCATCAATTCGGGCCTGACTGCTCCGGAACGCACCGCGATTCTCGCCCGCCTGGGTGGTTCCAATGTCTTGGGAAAATTCGGCACTCCCTCCAACAATAATAACCAAACCTTCATCAACTACGGTGCCAGGGGGCTCTGCGCCCTTCTTGCAGGTAATACAGCCAACCTGAACTCCGCCCTGAACAGCCTTAGATCCGGCTATACCAACAACACCACTAATGATGGCTTTCTCACGGATGGCGATCGCTATTTCAATTATACCATGGGGCCAATGGCTCCCTTTCTGAACGCCTACCGGAATGGATCGGGCGATGCAGCCGGCACGGCCCAATTCGTCAATGTAGCCGAACAACATGCCCAGTATGCCTTGGGAATCCGGATGCCCAACGGCCTTTCGCCGTCATTCCACAATAGCGATAACGTGCCACTCGCCATCCAGGAGCTTTCACGCTGCATCGCCGATTCTCAACTCAGGGCTGCCGTTCTTTGGTATGCCGAGGCACTAGGCAGTTTTTCATGGTCGGGATGGACCAACGCACTCAACAACCAGAATGGCTGGACAGACCTCTTTTGGACGGTGGCAACCGATGTCGCCCCTGCGGCCCCGACATGGTCTCCCACCTATTTCTCCGGCGGGCAGGCAAAGATCTCTGTCTTTCGCAATGACTGGGGCACGGGTAGCAACTACCTGGCATTAACGGCGGGCATCGATAACCCCTCGAGCTTCGCCCAGCATGATACAGGAGCGATCACGCTCGTCGCTGAAGGAACTCAAGTCCTGGTCGAACCCGGCTATTCCCGCTACAACGGATTTCTGGGGATCGGAGCCGACTCCGCGATGCCGAACACTCCGGCCGGGGGCAGCCCCAATCTCGTGACCTCCAACGCCATCGAACACAATGTTCTTCTTGCCAAGAATACCGGCGGCAGTTCCTGGGGAATCGGCGACGGCAATTCCCAGGGAATCACGACGACGAATACCACCGTCACCAATCGACTCGATTCCACGGAGCGCGGCAGTTTCAAAGGCGTAGCCGATTTCTCCACGCTACGGACCACCTATGGCGGTTCTGGCGCTGGCTCCAATGTTCAAGTCCGGCGTTCCACCGCCATGATCAATGAATCGTCCATCGACCGGGGTTACTTCAGTATGGCCGATTCGTTCCGCCGCACTAACGCGACCAACAAAGATATCGCCCTCAACCTGATCGGCAAATCGACCGCTGCCAACACCGCCATCGTGGCCAATACGGCCACCTACAAAAAGATTCGCTGGACGGTCGATACCTACCTCGGAACCTACAGCGTGACGAACAATCCCGGGTTGCCATCCAGCCTGATCCTCGGATTCCCGTATAACCAAACGATCGACGGGCAGGTCATTGCCCATATCGTTTCCAGTGGATCAATGAACGCGGTGGGACAGGATACTTCGTGGATGATTGAAAACTGGGGTGTTTTCATCCAGACCCAGCGGATGCGCGTTTCGCTGACCAACATCGACCGCGGAGCGTTCCTGTCTCTCTTCGAGACCGGTGCAGCCAATGCCGCCAGCCGCTGGACGGTGACCCCTCTGTCAGGCACCGACTACGCCGCCGCCCGGATCGTCTCACTGGATGGCTGGACCGACTGGCATCTCTCGCAAACCTCCTCAACCAACGTCCACGCGACATCCGCTGGAGCGAGCGTCTCCATCGACAGCGGAGCATTGGTCTCCGATGCGCAGTATGCCTACCTCCGAAAAGTGGCAAGCACCCTGGACAGCGCCATGGTCTCCCGAGGCACAACGCTCTCCTCTGCGGGCACGCTCATCTTTAGCTCAAGCAACCCGGTTACCACGTCGCTCCTGTTCTCTAATCTGGCAGGGGGAACGATCTCCGGAACCATTTCGATGGACGATTACACCAACGGGACTGTGCTGACGTTCAATCTTCCGGGGCCAATCACCAGCGTCACTTACAACGGTGCCGCTCTGGCCATTTTTACCGCCAGCACGGTCACGATTCCCTCTGTTGCGGGCGTCGAGAGTGCTTCGTTTATCATTAACTTCTAGTGGAGAGCCGTACGACTTTCGTTAACCGACATCTTCCATTTGGCGGGGATGGACGTGACATGCGTCGCGTCGGCTCTCCATCTCCCGCGCCCTCGGCGAGAGCGGGAGTGGGTTACCAGTAGGCTCCGTGATTTCGACCTTTGTTCCGAGAACTCGAATCAGGTCGAAGCGCCACTCTGCGAAAGCTCGCTGGGGAGCACCTACTCACCCACCCGCTTCTTGAAAAATTCGTTAAAATCAGTGCCTTTTGCCTTATTGGCCGCTCTCTCCTGCGAAAATTTCCTGTCCAAATCGGCCAAGACCTTTTGAGGGCCGACATACTCTCCGCCCACATAGCTACTCATCACTACCTTACCGTCGGCATCCAGGACGACCAGGTTGGGAATTCCGTTACCACCGTATTTTTTGAGGACGAATCGCTTCTCATAATCGATCACGGGCCATGGCATCCGCGCCTCTTTCATATAGCCGACCATCGCGGACTGCGATTTGTCGCTACTGCAAAACACCAATTCAAATTCCGGGTGATTCTTCTTCACCCGATTATAAAATTGAACAAGATCCGGCGTGAACGCGCGGCAAGGCGGACACCAGTGCGCTGAAAAATAGATCGCGATGAGCTTGGCTTTATCGAGGTTGCTTTCGTCATACGCTTGAAGGTCATTGCGCTCCAGTGAGAACAACGCCCCCTTGAGGGAATCCGATACGGTGCCCGCCTGAAGCGGACTCAATGCAGATCCCAACCAGCAAGCGGTCACAGTGAATAAGGTTTTAAACAACGTGCTGTTTTTCATGGGGTGTCCTTTTTTTGATCCGTCACTAAACGCCCCCGGATGATGACTGAAACCGGATTCAATGGCAATGAAGCTTTCAAAGGAAAAACAAGCTTTTCGGAGTTTCGAATGAGCTTCCGGGAACCCTCCTTGACGCTATAATGGGCAAAATGTCGAAAACCACCGCCTCTTCAAAAACGGGAAGGTCAAAGGCTACCGAGTATGTAATGGCGGCCCCGGCAACCTCCGCGCCACGAAACGCTCGCGCGACGCAGACGCGCGGGCGGATTCTCCAGACCGCCATCCGCCTCTTTTCGCAAAAGGGATATGACGGGGCGAGCGTGGACGAGATTGTCGCCCGCGCAAAGGTCAATAAGCGGATGGTTTACCACTATTTCAAGAACAAGGAGGGCCTCTATGCCGCCGCGCTGGAGCAGGTGTTCGAGCGGCTCGCCAATGTGGAAGCCAAAATTTTTCACGACCAACCCAGCGCCGACCTCGCCATCGAACGGATTACCACGGCTTATTTCGGGTTCCTGCACAAGAACCCGGAGTTCTTCGCCCTGCTGCATTGGGAAAACCTTCAGGGTGGCAAACATCTCAAGGCGCTCCCGGCGTCCGTCACCAAAGCCCCCCTTCTGGAAGCGCTGGGCCGCGTCATCGACGAAGGAATTGCCTCCGGCCAAATTCGCCCCGAGATCGACAAGCGGCACATGCTGATCGACCTGATCGGCATCTGCATGATCTACTTTTCCAACCGGCACACCCTCTCCCGCACCGTCGGCCTCGACATGGAAGACCCGGGCACTCTCAAGGAAGGGCTGCGGCATGCGCTCTCGCTGATCCGCCACGGGTTTTTGAAAGCCTAGCGTTACATTCCCTCCTATGACACAAGAACCGAGTCCCGAGATAAAGCCCCTCTCTTTCACCAAAAGAGAAGCCCGATTTCTCGGAGGCCTCGCACTTTTTGGCGCGTTGATTCCCAATGGAATTTTCTGTTATTACTTTTTCACAGCCCCCGAAGTCACCAAAGACGCTCTCAGCAACCCTATTTCTTTGGTATTTATCATCGAAGCATTTATCCTGATGGCTCTCTTTGCCTGGCTGCTTCGAAAAACCGTCAGGAACGGAGTTGGTGCGACACGCTTTGTAGTCATGTCTTTACTGGGAAGCATGGTTTTCAGTATTCCCGCCACCCTCTATCTGATGTTTCGCAAAGAGCGGTGAAATCTCTCGACAGCCTCCCCTCTTTCAACGGCAAAACGGTCGTCAGCAAGGAGTGGAGGAATAGCCGATGCGGTGTTCTCCATGATCGAAGTCACCGTTTTTAGAGGGGAGATTGGGGGTTGCCCCCTCTGCCTTGACAACCCCGCGCTTTCTCCATCACCCTGCCCCCGCCGTGAAAAATCTACTGGGAACCCTCAAGGCGGCTTTTGGCTATGACGCCTTCCGGCCCCACCAGCGCGAGATCATCGAGGCCTCACTGGCGGGGCGCGATGTCTTTGCCCTGCTGCCCACCGGCGGCGGCAAATCGCTCTGTTTCCAGATTCCAGCGCTGCATCGTGACGGGCTGACCATCGTGGTCTCGCCGCTGGTCGCCTTGATGAAGGACCAGGTCGACCAACTCGCCGCCTCCGGGATCGCGGCCACTTATCTCAATTCCACGCTGACTGCCGCCGAAGCGCGCGCGCGGCTGCGGGGGCTGCACCAGGGCGAGTATCGGCTCCTCTACGTCGCGCCGGAGCGGCTCATGCTGGAGGACTGGAAGGAGAACCTCCTTTCATGGCACGTCACCGCGTTTGCCATCGACGAAGCGCATTGCATCTCCGAATGGGGCCATGACTTCCGCCCCGAGTATCGCCTGCTCGCGCAACTGCGCGACCTGCTGCCGCATGTCCCGATGATGGCGCTCACAGCCACGGCCACGCCCCGCGTGCGCGAAGACATCGTCCGGGCGTTGCGCCTGCGCGATCCCGCCATCTTCGTCGCCAGCTTCAACCGGCCCAACCTGGCGTACCGCGTCATCCCGAAGGATAAGCCGCTTTCACAAATTCTCGAATTCATCGGCACGCGCACCCGGGAGAGCGGCATCGTCTACTGCGCCTCGCGAGCCGCCGCCGAGCGGGCCGCCGAAGCCATCGCCGCCAAGGGCTACAAGGCGCGCCCCTACCATGCCGGGCTCGATGCGAAGACCCGCGCGCAGAATCAGGAGCTTTTCCTGCGCGACGACGTCCGCATCATCTGCGCGACCATCGCCTTCGGCATGGGGATCAACAAACCCAACGTTCGCTGGGTCATTCATTACGATCTACCCAAGAACATCGAAGGCTATTATCAGGAGACAGGCCGCGCCGGACGTGACGGGCTCCCCGGCGAATGCCTCCTGCTCTTCAGCCCGGGCGATGCCGCCAAGCAGACTCATTTCCTCGACGAGATCACCGACCCCGAAGAACAACAGAACGCCCGCACCCAGCTTCGCAAGATCATTCATTACGCGGAGACGAGCGCGTGCCGCCGCGCGGAGTTGCTCGATTACTTCGGCGAAACCTACGTGTCCCCCTCCGCCAATGGCTGCGGCGGGTGCGACAACTGCCTGGAACCCCGCCAGACCTACGACGGCACCCTTGCCGCGCAAAAGCTCCTCTCGTGCGTCTACCGGGTGGCGCAGGCGAGCGATTTCGGCGTCGGCCTCAACCACATCATCGAAGTCCTCACCGGGGCCTCGACCGAAAAAGTCCGCCGCTGGGGCCACGACAAACTCACCACCTACGGCATCGGCAAAGAGACTTCACGTTCCGAATGGGGAGCCATCGGGCGGGAACTGATGCGGCTGGGCTACCTTGCGCAGGCTCCCGGCGAATTTCCGACGCTGGAACTCACCCGCGAAGGAATCGACTTCCTCCGCACCCGGAGTTCCGTAACGCTCACCCGCCCGCTCGTCATTCCCAAGGCCCGGCGCTCCGAATCACGGGATGGCGCGATCATCTGCGACGAGCGTCTCTTCGAACGCCTCCGTTCCCTCCGAAGGGAGATCGCCGACGAAAAAGGGGTCCCTGCCTACGTCATCTTCGGCGATAATACCCTGCGCCAGATGGCCCGGGATTATCCGGAGGACGAGGACGAGATGCGCGAGATCAGCGGCGTCGGCGAGAAGAAACTCGCGGAATTCGGCGAACTATTCATCGACGCGATTGTGGAGTATATGGAAGAGACGGGACGATGAGGGAAATTTTTCCACCCTCTGATGAAATTCGATCTCGGTTTTCGATCATCTCGGCAAAGCTCGATGCAGGCTTTCCGTCCTTATCTCCTTCCCTGACCAATGCGGCATCAAACGCACCCTTCTCTCTGTAAAAAGCGGCTGGTGTAACCGGGCCGAGTGTATTATGGCTTCTCTTAAAGGAGCCAAGGACCCGAGACGTCACCCGCCCGTGGCGCCATCCACCCTTAAAGTAAAACGGAACCGACACCCAGCATGAACGTATATTCTTCCCCAAGACTTTGGTCCGTTTTTCTTCGGCGGATGATTGTCTTGGGCATCGTATCCGGTGTGCCTCTCTTTGCAGCGGAATCCCCCATCGCAATCACACCCACTCGCGGCGTTCTCCTTCCCGGCACGTGGAAGGTCTTGGAGAGAGCAACCGACGTGACGCCGCCCTCGCAAACGTTGGTCTCTCCCAGGGAACCGGGGGCCGTCAAGGTCCTCCTGAGCGCATCGGCCGTCGATGAATCGCGCAAAATCTTTCTTTGCGCCTTCCGCACCGATGTCGTCTCCATGTCACCGCCCATCTGGACCGGCAAGCAAGCCGAAGACTTCGAACTAAGCAGCTTTTTGAACGGCATTGTGGGTCAAGGCTATATTCCCACCAAGACCGCCGTTCTCCGACCCGGAGAACAGAATCAGAATACGCCGATCACCATTCAAGTGAGCGGGAAAAATGCGGCGGGAGAGGCGCGGATCTTTACCAATACCGTCATCAGCGACGGCCGTTCCATCGTCCGGCTCCACTCCTCACGCCTCGAAGCCGACATGGTTGGCGACACGGAGATCCGTGCGATTCTGCGCTCTCTTTATACAGTTGAAGGGAAAAAATACGATAGCCTTCCCGAACCGGCTCTCACCACCAATCAGACCATTGCCACAACGCTCGGCGGCTCGGCCACATCCCTCCCTCCTACAGACTTTGATACTGCCGCGTTTGCAAATCTTGTGCAAAAACACCAGTCGGCTCTGTTGATCGTCGAGGGGCAGAAGAGCGTTGGCAGCGGATTCGTCTGCTCGATCGATGGTCGGGCGTTCGCCTTTACCAACACACACGTCATCGCCGGAAATCGTACTTTCAAACTGACCACAATTAAAAACACCGCTGTCACCGCCTCGGCTTGCTCGCTTGCTGCCGGGCGCGACCTCGCCCGGTTTGAAATCCCTGCTCCCGAAATCAATTTTGAGGCCCTGACTGACTTCGAAAATACTGTGAAGATCGGCGATGCCGTGGCCGTGCCCGGTAATTCCGACGGCGCGAGGGTCGTAACCATCGTTTATGGAAAAGTGGTCGGCATCGGCCCGGACCGAATCGAAATCGACGCCCCTTTTGTCCAAGGCAATAGCGGCAGCCCGATCATCCATCTCAACTCAGGTAAAGTAATCGGCATCGCCACCTACTTAATCGTGCAGCATAAGTCAGCCTCGGACAGGTCGGATTCCGACACAACCCCAACGCCGCGTCGATTCGGATATCGATTGGACCTGATCAATACCTGGGAACCGGTCCAATGGCAGCGATTTTTCTCTCAGGCGGCAACGATGGAAAACATCGATCTCGTCAGCGCCGACTTCGTCAAACTTTGCGATCAATCAGGTTCCAATGACATGTTGAATTCCGCTCATTATTCAAGTGCCACCGTAAGACGCGCCGTCGAAACATTTGCCGCAGCCGTCCGGGGCAACAGGAACATGAGCCAGGCAGACAGGAAAAACCATGCCCGCCGGTTTATCGCCGATCTACGATCGGCAAGTCGCAACGATATCCAGGCGTTCACCTCGCAAAATGTCCACGACTACTTCCGTCGTCGGGCGGAAGAGCAGAATCAGTTTCGCAACGAGTGGTATGATGCGTTGACGCGCATCATGCAAGCCCAGATGAACTAGTATTACTGCGCTAGATTAGCGAGGGATGAAGCTTTTCTTCAACCCTCCGGTTCACCCTCTCATTCCAGAACCAAGATATAGATAGCGCGATCTTCAAGGATTTTTGAGAGATGCTTTAAAGTTCCGCGCAAGGGCGCTCCCGCGCCAATGAAAACGGCGAAAGACGAATTCGCCTTTCGCCGCCCAAAACTACCGAGGTACTCGGCCTTACTAGCCCTTCAGGCAATCATCCAACCAGCCGAGCAACTGCGTAATGCTCTCCTCGGTCTCGTCGCCCATGTTGGAGATGCGGAAGGTTTTCCCCTTCAGCTTGCCGTAACCGCCGTCGATGACGGCATGGTAACGCTCCTTGAGCTTTGCGTTGAGCGCGGCGACGTCGATCTCGCGGTTGTTCTTCACGCAGGTGAGCGACTTGGAGCGATACCCTTCCGGCGCAAAAAACTCGAAGCCGTTGCGGATCACCCAGTCATGGACGAGGCCGTTGAGCTTCTCGTGCCGCGCGTGGCGGGCCTCCACGCCTTCGGCGAAGATGTCCTCCAGCTTGGACTGGAGCGCGTAGATGTGGGAGATCGACGGCGTGCTCGGCGTCATGTCGTCGGCCTGGTTCTTTTTGAACTCGATGAAATCGAAGTAATAGCCGCGATCATTCATCGTGGCGGCGCGGGCAAAGGCGCGCTCGGAGGCGGCAAAGAGCGCAAGGCCCGGAGGCATCGCGAGCGCCTTCTGGCTGCCGGTGAGCAGCACGTCAATGCCGAGTTCGTCCATCGGGATCGGCACCACCGAAAACGAGGAGACGGTGTCGACGATGAGCAGAACATCGGGGTACTTCTTCACCACGTCGCAAATCGCCTTGAGCGGGCTCATCACGCCGGTGGAGGTTTCGTTATGAATGAGCGTCACGGTGTCGAACTCGCCCGTGGCAAGCTTGGCGTCGAGCGCTTCGGGACAGATCGGTTGACCCCACTCCACCTGCAACCCTTCGGCTTGCTTGCCGCAACGGCGCGAGACGTCGAGCCATTTGTCCGAGAAGGCGCCGCACATGCAGTTGAGCACTTTCTTGGCGACGAGGTTGCGGATCGCCCCCTCCATCACGCCCCATGCCGAGGAGGTGGAGAGAAACACCGGCTGCTTCGTGCCGAAAAGGGTCTGAAGCTGCGGTTGAATGGCTGCGTAGAGCTTCTTGAAGTCGTTACTGCGGTGGCCGATCATCGGCTTGCAAAACGCCGCGAAGGTTTTCTGCGAAACTTCCACGGGGCCGGGAATGAAGAGTTTGGTGTGTGGCATGTGACTGAAAGCTGCGGGTCTGAGAAAAATCGAGGGGAAGAGTAAAGAGCATCCCGGCGGTTTCGAAAATGCTAAATTTTAGGACCCGGTGCAACTGATGCACCTCGACGTCGATGCCCGCGCTCTCGGCGAGAGCGGACTACCTTGCCGGATTGGCAAACGGAGCTTTTCTCTATAGCGTTTCTCGGAAATAATTTCCGGAAGGCAATGGGAGCGCCGTGGCTTCTGGAGCAAGGAACAAAGCGCAGTGGCTGGGGCCGTAGTGCCCCTGCCCAAGCTTAGCGACGCCGCGCCAGAGACCGCGCCGCCCCAGTACATCCGGAAAGGAGAGATGCTCTATTCCCAGATGAAATGCTCCAGCCTCAAACGGCTTGCGCTTTTTGCCGCTTCCTCGGCTCGCGGCCCCTCCAGGGCGGCCATCTTCCGGTAGATGCCGATGGCGCTTTTCCATTGCCCCTGCGCTTCGCAGAGACGTCCGGCATCGAACCCGGCTTTGTAAAACCAGTAGTACTCCTCAGGCTCGGCGAGCCCCGCCTCCAGGACGTCGTAGTAAGCCGCCAACGCCTCTTCCGGCCGGGCCAATGCTTCCAGCAGACGCCCCTTCTGGTAGAGCGCCTGGCTGCGCCAGGTTACCCCAAGGCCGGGCTCGGCGGCCAGATGCGTGTACAGCTCGAGCGCCTGCTGGGAAAGCGCCCGATCTTTCTCTCCCAACTCAGCGAGGTTTTCGGCCTTCCCGGCGAGCGCGGCAAAACGCACCTCGGCGGGTGGGTCCGCCCGCAAAATCGCGTCGTAGAGAAGAATCGCCTCATCCTGCTTTCCCATCCGGTTTTTGGCCAGCGCCTGCTGGAGCCGAACCTGGAGCTTGAGCGGGCCATCCATCTTGGCGGCCTCCGCAAACAATTCGATGGCGCGATCGATGGCTCCTTCGCTCATCCGCTTCATCGAAGCCTGCCCGGCCAGAAACAGCGCCGCCTCCACGAGCGGCGAGGCGGAATTCTCTTTCGCAAGCGTTTCGAACTGAGTCTGCGCGCCCGCGAAATCGCCCGTGCGAAAATAAACCTGCCCAAGCTTCATCCGGACCTCGGGCCGCTTTGCGGCAAGGGGGTACTGCTCCAGAAATGCCTGACAGAGCGCGGCCACTTTCTCGTCGTCGCGAGGCGTGGCGGCGTCGGCGACAAAAATGGCCAGATACGCGGATTGCTGCAACGCTTGGGGGGAAGGGCTCACTTCATCGCTCGATCCCGTCTCATTGACGACCTTCAAAACTTCGGATGCACCCGCCGCGTCGTTCCCGGCAAGCCGAAGTTCGGCAAGGGCGATCCTCGCCTCGGCGACACGCGGGTTGTCCCGGAAATCATGAATGAACTGCCGCAGCGTCGCCTCGGCTTGCGCGACATGGGCAGGCCCCTGCCGGGCCTGAAGCAGCCCCTCCTCCAGAATCAACTCGCGACGATACGGGCTGTCGGGCACCCGAGTGCTCAGTTCCTTGTAGTCCTGCAAAAAACGGGAAAAATTCCCCTGGTGCAACCATGAGAGCGCGGAGTTGAACACCGCCCGCTCCCAAAGCGCGGGCGCGCGTTCCCCTGCCGCGCGAAAAACCGTGGCGGCGAGGACGAATTCGCCCTCCTGAAAAGAGACGGTGGCCGAAGCCATCTCGATCTCCGCGCGTTCGAGATCGGTTTGCGACGCGCGCATCGCGCCATCCAGCGCAACCTGCGCCTCGCGAAATTTCTTCTCCTCGGTCAATAACCGCCCTTGCATCAGCAACGCGGGAGCAAGCATCGGGTGCCGGGGGAACCGTTCGCCGTAGTTTTCCAGCGCACGAAGCGCGCGCTCCCGTTTCCCCGCCCGCGTATAGGCTTTGGAGAGATAATAGGCGGCGAAGCCGGCGCGTTGTTTGTGAAGGTTCGGTTCGCGCTCGGCCCATTTTTGCAGTTCGGAATCCGACGCGCTCTCCTCCCCCGCGTAGATTTCATCCAACTTGGCGAAGATCTCGCCGAGCCGGGGGCTCTCCGGGTATCGCCAGATAAACTGCTCCAGCACATTGTCCGCCGCGGCAAGCCCGCTCAGCTGTGCCCGCGAATCGCTCATGCCCAGCAATGCGCCCGTGATCAAATCCATTGTGAGACCCGACGAAGCGGGATCGCGCTGCAAGCTCTCAAACCTCCCCAACGCATACGCCGGATGCCCTTCCGCCAAAAGCAGACGCGCTTCCACATACTGCTTCCATTTTTCTGCCGCCGGAGTGCCGGGCCGGATCCCGGGAAGAAGCGCGGCGCATTTCTTAAGCTCGCCGCCCTCCAGATAGAGCTCCGCCAGCCGCAGGCTCGCGGTTTCCGTCGGATGCGTCAGGCTTTCCAGCGCGGTAATCGCCTCCGGCAGCCGGTTGAGAGCGCGCAGCGACTCCGCCTTTCCCAAAGCGGCCAGGGCCGAATCCTGCCCCTGCGGGTGCGCGTCATAGAACGCGCCATAAACCGTCAATGCTTCCTCCCAGCGCTTCAGCGCGGCATTGGCCCGCCCTTCAAGCAATGGCGCGGAGACCCCCGGTTCCTTCAATTCCTTGAGCGCCTCTTCGAAACGGCCTGCCGCAAGGAGCGCTTCGGCAAGTTTCGTGCGAACCTGCACCTGCACTCCTTCCTCCAAAGGCGCGTTCAACTGTTCGCGCAGCTTGACCACGGCCACCTCGGGCACTCCGCTCTCCAGCGGCTCCAAGGCCCGATCCAACCCCGGATCGGGCGCGGCAACCGCAGCGGATACCGCCAGGAAAAAAGCGGCCACGGGAAAACGATGTTTCAGGAAAGCGTCGGCATTCATGGGAGCATCCTCTTCAAATACCGCCCCGTATGGCTGGCCTCAAGCGCGGCGATCTCCTCGGGCGTCCCCTCTCCGACGATGGTGCCGCCCCCTTCTCCCCCTTCGGGCCCCATGTCGATGATCCAGTCGGCGCATTTGATCATCTCAAGATTATGCTCGATGACGACGAGCGTGTTGCCGCTGTCGCGCAGCTTGAGTAGTACTTCCAGCAGCTTGTGAATGTCCGCAAAATGCAAGCCTGTTGTCGGCTCGTCGAGGATGTAAACCGTCCGCCCGGTGGCTTTCTTGGCCAGTTCCGCCGCGAGCTTCACGCGTTGCGCCTCGCCGCCGGAAAGCGTCGTCCCGGCCTGCCCGAGCCGGACATACCCGAGCCCCACGTCTTCCAGCGCCACGAGCCGATCCGAGATCGTCGGGACACTGCGGAAAAACCGCGCGGCCTCGTCCACGGTCATGTCGAGAATGTCGGCGATGTTCTTCCCCTTGTAGGTAATCTCCAGCGTCTCTCGATTATAGCGCCGCCCCCGGCAAACTTCACACTCCACGTAGACATCCGCCAGGAAGTGCATCTCGATCTTGATGACCCCGTCGCCCTCGCAATTCTCGCAGCGGCCCCCTTTGACGTTGAAGGAGAAACGCCCCTGGTCGTAACCGCGCACGCGGGAGGCGGGAAGCTGCGCAAAGAGAGAACGGATCGGCCCGAACGCGCCGGTGTAAGTCACCGGGTTGGAACGCGGCGTGCGGCCGATCGGCGACTGATCAATGACAATCGCCTTGTCCACCTGATCGAGTCCCAGCAGGGCACGGTGTTTCCCGGGGCGATCCTTGGAGTGATAAAAATGACGGAAAAGCGCCCGGCGAAGAATGTCGTCCACGAGCGTCGATTTACCGCTGCCGGAAACACCGGTAACGGCGGTAAAACACCCGAGCGGAAATGAAGCCGTGATATTCTTGAGATTGTTCTCCTGCGCGCCTGCGACCGTCAGCCATCCGCTGGAGAGCACCCGACCGTCCATCGCGAACTCCCGCCTTCCTTCCGGAGCGACGCGGCGGCGCGGCACGGGAATGCCGAGACGGCCCGAGAGATAATCAGCAGTGAGCGACCCCTGCGTGGCGAGGACCTCTTCCAGGGTCCCCTGCGCGACGAGATGCCCGCCGCGTACCCCGGCTCCCGGCCCGAGGTCGAGCACGTGATCGGCGGCACGGATCGTGTCTTCATCGTGTTCGACGACGATCACGGAATTTCCCAGATCGCGCAGCCGCCGGAGCGTGCCGATCAACCGGTCGTTGTCCCGCTGATGTAGGCCGATGCTGGGCTCATCGAGAACATAGAGCACCCCGGCAAGCCCGGAGCCGATCTGCGTGGCCAGCCGGATCCGCTGCGCCTCGCCGCCGGAAAGCGTCCCGCTCTCACGATCGAGGTTCAGGTAGCTCAAGCCGACTTCGTCCAGGAAATTGAGCCGCGCCCCGATCTCGCGAAGCACTTCGGAGGTGATAAACCGCTGCTGTTCAGTCAGCGGCAGGTTTTCCAGAAAGCGTTTGGCATCACAGATGGTGAGGCCGCAGATCTGATGAATATTGAGCCCTTTTCCTTCGCTCCCAATGGTCACCGCGAGAATCTCCGGCTTGAGCCGCGCACCCTGGCACGCCGAACAAGGACGGCGGCTCATGAAGGCGCGAATGCGGTTGCGGGTCAGTTCGCTGTCGCTCTCCTCATAGAGCCGGTGCAACTGAAGCACCACCCCTTCGAACGGTTTGGTGACCTTGGTACGCTTGGTGGCGTTGCCCCAGCTGATGTCGATGGAACGCTCGCCGGTTCCGTAAAAAAGGGCGTCTTTGAATTTGTCGGAAAGTTCGGCAAAGGGAACATCCAGCGGTGCTTTGTATGCGCGCGCCAGCGAGTGGAGCAGCCCCTCGTAATAATTGATCATCCGCTTGTTGGCGCGAGCCCATGGGACGACAGCGCCCCCCGCCAGCGTCTTCTCGGGATCGGGACAAATCAGGTCGGGATCGCACACCGCCTCCGTCCCCAGCCCGTGACACGCCGGGCAGGCGCCGAGATGGCTGTTGAAAGAAAAATGTTTCGGCGTGAGCTGCGGAATGGCGAAGCCGGTCTCCGGGTTCGTGAAGTCGGTGGAATAACGATGCTCGCTCCAGGTCTCCTCACCGCGCGCCTGCGTGAGCGCCATGAGACGCCCGCCGCCCCACTTCAACGCGGTCTCGACAGAATCGGCGAAGCGTTGCCGCGCTCCGTCGCGCACCACCACGCGATCGACCACGGCCTCGATGGAGTGCGCATGGGTCTTGTCAAGCTTGACCGGCTGCTGCGGATTGCCGAGTTCCACGATCTCCCCGTCGATGCGCGCGCGGATGAACCCTTCGCGCTTCACCTTTTCGAGCACATCGCGGAACTCCCCGTTCTGCGCGTGCACCAGCGGGGCGAGAAGCACCACCTTCGTCTCCTGAGGAAAGGCGAGCAGCGCGTCCACGATGCTCTGGGAGGTCTGTTTATAAACCGGCGCGCCGGTGGCGGGATCGTGCGGTTGGCCGATGGCGGAGAACAGAACGCGCAGGTAATCGTAAATCTCCGTCGTCGTGGCGATCGTCGAGCGCGGGTTGCTGCCCGAGGTCCGCTGCTCAATGGCAATCGCGGGAGAAAGCCCCTCGATGAAATCGACATCAGGCTTCTGCATCTGGTCGAGAAACTGCCGGGCGTAAGCCGAAAGACTCTCCACATAGCGGCGCTGCCCCTCCGCGTAAAGCGTGTCGAAGGCAAGCGACGACTTGCCCGAGCCGCTCAAGCCGGTGACGACCACCAGCCTCTGGCGAGGGATTTGCAGCGAAAGATTCTTGAGATTATGCTGCCGAGCGCCTGTGATTTTGATTGTTTCCGCCGCCATTTTGCAGGATTCGTGGAATCTGAAACGAAAGCACATTCGCCCCAAGACCTCCAGAGATAATTCCTTATGAACCCGGCTCCAATCACCTTCTCTCCCGAGGAATGGCAGGCATTACGCAACCAGTTCAGCGAACTCAAGCATTCCCTCAACAACGCCCTGGCTGTCTTCATGGCGCTCTCCGAACTGGCGAACCGCAATCCCGACAACTACGAAAAACTCGGAAAAGCCGTCGTCGCCCGCACCCCCGAGATCGTCGCGCTGATGCACGAGTTCACGCGGAAGCTGGATGAGAAAGCGGCAGAGGAGACCCGAAAGTAAGATGTGCTTTTCCGCTTGGCGGCGTCTCACACGCGGTCATGACGGGAACGTTGCGAAACGAAGAATGGTGCGGCAGCACCGGTAGCACGCTCGCGCCGCCGAGCGCGGGTATCGGGTTCCATGGCTTCATGAGGGCCTCATCCCAGCACCGGCAGCCTGTCTTGCGGGGATGGATGTCAAACGCGACTCTTCGCCGATCCCGCGCTCTCGGCGAGAGCGGTCTACCAGTTCTTCCAAATCGCCCTGATCATACGAAACACAACCTACCCGATCGTGTGCACAAATAGCCCCGCGCATGGCGCTGCCGGGTCTCGGAACTGACTGGCGGGGAAGAGAACGCAGAGAAACCAGTTATAAGGCTCGTCGCCGGTATGACTTGGGTTTTTCTCGCGGCGGTCCATGCCCACGCGCACGGCACCGGCGGCGCGGTGATGCCCGTCGGCCATATCGGCGACCGGCACCTGCCCGAAAGCGTTGATGAAAAATTCCCCGAGCTGAAGACCCGGCACGCGCCAGACGGTATGCCCGACGCCGTCAGGCGCGGTAAAGTCATAGAGCGGCGGCATTTTGATTACCTCGGCGACGAGGGCATCGAGATCGGGCGTGTCGGGGTAAGTCAGAAGAACTGGCCCGGTATTGGCGTTGATCGCGTCAATGAGTCGCGCGCGGTCGTTCTCCTTGTCGCGGCAGATCTCCTCGGGCTTCCTGATGATGCCGTTCTCGTAATCCTCGATGTGACAGGTCAGCGCGATGCCGGTCTGCCTATGATCCCCCATCCGCTGCTGGTAGAGGTAGACGCACGGCTGGGCCTCGCTCACGAGAATTTCGTGGCTCTGATAAGCCAAAAACGTCTGCCGCGCCCTTTCGTACACCTCAGCGGAGTACCGGTCGATCCCCTCGGAAAGATCAATCTCCGCGCGATCCACATGCAGAAGGCTGTAAGGATTGTCGGAGACCAGCGCGGCCGCCTCTTTAGTATCAGTGGCATCGCAGGCGGCGCAGGCAACGAGGGAGGCAAGGTCATCAGCGGGCCGAAGCCCCTGAAACGGTTTAACGCGAAGCATGGGAGAAGAAAAGCGCACCCCGCCGGAAATTCGAGGAGAATCCCCAAAAGGTCCAAAAAGAGGCCCAAAAACGCTCAAAAACGCAAATCAGTACCGAGGATTGACGTACCCGGCCTCAATGCGTTGAATCTCGGTGTCCCCCCGATGAAATTCCTCCCCGCCATCCTCCTCTGTTTGCCGCTTCTTCTGGCCGGGTGCGCCCAGACCGGACGCCCGACTGCCGTCGTGGCAGCCACCAAAAAAGCCAAAGCCCCCGTGCCGCACCCCAAAACGCTCCGGGTCAGGACGACCGCTTATATCGGCAAACGCAACGCCATTGGAAAACCGCTTTCGCATGGCCCCGTCATCAGCGCGGCCTCGGATTGGTCCGAATTCCCTCTCGGCACCCGCTTTCGCGTCCGCCAGACGGGTATGACGTATGTGATCGACGACTACGGCTCCGCACTTGTCGGCACGAAAACCATCGACCTCTGCAAACCCGCCGCCTCCAAAATGCACGCATGGGGGGTTCGCTGGGTGGATATTGATATTCTGGAATGGGGATCCCCCCGCCGGAGCCTCGAAGTGCTCTCGCCCCGCATGAAAGTCCGCTATGTCCGCCCGATGGTCGCAGCGCTGCGCGCCCAGTCCGAAGGGGTACCCAAAGAGTTCCACCGGGTCGGTCTATAGGGTTTACAGTCGTGTTCCAAATCGTGACACGGCTGTCGGCTTTTTGAAGACGGACGACTGGCCTCATTGCGCAAGTAGCTGAAAATCAGCGGTGGCACCCCCATTGCTTTCCTTCCGGAGAACGGAGGGAAACCCATGCTGATCCAAAAAACTTTTCATCTCGCGATGCACAAGGATGTTGCTCGCGAAAAGCTGTTGAATCTTCGGGAATATCGCAACGATCTTTCCGAGGTGGAAGAGGCCATCGTGGATGAAGAAGGCGAGGCCCGCTTCGAATTCCACCTGCCGTACGGCCTTCGAGGAAAAATCGTTCTCGTCCGGGTCGAGGGCGATAATCCGGCCCAGACGCTTTTCCGCTCGCACGGTGGAAACATGGAGATCCTGGGCGTTCTGGAATTTTTTGAGATCAAGCCCAACCTGACCGAGGTCGTCCTCACCCTCGATTATTCGTTCGCCTCGCCGTTTTTCCGGCTGGTCGACTACTTTTCCCACGCGATGGAACATTTCATCGACCGCCAGCTCGAACGCGTGGAAGCGCATTTCGCCCGTCCCATTCTGGGGGTGCGGGCGGATCGAAACCTGCCCGCTCCCATCAATGGCAACCGCCTCTTTGAGGATGAAGAATAACTGCGCGTTCTACCCGAGAACCTCAAAGTGGCTCATCAGCCGGAAGGACTGATAACGCTGCTCCAGGTCCTGGTAGGTGAGACTGCGCAGACGCTCCAGCGAGAAGGCCTCCACATTGTAACTGGCCAGCACGCTTCCGTAGACCACCGCCTTGCGGAGGTGCTCGAAGGTAACCGTCCCGTGGTCCAGGCTGGCGAGATAACCCGCCACCCCGCCCGCGAACGTATCTCCCGCGCCGGTCGGGTCATGGATGTCCTCCAAAGGATAGGCGGCACAGGAGAAGAAGGCGTTTTCCCCAAAGAGTAGGCAGCCGTGCTCGCCTTTTTTGATGGCGACAAACTTCGGCCCCATTTTGCGAATCGCCGCCCCGGCGCGAATCAGCGAAGTCTCCCCGGTAAGCTGGCGCGCTTCGCCGTCATTGAGAATCAGCATATCGACCCGCTTGAGCAGCGCGAGGAGGTCGTCCTTGGCGATGGAGATCCAGAGATCCATCGTATCGGCAATGACGAACCGCGCACGGCTCATCTGGTCGAGAACATGGCTCTGGAGTTTCGGCGCGATATTGGCCAGGAGGACGTAAGGCGTGTCAGTGAAGCTCGGCGGGAGCACCGGCGTGAAATGCTCGAAGACGTTGAGCTCCACGCTGCGGGTCTCGCGGGTGTTCAGGTCCCAATGATATTCGCCGGACCAGCGGAAGGTTTTTCCCTCCACGATCTGCAACCCTTCCAGATCGATCTTGCGATCGCCGAAAAACTCGATGTGCTTTTTGGGGAAGTCGTCGCCGACCACGCCAACAAGATTCACATTCGAAAAAAAGCTCGCGGCCACCGAAGCGTAAGAAGCGGAGCCGCCAAGCAGTTCGGCGTGTTCTTCAACAGGGGTTTTGACGTGATCGAGCGCAATGGAGCCAACAACGAGAACAGGCATAAGGGTATAAAAAGGTTCCGGGATGTCTTACCGGGGTTTTGGGGCGATTGGGAAATCAAAAACGCGCTTCCGCCAGCCGTTGTTTCACATCGCGGCAATACCCCACAATATCGGCGGCCTGCAAAATGCCGGAAACGATCACCACTCGGCGCGCCCCGGCGTCGAGCACGGCGTCCAGATTTTCCCGCTTGATCCCGCCTATGCAGAAGATCGGCAGATTCACGCGCGCGTGGACTTCGCGGATCTCGGCAATGCCGATCGGCGTGTAATCGGGCTTCGTTGGCGTGGCAAAGAGCGGCCCAAAGCCGATGTAATCGGGCACATCACGTGGGTCGGGGGCCGTTGCGGCGGCGACGGCCTGGGCGATGCTGTGCGTCGACTTTCCGACAAGGCGCCCCTCGCCTGTCTCAACGAGACAGCGCGCCTGCGAAACCGGCATGTCGTCCTGCCCCACGTGCGCGCCTTCGACGCCGATCTCCCCGGCCAGCGCGGGAGCGTCATTGATGATGAACGGTACCCCGGCCTCGGCGGCCAGGGGGTGCAAGGCGCGGGCCAGCCCGGCGATTTCCGCCAGCGGGAACCTCTTTGCGCGAAGCTGCACGATATCGACTCCGCCCCGGAGCATCTCCCCAAGCACCCGGGCCGCATCCCCTGCGGCGACATAGCCAAGATCGAGAATGCCGTAGAGGTGACAGGCGTGGAGCGGTTTCATAAGGAAAGAGATACCGTTTTGAAACGGGGCCGTCCACCGATTGCGGATTTCGGAATGTGGATTGCGAACCCGTATCTAACGGTCCAGCGTGGATTCGGGAGCCGGTGGGGCTTCCTCCTCGACCGGAATTTCAGATCCCTCTTCCTCGGCGGGCGGCCGGCTCAGGCAGGCATCGAACACCCGCTGTACCTGATCCCGAACCTCCTGCGAGGACAAATCGCTCAGGCCCATCCGCAAAAATTTGCGCGCCGTGTCCGGCTCGCCGCATTCGAAGGCAGTTTCAATGCCCTCGATGTAGGCGAGAAGCTCCTGAGGGTGATGGCGGAGAATGCGGAAATAAGCCTCCAGCGCCTCCTCGTAACGCTCCTGCTCACGATAAACCCGCGTCAGGTTGTAATCGGGCGGCGGGATTTCCCGGGTGCCCGGGAAAAAGACCGCATTGAAAAAAATCCGGAATGGAATGGACGCCCATTCGATCAACTCGGGAGCGATGCAGGCCACGCCTCCCACCATGAAGCCGATGCCCGAAAGCAGGCCCGGAATTCCCACCGCCACCTCGCCGACCGCCTCATCGACGGCAACCGGGATGCCGGCGGTCACGCGCCGGTAAGCCGTGTAAAAAAGGGCAATCGCAGCAAGCCAACGGATCACCGTAAAAATTTGCCTTATTTTCATTGGGGAGGTGGGGGAGAGTTGGGGGGATGGCGCCAGCGAATATCCGTCGCCGAAAATTGCCGAAATTGAGGAAAGAACCCACATGATAAATTCTATTTCTTCATTTTTCCAGCAAGAACTCAGCGCGCCCCGGGAGGCGCGATCCAGCGCAACCTTCTCTGTGGGGCAGGGTTTCTCCTAGAAGATTTGAACATCTCCGCCCGGGCGATGTCTCAATACCAGAACCTTAAAAAAACGAAACCAGTGATCCCATTTGAACCATCCGCGAGCAAGGCAAAGCTCCGGACCGAATCTCATATTGGAACACTTTTCAAAGGCTACTCTTATGGCAGCTGAAGATACAGATTCCGGGATCAAAATTTATCTGCGCGAGATCGGTCAGATCTCGCTCCTCACCCCTCAGGATGAGATTGACCTGGCAGCCCGAATCAAGAAGGGCGACAAGGAAGCGCGAAGCATCATGATCAGGGCCAACCTGAGGCTGGTGGTCAAGATTGCTCATGACTACGCGAACCTCGGGCTCCCGTTGCTCGACCTGATCTCGGAAGGCAACATCGGCCTGATGAAGGCCGTTGAACGCTTCGACCCAGCAAAAGGAGGGAAACTGAGCACGTACGCCGCCTGGTGGATCAAGCAGTCGATCAAGCGCGCGCTGGCCAACCAGAGCAAGACGATCCGCCTCCCGGTTCACTTGGTGGACAAAATTTCCAAGATGCGCCGGGTATCGCTCCAGATGAGCGAGGAACTGGGCCGCGAACCGACCGATGACGAGCTTGCCGAAGAGGTGGGCCTCTCCAGCGCCAAGGTGTCGCACCTGAAAACCGTCGCCATTCGCCCGGCCTCGCTGGATGCCCCAATCAGCGACGACGATAACACCGCCTTCGGCGAAATTGTCGGCGACGAAGAGGCGCTGACTCCTTTCGAACTGCTCCGCGACAAGAATCTCCGCGATGAAGTGGGCGATCTGCTCGCCGTGCTCGATGAGCGGGAAAAGAAAATTATCTTCTCCCGTTTCGGGCTCGATGGAGGCAAGCCGCGTACGCTCGAGGAGGTCGGCAAAAAATTCGGCGTCACCCGTGAACGCATCCGGCAGTTGCAGAACATCGCGCTCTCGAAACTCCGCCGCGCGCTCCAGAAAAAGGAGCGCCCCGCCATCCAAAGCCTCACCGAGACGCAGGCGAAGGAGGCAGGGTTGGAGGAGTTGGAGATCGAGTAGGCACGGACGGTGCGGCAGCACCGGTAGTCCGCTCGCGCCGTCGAGCGCGGGTATCGGCTCCCGAGGCTCCAAAGCTCCAAGGCTCCCTCGAACCTGCATCCCAGCAATCGAATTGGCCGCGTCCGGCTGGGATGGGAGTCAAGCCGTCACGACGTCAATACCCGCGCTCTCGGCGAGAGCGGGCTACCTTCGTCCGTCCTGATCGGGCGGATTTTGCGCCACCTCAATTGATCGGCCTTACCTGAATTGAGTCGTAGAGTTCTTCTCCCGCGAGCAAATCGCTGACGATCACCAGATTGTCGCCGGGCGCAACGAGGCCGCGTTCGCGCAACAGCTTCTCGGCATTGCGGATGGTCACGCCGGGGTCGGAATCAAACGGCATCAGGATCGGAAACGTTCCCCAGTTGAGCACGATCCTGCGGCAAACCTCGGCGCTGTTTGCGAAAGTGAAGATCGGAGCGCGATGCGGACGGCGCGCGGAGACGACATCCGCCATCAGCCCGCGCCGGGTAAAGACCGCAATACAGGCGTGCTCCAATGAGTTCGCCAGCACCACCGCGGACTGCACCGTCCGTTGCCGGTCGGTGCGCAAAACGGCTTCTCCGGCGTAACCCGCCCCACCGCTCCGTTCAATGCGGCGAGTCACGCGATCGAGCACTTTCACACACTCGACCGGGTATTTCCCGACCGCGGTTTCCCCGCTCAGCATCACCGCGTCGGCCTGCTCGTAGGCGGCGTTGGCGACGTCGGTGACTTCGGCGCGGGTCGGCACGGGGCTGACGATCATCGATTCGAGAAGCTGCGTCGCGACGATGACCGGGCGGCCCACATGCAGGCAATGCTTGACGATTTTGCGCTGGATGATGGGAAGATCCTCCATCGCACATTCGATCCCGAGATCGCCCCGCGCAACCATGATGATGTCCGCCTTTTCCACAATCCCACGGAGATTGCGCATCGCGAGTTGGTCCTCGATTTTCGCTACGATCCGCGCGCGGCTGCCATGAGCGCGCAGCAATTGGCGAAGCATCTCCACGTCCTGCGGTTCCCGGCAAAAACTGAGCGCGACCATGTCCACCCCCAGGCTCGTCCCCAGGGCAATATCGGCACGGTCCTTCTCCGTCAAAGCAGGAAGTTTGACCCTCACGCCGGGGAGATTGATGTGCCTGCGCGAGCCAAGGAGGCCCGCCGTTAGCACGCGAGCGTGAATCCTGTCGACATCCTTCTCAAGGACTTCCAGATGAATCAACCCATTATCGACCAGTACCCGGTCGCCAACCGAGAGATCGTCCACCAGGCCGTCATAGTTGACGCTCGTGGAAAAACGCTCCCGGGGAGCCGCGCCGCGCACCGTCAGTTCAATCGCGTCGCCCGGCTTCAGGTCGAACTTCTCCGGGAGATCGCCCGTGCGGATCGCGGGGCCTTGCGTATCGAGTAGGATTCCGACAATGACGCCCATTTCCTCGGCCACGCCCCGGATGCGCGGGACGATCGCCCGCACCCAGTCGTGCGCCGCGTGGCTCATGTTGAGGCGAAAAAGGTTGGTGCCCGCCGCCACCATTTCGCGGATGACCGCCTCGGTTTCCGAAGCAGGCCCCAGCGTGCAAATGATCTTCGTTTTGCGCATCGCCTTCAACAAGGCCGCGAATCCACCGCCACTGCAAGTTGAAACCGGGATTGCAGTGAAGAAGGGGGAACGTTATAGGCAATGGAATGCACTCTTCGCATTCCTCGGAGACCCAACGTCTCATTGCGCTTTCCCACGATCTCGGAGCTGAACACCGCAAGCTGGCCATCCTTGGTGAAGGAAACACCTCCTGCCGTCTGGAGGGAGGCACTTTTCTCGTCAAAGCAAGCGGCAGTTCGCTCGGCACGATGCAGGAGTGCGACGTGGTGGAATGCCGTACCGCGCCGCTGCTGGCGATGCTGGAGCGTGACGACCTGACCGACCAGCAGATCGAGGACGAGCTTTTCGCCTGCCGCGTCGATGTCGAAGCCAAAAAGCCATCGGTCGAGGCGCTCTTCCATGCCTATCTTCTTTCCCTCCCCGGCGTGAACTTCGTCGGGCATACCCACTCGGTGACCGTCAACCAGATCCTCTGTTCCCCGCGCGCCCGCGACTTTGCGGATCGCAAGCTCTTCCCGGACGAAATCGTCTGCTGCGGCCCGGCCTCCGGCTTCGTGCCGTACACCGACCCGGGGCTGAAACTCTCCCAGGCCATCCGCGAGGAAACGCTTCGCTACATGGAAAAATGGGGCAAAGCGCCCCGTGTCATCCTGCTGGAAAACCACGGCATCATCACTCTGGGAGCCTCCCCGGAAGCCGTCAAGGCGGCGATGTTCATGGCCGAAAAGAGCGCCGGGATCTTCGCGGGAGCGGCAGCCCTCGGCGGACCGAAGTTCCTGAGCGAAGAAGATGTGGACCGGATCGCCAACCGGATCGACGAGCACTACCGGCAACGGGCGTTGAAGCTGTAAGAACCTTTGTCCGTCCATGCAATCGGATCGCTGACGACCACCAGATTTTCGCCAACCGCCAGGGTCGGAGTCAAATGGTGCGGCAGCACCGGTAGTCCGCTCGCGCCGTCGAGCGTGGGTATCGGCCTCCGAGGCTCCCTCGAACCTACATCCCAGCAACCATCCGCGTCCGGTTGGGATGAGGGTCAAGCGCGGTGCGGCGTCGATACCCGCGCTCTCGGCGAGAGCGGGCTACCTTCGTCCGTCCTGCTCTCGGATCCCTGATCGGCATTCGCATAGCGTCTCGGCGCTGCGCCAGGGTCGGGGTCAAATGGTGCGGCAGCACCGGTAGCCCGCTCGCGCCGTCGAGCGCGGGTATCGGCCTCCGAGGCTCCCTCGAACCTACATCCCAGCAACCATCCGCGTCCGGTTGGGATGAGGGTCCAGCGCGGTGCGGCGTCGATACCCGCGCTCTCGGCGAGAGCGGGCTACCTTCGTCCGTCCTGCTCTCGGATCGCTGATCGCCATTCGCATAGCGTCTCGGCGCTGCGCCAGGGGCGGGGCCAAATGGTGCGGTAGCACCGGTAGTCCGCTCGCGCCGTCGAGCGCGGGTATCGGCCCTCGGGGCTCCCTCGAACCTACATCCCAGCAGCCATCCGCGGTCGGTTGGGATGAGGGTCAAGCGCGGTGCGGCGTCGATACCCGCGCTCTCGGCGAGAGCGGACTACCTTCGTCCGTCCTGCTCTCCGCACGCTATCTCCTTGCCCTAATTTTCCCCATGCGGTAGATTTTCAATACGACAGAACATATTTTTTAAACAATCCAGCGTAAGCAAATCAAGGCACTCCGAAACCTGAGAAATTTCGTGCTTTCTAAGACGTTTGAGCTTCCGCGCCCGGTTGGGCGCGGTCTCGTGTCATCGTCTTAGAAGGCTTCTCAGGGCCTCGGAGTGGATGCGCGATGGCCGCGCTCCTTTTTTTGCTCACTTCTCCCCAGAGCAAAAAGTGAAACCCAAGGACGAAACCACCCCCTTTGTCGAAAACCTCATCAGGCACTCCCGCCACTACGCGGGAATCGGATCGCGCGAGGCCCCCCGCTCCGCCCTCATTCTGATCGCCAAACTCGCCACCACTTTGGCGCACTATGGCCTGACATTGAGGAGCGGAGGATCTCCCGGTGCGGACACCGCCTTCGAACGAGGGTGCGGCAGGGCCAAAGGAAAGAAGGAAATCTTCCTCCCATGGAAAGGGTTCAACGGGAACAAATCCCCCTTTTTTGAGCCTCCCGAACAGGCTGAAATCCTGGCCTCCCTCCACCATCCGAACTGGAGAGCCTGTTCGCGTGCGGCTCGGAAACTCCATGCCCGAAATTGCCAGCAGGTTTGCGGGCTGGATATGGAATTCCCGGTCGATTTCGTCCTTTTCTGGGCACCGGAGAAAGGCGGCATCGTGAAAGGAGGGACCGCCACGGCGGTCTCCCTTGCCCGGGAAATGCAAATTCCCACTTTCAATCTATGGGATGAGGCAATACGGGAGACGTGGAAGGAACTGGTGAACGTGTATGAGCAAAGGAAGCGGCGATTCTGGAAGAGGGTCTTCGAGTGGATGCAAAGGCCGGCGAACGGGGAGGGCAGGCGGTGAAACTGGATTCTGTCCTGCTGCAACAGGTGGAGATCCATTGCAGCGGCGCGAATATTCACACGGCGTTAAATCTCATGGCGGGCTACATCACGGCGGTACGAGAGTTAAAAAATGGCGATGAAGATTTCCGGCCCATCGCGACGGAAGCAGAAAAGCAATTGCGGGCCCTTCTGGTGAAACTTCGGCTGGAACGATGGCCTGATTTTGGTTGAAATCAGCGCCGTAATACATAGTTTTACGACATGGTCAAAACGATTACCAAAATCGGGAACTCTCAAGGGATTATTTTTGACTCGGCACTGCTCGACCTGACTCATCTCCGGGTCGGAGATCAGGTGGATGTGACGATAACCCCCGAGAGCGGTGCGATTACGCTGATGCCTATCCGGAAAGGGCCTACTCGGGAAGAGATTCAGGCTACCATCGCAAAAACAGTCAAAGATTATCGGACAACCCTGAAGAAACTCTCGTGAGCGCAACGCCCGACGATTGTTTCCATCTTTCCGTCCCCACCGTTCGCGAAATTCATGAAGCGGTGCTGGCCGAGTGCGGCGGGCTGGCAGGTGTGGGAGATGAAGGATTGCTGACATCCGCTGTCTTTGCACCACAGGCCAGCTTCGCAGGTAAATCGCCCTATTGCGATCTCGTCGAAATCGCGGCGGCTTATCTGTTTTATCTTTGCCGAAACCATCCGTTTCTTGATGGGAACAAGCGGACGGCCGTGACATCGGCCATCGTGTTTCTTCGTTTGAACGGAATTGAACCGATGCCGGACAGCGACGACTGGGAAGCCCTCGTCATCGATGTCGCCGCGAGCCGCCTCGACCGCGATGCCACCACGGCGCGGCTTCGGGCTTTGATCCCCTGACTTTTTACCTGATTTCCAACCACACATGACCCTCAAAGAAGAATTGGTGCAACTCCTCGGGCCGGAAGTGGTCCACGACGACGCGGAAACCCTCGCGCTCCACAGCAAAGACAAATGGTTTGCCAGCCGGGAGCCGGAGGTGGTCGTGCTCGCGGAGAATACCGACCAGGTCAGCCGCCTGCTCCGCTTCGCCTCGGAGCGCCGCATCCCTGTGACCCCGCGCGGCGCGGGCGTCGGCTACGTCGGCGGCGCGGTGCCGCTGCATGGAGGGATCGCGCTTTCGGTGGCACGGATGAACCGGATCAAGGAGATCAATCCCGCAGACGGCGTGGCCATCGTGGAGCCGGGCGTCATCACCGGCGATTTGCAGGCCGCCGTGCGGGAATTGGGGCTTTTCTATCCGCCGGACCCGGCCAGCCTCAAAGAGTGCTCGCTGGGCGGCAACATCGCCACCAACGCCGGGGGGCCGCGCTGCCTCAAGTACGGGGTGACACGCTCCTACGTTCTCGGGCTGGAAGTCGTGCTGGCCAGCGGCGAAGTCCTTCGCACCGGGGGACGCACGCACAAGAACAAGACCGGGTTCGATCTCGTGGGGCTTTTCACCGGCTCGGAAGGATTACTGGGCGTCGTGACGGAGGCGACCCTGCGGCTCATCCCGCTCCCGCCCGCCCGCGCCTCCATTTCCGCCAGTTTTACTACGTTCCGCGAAGCGGCGGACGCCGTGCACAAAGTGCTCGGCTCGGGCTATCTCCCGGCCGCGCTGGAAATTGCGGACGCCTTTACGCTGCAATCGGCCCGCGAGTATTTCGGCGCGGCGATTGTCCCCGAAGGCGAGGGCCATCTGCTCATTGACCTCGACGGACAGGAAGCCTCCGTGCGCGGCGAAGCTCTGGCGTTGGCGGATCTGGTTCGCGGCCTCGGCGCGCTCTATGTTGCCGAAGCCTTCGGCGAGGAAGAATGCGAATCGCTGTGGGCCTTGCGCCGGCGGTTCTCCCAGTCGCTCAAGGCGACGGGGCTCACCAAACTCAACGAAGACATCGTCGTCCCGCGCGGCAAGCTCGTGGATCTTGCCGAATTCGCGGCGAGCCTGCGGGCGAAATACGGCTTTCCCGTCGCCTGCTTCGGTCACGCGGGAGACGGCAACATCCACACCAACATCATGGCGGCGGATTACGACAAACCCGAGGTGCGGGAAAAGGTCGATCGCGCGCTCGACGAACTCTTCGCGCAAGTGCTGGCCTGGGGTGGGGCAATCACCGGCGAGCATGGGATCGGCATTGCCAAGGGCCGCTGGTGGCCCGATGCAGCCTCCTCCGTCAGCCGCGAAGTCCACGCCGCCATCAAGACGGCGCTTGATCCATTAGGCATTCTGAATCCCGGAAAATTCACGGCATCGCAGGGCTCCCGATAGGAAGATCCGCGAAGGTCGTCCGCTCGCGCCGTCGAGCGCGGGAGATGACCGGGAGACGCATTGGACGCCCATCCCCGCAGAACGGATGTTCCAATCGTCGGAATTCAGGTTTAGGGGCAAACACGAGCCGATACCCGCGCTCGGCGGCGCGAGCGGACTACCGGTGCTGCCGCACCATGAAGTCATCTCCCCGTCCACCCCTCCCTGACAAGAAACTGCTTGCCGCCCGCCCCGTAGTGCCTAAAGTCTGCCAACGTCTCGACGCCGGGATAAACCGTGCGCCGGGGCGTTTTTCTGTGATCTGATTTTCCTGTTTTTCCCTTTTTACTATGGCAAATACCGTTCTCGTTGGCGCCCAGTGGGGCGATGAAGGCAAAGGCAAAATTATCGACTTTCTGACGGAACAGGCCGATGTCGTCGTGCGCAGCCAGGGCGGCAACAACGCCGGGCATACCGTCATCACCGGCGACAAAAAATACGTCCTTCACCTAATTCCCTCCGGCATCCTGCGCCCTGAAAAAGTGTGCGTCATCGGCAACGGCGTGGTGCTCGACCCGGTTTCGCTGGTTGGTGAAATTGAGAAATTGCAGGCCGCCGGGATCGAAGTCGGCGACAACCTTCTCATCAGCGACTGCGCCCATCTGGTGCTCCCCTACCACCGTCTGCTCGACGAGGCGCGGGAACTTGCCAAGGGCAAGAACAAGATTGGCACCACCAAGCGCGGTATCGGCCCGGCTTATGGCGACAAGATCGCGCGCGTCGGCCTGCGCCTTGCCGATCTGATGCAGCCCGAGCTGTTCTCGCAGAAACTCGCCGTCCGCATTGAGGAAAACAACGCGCTGCTCGAAACGCTCGGCGCGAAGCCGCTTTGCTTTGAGGAAGTCAACGAGGCTTACCTCGCCGCCGGGGAGAAACTCCGCCGGTATGTGACGAACACGGTGGTCTACCTGCACGGGGTGCTCAAGGAGAAGAAAGAGATGCTTTTCGAAGGCGCCCAGGGGACCTTCCTCGACATCGATCACGGCACCTACCCGTATGTCACCTCCTCGAACACCACGGCGGGCGGCGCTTCCACCGGTTCGGGAGTTCCTCCGCACCGGATCGATACCGTTCTGGGAGTGATGAAGGCCTATACGACCCGCGTGGGCGAAGGGCCGTTCCCCACCGAGAACGACCAGATCAGCGACATGCTTCACGCGATGGGCCGCGAATTCGGCGCCACCACGGGGCGCGCGCGCCGCTGCGGATGGTTCGACTCGGTGGCGACCCGGTTTGCGGCGATGGTCAATGGCATTGACGAGATCGCCATCACCAACCTCGACGGGCTCGACACGCTGGAGACGATCAAGGTCTGCGTGGCCTACAAGCTCGGCGACAAGCAGTTGGATGTGCTTCCCTCGGATTTCCGGGATCTCTCGCGGTGCGAGCCGGTCACGATCGAACTCCCCGGCTGGCAGACCGACACCAGCGGGGCCAAGACCTTCGCGGACCTTCCCAAGAACGCCCAGGATTACGCGCTCAAGATCGCCGAGTTGACCGGCGGAAAGCTCAAGATCGTCAGCGTCGGGCCGAACCGGGATCAGACGATTCTCTTGTAAGGCGCGGCTTCCTCGTGCGAAGTTGTACCTTCTGTGACACATCCTTCCGCTGCCAGACCTCGCTCCCCTGAACCTCTCCCGCCGTCCCAAAGGGTGACGGCGGTGCCGCGCCATATCGCGATCATCATGGACGGCAACGGGCGCTGGGCGCGGCAGCAGGGGCTGGCCCGCATCACCGGGCATGAGCGCGGCGCGGAGGCCGTGCGCGGCAGCCTGGAAGGATGTCAGGAGCTGGGCGTGGAGTATCTGACCCTCTACGCCTTTTCCACGGAGAACTGGAAGCGTCCCAAGAACGAGATCTCCGCGTTGATGACCCTGCTGGAGCGGTTTCTGAAGAAAGAGATCGCCGGGCTGGCGAAAAAGGGAGTCCGCCTTGAGACCATCGGGCGGACGGGCGATCTGCCCGCATCCACCCAGGAGGAACTGCGCCGGGCCAAGGAACTGACGGCGGGGAACACCAAGACGACGCTCGTCCTCGCCCTGAGTTACTCCAGCCGGATCGAGATCCTCGACGGCATTCAAAGCGTGGTGCGGGAAGTGCAGGCCGGGCGGCTCGACCCCGCCGCCATCGATGCCGACCTCTTCAGCCGCCACCTCTACACCAGCGGGATTCCCGACCCGGATCTCCTCGTCCGCACTTCCGGCGAGATGCGGCTCTCGAATTTTCTCCTCTGGCAGTTGAGCTATACTGAACTTTACGTCACCAAAAAGCTGTGGCCCGATTTCCGCAAGGAGGATCTGCTGGAGGCCGCCCGGGACTTCAGCACCCGCCAACGGAGGTTTGGCGCCATCGGCTGACTCCGCACTTGATCATGTCTGCACGTAGCCAAACCATTCTTGTCGCTGATCCCGAAACCGACTTTTTGGAGTGGGCTCGCAGACAGCTTGAAACGCCCGAAACTCGCGTCCTCACGGTCACCGATGCCGACGAGGCCTTTGCCCTCTATCGCAAAGAGAACCCCGATCTCCTGATCGCCGATACGCATCTCCACCCCTATAGCGGCATGGAACTGCTGGGGCGGGTGCGGCAGTGCGATTCCAACGCGATGGTGATTCTCATCAGCGGCTTTGGCACGACGCAGGCGGTGATCGAATCGATGAAACGCGGGGCGTTCGAGTTTCTCCGCAAGGAGTCGCTCTCGTTCAATCTCAAGCGGGTTGTGGACGCCGCGTTGACCGAGCAGGAGCAGATGCGCTCCGCCGTCGCCTCCAAGCCACGGCTGACCGTGGAGCAGGTGCAGGAGAGCCTCGTGGGCCAATCGCAGGCGATGCAGCAGGTCTTCAAGATGATCGGCCGGGTGTCGCATTCCGACGCGCCAGTGATGATCACCGGCGAGAGCGGCTCGGGCAAGGAATTGGTGGCGCGGGCGATCCACCATTACAGCCGCCGCAACAGCTCCGATTTTGTCGCGATCAATTGCGCTGCGATTCCCGAGGCGCTGCTGGAGAGCGAGCTTTTCGGGCATGAAAAAGGGGCGTTCACCGGGGCGGTGTCGCAACGGATCGGCCGTTTTGAGCAATGCAACGGCGGCTCGCTCTTTCTAGACGAAATCGGCGACATGCCGATCCAGCTCCAGAGCAAGATTTTGCGGGTGCTGCAGGAGGGGGAATTCTCCCGCGTGGGCGGCAGCCAGACGCTCAAAACCGATGTGCGGATCATCGCCGCGACCAACAAAAACCTGGAACTGGAAGTCGCGCAAAAGGCCTTCCGCGAGGATCTCTTTTATCGCCTTAATGTCGTGCGCATTCCGCTGCCGCCGCTGCGTGAGCGGGTGGAGGATATCCGGTTGCTGGCGGAGTATTTTCTGCAAAAGGTGGCGGCGCGCCAGCATCTCCCCCGTTTGCGTTTGAGCGAAAGCGCGGTGCGGGCAATGGAAGCCTACCCTTGGCCGGGCAACGTCCGCGAGTTGGAGAATACCATCCAGCGCGCCACGGTTCTGGCGACTTCGGACGTCATTCTGCCCAAGGATCTCCCCCTTGGAAAAGCCATCCCCGGCAAGCTCCCCGGAGAAGGTGGAGACGGGGCCGATTTCACCCGGGAGGCCGCCGTCGAGGCATTGCTCAAAATCGCGCAGGACGATCCCTCGCTGCCGTTGCTGCCATGGTTGGAGCGGGAGTTCACCCGGCACGCCATGAAGCTGACGGGAGGCAACCAGGTGCGCGCCTCCAAGCTGCTCGGCATCACCCGCGCGACGCTTCGCAAACGGCTGGAAATTTTCGGCATCACCAAAAAGGACGAGCCAGAAGGAGGACGATGAATATGCCGCCGTCCTGGATTTGGGAAGGCGGCTGCTTCGTTCCATGCGAGGGACTGCCACTGGCGGACCGTGGGTTCCGCTACGGGATGGCCTTTTTCGAAAGCCTTGCCGTGCGCGGAGGCCGGGCGGAATTCCTGGAAGCCCACCTCGCGCGGCTTGAGGAAGCCTGCCGTCAGCAGGATTGGGCGCTGGACTCCGATGATCTGGCGCGGGCCGGCGGCGCGGTGGTGTCTCTTTGCGGCCCCGGGCCGGTCTTCGCCCGGCTCTACGTAACGGCGGGCGATGGCGGTCCCCTCACCCCGGTCACGGCCCCGCGTATTTATCTTTTCGCCGAAGCCCGCAGCTCCGCAACGCCGGAGCCGTATCGGCTGATCGTGCATCCCTCGCCGCACCTTCCGTTGTTTGGCGGCCTCAAGACTGCCAATTACTGGGCCAACGCGGCGAGTTACGCGGCGGCGATCCGCGCGGGAGCGGATGAAGCGCTGCTTTTCAACCCGGCGGGGGAACTGATCTCGGCCTGCATGGCCAATGTGTTTCTGAACATCGGAAACCAATGGACCACGCCGCCTGCCGCCTCCGGGGCGCGGCGCGGCGTAATTCGCGAGTGGGTGATGCAACGCCGCCGCGACGTCGTCGAACGAACGATGACTGCCACGGAGGTCGAAACGGCGACGGCATGTTTCCTCACCAGTTCCTGGCACGGGGTGATCCCGGTTGCGGCCTTGAATTCGCGTCCGCTTGAAATGACGTTGGGCGAGGAGCTTCGTGCTGAGTTTCGAAGCTGACATGATTATCAGGATTACATCTCTGGAACTGCTGCGGCGTGATCGTGTCAATCCTCCGCAGATTGATGGCGAGGGAAGGAAAACCAAAGTGAGCGCTTTCAGCGTTGCGGCG
>JBBCKI010000049.1:0-79907 GCA_037190965.1 Chthoniobacteraceae bacterium
GACACGCGACATGGTCTCAATACTTTGTGGTAATCGAGGGAACCGGGACACTTCATCTCGGTGGCCAGAGCTACCCTATCACAAAGGAGATGATTGTCGAAATCCCCAAAGGCGTGCTTCACTATACCCAATGCAAAGAGGGCGAATGCCTGAAATATTTTTTTATCAACATTCATGATCCCAAGATCAATGAAGGGTGATTTATGTAAATGATTGAGACGACATAAAGGTTCACTTCAAATCACACCGGGAGTCGGGAGGCCCAAGGCGCCATCCGACGATAACACCTTGAGCTGATGGCCTAGCCCTGGGCCATAACGATAACTAAACGCACTGGGTAAAGCCGTACTTCCCAGTGAGTTCCCCGACCCGTTTCCGCTTTTCTGCAGGAGCGATATCCGTTCGTCGCATCACACAGTGCGCCTCATGCTCAAAGGCCCGCATCCGCGTGGCGTTGGCCGCCAACGTTGGGAGAGATCCTTGGGGAATCTTGATGACACCTTCCCCACTCGCATGCACCACATCTCCGGGAGAAATTGTGATACCCCCTACTTCCACCGGCCGATTGATCGCGGTCACCCTCAACGCCGTATGATGAATGGTGATCCCACGGCAGTACGCAGCAAATGGAACACTCGCCATTCCGCTGGCGTCCCGCACGCCGCCGTCCGTCACCACGCCGATGCATCCGGCGGCGAAGAGTGTCTTGGCCATTCCATCCCCAAGGATGCATTCGTGATCAGGGCGTGCCCCAACTGCTTTGACTACCCACACCGTCGGCACCTTCATCGCGGTCATCTCCTCCACCTGCTGCCAGAACCCTTCGGTATCAGCCGGACCCGCCGGGGTGCTCGTGTCCATTTCGCAGGTGACCGCCACGCCCACCGTTGGACCAAGCCCGGGAGTGACGCTTTGAATCGTCCCAGCCATGTAATACTCATGCGCCGGAGTGGGATCAATATACCCGATGGTATTAGCCAGCAGCGCCGTGTCAAAATCGCGAAGCTCTTCGAGCGTTGTGAAAAGGGAGGACGTTATCATAGATAGGTTAATTGGAAACATTAGAAACCGCAGGATTTAAGCCTAGTGTATCAATCTTCAATCAAAGCCACTGCTGGAACCACCGCAGAGCCCGTTCCTGCATGATCGGATTGAACTCATGGGGCGCATCGAAAATCAAACTTCCAAGAGAATTGCTACGCCCCATTTTTTCATAGGTAGCCCGGAGACGGCGATGGGCGTCCGACATTCCGAAAGGCGTCATTACGTCGTCCCGCCATCCGGAAATGCCGAGAAAGGGCCTGGGGCAGATCAAAGTAGGTAAATCGCAAATATCGAATTCCGGCTGCATCCCGGGAAGAACGGCAAACTGACCGATTGCGCCGCCAACGTTGTATCCCACCACTCCGCGTAAACTCGACAACCAGCAAACACTCACCGCGCATCTTATCCGCTCGTCGAGACCGGCGAGATAATGGGTGCGGTACGCTCCGAATGAAAGACCGAAGCATCCGATTCTTTCCGCATCCACATCGACACGTTGAATGAGGTAATCGATGCATGCCATGTCGTCCTCGACAACGGCGGCCAGAAGGCTGCGCCCGGTCAAGACTTCGGTGGATGCGGCAATTTGCTCTTCCAGAACAGTCTTCCGTTTTGCATCCAGGACTTCCTCCATCGTCCATCGACGACGGGCATCAGCAAATTCGTCTCCGAGTTTGCGCGCGACTTCGGTTCGCTCGCCAAACATCATGGCGTCGATCGCCAGGACAACATACCCCGCTTGCACGAGGTAAGGAATGGGACTTTGCCCGCCATAGGCAATTTTACGATAATCATTCAGATATCCCGGGTCATCCTTGCCCTGTCCAAAAAGGCGTTCCCTTCCGTAGGCACGCAGTCCACCCATGCAATGGAGTGCGACGATCGCGGGTGCGGGGCTTGGCAAATGAGCGAGCTTGAACAATGAGGCGGAGAGTCGACGGCCGTTCGAGCACTGCAGTGCGAGCTCCTCACGGATCACCCCATCTTCGACTATGCATTCCCGCAGAGTGGCATTCTTAACAAAGACTCCGGGCTCCAACCCGATGGTGGAGATGATCCGAGATTTGGTTTTGTCGCGCCATGTCGGGAAATCCGGCTCGGAAGAATGAATGTAGCCGGCAGTGCCAGCCCGAGCCGCAATCCGGGCGTGCGCGCTTTCAAGCAGTTCGGTAGCCGGATCCCATCCCTTGCGGGTTTCGCCTTCCCGAAGACATAACTCACCTTCAGGGGTCCACCATTCGACAGGAACGTGAGCAACACCCGGATTAGGCAGTCCGTTTGAAACTATCATATCAAACTTATAGAAGATACAAACTCGGCGTTTTTGCTTTCCTTCTTCACGATGCGCACTTTCACCTCAGCGTACCATTGTCGTCTTCTCAAACTTCCCCGCAAACGGCAACTTCCAGCCCCAGTTCTTCAAAAGCGGCCACTTTTACAAACAAACCATTCCGAGCCGAAGTTCTGTCTGGCGCGTACACCACCTGGATGTGATTGCTTTTGTGGCGTCCCATCATCTGGTCCCGTGAGATCCCTTGCAACACCGCATGCATGATTGGCCATTGCGAGGTTGTCAGGCACCACCGCTCCTGTGTTTCTTTCTGGGGAAGCTTCACGACTTCAGCCAGTCCGAGATCCGCCTTCAGCTTGCCATCTTCGATAAAGATTCGACTCCAGACTATCCAGCCGGGTTTGCTGATCCCTTTGCAAGTTCCTCCGCCCAATCGGAAATACATGGGTGGTTGCCGTTCGCTGGAGGCGCCTTTGAGGCCTCCGATGAAATGCTCGGGCGGCGCACCGCCGGAAATAAGAAATACCCAGACATACGCATCCAAGGTTTTGTCTTTGTACTGGCGCCCCCATCGCAAATCGTGCAGGGTATTTTCAGGCGCGTAGCCAAGCTCCCTCCAGAGTTTATAGGTGATGACGCCGTCCAGGCCTGCGCATTCGTCGACTTCATTAAAGTGTGGCACCGCCTCCCCTTTGAAGAGCTCCTCTCCGGTGGTTTCATCGTAAACTGGCGGACGCTTTACGTTGTTAAGCAAACCCTCCACGAGATCCGATGCAGGGGCGAGATCCTTGAGACCCTGCTGGTACTGGATGCCAATCGTCTCCGCTCCAAACTCAGCCGCCAGACGAACGGCGGCGATATACATCTTGCACTGCTTAAGCACTTGCGCTTTGGTCAGATCAGTCACTTCGCGAGAGCCAAGATCGAAAGTCATCCCCTTTTCAAGAAGCCATTCGAATGCGAGCTGCGCTTCAGCCGTTTTGACCCTTTGCATCCTGGCATAAAGCGTCGATTGGCTGAGGCGCTCCTTGTAGACGCCGGTGGGGTGCAAGAGTTCATCAGGGATGATGGCATTGAACATCCCCATGCATCCTTCGTCGAAGACTCCCATGATAAGTTTGTTCTGGCGAAGTCGTTTGGCGAAGTCACGCCCCTTCTTCGCCGCGGGTGCCGGAATTTTCACCTCGCTCAAAGTTTTCACATGGGAAGCGTCATGTTTAACTTCTTCGCCACGCAACCACCCCCGAAGGCCTTTCAGAAAATACTCGTCCTTGAAGTCCTCGCTCCAGAGCGTGCTGTAGCGCACCCCCGCTTTCGTCAAACATCCATTCAGATTCAACATCCCAACCAATCCGGGCCAAGTGCCGCTCCAGTTGGCCACCGTCAAGATCGGCCCTCTATGGGTAATCAAGCCGGCCAGAATATGATGACTATATTGCCAGACTGCTTCGGGCACAATGAGAGGAGCGTCAGGCGGAATGGTCCGAAAGACTTCCATGCCGTACTTCTGGCTGTCGATGAACCCATGCCGCTTGACCGGATCATAAGGGTGGGCACGCTGGACCTTTCCTCCCTCCCTCTCGATTATGAGCGTAAGATTCTTTTCCAGATCGGCTTGTGCGTCATGGCACTTCTGGTTGGCCGACAGGCGCAGATCGCCATTGCTGACGAGATAGATCGTTTTGGATTTGGCGGGCATATGATTTGAATCGGGGAGTGCGATTACTTGCGTTGGGAGCGGGAAAGAATGGATTCGCGCATCCAACGTGAAACCTGGGTGGCGTCACCGCAACCAATCAGGTTGCGCAACTCTTCAGTCCGCGTTTCGTCGAGAAAGCTTTCAACAAACCTCAGAAAGAGAACACTCTCCCGCACCGCAGCCTGTCCATCTTCGCGATACGGATATTGATCCATCGAATACCAGCCGGCATAGCCGCTCTCTCTAAGCCAGTATTGCAGTTCGATATATTCAACCAAGTGGATCGACCCGACAATCATATCGTCGTCCCAAGTCCGGTAGTTATCATTGAAATGCATGTGAAACAGCCGCTCTCCGTAGTGCTGCAGGATCACAGCCGCTTCCGAGACATTTTCATGGGCCATCAGCGAGTGCCCTACGTCGATACAGACGCCGACATTCTTCCGCCCCGTCTCCTGGACCATGAGCAGGGTGTCCGCCGCACGCGCCTGGAAGGAATGCGTGCGCGGTTCCATCATTTTGTATTCGAGGGCAAATTTGATATCCGGAAATTCCTCGGCGACGGCGCGGATCCCTTCCACCAACCAGAGGCGCTCCTGCCGGTAATCGCTCTGCAAGGGATAGTCATAACCGTCCTGTCCGAGCCACAGATTCAGCAACGGACAGCCAAGCCGCCGTGCAATCAGAGCGGCGCTCCGCGTCTCCTTATGGGCCTGACGCCGTATTTCCTTGTCCTTGGAGGAGAAGCTCCCCTTCCCCCAGCGCTTTTGCGAAAACAAATCGGGAATGATTGAGACGCACTCCAGGTTATGCATTTTTAGTGAACGCTCGATCTCGTTGACATTCTCCTCGGCCACATCCCAGGAGCCAACCAGTTCCAGCCCTTCGATTCCCTCGATCTCTGCCGCCTGACGAATCATCTCTTCTCTGGATAATCGATCTTTATACCCCGTGGGGAGAAAACGGTCGCACGTGTTGCCCAAGTTGCCGAGGATTACGGAATACCTGTTTTTCATTGATTTCATCGACTATTCAGTATGACGTGAATTTTGGTGATTTGAGAGGGTCGATTCGACCAGTCCTCCAGGGCCCTCGCGGCTTCCGAAAGCGAAACGGTCCGGGTGACCATTTCATTGACGGGAAAGGTTTTGTCCCGAAGCATGGATATTACCTCGACGAATTCCTCACGAGTTGCATTGCGGGAGCCATAGATCCCAAGCTCTTTCTGAACAAAGAGTTTCGTCTCGTAGCTCACGGGTTCCTTGACGTAGCCGATATAGACCACTCTTCCCGCATAAGAGACTTCGTCGACGGCGGCGCGGAAAGTTTTCGGCGTCCCAACGGCCTCAATCACGCCACTGGGCCCTTCGCCTTCCGTCAGGTTTTTTAGGGCATCGTGCAGATTCACCCTTGCTGAATTGATGGTATCCAAAGCCCCTGCCTTCCTTGCAGTTTCGAGCTTTACATCATCCACATCGACCGCGATAACCCTCGCTCCGCGTCTCGCGGTTCCCGCAATTGAGCCCAGTCCGATGGCGCCGCATCCCAGAACGGCCACGGTATCCGCAGGAGAGAATCCCCCGCGCGCAGCAGCGTGAAACCCAATGGAAAGCGGCTCGACCAATGCCATCTCAGCCTGGGTCAATCCGGGCGCTGCAATAATCTTCTCTGCAGGTATCGCCATCGTTTCGCAAAAGCCTCCGTCGCGCTGGACTCCCAAAGTCTGGTTATTCCTGCAGCAGTTTGACCGTCCCATTCTGCACGCCGCACAGACGCCGCAGCTTGTATAAGGAAACACAAGAACCGCCTCTCCAGCCCGGGGAATATGGTCGCTGCTATTCCTCGGCCCACTCAAAACAGTGGCGGCAATCTCATGGCCCGGAATTCGGGGATAAGTGACCAAAGGGTTCAGACCCCGAAAGCTATTCAAATCCGAACCGCAAAACCCAACCCGCTCCACGCGCAGAAGGACCTCGCCAGCCAAAGGCTGCGGCGAAAGGATATCTGAAATTTCTGCCCGCCGTGGTTCGATGATGCGTAATGCCTTCATTCCGAGATCTCAATAGCGGGGCGGCAGAATGCCCCAGAATGTCCGCGGAAGTTGATCGGGAGCGACCAGAACTTCACGGTTTGGCAAAAGGAAAAGACCTCCTCAGGAAAGAACAGGTCTTCGACAATCCACACTCCGGAGCCAAGCAGTATTTCATGGGTCTGCGCATTCCAAGGTTCCTGGATGCCTCCGATGGAAAAGTGATCAATGCCAACGCCTCGCGCTCCGGATTCGACGAGATGTCGGGCCCCGTCAGGATGAAGCCAGGGAGATTGACAAAGCCACTCCTCGGATTTCGCTCGTTTTGCCCCCCATCCGGTGGCAATCAAAACAATCTGATCTGGCTTCAGGCGAAAATTCAGATACTCGGGGCCGATGGGAGTTCCCGCTGAAATTCCACGCAAATCGACAATGATTGCGTCTCCCACATATCGTTCCAGGGGAATGGCATCTACTGGGTCACCTCCCATGAGTTTATGAAGAGGTGAATCCACATGGCTGCCCGTATGACTCGCCAGCGTGAGCAGCTCCATCCGCCAGGCTCCCCGGTCATGATCGTCGATCACTTCGGAGCGGACGGGCGGATGCGCCGGGCAGTTGGGCGCTCCGTCAAAAACCGGCTGGGAAAGGTCGATCAATCTCATGCCGAAACCAGGATCATGTTGGAATACGGGATGGTATCCGCCGTGCGAATCAGACCAATGGCTGTCGGCACCCGTTTCTTGAGTTGAACGTGAGGTTCGATCAAAAGCTTGCAGCCTTTGATCGCTTCTCCGTATCGCTCTCGGACAGGAGGCGGATTCTCGCGGAAAAATTCCTCGGCCATATGAGCTTCTCCGATTTCGAAGTTTGACCTGATGGCGGCCAGAACATCGAGCACCGTCGGAATATCGTCAGTTAACGTAAGGTCGACAGTTTCGATCTCAGGCCAGAATGGAAACCCACGGTCGGCAAGAACCAGAGCGTTGGTATGCCGGATGCGTGCCAGAAGTCGCAAAATTGCGGGATTGAGGATGCCGGTTTTAAGCATAGCTCAGGCAATCAGAGGATCACGATTCTCCAACCGCCCACGGACAAAGTTGAAATTTCGGATCGGTAAAAGAATCCCCTGTACCTGGCGAAGATGTTCGGCATCTATCGGCTTCAGGGCGGCCGCGATATTACTACGAATGTTATCCGGATTTGCCGAACCGACGAGGGTCGTGGCGATTTGCGGATTGGCCACGGCGAATTGAACAGCCAACTCAACAATATCGATTCCCTGCTCCCGGCAGAAATCGACCGCTTTGCGGCAACCCGCCTTGATGGTCGTCGATGCCGGATGCCACTTCGGCACTTCCCGCTCGGTAAGAAGCCCCATCCCAGTCGGGGAAGCGTTGATGACTCCCACGCCTTTTTGGGCGAAGTACGGGAGCCATTCCTCCAGCGACGTGTCATTCAATTCATAATGACAAAAGGAGAGAATGCTCTCCACGGTCCCAGGCTCTGTTGCATCAATGATTGCAGGGAAGATTCTTAAGGGGAGGCCCGTAATTCCAACATGCCCGACTTTGCCTGCGGCCTTCAGGCAATGCAAGGCCGGCAGCGTTTCGTCGGTGATCTGTTTTAAGTCGGCAAATTCAATGTCATGACACTGAATCAGATCAATATAGTCAACCCCCAGGCGTCGCATGCTTTCCTCCACGCTGCGAGCGACACGTTCCTTGGAAAAGTCGAACTTCCCCTCGCCATATTGACCGACCTTGGTTGCAAGATAGAAGCGATCCCGACCCACTTCACGGAGCGCCTTTCCAAGAACCGATTCTGCCTTTGTTGCGCCGTAATAAGGCGAGACATCGATAAAGTTGACCCCGGCATCGAGGGCGACATGCACGGTTCGGATTCCTTCCGCCTCCGAAATATCGCGAAAGACCCCGCCCAGGGAGGATGCGCCAAAACTGATGATCGAAACCTCCAATCCCGTTTGACCTAGTGATCGATACTTCATTTATTGATTCGATTCCGAATGATCGCACGGTGATATCAAAGGGAGAATGGCGATCATTGACAAAATAATGCCAATTATTGATATTTCCTCTTCCCTCCATGAAACCGAAGCCTCCTCCCTTCCTTTCAAAGCAGGTATCCAGCTCGCGACGCTTCTATTTTCGCATCCCAACCAGCAGATCCTCCGGTCTTTCAGTCTATTGCGGAGGCCTGGAAAATTGCCTACCCTATTACGTGGATGATCGGAAAACCTTTCCGTATTTTTCCGTGGAGCTTGTTGTCGCAGGAAAAGGGACGCTCACCCTGGACTCGCAGCACTATACCCTTGGCGCGGGATCCGTCTTTATATACGGGCCGCAGATTCCCCATCGGATTGCTTCCTCTCCGGAAAGCCCTCTCGTCAAATATTTTGTCACCATGAGCGGAGATGCGACGGAAAGGCTTCTGCGCGAACTTCAACTGAGCCCCGGGACATTTCTATCCGTCGAGGCCATGACGGAGGTTCGGGACATTATTGATATCCTGTTATCTGAAGGAAACAGCGGGCGCCGTCATTCCCTCCGGATTTGCAATCTGCTGTGCGAATCGTTGTTGCTGAAGATCGCCGAAAATCGGGTTCGCCATAATGACAAACTCTCGGAAGGGTACCTGACCTACCTGCGGTGCCGGGAAATATTGGCGAACGAATATTTGAGGCTGTCAAATCTTTCGGAATTCGCCAAACGGTGTGGAATCAGCTCTCCGTACCTCTGCCGTTTGTTTCAATCGTACGATCATCAGACCCCCTATTATCACCTTCAGCGGCTTCGAATGACGCATGCGGCGAATTTGCTCACCCATCCAGGAACGCTTGTAAAGGATGTCGCTGACGCGCTGGGAATGCAGGATGTCTATCATTTTTCCCGCAGCTTCAAACGCGTTCACGGAGTCAGCCCGAAAGTCCATAAAAGCGTCGCATCAGGGCGGTCATAATTCCACGAAAACGGCGTTGCTCTCCATTACAAGCCAATGCAGGGAAGCGCGATCGCCTCTCCATGTAACAGACGTGCAGGGATGCCGAGCCGTTCGATGCAGAGGCTAATCCCCCATGCTTCGCCATAGTTTGATCCCAGTGCAACCATGATCTCATACTGGCCGGGCCCAGGGTTCCATGGAATTCTTCGCCGGTCCAGCGTAAGGGGTGGTGTTCCATCGGGATCATGCAGCACCTCCCTGCCGTCGATCCATAGTTTCACCGGTCCATCGTAGCCGAAGATGAGACACAATTTCATCCCTTTGGAAACCTCAACGCTGCACCGGAGGAACATCAGTTTGTCGCTTCCATTCTCGGCCTGAAACTCGCCATGGACATTGCAGATATGGGTCGGGAAATGGATGATCCTCCAGGGTAACCCATTTCGATCCTCAGGGAACCGAAGATCACGCAATTGGCCCGCCCCGGGCAGCATGCGCGTCACCTGCCAAAGACGGGCATATGGAGTAACCGTGGATCTTTGAATCAGAAGCGGACCCAAGACCGGGAGCGCGCCGTCTGCGTCATCCCGTATATTGCAATACGGATCATTTCCGTAGCCATAATATAGAAAGAGTCCCCTCAAAGCCATCAGGGGGACATGAGATTGAAGGATAACCTTGCTTCCTTCCAATCGAGTCGAAAATAGATAAGGCAGAACGCCGGTTGAATCCGCGATGGCAAAGCCCGCAGGCCGCCCATCGGCCCGTAGCGTGCCCCTGACATGATCAAATTGAACAGTGATCGTTGTCCGCCCGTAACCCAAATCATATTCAGCGTTGACCGAATGGAGATCAATGGAGCCGTTGCCCGTCCATTTTGGAGACATAAGGTCCTGCATGGCCCCCGCCAGTCGTCGACCGAGGCGTCGACTAGCCTCACCGCCAATATGGATGGCATCTTCCAACTCCAGATCGATGGCGGAGACGACCGCGAGCTTCGCAATGGAACGCGGCAACAAGCGCTGCTGCTCTTGAATCGATTTCCATAAGACCGGATTGATGTTGCCATTTGTGACGCGGCCAAGCTGCACCATGCAAAATGGAAGGCGCGGGGCGCGGGCGTCACGGCGCAGTGCGCGAACCAGGACTTTCATCCTTTGGCTATAACATGTTGAGGACTCCAAAGAGGACGCATCGCATTCTCCCTGATACCAGATGACACCAGCAACTCTGCCGCCATTCTTGAAAAGACGGCGAAGGGTCGCGCCATAAAAACTTTTGCCTCCCATTCTTTTAAGGGAGGGACTCCAATCCGCCATGCTTGTTCCACCATGAGAACAGGCAATAAGACCTTGCGGAACGCCTGTCCGCAGAGCCATTTCCTGTCCAAATGCCACTGCGGGGCCGACGCCAGTCAGCGTATCCACCGGGGGACGGACACCCCGGAAGTCAATATGGATCTGATCAACACAATCCCATAGGTTATGAATCGGATCTTTCGCGACGCGCCAGCAGTCATCCATATAAAAGGCACGGACCGAAGCCATTGGTTTTTCCGCCCATCTTCTATGGCCGCAACCTTGCATATTGGACTGTCCCGCACAGAGCCAGACATCGCCCACCATGACGTCAACGACCTGAAGCGTCTCTATCACTTTCCGCCCCTGACGCAGTTGAAACTCAAGTCGATAGGGCCCGCCTGCAGGAAGTCCCGTGAGTCGGAATTTGAAAGCTCCTTTTCTTAAACGGGCTACTTCCTTCCACGTCCGGACTCCCTTGCTTATCCGGATGAACAGCTCGCCGTTTACCGCATCGCACTCTCCCGAAACAGGAGAATCACTCCGCCCCCGGCGATTGCGTTGGAGGACCATGTGGTCAAAGAGGCCGGAAATGATTTTCATATAAAAATCGAAGTGAAAACCTACCCGTACTACCGACCCGGTGACTCTACGACCACACGCTGTTGAGTGCGCCTGTCGAGTTCATCGAGATCAATATCAATGCCAAGCCCCGGCCCTGTGGGGACCGGCACAAGACCCTCATGAACAGTGAGTGGCTTGCGGAGGAGGGAGGTCTCCATCAACCAGGGGCCGATCTGATCCCCCGCCAATTGCGCATTCCGGGCAGAAGCCATCAAATGAAGCTGAAGTGCAGTGGCGATCCCCAGGTCGAGACCGCTGCCGTGCCAGACGGGGAGATTGGCCGAAGCGGCGGCGGCGGCTTGTTCGAGCCAACCGAAGATGCCGCAGGCCGCAACATCGAGATTAAGTCCCCCAGCCGCACCCGAGGCGATCACGGTCCCAATCGTTTCGGGGGGATCAATATGGACTACCATCCGCGCTCGAATGCGCGAACGTAGCGCAACGAAATCCTGCAGGAAATGCCGGGGAAACGGATCTTCGAGGATGTCGAGATTGCCCACGGCATCCATGTCGAGAACCTGCCGCAGCGCATCGTCGTATCGGTTGAAGCGGCCATTTGGATCGACCGTGACAGGCCAATCCACTCCCACTGCATCGCGAATCGCCTCGAGCCGCTCCACGTTGGGGTCGTTTAATGCAGCCTTGAGTTTCACACCGCGAAAACCCAACTCACGTCCATAGCGGACAGCTTCTGCCGCTTTCTCGGGAGTCACTCGGCTCATCCAAAAATGAACAGGAATCTGATCGCGCCAGGGTCCACCAAGGAGGAAGCAGATCGGCACCCCGGCGCGGCGGCCCAAAAGGTCGAACAGCGCCGATTCGAACATCACTTGCAATGGGGTGCGAAGGCGATGAATCAGATCGGGCACCACGGGTTGATAGGGCGAGGGAGCGGGAGGTTGCAACCAATGCTCTCCGCTCCAGAATCGACGAGGAAAGGAAAGGAAAGAAGTCGCACTCGAATCGCGGAGAAACCGTCGTAACGCGGATTCGATATCCAAGCCTCCGGGCAGGACGGCCTCGCCCCAGCCTTCAAAGCCCTCATCATCCTCGAGGCGCAGGATGAGGCGCGGGACCGGAGTCCATTTCTCGCCGAACTCCTCGCTGGTAACCCGATCCTTTACAAGGGGGATTCGGACCACGAAGGCCTCCGCTTTGCGAATGGAAAACATTCGGGAAGACATCAAACTTCGGATCTTAAAATGTGTCGGCCCGGATTCTCGAGACGTACACTGAGTTGCTTGAACTCTACCTCCTCCGGCTTTTGATAGGCGTGCGCCTTGTAGTTAGGCCAGCCATCCAACTCCGATACCAAATTACCGTTGTGCCAGAGACGTTGATTGCCCCAGCCGAGCCTTGGAAGAACAAGCTCAGCTTGAACTCCAACAGGCAGACCTATCTCAATGTTCCATGTAAGATCCTCGCGCTGCCATTGCACCTCAATCTCGCCATGGGGTGTCGGCACCCGGCCTCCCGCGCTCGAAAGTCCAAGCGCTCGCGGCGCAATACGGACCTGCGACCATCCTGGTTTGAGCGACTGAATCCCCAGAACACAGGAAGGCAGCACATAGGCAGCTCCCGCACCGTAAGGGTGGCATCGCGACAAATCATTCCAATAACCGACGCCATTGACGCCAGGCGACCAGAACTCAGGCAGCGTCTTCTCTCCGCTCCGCACGATCCCACCGAAATACGATTCCAACAGGTCGCGGACATGAAGATCGAGGTCGAGCCTGGCAAACGCTTCCAGTACGAGTGAAGCGTCGTGAGGAGAGACCGGGGGCATGACGCTCGGATCACGGCGAAGAAAGTCGGCCCATGCGCCCCGGACACCGGGATCAACGGCACCGGCCCAAGCTGCCCAAGCGTTCGTTGTGATCGAAACCGCGCGGCTCGGAATGCCCTCGATCTCTCCATCCACGAAAACACAACGCTTTGAATCCCAAAAGGCAGCTATGACGGCCGCGCGCACCCTGGCTGCCTTGGCAGACCAGGCCTCGAAAAGATCGTTGTTCCCCACCGCGCGCGCCAACTCGGCAGCCGCTTGAAGCGAAACGATATAATGAAGATTGAAGACAGCACTCGTCCCTTCCTTTTGCATGAATCCCCAGCCACAAAAAACCACCAATTTTGGGAGGCCCTCCCGCTCGGAACTCAACAGACTCCGCGCGTCTTCATAACGGGCGAAATGTGCGTAAAGCCTAATCAGCTTCGGCATCGCCATTTCAATGAGATCAACCTTGCCGGAATATTCATAGAGGTTGCGCAGAATCACACTCAGAGCAAGCGGCTGTTCCGACCATGGCAGTTCCTCCTTTGTAACATCATAATTGAGGCCGACAGGACCCGGAACGGGCATGATCCCGTCATCCGAAAGCGTCCGGAACGCCTGTTTCATCGCCTTCTCGATGGGTGCAAGATCGCCAAAGCAAAAAGCGAGCGCTTTGCTGTGGACGTATAAATCCGAAATCCAGGTCGCCTGTTCGCGAAAGCAGCAATCGACCGGGTGGTCCTTGATGCCGATACGCGCTGTTTCCCGGCTGATCCGCCAAAGGCTTCCCAGCATGGGATCGGCGCAACGGAAGTCCCCACGCTCCACAAAAGGGTACTCCATTTCGTTGAAGGCGGCCTGATGAATGGTCACCGGCCCAACCAGATCGCGAAACTGCAGAGCGATGTAACGGCCCCCTCTCCAATCGAGAGACTCGTACTTGGCGCGGCCCTGCTTTGGCAAGATGATCAAATCCTCAAGCAGCCAATTGGGGGATTCACCCGCATACAAATTAACACGTCCGCCACCTTCGCACTCAAATTCGAATATAGGAAAACCGCCCATGGTACGTCCGAAATCGTAGACTATCCAGGACCCATCCGGATCGGGCTTCACAACGGTCCTCTCGGACCAAAAGGAAGTACCGCTCCGTGCATCGGCAAACACCGCAGCTTCCATCCGGGTACGAATACTGCTGCTGTAGGTGGGCAAACGAAGCCTGGAGACGAGCGGCTGGCTCTCACGTGGAATCGGCGGGGGCAACAATTCCCCGGGGGCGCCCAGATGGTTCGATGGACGCTCCCAACCAGAATCGTCAAAGCCGGGTAGGAGCGCCTCCACAATCTGCTCTCCTTTATTCAGGTCGACCGACTGCACTGGCCCACGAAACAGCGATCCGCGTTGGGTCGTCGAGAGCCACGCCTCTGCCTTGACCATTCGCCAACTCGCATTCGTTTCCAGAATCGCTCCATCCATCTCGAGCTGAACGGCGACTCCCCCCGGACCATCATAAAGAGCCCAGGTCCGCAACGCCGCTTTGCAATGATAGACGAGCGTCACAATAACGTTGCTCCCCGGGCGCAGGCAATCGGTCACGTTGTAGGTATCGAAATAGGGAAATCGGGGATCAGCCCGATCCGGCCCACGCCCGAGGAGCACGCCGTTGCAATAGAGGCGGTAAATATGATTCGCCGAAATCGAAAGACTGGCTACCGTGGGCGCCGAATCGAGATGGAATTCTTTGCGAGCAAGAAGGGCCACTGAATCGGCGTCGCGGTATCTATCGAGCCAGATCCAGGGAGCGGTCCAGGAGCGTGAATCAACGTGAGTCATAGTCGGGGTCTCAAATGCAATGCCCGCAGACAATGGGGAAACGAAGCATCCCGGAAGTCTTACACCTTTTGCCAGATCTGGGTCTCAGCATGGTTGAATCAAAAAATCCATTCGGGACGCGGAGCGCCGGTGGAGAAAACCTCCTCAATGCGTAATCCACTATAAGGAGTTGGCAGGATACCGCCCTGGACTTCAGCCTGGGCAACGAGACGGTAGCAAAGCAAACTGTGCCATCGTCCATCCGCAAGGCGCACCGTCATCGCGCTGGGATGGTCGCAAGTCCAATCCCGGCCTTTGATGGCGGCGCCGGGGTCTGTTGTAACCTCGGCAGGTTTGCAGGAGGGCCTTGCGGAGTGGTCATAACTCGGCGGTGGTCCATAAACATAGCGGGGGAACGCGACAACGTGCGGCGAATTCAATCCATTCCGTTCTTCATTCAGCGAATAGAGCGTCAAGACCTCGCGGCAGGTCGTGCGTGCGCTTCCATCCATGAATTCTCCTTCATAATCCATGAGGGCCGAGATCCATTGGTTGCAGACAATAAACGGCCTTCCATCAGCCGCCTGGTTCAGGCTGATGGGACTTTGATAACGCACGTTCCTGGCATGAATGATCTTTTCCCAGCTTTCGCCATGATCACGAGATCTCCAGATCAGAATGTCGTGCTTTTCCGCGCTATCGTACCCCGGACGGACGGTAAATAGCAGCGAATCATCCCGATCGCGAATCAGGGTGGGCTCCATCCCGGAAAAGTCGGTCGTGACCGCCTTAAATAAAATCGGACGCCAGCCTTGCGAACCCTTCTGCCAGCGAATCATGCCGTTGACGGATTTCCCGGCGGAATCCGGATCATTGGATTCTCCTTGAATGGATCCGGCGACTAATAAATCATTTCCATCGGGAATCGCCATTCGCAGCCCATCGCATAGCAGACGACACCCCGGAAGCAACTCGTCGATGGGAACCCGATCGGTCTTGGTAATGCTGAAATCTATCCCGTCGAATTTGAACTGATGGAGTTCGTGATAACAATGCGCCTCGTGACCCCGGAAGCATCCGCGGTATGGCTTGGAAAGCTCATCATGGTCGGCGGCGTAAGCCATGGCATACCCGACCCCGAAGCCAGTTCCCGCATGCGGATGCGGCGTCCCGTCGGGACTTTTCGCACCAAACGGAACAAATCCCCCCTGTGGGATATGTTTCACCATTTCCGCCATCTCGTTGGCCTTAGGATTCAATTCGCGATGGTTACGCGCCACTGCAACAGCATTGTCTGGGATAAGATGTCGCAGGTCATCGAAAACGACAACATCCGCACCCGCCTCAAAATCTTCCGTCCTCGCCAGTTTGCGATGAATATTGACGACAAAAGCGGCGTGTGTAGAAGAGACCTGAAAAGGGAAGCCCAGACCATAACGCCATATCTCTCCTTCCGCCGCGTCTGGCGGAGTCTGCAAATGACCAAGGCCGCGGCTCACTCCGGAAATGGAATTCTGACCCGACGTCATTCTCGACTGGGACTTTTGAAGTTCTCCGCCAGCACCTTGCGCTGCGCCGGATTCTTAAAAACCACCCGCTGTCTTTCAGGAAGCCCCTGAACCAGCGCCGCCGTTCCGTAGTATTGAAATCCATCAAAGCCAGCGTCCCTGACTGCGCGAATCTCCCGTTCGAGAGCGTTTTCACACCCCGGTTGCTTCCATTGTCTGGAGAAAAGAAATATGGAGATTACCGCATCAATTCCCTTCTCCCTCGCTAGAGAGAGAACCTCCTGAGCAAAACAGGTACCCACCGGCTCATGCTTTAATAAGATATAATCCGCAAGCCCCTCTTTGATCCACGTCCGCCAATCCCAGTGAATTTCCATGCATGCACCTTCTTCAGGTTCCATATTCATCCCGGAATCAACATGTAACCCGATGGTTTTTCCTGCGCGGCGGGTAATCTCACGAGCATCCCGGCAAAACTGTGTATATCCCTCTCCACGAACCCGACGCCACAACGCCCTGTCAAAATCATCGGTCTTCCAAATGTCGACTCCGGTGCGTTTGAGGAATTCGTCGCGAACCGGCTGCTCAAACCCGAATTCCCCATAAGTGAAGCTGCTTGCGTGGCCCACGCGTCGGATCTCAACCCCGTCGGCTCCGGCTTCGAGAATCGCACGGACCCAGGACAGCCACCATTCCCTGACTTCGGGGTGAGAGGGCGAACCGATATATTCGTAATACTGATCTTTATGGCGATCAAATCCAAGAAAGCCTTGACCTGCGTCCAAGACAAAAGGTTCACGGACCGGATCATAACCCGCGAATACGCCGGAGGGTGTGCCGGTGGCATTCCCAAAAATAATTCCCGTCTCGATGCCTCCTTCCAGAAGGAAGCGGTCCCGCGTATTGGAAGCCGTGCCATAGGTGAAAATCCGTTCCTCACCCTTCTCCCCGAATAAATGCACGAGATTGACCAATTCATTGACAAATGACCTCTCGCGGGCTCCCACTAGGAGCGCAAGATAACGATGGGGAATGTTCAGCCCGCTCAGGCGCATCACGCGGGAGCGCCGTGTTTGTCCCGTCTTTCGCCGCCCCGACGCGGTCGCTTCATACACTGGATACTCTTCAATGATTTCCTCACATTGGATCGGACCCGAGTACGGATAGTACTTCTGATTGTCATCACTAACGTGAAGGAGGACATCCTCGACGGTAAAGGCGCATGCCCGGTCGTCTTCTTTGACGATATCGATTCGCTGGATGATTTCATTCTCCCCTTTTCCCCATGCGCCGGGCTTCCGTGCCATAAGAAACCCTGGCTGTGCCTTATTGTAGCGGGCGAAGTATTCCACCTCGAATGGCTTGATGGTGCCAAAGATTTGCAACCCATGCTTGTGCGCCATCTCCACGGCAAGTTTGAAATTATCTCCGATATTCTTCTCATCCGTGATGATCATCCCCTCCCCTGCGATCAAATCGTGGTAATTCCAAGGCACGCGCTTCACTCCGGCTTCCGCCAACCGCGCAAAGAACTCGTCATACATCGCCCGGCTGTATTTGATGGGATCGGGGCTGGTGCGAGAGCAATCGTCGGGGCTCCAGTCATCATAAAAATCCACCTCCATATCGAGAAAGAAATCTCCCCTCCTCGGGAGAATGGGAGCCGAGACCTTCACCGGTTGCTCCTCAAAGACTCGGATTCTATGAACAACACACTGATTCCAGAGAGAGATCGTAACCCATCCCGCGCTCGGTTTCGAAAATTCATCACATCCGTCAATGTAGAGTTCCCCGTCCACCCAGGCGCTTGCGCGACCATTCTGGAACTCAAAGATAATCTTACGAATTCCTGACTGATGAGGAACGCTCTTCACTACCTCCGCAACGGAGCTATGTGAATGTTTCAATATCCGATGGCGCGTGTAAGGAGAATCACTGATTGCCAAGACAACAAGAAGCGTTCCGCCGCAACAATCGATCGCGGAACTCCGGGGAGCTTCGGCATCAATCTCGACCCGAAGGTGATTCCATGCCACTCCGGAGAGAGGAATCATCATCTCCGTTACTTTCCCACAATGGAGGCTCCCGCGTTCATAGGTATGATTCAAGGTTTGAACCCGCCAAGTGGGAGGGATGTTTTCCAGTTCAAAGGAATGATTGATAATTGGTTTTCTCATCGAAGGTTGTATCTACTGTATGGAGATTTGATATAACGATTAGTCAATAGATCGCCGGATCGTTCCATCACCTGAAGGGTTATCCTCACGATCGCGTCGCCGAACCTCTGCGCTGGAGAGCGTTTCAGCGTGTCCGTCAGCGAAAAGGAAATTCGCAACCCCTCCGTGCCATTGATAGCCGACACTTCTGGCAGGTTCGCTTCCGTCTGGATTCGGAATCAATCCGCCATGTAACGAGCGGTGGCATAGCCAGCGAGGACGATTATTCACATCACCAAACCCTTCGCCCCTATCCACCCATACGGACGCATCCGCGAGAATGACCAGCTCATTTGGCCGTTGAACCTTGGCCAATGGTCTATAATTTTGAATTTTTTCGGTATCACCCGGGATATCGGCGTAATCTCCCAGATTCCCGTTATATCCATAATTGGGTCCATACCAATTTTCGCCGAGACGGCAAGGATTCGCCGGACATTGATAGACCGTCAAAACGTTTCGCTGATTATGAGTATTTGTGTTAGGAATCACGGAAAAGAGCAGACCATTCCAGTCAAGGGTTCCATCGGAAATCTGAAGCATCCGGCCATTATTCTCCTGCGCGTATACCGCCCATCCAATATAGAGCTGGCGCTGGTTTGCCACGCACTTGGTCAAAAGACTCCTTTGCCTTACCCTGTTAAGCACGGGCATCAATATTGTGGCAAGGAAGAGTATGACGAACACTACAACCAGAACTTCGACCAGGGTGAATCCGCGCATTTTCACATGCATCTTGCCTGGATTGGCCTTCTTTCGAAAGGTCATCGGATTGACCATCTTATTTCGCGATCCATTTCTCCCAACGCGGGCCGATGTCCTCGCCATTTTCACCCGCTTTTCGCGCCGGCGAGTCCCCTGGCAATAGAACTTCTTCAGTGGTAAACGGAGTCTTGTCCGGATAGTCCTTCCACTCTTTCTTTGCTTTGGGCCCAAAGCCGAACTTAACCAGCAGCGGCATCAACCCGCCGGTATCATCCATCTCACGACTATTCTTGTCTCGATCTGCAGTCTCCCGCCACGGCTTCAAACCACCTTTCAGATCCTTGGTAATAAAACGTGATGGATTTTCGAGATCCCAGACGTAAATGTTGTAGTCCGAATCAATGCGTGCTCCGCTGTACCACAATGGAAAGCTCGGCGCCTTGTTGACTATCTGGTTCGTGATGATGTTATAGCGGAGAATCAGATTGGATTGATCCCCCACTTCGGTAATCAAACCGGTCAATGGACGGACGAGTAGACTATTGCGAACTTCACATGGACGAACTGCCGAATATCCCAAAGAACGCCATCCGTAAGCAAGGAGGCTATCTGTGACGATGAATCCCCTTGCATCCTGAGGGGCGCCCGGCATCTCCCCTGCATAGTTTGTCCAGATACATGGCATCCAGCGCTCGCGACCGTCCATCACGCAATCCTTGATTTCAATCCCCACCGAACCAGAGATACCAAAAAGACCGGCATACCCCCTCGCACTCAAGTATCCCCCGTTTCCGTGCATCTGGACTCGCTCACAAACAAGATTCTGAAAGGTCAGAAACGCCTTGCTTTGGATCTGAACGCAATAGGAACGTCCATCACGCTGGAACTTGACCAACCCGCCGTCAAGAAATACGGATAGGGGCCTTTCGGCGCGGAATGTAATGCGCCTCTCCTCGGAAACTCCCGTCTGCAAAGGCCGCAATAGCTCCATGTATCGTCCCGGAGAAATTGTCACCGTATCCCCGGCCCGGGCTTCACGGGCTGCTTTATGAAGCGTCTGCCACGCCGTGGCGGAGCTCAAGCCGTTGTTGCTGTCACTCCCTTCGAGAGAAACGTAAAGCTGACGCGGCTCGGGATCCTCATTTGCGGTCTTGAAGGTCATGTCTTCTGACCAAATCACCTCACCGTCCACGTGGCGTCGCCATCCCAGTCGGTAGTGGTATTGCGTAGCGGGCTTCAAACCCACCAAGCTCACCGTGTGAAAGGTTTCGTACTCACCCTGAAGTTCGTCTGCGAGATCAAGCTTCTTCGTATATTTTGGAGTTTCGCCCCACTGGATCATGGTGCCCACGCGGCGCCCTGGCGTCCAATACGTGATATTCGAGCTCGTCCTTGTAACTGATATCACTTCCACCCTTTCAAAACTTTTGCGTTCGATCTTCCCGGAAACAAACGTCCCACTGGGACCCACGGGCCTTGAGTAGCGCCCGCCGACGGCCAATGCCTGCCCGGCGCGAACCCGAAAGTCGTCATTGGCGCGCCCGGAAAACTCCTCCTTTGCAATCGCAATAGAGTCCATATCCTGCCCATATTTGCGCTGGGCATCCTCCAATCCGGATTCAAAAGCGTTGAAGTTACTGTAAAAGCCAACGCTCTCCACGGGAACGTCGACGTCGGCCTTCTTGTTTTGCTTCAGGATCGTACTGATCAACGCGATATCCGAACTGCCTGCGTCGGCCCTGAGCCCGTCTTCCGTATTGCCAGCCAAAGCGCCTTGATCAAATACAATCTCTTTGGAATTTCTTATCTCCAGTCCGGAATGTTCGCTATTCATACTGATGCAACGAAGAAACTCGATATTGCTGGAGTCGCCCACCCGAATTCCCTTTGCGACTGCGGACAAATCCTGCAGCTTCACATTGTCGCATCCATTGATGTATATTGACGGAAACTGAACCTTGGCTCGCTGGTGCGCCCGGATGATGACCGGCTTGCTCGCAGTAGCCTTGATTCCCGAAAGATGAAGTGATTCGTTCCATCTTCCGCCTTCGATATAAAGAGTCTGGCCCGGTTGAATCTTTTTGAGCGCATGGCTCAGAGTCCTCCATGCCTCCATCTCGCTGGTTCCTGAGTTCTGGTCATCCCCGCTCAGTCTCACATAAACTACCGAACCGTCGTATTGAAACGCACCCAGATCGCTGCCGTCAGGAGCCCTCTTCCGCGCTGGACTATCGCTTTGAAGTCGGTAGTCGCGGTAGGCAACGTCAGCGAACCCGGGGGCTGCTCCCAATGTCGAGACATCCAGATCGGTGTCTCCCTTAGGGCCGGTGGTCATCACTTGATAAGACGAATATGTGTTGTGCCGCATGACCTGCCCCTCGACTGAACCGCCCGTGTTGTCGAAAGCAACATTGTTTTCGGCTCCCATCTTTCCATCATTCGCTATAACCTTATAAAAGAATCCGTCGGCGTTCCCATAGACCAGATTGCCTCGCGCCATGCAGTCATGGACGCTATCAGCGTAAAAACGAATGCCGAATTTGCTGGAGGTATGGGCCTTGTTGTCCTCAATCAGAACCCCTGTGGGATTTCCGGTAATCATGATCTGCGCGTCCTCGCTATAGTTGGAACGGTTCGACCATACCTCGTTCCCGCGAACGATGCTCTCCTTCATATTTCCGGCGAGGGAAATGGCAATGCCGTTTAGATAGCCTGTCGCATTTTGAACAATCACTTTCGCCGCATCCGATGCCTTCACGCCTGAACCGCCAAATCCTGCGAGGGCAAAGCCGTCCAGAACGGAATTTGAAGCCATCGTGACTCCAATCTGGTCCTGCCGAACCGAAGCATAAAGATGGTGACTGGGGCTCCCGCTGTCGCTGGGATGAATATAGGCTTTCGCGGCAGCTTCATCGAAAAAATAGCCGCCCGCCAGTTCCTCGACATCGATGACGCTCGCCACCGATCGAAAACCGACCCCTGTATCCACCTCGATCAAAGTGGGCAATTTCTCCGAACAGGGTGCCACATAAGTATACTCCATCCCGGGCGCCCTTTCAAAGCCGGAAACAACCACTGGCCGCCCTATGAAAGCTCTTCCCCGCTTAGCCTCACGGAGAATGGTGGGAGATTCATCCGATCCCGCCTTTAGAACGATCCCCCCCTCGTACCAACCCGGCAGGACCGTAATGATGGAACCCGCATCGACCTTCTGCGCGGCGGCTTTGATCGTCTTGAAAGGTTGCTCCGCAGTGCCGGGAGCGGCGTCGTCTCCCATATCAGCGGAAACAAAATACTCCCTCGCCGCCCCTTCTGCGTGAGGAACGGCCCACGGTGACAGGACACCGGACAAGACCAAGAGTCCAAAGATTCTTTTGAACGTTCTCATGAGATGACAGGGTTGTTCGACCTTACGGCATTTGGTCGTAGAGCCTGACTTCCTGGATGTAGAGTTTGGCTCCGTAAAGGCGAAGGTCCAGGGTCGTATAATTTCCGTTGAGCTCTCTCCGTGCCAACCCGATAGTCCCCTCGCCATCCACCACATAAACCCTCCCCCTGCCATCCCCGTCGAAGACAAATCGCAATGTTTGCACCGTCGCCGTGTCCAAGTTGAGACGCTCCTCGCCCGAAGCAATGATTTTATTTCCTCGAATTGAAGCGACGGTGATCTTGCTATCGGCACATAGGTTGAGTTCAACGCTGCCGTCCGATTCCATCTCTGTCCGGAATTTGATATCGAACGTAAACGGAAAGTGAACCTTTGGTGTGATCGGCAAAATGGCACTTCTCAGAATGTTCATTTCCGTAGGCTCCACAACCAGCTCATTTTCGACGATCTGGGATATGACTGGGTTGGCGGGCGAAGCCTTGCTCAGAGAATCGAAGAACTCCGTCTCCTTTACCCCGCCCTCCGCACTCCCATAAGTCTCCCTAAAGCGCAAGGCATCGTCGGACATCGTTTTCGTCGCCTCTGCGCGATCAATCTCAGCGAGCGCGACATCCGAATCTTCGGCATTAAGTTGCGGCGTAACCAGCAGCAGAGATAACGCGAACGATAGGATGCTCAGTTTGTGATATAGGAACATACAAGCTTAAGGGGAACTTAGAAAAAAATCTGTTTAAAGAAGGCACTGACCGACTAACGCCGACGCCGAATGCACGCGAGCCCGCATCCGAACAATAGCAGCAGTCCGATGGACGGCTCCGGTATGGCGCTGGTCACATAAATACTGTTTGCACCATAAAAAATTGAACCGCTTGCACCAATCCATGTCACACTATTAAAGGTGCCGCTCGTTGCTCCTGTGGTCGAGAACAGGGTGTATTGCGTCAGGTTTGCTCCACCACTGAAATTCGTGAAGTCCAGAACCAGGTCCCCAAGGTTTATCGTCTGGGAGAGTGTTCCGAAAATCGTGATCCGGTCGTAATCCGTAGCACTGTTAAAATCAAAAGTGAACGCACTATTATCTGAGAGCTTGACGACAGCCGATTGAGCGGCGGACCCGAGCGTCAAAGTACCCACTCCTTTGCCACTCAGCGAATCGCCAGGTTTCACGATGCCGTAAAGATTGATATTATGGGCGCCAGCCGCGGTCATTTCCAACGCTCCCGATCCGATCAATGTGGCGGTTTTTTCAAGCGCGGCATTGCTCTGGTTCAGATAGAAATTCTGGCTAGTGATTTTGCTGGTTGCGCCCACGTCGATCACTGCGTGACGGCTGGCGGTTAGATTGCCATTGATCATGATCTCCCCGCCCGAACGCGTTTTCAACGTCGCCGAGACCGTTCCGGATGGGTAAGCGTCCACAAGCATCGCGGTCGCCGTGAGTTTCGAATTAGCTCCTTCAACGATCAGCGTCCCGCTCGAACCGATATTATTTCCAAGATAGAAATTCGCAATCCCCTTGATTTCGCCTCCTCCGTCTATACGTACCGTCCCTGAACTATTCACTCCATTGCCGACCATGATGTTGCTGTTCTGCAGGTCCGCCACACTTCCCGCACCATTCACATTCAACGTCGCAGTGCTGGAATTATGTGAGCCTACGTGAACAGTTTTTGAGTTCAGTTTCGCTCCATTATCAATCGTCAGTGTGGTCGTCGAGACGTCGGTTCCGCTTTTTACGTAGGCGCCAATTCTCAAAAACCCATTCCCCGAGTTGAAAGTGGCTGCGGGACCGGTGATACGTACAGCGACAGGCGACGTTTGGGGATTATTTGCGCCGATGAGCATATCGTAGCTGCTCATCATTTGCAGTGTGCCGTTCTGCCAGGTCATCGATCCTCGAAACGAGCTCCTGAAGAGCTCGTTGGAATCGTCATTTGCGATCTGGAGCGTATTTCCGTTGTAGTCGAAACTGACATTTCCACCTTCCGCCAGGTACATTGAAGAGAGCGAATAGACAGAGGATGTACCCGTCGAAGTGATCGTCTTGGCACCGGCAACCGTCAGCCTATCAGCCACGCCGGGAAGGGAGCCGGGAACGCTCCCGCCCACACGGTAGTTTCCCAGAGTTTCATAATTCGTATCGACGGAACCCAACCAGTCATAATTCACCGCCCACGAGGCGGTTGCGAATGAAAAGAAGACAACCAGAAGAAGACCGAACCTCCGCGATCTTCCGCACATGACGGCAGCATCGGAGAAGGTGTTTTTCCTATTAATAATTTTCATATTGGGGGAGTGATGGCGTCTGAGTAAGCAGTTATTCACTACTTACATAGGCAAGAATTATCCCGGAGCCGCAGCCTCCCGCAAGAGCTACCGTGGTAGCTTTTTTTTGCCTATGTTTTCGGCGCCGGCCAGTTCTCACTCCTCCGTGGGAGGAGCCACCGTTTGGGGATTATTGATCTTGATCCAATTCGGTCGGGGTAGTACCCAGTTCGGTTTCAGCGAAAGCGAGCCGGTCTTGGCGAGTTGGATCACCAAACGAGAAAGAGAGATCGCATACGCGTCATGATCAATCCAATAGGAAGCAATCTTCGGGCGGAAGGCATGCAGCACGAGTTCGAAATCCGTGCTGATCACCGACACGTCCCGGGGAACATGGACCCCTGAATAGATCAAATGGCTAACGGCCGTCACCGCATGCCAGGCGTCCGCGACAATGAGCCCCGTCGGGCGGGAAGTTTTTTGAAAAGCCGAATCCAGCACGCTATCAATATGATATCCGGCAGTCTTGTGGTGCCTCAGGACAATCCCTGTGGCGTTTCGGCCAAAAGATGCAATTTCATCCCGAAATCCCTGCTCCCTGGCCAGCATGTCCGCTCCATCTATGTCAGGCAATAGAAGCGCCAGGCGACGATGCTTCGCCCCCAGCAACCGCCGGGTCGCGTGCCGGCAAATCGAGTTGAAATCGAGGTCCAGGAAGGGCAGCTTTACGTTAGGATAGCGGTGCCCGACGATAAATGCAGGCAGAGCCCGATCGGAAAAATAAAGTTGCTGGGCGTGGTTCGAATCGAAAAGAACCCAGCAGGCGGCATCGATTTGATGGACGATTCGATCCACAAACTTGGTCTTAATCTCATTTGCAAACCGGTAATCGTTAATCTCACGGACCTCAAATCCCGCCAGATGAAAATCATGCTCCAGCTCCGACCGGGCAAACGCGATCAGGCGACTGACCTCCCATGGAGGAGCCGCCACCAAAAATACCACGACTTTTGACCTCTGCCGCGACAACTTCCGCTTTTCCCGACAGTCCGGCAGAATCCGAGTCAGATGCCCACGGCTTTGAGCGATCAATCCTTCGTCACTCAGGATCTTAAGCGCTTTTTTCAAGGTTGTATGACTAACCTGCAATCGACGCGCCAGATCCTCTGCCCCGGGCAAAAAGTCATGCCATTCTCCGCCCCGGATCGCATCGCGAAGGCTATCCGCCGTCCTCGACGCCAGGGGAATGCGTTGCGGAATACGAATTAAAGACTCCATCGTTTTCTGCTTCCCGCCCCGGCTAGAAGATCTGCCTGGGGATTTCGAGCCTGGGGAATGGATCGGAGCCTTGCTCATATCGGAACTTAGTAGATCACGTCAATATCTCTGCCGGGGGATCATTCGCTATCCCCTCATTGACTACGTCAATAGCCCTTCACATGGCAAGCTTTTGAAAAGTTCCACCGTGCGTACGCTCCCGCGACGTGGTCCAATTCATTCTCTCACACCAAATAGCGCATCCGATTTACGCGCCACGTCCGCGCTCAGTATTGACAAGATGGCAGATGGGGCAATGCCTGGCGTTAGACGAGTTCTCCAGTTTTGCGCATGGGGGTCATGACACACCCGCGCTACCTCGTCGCCTTCCGAGTCCGAGCCGCCTTCTTTGCGGCAGCTGATCTCTCCGCGTGCGTCCGTTTACTCGCAGCCACACCCGCTTGCCGGGAAAGCGCCTTTTTTGAAGTCGGCGACTGACTCTCGCGCTTGAGCGCCTTGGTCGTGGCCCGCGAACGTTTTGCCGAAGGCTTCTTTGCCTCACGCCCCTTTTCGAGATCGCGTTCCGCCTTCCGCCGCGTTGCCTCTGAAGTCTTCCCTTTCTTGGGCGGCGGCAACTCAATCCCCGCGCGGCGAGCCTTCGAAAGGCCGATGGCGATGGCCTGCTTGGTCGACCGAACTCCATGTTTGCCTTCGCGCACGTGTTCAATCTCTTCGCGCACGAACTCGCCCGCTTGAGTGGAAGGCGCTTTGCCTTCCCGTTTATCTCTCCGGGCACGTTCAATGGTCTTCTTTTCGGGCATCGTATGGTGGTTTCGAAGGCCCGAATGCAAGTGGCCTTAAGAAGTTGCCCCTATACCCCGGCGAGGTCATGGCAACATCACCCTGGCAATTTCAATTTAACGTTTACCCTTTGGTCTTCCAAGAAGCCATGCGGCGGTCGCAGCGGCGAGGACTCCCCCAATCCCCGCCGCCACGATTAAAGCTTTCCTGGTGTCGAAGGAAGGCTCCGGGTAGAGATCGAACAGGGCGCCCTCCGGCTCATTGCCCGCCGGGCCATGGCCTCCGGTTTGCAAAGCCAAGTCCAGCAGTTCAGCGAGGTGCAACGCCCTACGGTCCGTAAGCTGCTCAATCTGTTCGCGGCAGCTAAAGCCGTCAGTAACAATGAAGGTGTCCCGGTTGGCCTCCTGTACTGAGGGAATCAGAACGCGTTCTCCGCATTTTACAGAGATGTCATAATGCTCGCGCTCGAATCCGAAGGAGCCAGCCATCCCGCAGCAACCAGATTCGAGTTGGTGGTAATCGATGCCCATTTTCGTCAGAATCGACTCCTCAGCCGCCATTCCAATCACTGACTTTTGATGGCAGTGGCCATGAAGAATCGCCTTCCGGTAGAACTTAGGAAGCTTCATTTCGGAGGCATGCTTGTCGAGGAACTCTCCCAGGGTAAAGACCTGTTTGGAAAGCCGCTGTGCCTGCTCATCTCTTGGGAAAAGCGAAATCAGTTCGTCGCGAAAGACGGCAACGCAACTCGGTTCCAGCCCAACGATGGGAGTTCCTGCCTCAATTTCTGGAGCGAGGGTGTCCATGATATTACGTAGGAAATGCCGGGCCATCGTAAGCATCCCAAAATCGTAGAGGGGACGGCCGCAACATAGCTTGGCTTGTGGCACGATGACCTCGAATCCGGTGGACTCCAGAACATTCACGGCCGCTTTTGCGGTGCGTGGCAGCAGGTAGTTGTTGAAGGTATCGGGCCAGAGAATGACGCGTCGAACCCCGGGTGTGTTGCGGGCAGGGAGATTGCGTCGCGCAAACCAATCCTGAAAGCTTTCCGATGCAAATAAGGGAATGCGCCGCGCCTGTGAAATGCCGCCAAGCCACTTGGCCGCCGCTCGAACGCCAGGCGTCTGCGTCGCGAAGTTTGCCACAGCGGGCATCTTGGAGGCAATCCGCGCCCACCATGGAATAAGGCCCATCGAATAGGCAGCCCGTGGCCGGAGCCGTCCTGCATAGTAGTGAGACAGGAATTCGGCCTTGTAGGTGGCCATATCAACATTCACCGGGCAATCCGATTTGCATCCTTTGCAGGCAAGGCATAGGTCGAGCGCGTCGTGGACAGCCTTGTCACGCCATCCGTTTTTGCCAATCACCTGACCTTCCAACATTTCGAGGAGAAGCCGGGCGCGCCCACGGGTGGAGTGCTTCTCCTCGCGGGTGACCATGAAACTCGGGCACATCGTCCCGCCCTCGGTACGCCGGCACTTCCCGACGCCAACGCAGCGTTCGAGCGCATAGGAAAAACTCCCCTTGTCATCGGCAAACGGGAAATGCGTATCCGGTTGGCGGGGGTGGTAGGAGTTTGGCGGATCCGGGCTGAACCGGATATTCTGATCGCGCCGATACGGACGCACGACTTTCCCCGGATTCATCTTCCATTCAGGATCCCAGATCGTCTTGTACTCTTCGAAGGCATCGACAAGCTGCTCGCCGAACATGATGGAAAGAAGCTCCCCGCGCGACTGGCCATCGCCGTGCTCTCCCGAAAGGGAACCGCCATAGCGAACGACCAATTGAGCCGCATCGTATCCGAAGCGCTCGTAGGCCGCGATTCCTTCCCGGGTTTTAAGGCCAAAATCGATGCGGGTATGAACGACCCCCTGGCCAAAGTGACCATAGAGCGTGCAGTGGTAGTTATACCGCTCCAGGAGACTCCGAAATTCGCGCAGGTAGTCGCCCAAATTATCGGTAGGAACGGTGGCATCCTCCCAGCCTTCCCATGTGTCGGCTTCACGCGGGACACGAGCTGAAGCGCCCAGCCCCGCGTCGCGTATTTCCCAGATGATTTTTTCATGGAGAGGATCGTCGTACAGGCGAGTCGTCGGCGCATTGGACATTCCTTCGACCGCCTTGATCAATTTGCGCCCTCGTTCATCGGATTCCGCCCGGGTTTCGCCGCCAAACTCCGCGATCAGCCAACCCTTTCCTGGCGGCAGGAGAGCGATCTCCCGGGGATGAATTCCTTTGATCTTCATTGCATCGATGAGGATGTTATCCATCCCCTCCAAACCCACCGGATAGTGTTCCAGGACCTTCGGCACAAAATCCCCTGCGGAGTAGACATCGGGAAATCCAAGGACAACCAGCGAGCGGGCCGGAAAATCATCCATGAGTTGCACCGTCGCTTCCAGAATGGTGACGCAGGTTCCTTCGGTGCCGGACAGCGCACGGGCGACATTGAATCCTTTCTCCGGCAAAAGGTCATCGAGGGTGTACCCGGAGACGCGGCGCGGAATTTTTGGATAGCGGGTCCGGATCAGATCGCCATAACGATTCCGAAGCGTGTTGAGTTGCGAATAGATTTCCGCACGCCGCCCGCCCGTCGAGATGATGCGGGCAAGTTCCTGTTCCTCGGTGGCTCCCACGCGCATCCGCAACCCATCGTAAGCAAGAATCTCCAATGCGATGACATTGTCGGAAGTTCGTGCGCCCGGCCCGTAGAACTGCGCCATAACGGAATGGACGCCTCCGGAGTTGTTGCCGATCATGCCGCCAATGGTGCAATGATCATGAGTTGCCGGGTCGGGCCCAAAAATGAGCCCTTTTGCTTTTGCTGCGCGATTGAGATGATCGAGAATCAATCCCGGTTGGACCCTTGCTATCTTTCGGGTGGTGTCGATCTCCACCACCTCATTCATATTTTTGGAAAAATCGAGAATGACAGCGGCATTACAACACTGGCCTGCAAGACTGGTGCCAGCACCGCGCCCCGTAATTGGCGCTCCATAGCGCCGGCAAATCGCCACGGTTTCCACCACATCGTCGGCATCACGCGGAATCACGACGCCGATGGGCACCTGCCGATAGTTGGAGCTGTCTACCGCATACAGAGCCCTCGAGCCCTCGTCGAAGCGCACCTCTCCACGGATGCTCCGCCGAAGCTGCCTGAAAATCTCATGCGCGGCAGAGGCAGGGAACGGCGCTTCATGTTTTGGAGGCTTTGGATGGGTACGTTGTTCGACGCGGGGAGGTTCTGTCGAGGGGCGAGGAGGCAGAGGGGGCGCTGCAGGATGATCGGCGGTCTTTGGATTAACGTGCTCTTGCATCTCAGTACGAGTTCGGAAATCGGATTCATGTTGTCCCCTCCCCCGCCTTACGCTGCTTTATGCTGATTTATGCCACTCGGAACGGCTCCATATCGGTACGTTTCAGGAGAATTCCGAGTCCGGGACGATTCGCGCTTGGGATAAGAGCGCCCCCTTCAGGTTCGATAAAGCCTTCGAAAAAGAGCCGTTCAATCCGAACATGGTCGTGAAACCATTCCAGGTGGCGAAAATTTCCGACGGAAGCGCCAAGGTGCATGTGGATCGTCGGCGCGCAATGAGAGGAGATCGGCACCTGTCTTTCGAGCGCGAGATCTGCCGCTTTCAGAAAACCGGTAATGCCTTGGCAGCGGGTTGCATCCGCCTGAATGACGTCGACCACAGGAAAGAGTTCCTGGAAGTCACGCAACTCGAAACCGTACTCTCCAGCGGCGACTTCCATTCGAACCCGATCCCGAACCACCAGGAGCCCGGCGGGATCGTCGTAAGGCACCGGCTCTTCAAACCAGACGACCGCAGAATCGAAGAAGCTGTGCGCAAGCTCGATTGCAAGTTTCGGGGAGTAGGCCCCGTTGGCATCGACCATCAGGTCGGCTTTCGGTCCAATCGCAGCGCGAGCTTGCTGAACCCGTAAAGGATCAGTGGAAGGCTCCCTGCCAACTTTCATTTTGACGCTTGGAATGCCCTGTGCAACCCATCCCGCGAGCTGAGCCTCAAGCTGGGACATCGAATAGGAGGTAAAACCTCCGCTGCCATAAATCGGAACCGCCGTGCGCGAGCGACCGAGCAAATCAGCAAGCGAAAGCCCGAGCTGTTTTGCCCTTAAATCCCATAGCGCCACATCGACAGCAGAAAGCGCCATCGAGGCAATGCCAGGCCGCCCGATATTACGAAGCGCGACTCGCATCGTGTGAAAAGCAGCGGGAATATGCGCTTCACCAATGACTACCCTGGCCAATGGATCGCGAATTACATTAACCGCCGCTGGCGAAGCATAGCTATACCCGATACCGATATATCTGCCGGCGTGAAGCTCCACGACAACCATCGTCGTACTGCTCCACTCCAGCGTTCCATCGGATTCGGGGAGATCCGTGGGCACGGTGTAGGCGGACACCTCCAGTTTCTCAATCGGAATCACGAGCGCTCAATGACGGTGCGGGAGGACTCCCTGAAGAGCGTCTCTGAACGCGCCACGAATCATGGACTCACGGCCGGTATCGCCCTCCACGATTGCCGACATGAAGTTCTTTGCCTGCTTCAGACTGATATGCGGCGGAAGGTTCGGAACTTCCGGATCGCACAAGGCATCGATCACCGTGGGCCGGTCCGCGGCGAAGGCGTGATCCCAAGCTTTGCCGATTTTATCGGGCGTATCGACGAAAATTCCGTTGAGTCCAATGAGATCGGCATAGCGGGCGAACGAGAACTCGGGAACCCGCTGTGAGATGTCAAACTTGGGATCGCCTGTCATCACCCGTTGCTCCCAAGTCACCTGATTGAGATCGCGATTGGCGAGAACCAGGACGATCAGCCGGGGATCGGTCCATTCCTTCCAATGTTCGGCAACGGTATTTAGCTCGTTAATGCCATTCATTAGCATGGCGCCATCGCCAACCAGCGCAACGGCAGGGCGGTCAGGAAAAGCAAACTTCGCCGCGATGGCATATGGAACGCCCGGCCCCATGGTGGCCAGATTGCCCGATAGCGAAGCCATCATTCCCCTGCGGATCTTGAGATCGCGGGCAAACCAATTGGCCGAAGAGCCTGAGTCGGCTGAAATGATGACATTATCCGGCAACCGGGGAGAAAGTTCCCAAAAAAGACGTTGTGGGTTGATCGGGTTGGCGGGAACCATCGCCCGCGCTTCAAGTACCTTCCACCAGTTGCTGACTTGTGCCTCAATCTTCTCGCGCCAGTGGCGGTCTTCCTTTCGCCTAAGGAATGGGATCAGCGCGCGCAGGGTTTCAGCGGTGTCGCCGACCAGCGGAACCTCCATCGGGTAGCGCATGCTGAGGTTCTTGGGGTCGATATCGATCTGCACGCCACGCGCGGCGCCTTCCGGCGGAAGAAATTCGGTGTAAGGAAAGGTTGAGCCGATCATCAGGAATGTATCGCAATGTTGCATCATCTCCCAACTCGGCTCAGTGCCGAGAAGCCCGATGGCTCCCGTGCAATAAGGGAGCGCATCCGGGATAACCGCTTTCCCCAGAAGCGCCTTCGCAACCCCGGCACCAAGCAGATCCGCTACCGCGATCACCTCGTCCGTCGCTTGAAGCGCGCCCGCCCCCACGAGCATGGCCACTTTCCGGCCGCTATTGAGCACCTCTGCTGCGTGCCTCAGGTCTGCTTCCTTCGGGACAATGTGCGGTGCAGAATAACCGATGCCCGAGAGCACCGCGCCGTGAGAACGGGGCGGATGCGGCACGGCAGCGCATTCCTGCACGTCGTTTGGGATAATCAGCGTGGTCACCGTCCGTTCGGCTACGGCGATTCGCACGGCGCGGTCAACGAGATGGCGGATCTGCGTGGGAGATGAGGCCATCTGCACATACTCGCGCGACACGTCCTTGAAGAGATTGGGTAGATCGACCTCTTGCTGGTAGTCGCTCCCGAGACCACACCGTGTCTGCTGACCCACAATCGCGAGGACTGGCTGATGGTCCATCCGCGCGTCGTAGAGACCATTGAGAAGATGAATCGCCCCCGGCCCGGAGGTGGCAAGGCAGACGCCGATCTGTCCTGTGAATTTTGCGTGCGCACAGGCCATGAAGGCAGCCATCTCTTCATGCCGCACCTCGATGTACTGGATCCGGTTTCCTGCTCGGCGAATCGCACCGATGATTCCATTGATCCCGTCGCCAGGAAAACCATAGATGCGGCGGATCCCCCAGTTCAGGAGGCGTTGAATGAGATAATCACTTACGTTTCGGCTCATAGGCTCTCAACCCGAATCGGCCTGGCAAGTGGCTATGGTCTGATTGCTGGGCTAGTGAGCAAGACAGCAACCGCGGTACTGAAGGTTTGAATAGGAGCCAGGGCCAGGCCATCAGAAAATCAAGCGAATTGATCGTTGCAAAACGTTTCCATCTATATGACGTCCTCAAAAAATCCCCAAGAACGCCACCCTCAGCCGCCCTATCCTGCGCGGCAGCAGCATCCGCCAGGGTACGAGCACGAGATGGAGCCGAAGGTGGACCACGGAGAAGAGAGTTACAAAGGTTGCAACCGCCTGAAGGGACGGCGAGCGCTCATCACGGGCGCGGATAGCGGCATCGGTCGTGCGGTTGCAATTGCCTTTGCTCGTGAGGGTGCCGACGTGGCGATTTCCTACCTCTCCGAGGAGGGAGATGCCAGAGAAACGGAAAGGCTGGTCAAAGAGGCGGGGAGAAAGGCCGTTCTTCTTCCGGGAGACATCGGTTCAAAGGAGGTTTGTCGCCAGGTGGCCGACGAGGCCTATTCCCACCTGGGCGGGATCGACATTCTCGTCAATAATGCCGCCCTTCAGCGGACCTACGAATCGCTCGAGGCGATCCCTGATGACGAATTTGAGGCGACCTTCCGGGTCAATGTATTCGCGATGTTCTGGCTTTCCAAAGCCATCCTCCCAAGGATGTCCGAAGGTGCCTCAATCATTAATACGGCCTCCATCCAATCCTTCGATCCCACTGCCCAGCTCATTGCGTACGCCGCAACAAAGGCAGCCATCGCCAGTTTTACACGTTCGCTCGCCAATCTCGCTATCGAAGATGGAGTTCGGGTCAATGCTGTGGCCCCCGGGCCGGTCTGGACTCCGCTGATCCCATCAACAATGCCAAAAGAGAAAGTGAAGCAGTTCGGAAAACATACCGCCTTCAGAAGAGCGGCCCAACCTGCCGAAATGGCGCCCATTTACGTTTTCCTCGCAAGCGATGAGGCGAGCTACGTGACGGGTGAAATCTATGGCGCCACGGGCGGCCAAACGCCACTCTGACAGGCGAACGCTATTTCAATCTTTCCACATTCGAGATACCCTCCCTCACTCTCTCTATGGCGCGCTGAGGGCCAAAACGCCCCAATGGGAAGAACTGCTTCCCCATCACCTGGTTATAGGAGATAAAAAAGTGTTCAATTTCCGACAATAATTCTTCGGAAAGCGAGTGAAGCGACTGAATATTCCGATGGCGTCGCGATTCAACAGCCACACCGATCAACCTGTCATTACGCACTACTTTACCGTCGACCTCCTTCTGCTCCGCGTCGATGACTCCCAGTAACCGGGCTTTCACCAGGCAGCCTACAAAAGTCGGCGCATCAATCAAGATCAGTAGATCCACAGGATCTCCATCTCCCCCTAAGGTCCCTGGAACGAAGCCGAATTCGAACGGAAACGTCACTCCGATCGGCATCGGCTTGTCGAGTTCAAATAAACCGTTCTCGAGATTGAACGCGAACTTGTTGCGGCTGCCCTGCGGTGTCTCTACGATTGCGTTTACATCACCTTCTCTGTTCGAAAAGGGAGAGATCTTCCAAAAGACTGAGTTGGCATCCATCCCTCGTATAATCGAAAACCATACGATCTTGACGGGTGTGAAAGAGAAAGCCTTCAGATCGAATCGTGATCAGTTTGATAAAGCATCTCTCAAAATGGTTCTTAAGACCATGGCCGCGACGTGCCCGCTTTCCGTTCTGGATCCCGACATTCCAAGTGTTACGGATAGAAAAACGCAAAGCGTGATACTCTGCGACAGGCCGAGCGTATCGTCGCCCCTTTCAGAATCCAGGCCGCTCGCCCCATATCGGAAGCCGTGCATCAGCTGGCTCTACCTCATCAAACAAAAGGCCCGAACTTCGTTAGCTACAGAGATACCGATTCCTAATTTCCAAAAATTTGGAACATACTCCGAGAGGGCCATCAGGGATACACCGTCTTGAGGCTTATTCCAAACGCGCTATTTTTAATTAGCAAAAGGGGGATATATGCCAGGACAAACACAAACATTTCAAGAGGGCTTCCACGATCCGGAGAGAACGAAGAAAACGCTTCAAACGGCAATGGGAGGCTTTGGGCTGGAAGCTCTGGGCGGAGTCGGTGCGGTGGTACTGGGAATCCTTGGCCTGGCCGGAATACTTCCACATCACCTCGCAGCGATCGCGGTCATCGTCCTGGGAGCTGCCACCTTGAGCGAGGGAGGTGCGATCGCGGCGAAGTATTCAGAGATGCTAAGAGACATCGGGGGCGGAACCGTTAATGCGGTCGAACTAGGCAGCGGCGTCACAACGGAGTTTATTGGGGGAGTCGGAGCGATTGTGCTCGGAATCCTCGCCCTGCTGGGAATGGCCCCAACAACCCTGGTTGCAGTCGCAATTATTGCGCTGGGCGCGACATTGCTCCTTAGCAGCGGAGAAACCAGCCGTTTGGCGGCACTCGGATGGGAGCGTGGCGCTCCAACGGCCCGTGCCATGCACCTTGCCACCTCAAGCGCTTCCGGTGGACAAGTATTGCTAGGACTGGCGGCGATTATCCTTGGAATCCTGTCACTAGTCATGGGTGGACCGCATGAACTGCTGTTGGCTCTCATCGGAATTATCTGCATCGGCGCAGCCCTACTCTTCAGTGGAACCGCGATAGCAGGAAGGCTGATGTCTCAACTTAGGTAAATAATTACAAACGATTCAGAAGGAAGGACACGACAGCAGCATATAACAATCCCAAGTGATAGCCAGTTAGATAAAACCTCCGACCTGGCCAACCTTCGTGGTAGGCCAGGTTCTCCAATTTTAATTGGGAAGACCTCTACCGGCATCGACCAGAGGCAATTTTTCACCAGCAACAATCAACGGCAGGAGTTAACCGTCAATAGGATCCCGCCAGTTGAGCCTGGGCGGGCAAAATGACAGGTCATCGGTTGGAGTATTTGCGTTCAAGGAACCAGGGAGCCAAGAGGAGGCCGCCGTCGGATGCCTGCGACTCTAAAATCCCGAAGAAAAATTTGATCGGCTCTCAGAAAGGTTCACGCCAACAAAGGCTAGTCCCTCTTGAGATAACGATTTGCCGTCTGAGCCGGCATGTCAAAAACCCGGTTATCCCGAATCGAACGGCGCAGCTTCAGGTATTCTGCATGCGCCCAGACAAGCGGCATTGCGGAACCGGTGGGGCGGCCCAAGAAGAGATTCCGGTCCGGAATGTCAGCAGCGTCCCAGATTTGTTCGGGGAGAAACCCGGAAGAATTGGCAAACGCTTCCATGGCTTTCATTAAGCGAATTGCTTCGTCACGGTTGCCGGCTGCCAGCTCATAATGGGCTCTTTCGCCTGTGAGAAGCGGCCAGGCTCGCCCGACCCCATTTTCTCCTCCAGTGTAGGGCGAGCCGTCTGCGCCTTCTCCATACCGGTCGCCGTTGTAACGTTTCCAGCATGGTCCGAACGGCGTCTCAACCTTTAGAAGCGAGTCGATCACTTTCAACGTGTTCAAAATCCGGGGGTCGTGAGGCGATCGAAGCCCAAAGCGCACCAAAGCAAGTGCATCCGGACTGACAATTTCCCCCGCCATGGACTTTGCCCCCTTCCAACCAGGGACAGAAATCGGACGATCTGCAATTGGCGTTGCGGCCGGTTCCGATGGAACCAGAAACGCGTAGTAGCCTTCGACACCGGTCCTTTTGGCGAGGTCGGTGCCTGAAACGTAGGTCCATTCCTCGATTCTTGAATTCCATGCGTCGGCTACCGTCCGCGCTTTCTCCGCAAAGAACGTATTTCCAATTCGCTCTCCATATTCTGCTGCGGCAAGGAGCGCGCTCACCATGACGGCAAGAGTGTAGGTCGAATACCCGGCCAATTCCTCCCAACGACCTTGTCGCGTTACCGGCCCGTTTTGGATAAGATATTCCACTGATTTTTGGACCGTCGGCCAAAAGGTGGAAAATTGTTCCTGGTCGAGCGTAGGCTCACGCGAACCGAGAAATGCCGCCAGGATCGGTAAGGCAACTTCGTCGAGTTGAATTCCACTCCAGTGGGGCGCTCCGTCCACCCACATGTTCTGGGGCCAGTGGCCATCGCATTCCTGAGTGGCGTGCAAGTAAGTAAGTACCCGGCGGGCTGGCTCATGGGCTCCCGCGGCAACCAACCCGCCGAACGATTCGATAAGGTCTCGCGTCCAGACCATGTGATAACCCGCTTCGCCATCGCCGCGAGCTTCCCCCCAAGGTGTGCTCAGGCTCGCCACCATAGCCCCCGAGAAATCCTTGCTTTCGTGCATCTTGAGCACCTCGGCGCTGATGCGGTGCATCCGGTTATCGCCAAGATCGTGGTAACCCGAAAGATCCAATGAATTCTGCCAGGCCCGCCATTGCTGCGTGTACTCTTGTAAGGCAGCGTTGAAACCCGCGATCAAACCCGCCCGGGCATTAAGAGCGGCTCCTGCTGGCATTGATCCGAATCCCAGCGCGAGTTCGAAACATACCGGGGCATCATTGACATCGATTTCGGCTACCAACGCCACATTCCCATCCGGCGCGGACTCAAACTCCCACTGCATCTCCCCGTGCTGATGCACATCCTGCCAACCATCTGAAAAGCCGACATACCCGGCTGACATTCTCCGAAACGAGCGGGAGCACGCAAGCGCGAGCGACGCCGATCCCTCATCTCCCGCAGCTTGCGCGAAAAGCATCGGGGTTGATTTGAAATCTCCTATCCAGGCATCGTTCCCCCATCCATGATTTCCCAAATGGGGCGCAAGAAGGACGAAAAGACGCGCCTCAATCTGAAGCGGTTCAAACCGGACACGAATCAAAAATGCATCGCGGGCGGGATCGGCAACGATCTCCTGTTCGAGAATGTAATGCCCCTGCTTGCAGGTATTTTTCAACCGGTAAGCTGGAACGCCGGATTCAAGCTCGATCACTTCGGAAACAGTGTCGCGCCGTTGTTCGGAAAAGAATCCCCGACCGTCCGCTACCATGAATTGAAGGTCACGTGTCGCCGCAATATCCAGGCGCGGATAAAAGGTTTCCGTCACGATTCCTTCGGCCAAGGTAAACCAGACTCTGCTGCGCGGTGAATTTGCGGTTCCCACTCCGCTTTTGGAGGCACTGCTCCAGGCTGGCGCCAGGCCCGGGTGCCCGGGCGCGACCTTGAACTTCTTTTGCACGTCAGCTTCTGCGACATTCATAGCCTATTGGTACTGGTATTCGCGACAGAACCCCGGTTGCGCTCATTATCTTCAAATGTTCGGTCGACGTGTTCAGCCGAGCCGAAGCGAACCAGAACGCCGACTCCTTCCGAGCCTCGGCTTTCCGGATGAAGCAAACCATCCTGCAAGGGCCGCTCCGAGGCCCAGGGCCGCCATCATGAGAACATTCCGATGCAAATCGACCCAAAGCTGCGGACTGAACCGATGCTCGCGGGAGCGGAATACGCCCTCCGTGGCATGCATCCCTTCCACGGGTCGCCAAAGGTTGTCGGGACGATTCGGATCCTCCTTTCCATCATACTGTTGTGAGCTATAGCCGTGCGTCGCGAGATAGTGATCGAGAAACGCCGGAAAAAGCTTGTTGCCGATAATGGCGGCAACGGTCGGCATTCCAACCCAGATTTCACGGCGGCGATGATGGGAGGCCCAGACGATCGCACGTGCAGCAACTTCCGGAGAATAGATGGGAGGGACGGGCTGTGCCTTGCGCGGAAGTCGACTTCTTACCCAGCCGAACTGCGGCGTGTTCAGAGCCGGCATCTGCACCATCGTCAGCCGAATACGGCTGCGGTCATGGATCAGCTCACAGCGCAGAGAATCGCAGAAGCCTTCGATGGCGTGTTTGGCCGCACAATAGGCGCTCTGAAGGGGGATCCCCCGATAGGCCAAGGTGCTCCCGACCTGAATGATATGGCCCCGGTTGAGGGGCCGCATCCGCTTCAACGCGGAAAGCGTCCCGTAAACATAACCAAGGTAAGTCACTTCAGTGACACGCTTGAACTCCTCCGGAGTCATCTCGACGATGGGAGAAAAGACCGAAGCCATTGCATTATTGACCCAGACGTCGATTGCCCCAAAGTGCGCTTCAACGGCAGCGGCAGCCGCTTCCAACTGTTCGGGATCAGCAACATCGGCTTGGCAGACAATGGCGTCTCCTCCAAGTTCCGTCACTTCCCGTTTGGTCTCCTCCAGCGCCTTTGAACTCCGGGCAACCAACCCGATCCGCGCACCTTCCCGCGCAAACGCATGGGCAGTCGCACGGCCGACGCCCGCCGAGGCACCGGTAATCACAACCACGCGAGCTTCCCTATTCATCGATTGTCAATCGCAGGGAACCCTCGGGATGGCGGTTACGAAGTGATGCGCTGAAACACCCCCCCGGCAACTTCGTCAACTAGCGGAGAGGCAGACCCGCATATAAAATCAGCGCGCCTAAAATCACGCCCACCAGCGCCCAGAGTCGCATGAAAGTCGAGGTGCGCCGGAGCCACCATTGGATCATGGCATCGACCTTGGTCCGCCCTAGAAAGAACAAAACGAAGGCGACGGCGATGATGATGATTCCGACAATGGAGATGAACGCCGGGAAACGCGTTTGAGAAGCTCCAATAAGAAAAACAATCCCCAACAGAAGGCGAATTCCGATTGTGACCGAGAAACGAACGGCGGTCCACCGCGATATAACCGCGACAAAACTCTGGGGCGCGAGCATTGCCAGCACGCTCATCACCATCACAATCAGCCCACCCAATGCCACGAGCCAATTCATATCCACTCCCCTTCAAAATACACCCGTTTTGAGGATACGAAACGCCATCTTTCGCGACTCAAATACCCCAGGCAGTCCGGCTGGGCCATCGCTTCCCCCGCTTTCGCCAAGTCTGTTAACCTAACGCGGTTCGTCCACGCCTGAAGTCGAGGGTCTGGACGAAGATCCCGACTACTACAAGCGCGATTCCGATAATCCATTTTAAAGTGGGCGAAATAGTCAGCGCATCACAGATCAGAACCGCCCCGCTGAAGGTGGTGAGGAGGATCAGAGCCCAGTCAAAAAGAAGTGAAACGACAATTGCGGCAATGATCGCGCCGACAATGGACGCAAGCCAAAGGACGGACGGATCACTCCACCCGAACGCAATCATTAACCGGGCGGCAAGGGCGCCTCCGGCAAACCATCCCGCCACCGCGACGGCCACTCGCTGGAGCACAATCGCCAGAATGGCACCGACGATGGCGAGGGTCACGGCGACCAGGAAAATAAGGAGCTGCGATTGCCCGGGAATTAGCGTCGGCGCAAGGTTCAGGCCCGTAAAAAAGCCGACGCCGCCCACAAAGATCCAGAAAACGCGCCGCCCCACCAGAAGCAGCAAAAGGCCGATAATGATCGACAACGCGTCGGCAGTCGGATGATGCAGCATTTCCATCGTTCTTGGATAATCCCCGCTCAAACTTTCGCGCGAGCGAAACCGCGGAAGTTATTGCCCCCTCGATAGAAGATTCGGCCAGCAGAATCGCTCCGAATGGATCAAGTGCCGAGATTATCGACCCATTCAGTGGTGGAAAAAACTTCTCAATCCCCGGCCGCGCCCATCCGGTTCGTCCCTGCCTGCGTTTGCTCTCCGGCTTCGTTGTTTACGTTGGCCTCGAGACATCCGTCGAAGCGATTGCCGTGGTACCAGGTTCCCTTGGCGCCCGCCGCAATATCAATTCCGAAACGTGCCGTGCTGCCGCCTCGATTTGGACTACCGGGGGGCTCGTTGCCGATCTTGCAATTGATCACATCGCCACCTACGGACGTCGCACCGACCTTGATCGCGGAATACTTACCCTTGTGCGCCTCCCGGTTCTTTCCGTCAAGGGATGGCCGGTAGATCTGCACCCCGCTGATGTGCCAGCGCTTGCCATTCATCTCCAGGCCGTTCTTGTAGGCGCCGATGACCTGCCCGCCGTAGATGCTCATATCCTTCGACTCCGGCCCCATATAAACGCAATTGCCCTGATACGATCTCATAAAGTGGGGGTTGTAGATCGCAACGCCGCTTCCCTCGTCGTTGTAAACGTACTCGCCGCCCAAATAATCGCCGCCGAGATAGAAAAGCGTGAGATCCTGGAAGCGCCCGTTCAAATTAGGCACGGTGCCAGGCTCGACGGGGTATTCCTTCGAACCATAGGCATAGGTTTTTCTGGCCGGCCCCTTGGTTCCCGCTGAGTCGGTCCACGTCGCCGGTACCATGCGGTAGCCTTCCGGCACCATGAGCCTGTCGGAAGGGTCCACATTTTTGGCGCGGCTGATGTAAACCCCATACCGCACGTTCTGATTTTTCAGCGTGGCCCCATTAACCGAGGCGGCATTTTCCGTGCACCAGAGGCCGACGGTCCAATTCGTGGGGTCGGTCTCGAGCTTTGCGCTGCCAAAGCTCAGGTTTTCCACATAGAGCACGTGCGTATCGCGTTTAACCTTGTTGCTGGTCCCCATCTCGTAAAGCTCAGGAGCGCCGCCAAATTTGATGCCATATCCAATCTCCGTCGGTCCATCCGCCGTACCGTCCCCCGCGCGGATGCGGCTCATCACCACATCGCGGATCATGAAACCGAGCCCGCGAAACAGACGAATGCCATTGTAGGGATTATTGATGCGCAGCTCCTCGATCACCAACTGGAAATTGAAGAACGCAAAAATGGCATTCCCTCCAGTTCGGGCCTTGGCGTCGATGGTCAACCGGGACAACTTGCCCCACCGGAGCTGGTTCACGCCGTCACCGAATTGGATGCAGTCCCCCTCACCCGGTCCGAAAAACAATTCGCTGCCCCCGGTGTTGTTGCCTCCCGGGCCCGTGCCATACAACACCGTCGCATCCTCACGGGCCAGGATCGTCCCCTGAATTTCATAACGGCCCCGTGGAACAAACGCCCCCTTGCCATAGGCCAGTGCATCATTGAAAGACTGCGTGTTGTCAAAACCCGGTTCCGGCTTCGCCCCGAACTGCAAAACATCGGGCCTCTCCTCCGCCAAAAGGTAGTACCGCCTGTCCTGGCCGTTGGCCTTTCCTACCAGATAGTGCGAAGTGGGACGATCCTGCATCTTCTCACCCCGCGGCTGATATTGCGGAATGGCGGTGCCGGAAAATACATAAAGCGCGCCGCCCTTCCCCGCCTCTGTATAACCCGTGGTGCGCACCGACTCAACCTCCGGTCCCAGGATCATGCCTTCCGCTTCCGCCCGCGTGCCCGCCGCCACTTCCTTACCAAAAGCAGAGAAGCCGAAGCACGAAACGGTGACGCAGATGCATGCCAACCGGTAGAGCAAAAGAAACATCCTGTGCGAAATAGCGCGCCTTGTTAGGAAGAAGCCAGTGTCCTGGGTCATTGAATATTTAAAGAATGAATTTCCTCGTTTCCTCGTGGCTCATCAAGGCCGGAGGCCAGCGGACGCCTCGCTCTCAACATCAGTACCCGCAATTTTCTGCCGGGTCGTCACGGCATGAAAGCGCTTTTCGTAATCGGGATGGTTGGTGCCCATCATCCGGTCCCAGATATTGAAATAGAGACCGTAATTTCCACGAAAATACTGGTGATGCATCGTATGGTTGGTCGGCGTGTTCAAAAATTTGCCCAGCCACGATTTGAGAAACCAGAAGGGATAGATTTCGAACCCCGCGTGACCCACGACGTTAAACGAAAGCTGCCACAGCATGAACAGGAGGAACGCCTGACCACAAATTGGATAAAGAAAAATCACCAGCGGAAAAATGGCCGCCTGAACCAAGGCCTCCAATGGATCGAAGGCATAAGCCGCCCACGGCGTGGGATTCGTCGACCGATGATGCGCTTTATGCATCAGCGGAAAGAGACGGGGGTGATGCATTATCCGGTGAGTCCAATAAAAGTAGGCATCGTGCAGAAAAATCGTGATGACGATGCTGAGCCAGAACCAATCCCATCCGTACTTATCCATCCCTGAATAATAATGCGTCCAGCCTTGGCGGATCGCAAGCACGGTCGCCAACCCCACGATTCCGTAAATGAAGCTTGTAAGCACCGAGAGCGCGAGCTCCCTGCGGACGTCTTGCCCCTTCGGAAATCTATCGATGATCTTGCGGTGCAACCAATGTCTCCGTCGGATCACGTAAAAGAAAACCCATAGCAGCCCCGCCGCCACCGCATAGCGGAAGAACTCGACGGAACCGATACCGATCACTTTTTTGAAGTCAAAGAGGTTCATCATCGTTGAATTCAAGTCAATTCAGGAGCCGATGGTTTCCTCGTCCTGTTCAGGAAACGCTCGGACCGAAACCGAAAGGCGTCCTGCTCAGGCGGCCTTCCTTGCTCCTTTGCGCCGGAAGAAGATTGCGGCCGCAGCAGCCGCTCCAGCCAGCAAGGCGTAGGTCTGGGGTTCGGGAACGACCTGAAGGGAGACGATTCCGTTGGAGTAATCGAGCGAATAGGAATATCCTCCAAGGCCCGAGATGCTCAGGTTCGAAAGGTTCACATCTCCCGTATAAGCGCTCGTGCCCGCGTCACTATAGAAGGCGAACAAATCGAATGTCCCCAACTGAGCGTTTGAAATCGAAAGATTGACGTTGCTTCCAAGGACCAGGTCGCCGTCGGTGAAATTATAAAACCGGACCGAGTCGCTCGTGTTGGTAGCTCCAAGCTTGAATACGAAGGAAGAACCGTCGAGCATCGAGAGGCCGCCGGTCGTCCCTCCGAAATCGAAGGTCAAAGTGCCAATGTTTGCCGTTCCCGCGGCGATGCGCCCCCCTGATTCGACCGTGATGGCATTGGCCGACCCGAGGGCGACATAACCCAGCCCTCCCAAAGTTGCCCCGCTGTTAACCGTGACGGCTCCCACCCCAACCCCTGACCCGGTTGTATTGTTGACCAGCAAGGTTCCTCCACGGATCACCGTCCCTCCGCTATAGGTATTGCTGCCGGTAAGGCGCTGGGCTCCCGTGCCGATCTTTTCCAAGCCGCCCAAACCGCTGAGGACGCCCGTGTAACTGTTGGGAAGGTTCGAATTGTTATTTCCAACCCGCAGTGTGACAGCGGAAGAGGCAGTATCGTTAAGGGCGATATTTCCGCTCCCGATAAGAGTTCCCACAGTATAAGTGCTGCTCGTGGTCGAAAACCGAAGGCCGTCCGCCACACGCACGTTGACCGTGCTGTTTTGAAGGGCATTGGCGTGGCCCAAGGTAATGTTATTGTTGGGCGTTCCAGGGGCCACCTCGGTAGTGCCGCTGAAGGTGCTCGCGGCGGTCAAAGTCCAGGTTCCGCTGTTTTGCTTGGTGACCGTCCCGTTCGAGCCCGAAATGACACCGCCGTAAGTGAAGCTACCGGTACGGGCAACAACGAACGCCCCGCCGTTATCCAAGCTCACGTCTCCGGTGATCGAGCCCAGGGAACCGCCGTTGCCAACCTGCAATGTCCCGGAACTGATCGTCGTCAGTCCCGTGTAGGTATTGGCGCCGGTCAACACCGTCGTGCCCGCTCCGATCTGCGAGACGCTGCCCGTGCCGGAAATCACGTTGCTGTGGATCGCGACATCGGAACGGTTGAAGCTCAACTGCGCATTGTTCACAATCGCTCCGGCCAGGGAACCGGAAGTGCCTCCGTCGCCCAGTTGAAGAACCCCTCCGGAGATCGTCGTACCCCCTGTGAACGTATTCGTTCCGGTCAAAATTTGAACACCGGTACCCGTCTTCGTAAAATCAAGAGTATTGCCCGATCCGCCATTGGCAATGGTCCCGCCGTAGGTGGAAGTGCCGCTACCCGCGACAATCAGGTGACCAAGAGAACTCCCGCTTGAGGACTGGGTCTGAATGACACCGCCCGTTCCGGAGAGGCTCGTCGCCGACAAACCGCCGGTCCCCGAGGTAGTTCCCACGATATTGATCACCCCACCGTTCACCGTCAGGTCATTGAATGTGGCTGTTCCCGAGTTGGCCAGGATAAAACTCGCCGTACCGCCGGTTACCAGCGCGCTTCCCGTCGAAGAAAAGGCTTGGAGATACTGGGTTGCGCTTGAGCCAAACCTAACCGCCCCCCCGCTCAAAGTGATATTCGCGACGCTCAACGACAGCAAACTTGAAGAACTTCCACGGAAGGTCAAAGTCCTGGACGAATTGATGTTCAAAGTACCGCCGATTGTCAGCGTGGAATCCGAACTGCTCGTTGCGTTGATGATATCGACGTCACGTACGGTACTGTTGAAGGTGATGTTATTAATCGCACGGCTTCCCTGAATCTGCAGAGCGCCGGTTCCGGCGTCATTAAAGCCCACAATATTGTCGGTCGAGGAAGGCACTGCGGCCGGAGTAGTTCCATCCACGCGCCAGTTCGAGGCGGTTCCCCAGTTGGCATTGGCAGTTGCGTTCCAGGAATAATCCGCAGCCTGGAGACTCGGCAGGAAAGAGGCTCCAGCCAATATCACGGCACCAACGAAAGGGAGGTATTTGGGGGGAGTGTACATGATTACTTAGGGGGGTAATTGTTGGAATGATTAAAACTGCGGACGGTTATTCTAGTTAGTCCAAAAATGTGCGCTTTTTAGTTTATTCCCACATTCCGGCTTCCTTCAGGCTTTTGTCAGGAGTTCTTGAAAAATGTTTGCTTACGAAATCCAAAACCGGCCCCAACCCGGCCTGAACGCTCGGAAAAGAGTGCCCCCCGGGCAGCCTGACCACCTCGTGGGAAATCTTTTCGTCGGTCAGGATCGCCGAAAGACGGTTGTTCATGGCGGCGTCAGAGGCCTTTTCCCCGATGACCAGAAGAATGTTGAGGTTCTTCAATTCCCTTGCCCGATTGATCGGGTTGAACCCGGGCCATCGGGCAGGATCATCGCCGAATGTAGCCGGAGTGAGCGGGAAGCGAACCCCTTCGGCCGGAAAGTCCACCACCGCAATGATGGTCGCCAAGGTCGAAAACGATTCAGGATGCCGGAGGCAGGCCCAAACCGAGCCAAAGCCCCCCGCCGACCAACCGCCGATGGCGCGCTGTGAGCGCTCCGGGCTGATCTTCAGAACCTTGCCAGCCAAAGCAGTGACTTCGTCCAGATAGCTGGCGAACTGTCGCGCGGGATCGAAGGGCGAATTGAAATACCAACCATTCTCCCCCTTGGGCAATACGATGACATAAGGCTGCCCGAGCAGTCGTTCCCGGCTCGCAGGATCATCAATGAGCGTCTTTTCGTTGCGTCCCAGCCCGTGCAGGAAAAACAAGACCGGCCAAGGGCCTGGCTTCGACGAATAGTCTTTTGGAAACACTACACTGAATGCCATCGGTTTCCTGAGGGCTTCGCTCCTGAAAGCATAGTGTCCGATACGGTCGTCCACTTGCGTCTCCATCACGCCCTCCGGCAGGGGAGCCGCAATCGCCCGTTGCAACAACGCCAGCAGTAAAATCCACTTCTTCATTGGTTCGAAAACAGTCAGTCCTTCCGGCTCTTTTTATTGCGCTCCCTTTTCCACAAGAGCCTCCGTGATACTGGCGGCAACCTGCCGGGCCAGAATCACCGATCCATCCTTGCTGAAGTGCACACCATCGGCGGCCTGAATGGTCGCGATCTTTGGCAAGGCAAACGCATGCAGGTCGTCCACCCGCACCCCGTTTTCCTCCATGACTCTCTTTGCGGCCTCGTTATAGAGGATTTCCGCCCGGGCATCGCGACGGAACCTCCCCTGCGTCTCATGCACCAGGGGCGTCGTTGTCGCAAAGACCAATACTGCCCCCGTCTCTTTCAGGCGGGCGACAAGAGTACGCAGGTTCTTCTCATACTGTTCAACGGTGACGTTCTGCTTGCCGCTGTCCAGATACTTCAGATCGTGCATCCCCCAGTTGAAGTGAATGACGTCCCACTTCTCCTTGCCAAGCCATGAGGCAAGATTCCGAAGGCCGGAACGGGTCGATCCGCAGTTGGTCGGCGGCCGATGGACATTCGCCTTTCCCTCCAGGGCCTTACGGGTTGGGATGGTGTAGCCCATGGAAATAGAGTCGCCGATCAGAAGCACCCTGGGCAGGCCGGGCGTATCCTGGATGGGAACCAGGGATGGCGAACTATATTCGATTTCCGTCGCTTCATCCACGGCGGGTGATTCGACGGGCGGTGTTTTCCCACCACAAACACCGATGCCGAGGGCGGCAACTGCAAGGAAGCAAACCCATTTTCTTGTGCGAAAAAAGAAGCTCTGCGTATTGAGATTCATATTCAATTATCTATTGATCGAAGACTAGGGTTTTGCGGCCGCTGGCTCCCCGGCCACAGCGGGCAGAACCAATCCAGGCAACTGTTTAACGGCGCGAGGAAAGAGCACGGTCACCTTCTGCAAAGGCCTTTTACCATCCTCTCCGGTCGGCAGGGGCGGAGGCGCTTTGAAACAAACCGCCATCTGAATCCACCCGCCTGGTCCGAGAGTGGTCATCATCGCGTTCGGCCCAAAATACGGTTTTGAAGGAAGAGTGGACAGGGCAGCAAATTCCTGGCGGGTGGCTTCATCGACCAGGCGCGCCGATGCCAGGCTGAATGCCCGGGGGAGTTCCTCATCGTCTTCCATCATCCCCTTGGCGGACTTCGAGGTCCTGACGTGGCGGCGACGCTTGGTCTCTTTTGGAAGATCGCCAATCATTACCGGCTCGGTCAATGTCTCGTCCGACTTCAGGCGAATCACCATCAGAACATGGGAATCATCCAGCCGCTTGATGTCAAAGACCTGAAGTTTGACGCCAGGCCAGGTCGTCGGCACTTCCCTACTCTCCTCGGCAAGCAGGGAAACGCTCAGGAGAACCGAGAGCAAAATTGGGAGCAATGAAGACTTCATATTCAGTTAGTAAGCTCTTTCATGAAAACAACCCGGTACTTGTGGGGCAGCGGGTAAGTCATCGTCGGTGGAACGCCGGAACCGGTCCCCTTATCGAGATAGCGTTCCACCAGGAACTGCATCCGCGACTCGCCGACGATGAAATCGCTCGCCTCGACCTGATTGTAATTGGTGTTGCTCGGTTTCTTCTTCACTGTCTGGCCCACCGCCCACACCGTGAACGTATTGCTCCGCGTGGTCGTGTTCCCCACAACCCGCCGGACAAGGTCATTGCGCGACTGCGCCGAAGCGTCAACCCCCTTGTAAAGAAAGTCGGCCACCTCCGGAACGTTGCAGATCTCGCCCGGCATCATGAGCGGCCGGTTCAGGCCGGAAATATATTGATGAATGGCCGCCGCAATCGCCGCCTCATCGACGGATGTCGTTCCCGGATTGTCGGACTTTTCCGTGGAGACTTCCTGGCCCTTCAACAACCCCTCCATCGGCCTCGTGCGCGCGATTGAACCCGTAGGAAGCACCGGCGGGTTCGGGTTGACGCGGCCCGAGGTCGCTCCATCAAAGGTCAGGTTGACATAAGGAGGAGCGGGACTACCCAGCGGCTGCAACGTCGCGGGCACTGTAAAGAGATCGAGCATCGCCCAATCCGGATAGCTAACTCCTCCATCGGTCTTTTGGCTGGAATGCGTCGAAGGGGCAAAGTTGAGCATCCGGAACGGAGTCCCCTTCTGCTCCGCCAGAGGCTTGCTGTCGTAGGTCTTGTCGGGCATCATCCCCGTGCGGATATATTGAAGATATCCTGCCGATGGAAACCGCTGATTTTTCGGGATGGTGGCATCCTGCTGAGGCCACCAGATTGAGAGCGGATCGGCGCCATTTGACGCCTGGGAAGCGGTATTCCGCCCCCCGGTCTCATCCTTATAATACGTTGGTGCCGCCCCAACGGTGGCAGGGGGAGAAGGACGCGTCATCGTGATCTCCGAACCTCCGACTTTGGCAATCCAATCCCCCGGCATGCTGTTGACCCAAGGATCGGCAACCTGAAAGTGCACGGTCACGCTGCCCGGAACCGGCACGACAAGCCCCTTGGGCATCGGAATTACCGCCTGGAGAAGTTCCCCCTTGATGTCGCTGATCGACTCTCCCGTATAGAATGGCCCCCGAATGCTGTCCAAAGGCACGGGCTCGATGTTGTAGCCTTTATCCGGGCCCGTGCCCCTCGTTGCCCAGACGGTAAGTCCCCCGGAAATCCGGAACTCCGTAACACCGGGTTTGGAGGGATAGAAGGACGTCGAATACTGATTGGTCTGGCAGTGATACTCCCCCAAACCCCAGAGCGGGTTCGCCGTGGAATTCACCAGGTTCCAGCACATCTTGAACGGCGAAGCAGGACTGCCCGACAGGGGACCCGCACCCATATATTTTCCCGCGTTAGAGCCCGTGGTTTGCAGGGTCCAGGGGTGATAGGCAGCCGCCTTTACCTGATCGGGATCGGGGCTATTCTTAGGATTTCCGAAAAGGTCAACCCCCGCGGGCGTATCGTTCTGGTCCTGAATCACCAAAAGGTTGTCCATCCAATAGCCGCCAAGCGGGGCCTCTTTGATCTCCCAGGTACCGGTGCCTGAATTTTTCTCCAGCGGGACATCCATATAGTTCAGATGAGAATTGGTCGATTCGGCTCCGAATCGAAACAGGCCGGCTCCGCCATTTTCATAAGGGTCCGCGAGCGGATATCCTTTGTATTCCTTGGGAAAATACCATTCCGCGTCGATCCGGATACTGATCTGCGCCGCCTCGATTCCGGGTTTCGGGGAAAAAGGGGCGGCGGTGAATTCGACAACAATTTCAGTGAGCCGAGGCCCCCTGGCCAAGCCCCTCACCGGCTTGCCGCTCAGCCATCCCTTGCCTAGAACCATGGGAAGCGTCGTCGCCCGGTACTGGTCGCCAAAAGTGCCCCGCTTCATCAACGAGAGGATCTGCAACGCGATGGAATCGATCTGGCGGTCGGTGTACTTACCCGCAAATCCATTGGAGCCGGCGCCCGGAAAAACCGGCCATGCGAGGGCGTTGCCCTGGCTGTCGAATCCCTTCAGGTACTGGCAAATCCGATACCCGAGGTCGTAATCCGTATCGCCCGCCTTAAAGTTCTGGTTATCCAGTCCCCTCTGAAAAGTAAACGTCTGCGGCAGCGGGGCGTTTGTTTTATCGAACTTCGGCAGTTGGGAGCTTGCGGGGTAAACCTGCGCCAGCGGAAGGCCCTTCGGTTCCCCGGGAGGGACCCCGACGCCCTTGTAGTCATAGTCACCTAGAGCCGCGTTGTAGATAATTCCATCCGAAGTCCCCGTCCTCACCGTCGCCAGATAGATCTTCGGCTCGCCGAAGAAATTCAGTTCCGGCGAACGATTGTAGTGAGTGACGGCGAAATTATTGTCGTCGTAGAGCGAAGTCGCCGCCCCCGGCAGTTGAAGCAGTTCCCCGGGGCTGTTGAACTGCCGGGGTTCGGAAACCGCCGGGTCGTAGTGGATTCGGGTGCGGGAGGCGATCGCCTTTGCCAGTGTGGCTGAAATCGCGGACGCACCCTCTCTCAGGACTTCGAGACTGACGTCGGCGGGAGTGCCGCTGCCATATGAGTCCGGGGTCGATTTGTCGGTCCCATTGGCGGTATTGACGTTGATCTTGGCCGTCTCATCGTCCACCCAAAATGCATAGCGTCCGACCACTTTGTTTGTGGCGCTGGCTGCCGCAGACGGCGTTTCCAGCACATTGTTCCACTGCACCGCCATCTGGGGGGCGCTTCCGCCGACCGACTGGCCGGAGGCAATCGGATATCTCCCTCCGAAGGAGATCTGGTTGAGATCCACCGTCGTCGCTCCGACATTGGTGCTGGTGGTATACAGAATCCGGCTCGAACTCGTATCGACACTCCCGTCGGAAGCATTGAAAACGGTGATCTTCCCCGGCTGGGACGACCAGAACTTGCCATTGGCGCTCCCATTCTCCGTCGCCTCCCGGATCAGCCCGATGGCATGATCGGCGGCCATTTCGGCAAAGGAACGAGCCTGCAACGACTCGAAGTTGTTGCGGGCGGATGCGCGTTCCAACCGCATCACCGCGACAAATCCCACCGCAAGAATAGTGACGATGACTAGCACGGCGAGCGTGATGATCAGGGCCACGCCTTTTCTGGGAGTCGGAAGCGGTTTCATGGGACGGAGGTTTGCAGATAAACTTTCGTGGAATAGCACTGAGCTCCTCGCCTGATTCCTTCGGGAAGGCCCGAGATGAAACTCTGGATATCCTGGTAAAATGTCTCGGGACCGGCGGCCGAAGCGACGATGGGAGCGGCAATCTGCTGGGCCGCGGCGGTTTCGATGGTGACCAACGCGATCTCCACAACGGGGGGTAACGCCGGCGCGGAGTGGATGATGCCGTTCGAATCGGTGAAGCCGAGCCTCGAATCGAACCCATACCCACCGTTGATCTTCTGGCCTCCAGCCGTTGTGGTGATCGGGTTGCCGCTCGCATCGAGCACACGGACCCAAAGAGCGATCACGTTATCGGCGAACCATCCCTTGTAATTCCCGGGGGAACCGGGAGCGACGGTCGAAATGTTTGAAAGCCAGTTCACCGGCTTTCCTGAATCATTCTCATAAATCAGATAGTTGGCGGCGTCGGTGGAATCAACATAGTACCGGCAGAGTTCGGGTTGGGCCACGCCCGGCTTTGGGCTGTTCCAGCGCACGAAATAGCCGACGCAAGCGATATCCCCCTTCCCTCCCTCCCGGCCCGTGGGCGCCTGCCAGAAGATGCCGTGCGGATTGAGCAACCCCGTGGGAACAACCGTGTCTCCGCCCGAATTTTCCGGGAGGTTGGCGATCATCTGAAGATTGGCGGGCGCGACCGTTGCCCCGGCGGAAATTAGTTGTGAAGAACCGGCCGGTACTGCCGACATTCGTAATTCGCGGGCAATGAACTGCAGGAGCGCGCGGCCGTTGGAACGCCGCTGGTTCTGGCTGTCGCCTTCACGCCATAGCCTTCCGGTCTGGCTGCTTAGGCTCACCAGCATCACCATGAGGCCGACGAGTGTCGCCATCGAAACCAGCAGCTCCACGAGTGTGAACCCGCGACCCGCGATTATTCTTGAACGATATCTATTCACGGTTTGAAAGACTAAGCTGGACCGTACGCTTCTGCCGGTTGGCTTCGGGAGCGGCGAGAGGCCACGAAATCTGGAGCTTCAAAAAGAGGACGTTCGACGCAGGCAGCGCAGCCGGAGAGGAGCGGATCACCGTACAGGCGTACAGGGTGTTGGCATCCGCGGTTCCCGCCCCATTGGCCGAGCCCGCCCCCGTGGCGTCGTAATAGAAATCAGGAGTCGTGTTTGCGGGGGCGTAATTGGTGTTGGCGTTGACCTTCGTGAACCCTTCCATCCGGAGCGATGTCGAGACGTGCTGGACTATCAGGCCGACGGCGATGTCGTCGGCGGATTCCCGGTTTGCTTTGATCCCCACGGACATGAGGCCGAGAATGGAGATCAACACGAAAGCGACGATGCCGACCGCCAGCACGACTTCGACAAGGCTGAACGCCTTGTCTTTCCGACGCAACTTGCGGTTCACCGGTGTTCTCATGGCCTCACGACTTTGACGCGTCCCGTCGCGTCGTTGATGATGATTTTCAAATAGTTGGCCCCGTTGCCAATGTAGGAAACACCCGAGCTCTCCGCGACCCCCGCAACCAGTTTCACCGAGCAGCCGGGGCTTTGATAGAGGCTCCCGCTCGGAAGAAAAACGAGGTAGCCGTAATCGGTTTTCGGGGCATAGGCCTTTGCCTTGTAGGTCAGCGATGGCAACGCCGGGGAGACGGCGGGAGTGGTTCCCGGCGAAAAGGCGCGGGGCAAGTTAACGTCGTAATCGGCATCGTCGAGCTTGGATACCACGCCGTTGGGAAGGAGTTCCCAGCTTGATACCGGCTTCCAGGTGGCGGCCGTGCTTCCGCTGGCGGGAATGTATTGCAACGAGATGAATACCCTGCCTGCGGCTTCCCCATTGGCCGAGAGCATCGCCACGGCCGTCGGTTGCCGTTTGAGGACGGCGTTCTCCCGGGCGGATTCCAGGAAGCCCGCGAGGCGGCTGCCGCCCGTCGAAATCGAAGCGGCCGACGTACTGCCGCCGATGCTCACCGTCACAACGCTGGCAATGACTCCGATGATCGCGATGACCATCAAGAGTTCCACCAAAGTGAATGCGCGATGAATGCGGAAGGAATGGTTCATGATTCTACCCTTTGATTGGCGGCTTTACCCAGCCACGGCCGAAGCAGCAGGAACAGCGAGAGCGCTGCGAGAGGATGAAGGACCGCCGCAAGGCCAAACGCAGAGGAATACCCAAACGCGGCAATCGTGAAGCCGAGGAGTTGAGCGAAAAGCATTCCCCCCAGCCCTCCCGCAGTGCCCATCATCCCCATGACGGTGCCGGTCGCGGAACGATCTGAAAGATCGGCTGCCAGCGTGGCTATATTGGTCGCCCATGCCTGGCAAAGAAACGTAATCAGGCAGGTGATCGCGATGGCGCCCGCTGTGCTCTGGATCGTCCCGACCAGCGCGCCGAAAGGTGCCAGCACCCCAACCATGGCCAGGACGGCGAACCGTGCGCGAGGGGTGGCCCAACCGCGACGGATCAGCGCGTCCGACATGGCGCCGCCCGCGATATTCCCCAAGTCGGCGAAAAGAAACGGAATCCAGCCGTAAATACCGATCTCGACGAGGCTAAGATGGCGGATGCGCTGGAAATAGTCGGGAAGCCAGAATAGATAGAAGTACCAAACCGGATCGCTGGCAAACCGGGGCAAGACCAGCCCCCAGACTTTTCGTTGCCGCAAGAGCACCTTCCACGGCTGGCGCTCCCCTGCGGGCGCTTCCTCCGCAAGCATTGCCCGCTCCTCCTGCGTAAGCGCAGGATGCTTCTCGGGGCTGCGGTAAATCCAAAGCCACAAAGGCACCCAAACCAAGCCGATCAAACCCGGGAGGATAAACGCCACCCGCCATCCCCATTTCAGCGCGAGCCAGGCTACCAATGGGGTGGCCACGATGGCGCCAATCGAAACACCCGAGGAGAATATCCCCGTCGCGAGGGCTCGCATGCGGCGGGGGAACCACTCTCCGCAAACTTTCAGCCCCGCCGGAAAAATTCCGGGCTCCCCGATCCCGAGCAAAAATCGGAACGCACCAAGGCTGAACGGCCCTCTCGCCACGGCCGTCAACATGGTCGCCACAGACCACCAGAGAACGCAGGCCGTCGCCCCGAACCGGGCGCCGAACCGGTCAATCATCCGTCCCGACACGGTGTACATCACCAGATACGACAGGAGAAAGGCCGAGACGATGTTGGAGTAGTCGGATTCACTCAAACCGAACTCCTCCCGCAAGATCGGGCTTAATACAGACAAGGTCTGCCGGTCGATGTAGTTGATGGCGGTAGCCAAAAACAAAAGCCCGACAATGACCCAGCGGACACGCCCATAGGTCATCCAACCTCTCTGCGAACCAGACGGCTGGTCCTTCAATGCATCAACTGATTGGGGGGAGGACATGCTAAAGAACCTGGGCGGATTTCAAGCAAGGCGCAGAGACGATCGCCCCCTGCGATTGCAATATCTTCCTTAATTCGACGATGTCCAATACTCTCAACGAGATGCCTTTACGACTGGCGAGTGCAGCCGCCACCCCGGCCGCCTGACCCGTTGCCAACGAGGTCCCCGGCACACGAGTCGAGCCGTGCGCCCTGTGCGTCGTAGAGATCGGCTTGCCTGCGACAAGGAGCCCTTCCAACCCGGAAGGCAATAGACATCGGAAGGGAATTTCGTACGGTTCAGGCGGACTTTCTTTGTGAGGATGCACCCCGACGAATCCATTGCTGGGGTGGATATCGACAGGCCACGCGCCGACCGCGATCGAATCGGCGAAGCTCTTCCGACTCCAGATATCTTCCTCAGTCAGCGTGTAGTCGCCGACGATCTTGCGACTTTCACGGATATGCACCTGCGAAGCTCCCGAAAGGATATAGCTTTGGGACAGCTCCGGAACCCGCCCGCGCAGAATCTGCCAGGTTTTTAGCATCCCTTCGCGGCCTTGAATCTCGGCGGCCGTGATATCCTCGGGGTTCACGGGATTGCCATAGAGCCGCGTCGTATTGGCGGAGATTTCACCATTGGCGAGGCGAATAATCCAGGGGCCGCCATAGATACCGATCTCACCCTCCTCATGGGCCCGCTTCATGGCTTTCCCGCAGATCTCCTCCCATTGGTCCCAGGTATGATCCCCCGCCACATTGCCGAGGCGGAAATGGTAGGTCATCGGCTGGAGGTCGGGGGCCACCTCGAAGGGAGCACCGGCGTAGTAAGCAATCTCGGCATCCCCCGTTCCATCAATCACCACGGAACCGTAAAACCGCGCCCGGCCATCCCGCAGGCTGGCTTCGACGCCGGTGACTCTCCCCTCGCTCGTCAGGGCGTTGCAAACCGTGGCGTAATAGACCACGGTCACGCCAACCCGCGCGAGCAGGCGGTCGATGGCGATTTTGTGCATCTCAGGATGAACCGTGAGTGCCTCCGGGGGATTATCCCCAACCGCCAGTCCGCCGATGTCGGCGATCTCCGCAAGAAGATCCTGGGCGAAACCGCCCGCGACAATATCATCGTAGTTACTACAGCTTTTGATGGCGTCGAAGGTATGGATCATCGCCGCGGTCATGATCCCTCCGCAGAATCCATACCGTTCCAGGAGCAGAGTCGAGGCTCCGGCCTTTGCCGCGCCGTAAGCCGCGGCTGTGCCCGCGCTCCCGCCGCCGCAAACCACCACATCGTAACACTTTCCGTCAAGTTTACTTAACTTCATATCAAAGAGGATTCAGATCATCGGCGGCCTTCACGGAGGCCTCATTTCCCGCGGCGGGTGTTGTCGCGGACGTCTCCGGAGAAACGCTCTGCCGGTTACCCGCCCAATCTTCCGCGAAGACCCGGTAGTAATAGGTTGTTTCAGCCTTCAGTCCGGTATCGCCATAGGTTTGAAGGAAGAACTTCGTCGGTTCCACGGTAGCGAGAAAATTCTCCTCGGAAGCTTCGACTCCCGGATTGAGGCTCCGATAAACATCATAACGGGCGACATCGGGGTCCTGGCTCTTGAGCCAGTAGAGCTTCAATTCTGCGGATGGATAGCGAACCACTCCCAGGTCCTCGACAGGGCGCGGAGGAGTCGTATTCTTCCGGTCGGTACGAGCCTCCTTTCGCTGTGAAACCGGCCCTTGCTGGTTGAACGCGGAGAGAGGCGCGACATGATAGTAATACCGAGTATCGATCTTCAGGTCATTGTCGATGAACTCCGGTGTCACCGTCCGGTTGATGGCGCTATAGGCCGTCGGCGGCGCGTCGGGATCCTCCGACCGGTAAACCTGGTAGGCGGCTGCCCCCGGCACTGCTTTCCAGTTCAACTCAACGACGCTATCGGAAACCGGCTTCGCCTGGAGCGACTCGATCGCGGAGAGCGCCTTGGCGGGCCCGGCAAAGCGGACAGTCGTGAACGAGAACGGCTCGACGGGCACCTTCACCTTTCCGTTAACAACCGGCAGCGGTTGGCCGTCGTTTTCGACGAGATCGCAGAGGAAGGCTTTTTCCGCGGAGAAGGTCGAGAGATCGACAGTGATCTCGCCTTTTTTCCCTTCCGTCTCCACGAGGCGCGCCACCCATCCCCTGCCCGGCTGCGACGACGGTTTAAGAGTCGCCAGCTGGACGTTGGACGCGTCGGCGGAAAGAAAGCTCTTCGCGGTTTCAGGCAAATTCCCCTTCTGGCCTGGCGGCAACAAGCGGGCTTCGGCAGGGCTGGCAACCGACCAGCCGAACTGAGTCACCGCCCCTTGGTTCCAATCTCCCGGGTGGGAGGTGAACGAATACCCGAGCGTGGTGTTCCATTCATTGGGCCCCAACTCGATCAGGCCCGACATCCGGTTGGACCATGCATAGCTGTAGAGATACGGCTTCTGTGGCTTGTAATCGATGGAGAACTGGTTGTAGCGGATCTCGCCGAAGTTGACCGTCGTCGCATTCCACGGAGCCATGGTGATTCCGTACTGGGGGTTGCTGACATCGACCCACCAGTTGACGTTGAGATAGTCATGTGAACCCCAGCGAAGCTGGTCGTCATAGGGACGCACTACACCCCCGGGATATTCCACCCTCGGGGTGAAACCCTCTACCGCAACCGGGAAGGCATAATAGAGGTTCTTCCGGTAGCGTTCACGGCGGTCACCATGCAAAGCCTTCACATGGCGAAGATCATTGACGATATCGATTCTCTTCAAACCGGCATAAAGAATGGCCCTTTGGGAAACGGCGGCTCCCGTGAGAGGATCTTCAATTTCCACCGTCATCTCCCCCTTGACCGCACCAGCGGAGGAATTCAGCTTCGCCTTCGCCGTGAGAGGCGTTTGGCTCATTTCCTTGCTGTCGCGGGTTTTCGATTCAACCCAGATCATCTGGTTGAACTGATGTTTCGCCGCGGAATCAACCAGCTCGCGTTTCAGTTCCTTGTCGAAAACGCTAACGATGGTTCCCGTTTCACGGTCGAAGCGAAGGGTATAAAATTCGTTCGACAAAGTGTCGGACGTCGTGCTGACGGAAGCTTTTTCCGGAGCCACCGAAGTGCTCGAAGCCCCTTGTGGGACATAGACTTTGTACCCGTAGGCAGGGAGATCCCGGGCGACGAAGATCACCTTGTTGGGCCCGACCTTCTGGGTGGCAACGGTTTCCCCCGTCGCCTTGTCGGCGAGCGCCCGGAAGTCGCCTTCCACTTCAACCAGCCCCGTGCGCGAATGCAGTAGCGGATTGAAGACGGCAACCGCGCCGGTTGGCCCGGTGGGGATTTGTTTGAACAGCGCGGAGAGGCTGGAATCGGCTAGTTGCTCCGCCGCGTCGAGCGCGCGGCGTCCTTCCAGGTGCTTGACCCACTGCGCGTTGAAGAGGTGGTGCCCGATGGGAGGCGGCGAAGTCGGCCAGCTATGTTCGGTGAAGTCGAAGAGCCGCGTGTAGGTCCGTTCAATCCCGTCGGCCGGTGGGTTGAAAGAAGGATCGAGCAGATTCGCCAGCGACGCCGCGCCTTCGGCAAGCGGAAGGAGACGGGAGGCCCGCCGTTTCCATCCCTGGGAGTTCGGGTCGATCGCCGCATAGTCTCCCGAGAAGTTGTTCAACTCTCCGCTGAGGAGCGGAAGTGTGTCGCTATATTTTCTTTCGACGTACTCGAAGAAATCATTAACCCCGGCGATTCGGATCTCCGGATACCGATAGAGGTTCTGCCAGCGGCGCAGCGCCCGGTTGTCCCATTTCGGCGTCTCATGATCTTCATAGGAAGGGACGATCATCGCGTCGTATGGGTACGGCCCAAGAAGCTCGCCCGACTCCACCTTCTTCATCTCGGCGTTGATATGACGTTTGGCGAGGTGCGAGAGATCCGCGCCCCCGCCATCCGGCTCACCATACCAGAACCCTTCTCCATAATGCGACCGCCAGGCATACAGAACGCGGCTCTTCCCATTGGGCCCCTGCCACCAAAAGAGGGCGGGAACTTTGGTCGTCTTGAAATTGTTGTTGCCGCCCGTCCGCCACGGCTGGCCCAGCCTCAGAATATAGCGGAATCCGGCATCGGCCGCCGCCTGGGCGGCGGACCATGAAACGCTCGGGTTGTCGACGAGAATGAACGTCTTGAGATCGAGACCGAAACGATCCTTCGCTTCCCGACGCCCCGGATAGGTCATCCGCGCCATTTCTTCGTAATCCATCCATTGCGGGTGAATTCCGCTCGGCGCGCCGCCCAGGTCCATTTTCCCCGGTTTGATTTGCTCTTCCACCAGACGACGCCATTCGGCCTCGGAGCGTTCGTCGATATAGTTCCGTTGGAAAAGGATCGTCTCCAGAGTGAAATGAAATCCTCGCTGCGACGGCTTTCCGGATGCGTCGGGCGCAATCTCTCGCGGCCCGGTCAACTCCTTCGCCATGTCGATAAAGTTGGCGATCGCCTGCTGCTTTTTATAGATATAGCTTTCGTAACCGAGATCCTCGTGGCTGGACTTGATGATGTAGACGATCCACTTCCGCTGCGGTTCCCAACGCTGTTTGTGCTCCGCGAGGAGGTGGCCCTTATCAGCCTTGATCTCCACGACCAGATCCGCTGGTTTATCGATCTCGGCAATCAGCAGATCCTGCACGGAAGAGCCGGGAGGGACCTCCAGCTTGAGGGGTGATCCTTGTGCTTTCCCGTTGAGCTTGACGACCGCAGAGCAGGAAACCGTGCCGGTTCCGGAATTCACCAGCGAGAGCCAGCCGACCTGCTTTGACGGCGTTTTACTGGGGAAAAGAACCGTCGGCTCCAGCCCGGTGATCGAAATCTCCGAAGCCCCCGCCAGTGCAAGGGGTGAAATAAGGAAAGCAATTAAAAGGTTTCTTATCATGGTCTAAGCGATTTCATTGATTCGGCAGCCTCTTTCTCGATCTCGGCTCCGACGAATGGTTAACTTCTGATGAGGGGATGAGAAAAAGCGCATTCAGTGGCCCAATTCGGCGATTACCTTTTTGGTTTCCTCAGGGTTATGCTTCATCCGGATACGCCACGCCATCTCCTCTGGGGAAACGATGCGAATCGTATCGGGCAGCCGTTCGGCGCACCAAACTGCCGGAAGGTAGCCCCGCACGCCGCCCAGGTCTTCGAACTTTTCTTTACCGGAAAGACTCCTCTTCGGCGGCAGTTCTTCGGCGAGTTCGTCCATCCCAGGCGCTTCCTTGAAGTAAGACCAGGCGTGAACCATGGCCCAGTCATTCCGGGGAAGCTCCTCTGACGTGGCCTGGGCGATCGAATCCCGGATGAACCGCGCCGCTTTGGCCGGAGTTCCCGCGTTCTTGCGATTCTTCAACTGCCACCAGATCTGGTAGCGCAAGGTGATAACCGGGATCTCCCGCCCCCGGGCATCCTTGACCCAGTAAACCTTTCCGGCTCCCGCATTGTAAGGAGAGTATTCGAAGGCGAGAATCGCTAGCATCCCGTCCATCTGGCTGGCAATGACTTCGTAAGCCTTTTGGGCATCGGGCGAATCGAGATGCCGCACATTGAAGCCGATCATGTTCGTCCCCGCCTTCTTCATCATTTCCCAGGTATCGCGGGCGTGGCCGGCAAGCAGTTCCCAGCGGTTGGGCCGCTCCGAGGCGAAGAGATCAGGATAGTAATACCCCCCGTGCCATTCCACGAACCAGTCGTTCGGAGTGCGCGTTTGAAGCGCATACTCAAGCGGCTGCGGCCCGAGTTGGACGAGATGCGCCAAAGGCATGCCCCAGCCGAAGGAAATCTTGCCGCACGCCGGGCAATTCCAATAGTAGGGCGTGCCGCGATAAAACGCGTTCATCGCCCAGGTAACGTTGTCTCCGTCGGAACAGAAGAAGCTAATCGTGCTGCGGTTATCGTTCCAATCGATCTGCTTCGGGTCGAGATGCGGAACCTTCGGGATCTCCGCCTCGTGAGTTCCTGCGGAAAGGACCGTCAGGTTTGGAATCAGGCTGGAAGCGGTCTGGAAATGCCCGTAGATGGTGGCAAGGCGGGTCGCCTTGAATTCGTCGCCTGCGATCCATCCCAGAATCGGCGCCGAAGGCTCCGCCCAAGCCATCGCTGAAGTCGCGGGTTCCTCGGTGCCGTAAAAGGTAAAGGTGTTGTGCGTGATGGCGTAGTCGCGGGAACCGACGATTTTCGGGTCAAGCGAAGTCAGCATCCGCCGATTGAACCGGTCCTTGTATTGATCGAAGCACCATTGCTGGCTCTTGTCGCGGGCGTCGAAAAGCAGCTTCAGCCCCCGTTTCTTTGCTTCTTTTTCGAGCCTTTCTTCGAGAACGATGCCACCGAAAATCCCCGCGAGACTCGTGGCGATATTGACCGAATTGTCGATCCCTGGCCGCTCCTTCGTTTTGGGCTCCTCCTTCGAGGCGTCCGCTTTGTAAAGGATATAGCCATTGACGATCTTCTTGTCGGCAAACCTTTCGACAAGCTCCCACGGCCCGAATGTCCCGCGATCCTTGATCTCCGGGTGATTCGCGGAAAACGTCTTGCCCCACGCTTCCACGTCGGCATTATCCATAGTCACCCAGACCAGCTCATCGCCTTTGCCCTCGTTGACGGACTTTCCCGCAAGACCGGCGACGGACTGAACCATGATGCGGAGCGAATTCGAAGAAGACGGCCATTGGCGCATCTCAGCGGTGCGAACCAGTCCCGTCGGCAGACGCTGTATGGGAAACCAGCGATGGCTTCCCTCTCCCGCCAAGACGGCGAGTGGAAGAAGGAAAGACAAAGCAAGCGCAAGGCTCCGGGGGGAAAGCGTCATACGTAGGAATAGATTAGTTGCAGTCGAACGCAACTGTTAGTATGTAAATAGCTTGATTTTGGTCTATTCGTGCACCCATGTCCAAGAAGCCATCCCCCCAATCGAAAGCCCCGGCTTTGCAGGAACGCTCCCCTTCGCTTTTGGCCCAGCTCATCGCCGAGATAGAAAGTATCGGTCCGCTCCGCCTGAATTTTGAAGATCTTACCGGCGTCACCCTCGACGTTCCGGAACTAAATCTACCTCCCGAAAACCGGTTCCACGTCTGTGATTTCTGCATGCTGGCCAAGCGCCACCGTCAGGGGCACTTCCAGTGCAACCGGAACAAGGACACCGTCAACCGCCTCGCCCGACGCCGGGGGACAGGTTTCATCGGCCAATGCCACCTCGGCATGACCGACATCGTCGAGCCGTTGCTTTTTCATGGCCGCACACTCGGGGTCTTTTATTACGGTTCCGTGCTGGTCGAAGGAACCCGCGAAAAGGCCGAGGAGCGAATCCGGCGCTCCTGCAAGCGGACCGGAATGGCTCCCGGGCTCCTCCTGAGACAGCTCAACAAAGCGCCGGTTATCACGGCGGACGAGCTCGCCCGCTACAGCAAACGTCTTTTGCTGATCCGCGATCTTGCCATCAAAATCATCGAGGCATGCAGCGTGCCGGTGGAACGGTATTCCACGCTGCTCAACTTCGGCTTCACCTCAAACCGCCGCCTGCTCCCGCCGCTGACGCAGACGGCGATGGGGTATGTGCACCGCCGTTATCAGGACCCGCTCGAAGTCCTCACCATCGCCAAGGCGCTCAAGTGCCAGCCCAGCCATTTGAGCCGTGTGTTCAAGAAAAGCGCGGGGTATTCCCTGTCGGATTATATCAAACGGGTCCGCATCGACCACGCCATGCGCCTGCTCAGTTCCAGCGAATACAGCGTCGGAGAAATCAGCTATATGGTCGGCTTTCAGGACCAAAGCCATTTCGGCAAAGTCTTCCGTTCGTTCTTGAAAATGACGCCGCTGGATTACCGGCAGCAATACCGCCAGGGGGACATCTCCGGCAAGGCGGATTCGGAAAGCATCGCCTTCAGCAACTTCCAGTCGCTTTGAGCGATGTAAAAAGGCACGGCGCGATTGCTGAAAGATCCTGCAGCCGCTCTCCCAGGCCAGAGGGGACGATCCGCCCATGTGCGCTGTTTAACGGGAGCGCCTCCTTCAGCGTCTCCTCACGAATCGCCTCCAGCCACCAGGGCGGAAGATAACGCGCGAGCGACCCGATGATGATCACCTCGGGGCTGAAAAGGTCCGCCAGCATCGCGCAGACCCGTCCCGTCCATTGCGCGGATTTCATCAGGACATCCCGCGCGGCGGCGCACCCTTCTTCGGCCCGCGCCACCACCTCCCGGCTCGTCGTCGTGGCATCAAAAATTGCCGGAAACATCTCCTGCGCCAGCAGCGCCAGGCCGGTGCCCGAGCAGAACGACTCGACGCAGCCCGATTTTCCGTAAAGACGCGGGCCGCTCTCCGCCAGGCGAATATGGCCGATCTCCGTCGTCTGACCAGATGGGCCGCGCACGATCCTGCCATCCAGAAGAATACCCGCGCCGAACCCGGTGCCCGCAGTGAGATAAACCGCATGCGACGCCTCACGAGCGTTGCCCCACAGGGCTTCAGCCAGCAGGCAGGCCGCTGCATCGTGCTCCACATTCACCGGCAGCCCGAGCTCCTTCTCCATTATCTCCTTCAATGGAATCCGGTCCCATCCGGGAAGGTGAGGCGGCGAATAAAGAATCCCCTTACGGGGATCGAGCGGCCCGCCGACGCTGACACCAAGCGCCGACACACCGGAAAATCGCTCCAGCAACCGCCGGGCATGAACCAGAAAATCTTCAATCATGGCGGAGGGTCCGCGGCTCGCAAGCGAAGGCCATGTCTGCTTTTCCAAAATCTCTCCGGAAGAGGAGCCGACGACCGCCGAGGATTTAGTTCCCCCTATGTCCCAACCGAGAACGCACGAGTCCGATGGTTTCATCAAATTTTCAATCACTAGTCAGGGCGGCGTCCGCTTTTGTCAACGCCATACTGGCAAACCCGATTTTCATGGTGACTTCAGCGAAAATCCGGCCTAATGAAACACGGATCAACTCGGAACAGACGTGCGCCTCAAGTCACCCTGATGATTCCATGAAGAGGGATTGCCCCCCCTTGACAATGAAAGCTTCCAAAAACATGAATATTCACCTTGAAAACCTGATCCGCCGGGCGCCGGCCTTGGCCTGTTGCACCGCCGAAATCGAGCAAGTCTTTCTCTCTCTTAGCCAGGCATTCCGGCAGCAGAACAAGCTTCTCCTTTGCGGCAATGGCGGAAGCGCGGCCGACGCGGAACACTGGGCTGGTGAACTATTGAAAGGTTTTTGCAGCAAACGTCCGCTCGTCGATTCCGAGAAGCAACTCCTCCCTCCTGAACTGGCTGGAAAACTGCAAGGTGCATTGCCAGTGATTCCATTGACCGGATTTCCCGCCCTGAGCACCGCCTTCGCCAACGACGTCGCGCCGGAGTTGATCTTCGCCCAGCTTGCCTGGGGCCTGGGAAAACCGGGCGACATTTTTATTGGAATCAGCACTTCCGGCAATGCGGCGAATGTCTGCGCAGCGGCCCAGGCCGCACGCGCCAGGCAGATGACGACCATCGCGCTCACGGGCCAGAGCGGCGGAAAACTGGCGCCGCTTTGCGACCTCGCCATTCGCGTTCCGGCGAATGAAACTTACTTGATCCAGGAATATCACCTCCCCATCTATCATTGTCTTTGCCTTATGCTGGAGGACGAGCTCTTTCCTCCGGCGTAAGCATCCAACCAACCGCGAATATCTTTTTAGCTGCGTCACGGCCCGCGTAACGAAAGGCCATCTGATTACTTTTGATCGGGTCAACTTCGGCACCTTCGATTGTTAAGCACACATTTCGCAACGGATAGGTGCCCTCGGTCATCAATACACCGAGCATTCCTAAAACAGCCCAATCAAGATAACTACATTCTTGAGCTTCTTGCAGGTTCGGGAGATCAAACTTTACGTCAAAAGCCTCCGCAGGCTCACATAGAACATCAATTTTCGCGTAGTCAGAACGCGACCCAAGGACTTTCTCCCGCACACCTTCAATACGAACAACCTACTTCCCTGATTGAACCCTGCCGGCGGCCTCTCCGTTTTCGGCTACTCCTGCTGCCTTGGCGACTTCAACGAAATGGTGAAGCGCCGGGTTTTCGTTTTTCGGGAGCCAGGCCGCGCAGTACCGGTACTTTGGCACAGGCGGCTCCAGCGGGATAAAAACCACCCCTTCCGTCGCCGCCCGGCGGTACTGTCCCGGGAGAATCGAAACGCCCAGCCCTGCCGCAACGTAATTGAGCACGGTAACCGGCTTCCCCGCCTCCTGAACGGAGTGCGGGTGAAACCCCGCCTGGTGGCACAATACCAGAAGCCACGGGTTGTAGAGCGGGGCGCTCGAACGCTTCGCCAGAAGCAGCGGCTCTTCGGCCAGCGCCTTGAGCGGCAGGCTTTTTGCCTTGCCGCGGCTCCGGCGGGAGAGCGGGTGTCCCTGCGGCAACACGGCGGCGAGCTGTTCCTCCGCGACGGTGGCCAGGCGGAGATCGGATGCCTCATACGTCAACCCGAGGCCGATGAATCCAAGATCGATCCGCCGCGCGTTGAGCGCCTCGATCTGTTGCGTCGTATCCATTTCGACGAGCCGCAGGTGGACTTCGGGAAAACGTTTGCGGTAGCGCCGCAATACCCTCGGCAGGAGCCCGTGCCCCAGGGAGGCGACGAAGCCGACCGAAAGCTCCCCCGCCTCACCCCGGGCCAGCCGCCGGGCATTGCGCACGCTCTCCTCGGCGTCGCGCAGGATCCGGCGGGCGTCCTCGTAAAAACGGACGCCCGCTGGGTTGAGCGAGACGCGATGGGTATCCCGGTCCAAAAGGCGAACGCCGATCTCCTCCTCGAGAGCGCGAATCTGGGCGCTCAGCGAGGGCTGGGTCAAATGTAGGCGTTCGGCCGCGCGGCGGAAGTTCAGCTCTTCGGCAACGGCGGCAAAGTATCGAAGGTGGCGCAGTTCCATCGGGTGGCAATAGATATGACCTATCACGGTGAACAATTCAAAATCATTCTCCAATCGGCATTCATCGGCGATGATGGGCGGACGATGAGCAGTCCCCTCTCCTCCCCTATGCGCGTCGGCATTCTCAGCATCAAGCACGAAAGCAACTCGTTCGTCCCGAGAGAGACAAAGTTGAGCGACTTCCGCAACGAATACTTCCTCGTCGGGGAAGCGATCCGCGACGAATTCGCCCACGCGCATCACGAGGTCTCGGGCTTCTTTCAAGGGCTGGAGGCCGAGGGGATCGGCGCCGTTCCACTTCTCTTCGCCTATGCGCAACCGGCCGGTGTCGTCTCCGGCGAAGCGCTCGCAGCACTATGGGAAAAAGCGTGCGAAACCTTGGCCGGAGCAGGCCACCTCGATGGCCTGCTCGTGGCCCCCCATGGGGCGGCGATCAGCGAGACGCACCCGGACATGGAAGGATGGTGGCTCGGCGAACTTCGCAATCGGGTCGGCCCCGACCTCCCGCTCGTCGCCACGCTCGACCCGCACGCCAACCTCTCGCCCGCGAAAGTCGCGGCGTGCGACGCTTTCGTGGTCTACCGGGAGAACCCGCACATCGACCAACGGCAGCGCGGACTGGAAGCGGCCCGGCTGATGGCCCGAATGCTGCGCGGGCAAGCGCGCCCCCGCATGGCGGCTGCCTACCCGGCGGTCGCCATCAACATCGAGCGCCAGTTGACGCGCGCGGAACCGATGCTCTCCGTGGGGCGGAAGCTCGACGAAATCCGCGCGCGGGAGAAGGTGCTGACCGCTGGGATCGTCATGGGATATCCGTACGCGGACGTGCCGGAGATGGGTTCCGCGTTCGTGGTCGTCACCGACGACGATTCCGCGCTGGCTCAGATCATCGCGGACGAACTCGCCGCCTGGCTGGTGGAGCACCGGGAATCGTTCCGGGGCGAGCTGATCGCCCCGGAGGAAGCGCTCCGCCGCGCCGCCGCCCTTCCCAAGCCGGTCGGCCTTCTCGATATGGGCGACAATAGCGGCGGAGGCGCTCCGACCGATTCCACTCTCCTTGCCCATCTCTGCCACCGGGACGGAAATCTCCGCGCCTTCGTTCCGCTCTACGACCCGGAAAACGTGGAAGCCGCCTGGGCCGCCGGATGCGGCGCGGCGATCCACCTGGCGATGGGCGGAAAACGGGAGGAATCGCCCGCCCCGCCGCTGGAAACCGATGTCCGCGTGCTCGGCCTGTATAACGGAAGCTATACTGAGAGCGAACCACGCCATGGCGGCCGCACCCGGTTCGAGATGGGGCGCACCGTCGTGGTCCGGACGGAGACCGGCCTCACCCTCATGTTGACGAGCCGCCCGGCGGCGGCGTACAGCGCGGGGCTCCTGGCGCACTGCCAACTTGACCCGGCCGCGTTCGACGTCCTGATCCTGAAAGGAGTCCACGCCCCGGTGGCCGCGTTCGAAGGAATTTGCGGGGCGCTGATCCGGGTCAACACGCCGGGCGTCACCACCGCCGACATGGAGACACTTCCGTACCGAAACCGCCGCAAACCACTCTTTCCTTTCGAATCGTAGGGTCTCTCAGTCTCCACCTGATTTCGTCTGATGGTACCGCAAGCCGCACTCTTTGCCCCTGGTGACAGCGCGAGGAAAGTCGAAAAAGCCCTCCAAAGCGAGGCGGGAACGGTCATTCTCGACCTGGAAGACGGCGTCGCCGCCGCGAATAAGGCGCTTGCCCGCGAAACCGTCGCGGCGGCGCTCCGCCAGTCCGCCACGGAAAAGCGAATCCTCCTCCGGCTCAACGCGCCGGAGACGCCGTTCTTCGCGGACGACCTGGAATGGGCGCGCGGCGTCCCGGCCGACGGGATCGTTCTCCCCAAATGCGAACGGCCCGACGATGTCGAGGCCGTTGCGCGGGCGGTGCCGGAAAGGGAAATCGTCCCGTTGATCGAGACCGCCCTCGGCGTCCTGAATTTCGAGGCGATCGCCGGATGCAACAGCCGCGTGCGGCAGGCGGCATTTGGTTCGGTCGACTTCGCGCTCGATCTGGGGGTGGAATGGACCGCGGAAGGCTTGGAACGCCAGTACGCGATGGGGGTGCTGGCGCTCGTCTCGCGGGCGTTGCGGCTGGAGCCGCCGATCGACGCCGTCTTTCCGCTCCTGGACGACTCCGCTGCTTTCGAGCGGGACGCCCGCGTCGGCCGGTCGCTGGGGTTTGGCTCCAAAATGGTCATCCACCCGCGCCAAGTGGAATGGTTGCGCGGCGTCCATACCCCCTCACCCGCGCACGTGGCATGGTGCCGCCGCGCGGTGGCCGCCTACGAATCCGCCGGATGTCGCGGTTCGCTCCAGGTGGAGGGCCGGCTCGTCGATCTCCCCGTTTACAAACAAGCCCGGCAAATTTTGGCGTCTTGTTTAATCTAGCGAGTCGGCCGAGATCATGCCTGGAAAAGAATCCGGTTTTCCTCGGCGGTCGTGGTGGCGCCGCCGAGCCATCGCATCGGAACGAACCGGCCTGGGATTGGGCGTTCGGGGTGGGCGATCTGATCCATCAGCAGCGTAATCAGTTGATGCCCGATCTCTTCGAACGGATGGCTGATCCGCGTGAGTTGCGGGCAATCGGAGCGGTCCAGGTTCAAGCCGGTGCCCCCGATGATGCTGACCTCCTCAGGGCATTGGATCCCCCTGGCCTTCAGCTCCCGCAGACAGCCGAGCGCCAGGAAATCGCCTGGGGTGCAGATGGCATCGGGCTGGGATTTCGTCCGTTCGATGTAATCGGACAGCACCTGACGCCCGACTTCTTCGGAGATCCCCCCGTTGGTAAAGACGATTTCGTAACGCATGCCCGAATCCGCCCCGTATTCGAGCCCTGTGAGCAGGCCAGAGATGCGCAACCGGTTCGACGTGCTCTTGTGATACGCCCGGTCACAGATGAAAAGGACGTGCCTTCTTCCTGAGAGGCGCAATGCCTCCCCGAGTCTGCGGCCCGCGCCGAAGTAATCCGCGGAGGCGAAATTTTCCGTCGCGATTTCCGTCGGCGGGTTGAGGAAGACCGTCGGCAGTCGATACTCCTTGGCCCAGGCAATCAGCTTGTCCCGGGTTTTGTTGGGGAAGACCAGCACGGCATCCTGGATCTGGGGGGAATCGAAATGCGGAGCGGCCAAGGCGTCCTCCATGCACTGGATTGTCAGGCGCCGTTTGACATTGAGAGCCGCCACCGTCAGCCCTCCGACAAGATGCCGTGTCCAGGCCATGCTGTCCTCCAGCTCAATCCCGATGTGGAGTTGGAGCCGGCGGAAGGTCTCCGTCTTGAAAATATGAACCCGGAGGTCACTACGATCATGATGATCGCCGGGGGGATCGCGCCCGACGTTTTGATGATGAAGTTTCGGAGCATCGACAGCTTTGTAAGCAAAGGGATGGTCGCCCCCCTCGACAAGGAGGTCGCGGCCGCGGAGAAAGCCGGAACCGATTTCGGCCGCCGAATTCCGGCCTCGGTCCGGGACGTGGTTTATCGCCCGGGCCCGGATCAGACGCAGCGACTCTATGGGTTACCGCTCCCCCCTTTCGTGGCGGGGCTCTTTTACAACCGTGAAATCTTCCGTGACGCGGGTCTTCCCGATCGCGCTCCCGGAAATTGGGACGAGATGCTCCAGTTCGCGCGGAAAATCCGCCAGACCGGACCACAGTACAAACCGATCACCTTCAACGCGGGCCCAAGCGCGGCGTGGGACCTGATGAACTTCATCTGGTCCGCCGGGGGCGATGCCCTCAAGGAGACTGCCCCCGGCCAATGGCGGGCGGCGTTCAACACGCCGGAGGTGGTGACAGCCGTCGAGTTTTATTACCAGTTGGTGGAGATCGAGCGGCTTGCCGTGCGAATCAATGGAACTCCCACGACCCAGGAGAGAGCAGAGACCGGCATGTTTTTCGACAGCGTTGGCGACACCGTGCGGTTCGACCCGGAACGGTTTGCATTCGGAGCCGTTCCCAAGGGGCCGACTGGATTCAGAGGCTCCCAGATCAACGCATGGATTCTCGGCATCTGTTCCGGCATCCGCGACCCCCGGGTCCGCGATGCCGCGTGGCGGTATGTCTCTTTCATGACGGGACCGGAGGCCGAGCAAGTCCGCGTGGCGACGATGGTGGAACTCGGCCAGGCCGCCCAGGTCAACCCCCTCACCTTGCGCCAGCACGGCCACGAAGCGTTCTTGAGTCTCACCCCACCTAGGCTGGAGCAGGAGTTCGAGGAAGCCCTGCGGAATGCCAAGCCGGAGCCTTACGGGAAGAACTGCAACCAGATCTATCTGGAAATGACGCTCCCGTTGGACCGGATTCTCCTGAGCAACGAAATCCGCAAGGCATGGCTGGCAGGGAACCGCGAGGAGGTCCGGGCGCGGATCCAGGCAATCCTGGATGCTGCCGTCAAGCGCACCAACGAGCGAATGATCGGCTATGTTGCTCCCGAGACGATGCAATCGCGCCGCACGGTGGCGGCGGCAGTCATCCTCGGTATCTGCGGTGCGTTCGGGGCCGTCGGGTGGAATGTCTCGCGGCTTTTTGCACGCAGCGGCGCGATGATGCCGCGCCCGGTGGCGGGCCGCGGCTTGCTCCCGTGGCTCTGTCTGTTTCCCGCCCTGGGGCTGATCCTGGTTTGGAATTACATCCCTCTCCTTCGCGGAACGGTGATGGCGTTTCAGGATTATGAACTGATCCTCGATTCCTCGTTCGTCGGGCTCGACAACTTTGCCCACGTCCTTTTCGATCCGACGTTCTGGAGCTCCATCCTGGCGACTTTTCACTTCGCCGCCTATACGCTCACCTTCGGTTTCGTTACCCCCATTCTTTTGGCCTACGCGCTGCACCTGATCCCGAAGTACAAGATCCTCTATCGCACGGTCTACTACCTTCCGGCGGTCATGAGCGCCGGGGCGATCTTCTTTCTGTGGCGCGAACTTTTTGGGATGGACGGGCCGCTGAACGAGGCGCTGCGCCTCCTTGGGTTTGAAGCGCGCCGGGCGTGGACGGACGAACCCCGGCTGGCCATGCTTTCCTGCGCGATCCCCGGCATCTGGGCGGGGGCAGGACCGGGCTGCCTGATCTATCTCGCCGCGCTCAAAACGATTCCCGAAGAGCAGTTCGAAGCGGCGGAGATCGACGGCGCAGGGTTCTGGCACAAGACCGGCAAGATCGTCTTTCCAAGCCTGCGGGCCTTGATCTTCATCAATTTTGTCGGCGCCGTTTCGGCTGCCTTCCACGGGGCAACGAACATCCTTATCATGACCGGAGGCGGTCCCGAGGGGATGACGGAGGTGGCTTCGTTGAAGATCTTCTACGAAGCGTTCACGCGCCTGCGTTTCGGCCCGGCAACGGCAATGGCGTGGGTGCTCGGGAGCATGCTCGTCGGGTTTACGGTGGTGCAACTCAGGCGCATCAGCCAAATGGAATTCAAAACGGCAAAATAGCGATGTTTTCACCCACTGCTCATCGTTCGCTCCAAGTCCGGCTGCTTTACCTGAGCATCTACGCGCTTCTCCTGCTGGGGGGCATCACGATGGTGGCCCCGTTTCTCATCATGGCTTCCGGCTCGGTCGATTCGCGCTCTGGTGCAGCCTTTTTTCCCTCGTGGCTTTTCGACCGGCAGGAATGCTGGAGCCGTTATCTCGAAGCGAGATATGGGAACTCGCCCGAACTCCTGCGCATGGCGTGGGGCGATCCCGGCGCGCGGTTCGGCGACACATCCCTGCCCGAAGCGCGGGAAGACGGCCCTTGCGAACTCTGGAAAACATTCCTGCGCGAGACCGGGCCGCACTCTTCCCGGTTCGAAGCGCTGGCTTTCTCCCGCGCCGATGCAAGGCTACCCTCTTACGGAAACCGCGCCTTCCGGATCTGGCTTCTCAACCAGTACGGGAACGATCTCTCCCGGCTCAACTCGGCCCTTGAAACCGAGTTTACCAAGCCGACCGCCATTGCGCCGCCCAACCTCAAAATCGTCGGCCCCGCCGGCGGGTCCGGCAAACTGGCCGCGAAGTACGGCGAATTTTGCGAAACCCAACCGCCGGAGCGCCTGATCCCCTGGAATGCGGGCGGTTACTATCGAGCCGTCTTCCTTCCACGGCGGTTTGGGGAAGCCGTGGCAAATTACAATACCCGGCATGGCACCGCTTATCGGTCCTACCGGGAAGTTCCCTTTCCGGCGACAGTGCCCGCGAACGGAGAGCAAGAATGGTTCTTCTTTGTCAGCAGAGTGCTGCGGCCCGATTTCGTCGAACTCACCGAAGCGGGAAAAGCCGCCCGGAGCACCCTCGGAATCGGCAAAGAGGAATTCGTACGAACCCGCGCCCGGTCGGAACACCTGCGCGTCGTCACTCTCGACGTTCTATTCGCTGCGTGGGCCGGAGAGCGGGGAGAGGGCAGCGCAGCAATTCCGCAGCAGCAACTCGACCGCCTCGCCTTCGAGAAAGAGGCCGGCTTTTGGAAGAGGCAGCTCCTTACCCAGAATTACCGTTATGTGCTCGATGAGATCCTGCTGCACGGGCGCTCCATCACAAACACCTTCATCCTGGTGATCCTCTCCGTGACCGGGGCCCTGGTCGTCAACCCGCTGGCGGCCTACGCGCTCTCGCGCTTCAAGCTGCGGCAGACCTATTTCATCCTTCTCTTCTGTCTGGCGACGCTCTCATTCCCGGCCGAAGTGACCATGATCCCGGTCTTTCTTCAAATGAAGGAGTTTCACCTCCTCAACACCTTTGGAGCTTTGGTCCTTCCCGGGCTGGCAAACGGCTTCTCCATTTTCCTGCTCAAAGGATTTTTCGACAGCCTTCCCAAGGAGCTCTACGAAGCCGCGGAGCTAGACGGCGCGAGTGAGTGGACGATATTTTGGGGGATCACGATGACGCTCTCCCGGCCCATCCTGGCCGTGATTGGACTGGGCGCCTTCACCGCTGCTTACGGAGCGTTCTTTTACGCCCTCATCCTCGCACCTGACCCGAAGATGTGGACGATCATGGTCGACCTCTACCAGCTTAGAAATCTCGTCGATCCGCCGGTCGTCTATGCATCGTTGATTCTGACCTCCATCCCGACGCTTTTGGTGTTCATCTTTTGCCAAAACCTGATCCTCCGCGGCATCGTTGTTCCATCGGAGAAATAGGCGTCCCGATGAGATGGCACCGCCCTCGACCTGATGGTCGTCAGGAGGCACCTTGCCGGCCAGAATTGCTCTAGGTTGTGTCTACATCTAGGTTGTGTCTACGAATTGAGAGATGGCTAAAAGAGCGATTTTTGAATCAAAAACGAGACGATCGAAGGAGACCGAATCGAGATTCGGACCCCTGACCGCCGCGTTTTTTGGCCAAAAAGCGCCTTTTAGCCGCTCCTCGGAAAATTCGTAGACACAACCTAGTTCCTCGCGCGCTCTCTCTTCACCGCTTTACCAAGCTCATGCATTAGCTCAAAAGCCGGGTAACATTCATTCATGAGGGTGTCGCAAAGCCCTTTGCCGAAAGATCCGGCGACATCGGTTGCAGGCGGTACGCCCCTCACTTACCGAGGGCGTGCAGCCAAATATTCCTCGAGAAACCCAAGTACCGCGGGACGGAGATCGGCCTGCCTCGGTTGCAAATCGAAACTGTGAGGACCTTCTGGCACTTCCACATAGCGGTGGGTGATCCCCAAGGCAGCCAGTTCGGCAACCAGTTCACGTCCCATCGCCACGGGTACGATATCATCGGCCGTGCCGTGGGCAACGAGCGTGGGCGGCATTCCTTTGTGAAAATAATTCCGCGGCGTCGCCTCCGCCAGAATCGTACGCGATTCCACTTCATTGGGCCGTTCGAAAAAGTCGGCCAAAAACGGCTGCGGAAGATAATGGGGCCCGTAAAAGTTGATGAGGCAAGCAACATTGTTTGCCTCGGAAATATAAAGGCCGCCGCGATTCCACCGTTCCTCTTGAGCGGTGGCCGAAAGCATCATCGCCAGATGCCCCCCTGCGGAACAGCCCATGACGCCAATCCGTTCCCGATCGATACCAAAACGGTTGGCCTCCCGACGCAAATACCGAAGCGCTGATTTGCAGTCGAAAAGATTGCCGGGCCATGCAAGCGTTTCGAACCGGCCCTTACCTCCACCCGGGCCGGTTCCTCGGTTCAACGCGTAGTTGATTGAAAAAACGGCATACCCTTGCATCGCAAGCGTATTGCCAATGTTCTGTTCTCGAGCTCCCCGTTTGTCACCACCGTACCAGCCACCCCCGTGAATCAGCAACACCGCGGGCCTGGGTTTTCCAAAGGCATCGGAAGGGAGATAGGCATCCATTGTTTCTTTTCGCCCGGCCCCGAGATATGGATCGTCGGCCAGAAAGACAGGCTGAAAACGGGGATCAACACGCTCCCTCAGCAGCACTTCGCCACGCGAAAATGGATCAAGCATGGTTCCATCCTGCCGAAAACCGATACGGTCAAGCAAGCCATCGCATTTCAAAAAAGGGCCTCTCAAAAATGGTGCGGGCTTTAAGGCCATCCATCGACGAAAGGGATATCAAAACGTCCGGCGGAACGGATGAATTGAGCTGGAGTGATAGTCCCTCGATACGACTTGTGCAGTAGCGAAGGATTTTATTCGTCTCGCCGATGCGAGAAAAGAGCGCCGGGCACCGTGAAGAATGTGGCTCCCTGAGAGACAGGGTTGTGCATGCACCACTCCATGCGTAAGTCCTAGACCTTCCAAGCACTTACAGAATATGAAAACCTCAACTTTGCCTCATTTCCCCCGCAAGCCCTTAAGAACGAGCATTTTAGAGCAATGTCCCCGGCGGGAATCGAACCCACATCTAAGGTTTAGGAAGCCTTAATTCTTCTTGTGTTTATCAGGGCTCCAGGACGCTCCGACGGATTACCGACGGATTTTCTTGTGTTCCACAGGAATTTATGGGGCACTATGGGGCAGAATGAGCGCACCACAGATCAAAAAGTTTTCGGATGCCAAAAATCCAAAATTCAAGTGGGCGGTTTACTTTGACGCGCCGGGCGGCGGGCGGAAGCGCAACATATTCAAGACGAAGGAAGCGGCGAACAACTTTTTGATTGAGGAGGAGGTGAAGGCCGGGAACTTGGGCCGTCAGAAAGCAGCGGCTCTCACCGTCTCCTTACAGGATGAGGCCGTCACCTGCCAAAAGCGCCTCACCCCCTTTGGTAAAACACTCTCCGATGCCGTAGAGCACTATATCCTTCACTTACAGGCCACAGAGAAGAGCGCCCCGATTTCCGAGCTTGTAGAGCGGTTTCTTGAGGTTCAGCGGGCAGCGAAGAAATCGAAGTATTATCTTTACGAGCTAAAGAACCGACTGGATACCTTTGCCGACGATCACGGCAAAACCTACGCTTCGGAGATCACGACGGCAACCTTGGATCAATGGATTGGTGCCCGGAAGGTGGGCGACCGCACCAAGAACCATTTTCGGCGCGTCCTTTCGGCATTCTTTGAGTGGGCGCGTATCCAAAAGGCTTGCCCCACGAACCCCGCCCGCGATGCCGTGCGTGTCAAAGTGGCAACAGGTCGCCCGGAGATTTACACCCCTGCACAAGTGCGCGTCATGCTCACAGAGGCGGCGACACTCCCGGAGAAATCCCGCGACGTGTTCGCCACAGTATTGTTGGGCCTCTTCGCCGGATTGCGGCCATTTGAGGCGCAGCGGTTGACCTGGGATCAAGTATTGCGGCGCGGAACGCAATGGCGCATCGACCTTTCAGCAGCGGGAACCAAGACTGGCGCACGCCGCCTTGTGGACGTGAAGGAGCCGTTGCGGGCATGGCTTGAAAAGTTCTTCGCCTGCGATACGGCCCGGCCAATCATCCAGCCGAATTTCCCAAAACGAGAACGAGCCTACCGGGACACCCTCAAGGAAAAGGGCATTGCGTGGATCAATGACGGGTTGCGGCACAGTTTCGCCTCTTACACCCTTGCGGGCAGCAATGACGCGGCGGCAACTGCACGCGCCCTTGGGCACAGTGATACGGCGATGCTCTTTGCCCATTACGCCGAGATTACCACGCCCGAGGCCGCGCACGAATACTTCGCACTCACTCCCGAGGCAATATTGAAGAATCCCAAAATTATCGAATTGAGAGAGGCCATTGCATGACAACACCAGCCCAAAAAAAGCGTACCATCCGACAAAAGCCCAAACCCACGACTCCCGAGACACCCAAACCACTGGCTCCTGAGACGCCCACGCCACCGGCTCCCGAGATTCCTGCCTATGCGCTCACCCGGCAGGAAGTCGCGCCCATTGCTGTGGAACTATTCAAAGTTTATTCAGATGTCGAGAGTGCCGCCAAGCAAGCAGTCGCGCTATTACGGGCGTGTGATCGGGCCATTGAAACTGATTCGGTTAGGTGGAAGTCTGACTTCTTGACACAAAAGATGATTGACGCTCAAAAAAAGGCGGAATCGATGCCGGAAAAACAAATCAAAGCTCTCTCCCCTAAAGAACAATGGGAAAATGGATTGAAGGTGCCGTTTGGGAAGCTAGTGGAAAACGCCACGGAAGAAACCACGCATAAAAGAAGAGCAAAAAAGAAGTTTATGGATTTTATCGAATCCTCAGTCACCTCAGCGGGAAAGGAGTGGCCCAAAGCGAAAGCGGATCAAATTGGTGCGCATGTTGAAAAATTATGGGGGTATTTCATTATGAATCCTTTGCCAAGCATGCAGATTGATCCCCTGAATGGCTTGTTGCTATTGCTTCTTGAATTTGGGTTGCCAGACCAGCCTGAGAATTTTTTTGAAAGATTTTCCTTTTTTGAGAAATCCGGCAGAATCTCGAAAAACCCCGACAAACGAAGCGATTTTCCCGACAAAAAACCCATCAAGGTATTAGCGACCAAGGCAACAAAATCCCGACAAATCGGACCAAAAAGCTGACAGCCAAGGCGGTTTTCCCGACAGAGGTGCAGAGCATCCCTTGTGGTAACTTGCTTGGATGAAACAGACCAAAGTACCCAATAGTATCCCACAATCGCCCCTCCTTACCTTCGAGCAAGTCGGACTTCGTTTAGGAGTTGTAACAAATTACGCCCGACGACTGGCAGACAATGGGGTATTGCCGAAAGTCAAAATTGGCCGACGCTGTGTTCGTGTTCCAGCCTTAGCCGTTGAGGAGTTCATCGCCAAGCGCACCGTCTCGGCAAAGGGAGGGGCCTCTAAATGAACTCACCTTGGGCGAAAGCGGCTCCGGCGGTCGATATTAGTGCATTGATGCGCGGGCCAACGCCAGAGGCCGCAGAACCGCTTGAATACAGCATTCCTAAACGAGAGCACGAACAGCCAGTGACTCGCTGTACATTTCCACCGGGATTGGTCGGGCAGGTCGCGGAATATATTTTCTTTTCCTCAGTTCGCCCAATTAAAGAGGTTGCGTTATCGGCGGCAATCGCGCTTTGCGCAGGCGTTTGTGGCCGCTCCTATAACATTTCTGGAACGGGCTTGAATCAATACATCATCCTTCTCGCGAAGACAGGGCGCGGAAAGGAGGGCGCAGCGACCGGCATCGACAACCTCATGGCGGCGGTTCGCCAGACGATTCCAATGGCCGATCAATTTATAGGCCCGGCGGCTTTTGCCTCCGGTCAAGCCCTTGTCAAATTCATGGACACACGGCCATGCTTCGTTTCCGTCCTTGGCGAATTTGGACTCACCTTGCAACAAATATGTGACCCGAAAGCGGCAAGCCCTCTGGTAATGCTTCGGAAAGTATTACTGGATATTTATTCAAAGAGCGGCCATTCCAAGGTTCTTCGTTCCAGCGTCTATTCTGATTCGGAAAAAAACACACGCATAATACAAGCGCCGAATGTCACGCTTTTAGGCGAGAGCACGCCGGAGACATTCTTTAATGGCTTGGATGCCAGCCACATTGCGGAGGGCTTGATTCCACGCTTTACAATCATCGAATATGACGGGCCTCGACCACAACGAAACCCGACACCGTTTGAGCCGCCATCGCCGGGACTTGTAGCGGCCTTTGTTGAGCTTGTGACCACCGCTATCAACACGGCGCAAAACCATACTTGCTCGCCCGTTGCCACGCAGACAGATGCCCTCGCATTGTTCGATGAGTTAAACGACGACGCGGATTTTAAAATCAACCATTCAGCCCTCGAAACTGAGGCCGAACTTTGGAATCGCGCCCATCTAAAGGCGTTAAAGCTAGCCGCTCTTGTGGCCGTTGGCTGTAACATCCACGCGCCGATGATCACTCTCGACATCGCAAAATGGTCTTGCGCCTTAATCCGGCGAGAAATCGGCGACATTTTGAAACGCTTCCAGGCTGGAGAAATCGGCAACGGTGCGGAGAAACAGGAAATGGAAATTCGCAGATTGTTCGCGCACTTTCAAACCCTTTCAGAATCGCAGCGGAAGACCCACAGATGCCCCGACGGACTTATGCGGGCACAAGTATGCCCTTTGAGTTTTCTGACCATTTACACGCGCCGTTTAGCGTGTTTTAAATACGACCAGCGCGGGCCGATAAAAGCGTTGGGCGAGTGCTTGGCCGACATGATGAAGCGCGAAGTTTTAGAAGCGCTTCCGTTACTGCAACTTCAGAACGAATATGGGATGAAAACGCCGATTTACTACCAGGGCAAAGGATGGTGACAGCAACTTTTGGCACATTGAACCCTTATGACTAAATCTAAACCCTCACGCCGCCGAATCGTCCAGATGCGCACGATAGGCAAGTTTCACAAACCAGAAGGCCGGGCCGTCCGCGTTTACGTCGGGACCGATTGCCACAATGGAAAAGGCGTCCGTTTCTGGTTCGATGGACGCGGCAAGCGGCATTTCATCGACGACCGGAAGTTCCGTGCATGGAAGGCCGCAAAGCCTAATTTAACCGGAATTAACCTCTAGCACCCCTTCCTGAAGATTTGTAAGTTACTGAAACCAAGCAACTTAATAGATTATCTTTCCTGTTAACCCAATTTTCCAAAAATAAACAAAACCAAACGCGCTCCCTCGCGGGCAATCTCTCGCGCACGCGCAGGGCGAAAGCGAATTTTTCAAAGAAGATGTTAAAATGGTTAAAATGATTAATTTTCTTAAATTTACTCTGTAAAAAGGCGATAACCTCGAAATCGAGAAGGGGTTAGCGGAGGTTAGGTTCAACGTCGATCAAGTATCCACAAATCGACGGAATAAAATACGCTCATTATTTTCCAGCCTTTTGGCTATTTTCAAGATAGGCGTCTGAGGAAAATTCGCTAACATCAAATTCGAATACAGGATTCCCCTGTTGGTATACAGGAATTGAAATCCGAACCTTCTTCGATTTAAGCATCTTCGAGACAAACCCTTGGTAATCTCGAAAAAAAGCGGAGGTAGTGCTATGGTCTTCAGCGCCAACTATCTTGTAGCTTATTGGATCGGAATCATCAAACCGGACAAGTGCTTTGGAATCTTCGTAGTTTCTTACGAGAAGTTGCCCTCTCTCGATTTCAAAAATCACATCTTTCCCATACTTTGGATGGGTTCGAAGAATAAGTGTTCCGTTCTGATGCCCGCGATAGGGAAATCCAAAATTCACCGTGTTGGTGCTCTCGGTAATTGCTCTATGTACGCGCCCCCTACCCATCTCATAGTCACCGTGAAAATACCGCCAGTTCATGGGTGCAGGAGAATGCGTTTCTTCCTTTGTGGAGATTAATTGAGCGGCGATTTGCTTTTGCTTCTCTTCCTCGACCTTTCCGCCGTAAAACGACAATTTGGTTTTGTAAGATTCATTATCGGGATGTAACCTTAACAACTGCTGATATAAATTCCTGTTCTTCTCATATTCATTACTCGAAACCCCCTTCAATTCATCCAATAGCTGCTTGGTTTTTTCCGCTTTCTGGATCGCTTGAACTTCGTTCTTTGCCTGAATGTTTATTTGAGTTAACTCTTTATCATTAGAGACTAGATACCTATTGGATTCAGAAATAACTAACTGATAATTCCTTTCCAAAAGCGCCTTCTTTACTGAGGAAATTATCTCTTCACGGTTGACGGTGAAATAATCAATAGTTTCCTGCCGCAACCGGATTTCTCTTTCGGATTTCATGCGTGCCGCCTCTTGATTTTCGCGATCAATCCTCACCATAGCCTCCTTTGTGGAAAAGAAACTACTGGCCAGAATCAGTGCAAATACGAGAATTACCCTAAGCTGCACAGAGAGCGTCTTGTTGGATTTTGCATAGACAAAACTCCTCACCGGAGGCAGGAAAAGCGCAGATGCAACGATAAGACACAGTCCAGATCTAACTGAAAAAGTTAAACTAAATGCCCCCATCGATAGGAATAGAAACCCAAACGCCCAATTGAATATTAAATAAATATATTTCATCACCTTCTCATTTATTGTCATTATATCCCGTTATACCTACTAACGATCCAGTTCCAAGCCCGACTTGACATTCCGGTAAAAATCCTCCACTCCCGTCCAATACAACGAAATTCCCCAAACTATTTACATCAGAAAATGCAATAACTCTTAGCGATTCGTCGAACTCTGACCGGCGGGCTTCGGTGAGTGCCGCTCGGACCTTCTTCAGCGACTCCCCCATTTTCTGATCCGTGCTGCCGTCAATTCTGGGTTTACCGCATCCTGAAAGGC